>NZ_JBHLUN010000007.1:0-274746 GCF_042433915.1 Roseomonas elaeocarpi | reverse complement strand
AGCCGCTCCGAAGGGCTTCACGATGCGGGTGCAGGACGGTCATGCCCCGATGCGGATCGAGTTCCCGGGCGGCCTGGCCTGCCTGATGCCGATGAGGGTGTGACGATGGCGACCGCCACCGCGCCCGCCCCAATCCCGAAGCTGTTCAAGTCGCACTTCCGGGTTCTCGACAAGGCAGAGACCGCCGGCTGCGTGCGCCGCGCCGGCGCCTACAGCGACGTGCCGCAGAACCGCTCCGCGAAGGAGCCCGGCTTCGACTGGCCGCTGCAGGTGGACCGCTGCATCGCCAAGGGACTGCTCGCCCCAGGCGTCGCCTTCAACACCTACGTGCTGACGGAGCGTGGTCGCGCGGCCCTGGCGCGGGCGCGCGAGGAGAAGGCCGATGCTTGAGGCCGCCACCGAAGCGCTGCCCCTCATCACCCGCGACGGCACAGTCCACGAGCTGCGTGCGGTGCTCACTTCCGGCACCGACGTGCAGGTCTGGGCTGCCGCTTGGGCCAAGGCGCTGCGCCTCTGCAAAGATGTCGCAGAGGTGCGACATCTGCGCGCCTTGAATGGGTCAGAACTCGCCAGCGTGTTCAAGCGGCACCCCGAGGCGGTGAGGCAGGTCGAGCGCAGCATCGACCGTCGCATCGCCGAACTGGAGGGCGCGGCATGAGCGGCTTCGCCGGAACACCGCCAGGCCACCACGCCGGCGACATGTCCCGCCGCACCCAGGCGCTACGCCCCGACATCGGCCTCTCGGACGAGTTCGTGGCCGCTGTGCGCCGCATGCGGAAGCAGGGGCAGGAGCCGGCCGACATCGCCGCCACGCTCGTCGTGCCGGTCGAGGTGATCGAGCGAGCCATGCTGGCGATGCGCACACCGCGGCCGGAGGCGACGCGCGGCACGCTGAACGTGACGAAGGAGGCGCACGACCTGGTGCACCGAGAGCGTCAGGGCGACGAGCCCGTGTGGCAGACGGTCGACCGCCTGCTGGGCGAGCTGATCGAGCGGAGGGGCGCATGACCCCCGTCCAGAAGTCCTCCTTCGCCACCGCGAACGTGCTGGTGACGATCACCGCGACCGCCACTGCGTCCGAGATCGCGGCGGCCAGCGAGTACCTGCGCGAGGTGGCGGCACTGCGCTGCCCCGCGGCTGGAGGGAAGAGCACCCTCGCCTCCCGCGAGGACGCCCAGAGCGAGGGAGCGGCGGTATGAGCGTGGATGTGGAGGGGCTGGCCGCGAAGGTCAGCCGGGAAGCGCTGGAGGAACTGAAGGCCATCGCGCAGACGCGGCTGGACCTCGAACGTCCTACGGCACTGATGGTGTGCCATCGCACGGAAGGCCCGACAGGCGAACTAGAGCCGGCCGGCTTGGTACGCTGGGGCAAAGCACAGGGCTTCAGCGCCAGCTTCGGCAGCGTCGAACCCACCGAGCGAGGCTGGATGCTCGTCGGCTATCTCGCGCTGCTGGATCGCCTGCGGGTCGCGGAGGCAGAGCGGGACAGGGCGCGTCAGTGCCTGCTGTTCTTCTGTTCCGTCATTCAGTGCGGCGAGCCCTGGACCGACACTTGCCAGCGCGCGTTCGACGCTGCCACCCGCACCCCGGAGACCCCCGATGCCCGGTGAACCCGCGACGCGCGAGGCGCTGCTGGAGGCGGCGCTGGAGCGGATTGCTGCTCCGGTGCATGAACTTTTCCCTGGGGAAGCCCAGCCGCCTTCGTGGTTTGTTGTCGCGCTTCAACGTCAGGAGATTGCCCGCGCAGCCCTCGCCACCCCGTCCCCCACCCCGCAGCCGGCCGCGAGCGCGGGGCGAGTGACGGAGCCGGTCATGTGGCGCCGTCGCGGCAAGTATCGTTGGTTCTATCGGGAAAGCGCTCCGTCACCGCAGAGCGGCGCGGGCTGGCTCCCACTGTACGACGAATACGCCCTCGCCGCGCAGCCCCCGCATCAGCCGGTGGCGGCGGGGGAGGTGGAAGAACTGAGGCGTCGTCTAGAGCAGTCCGAGGAGGCACGCGAGAAGCTGCGGACGTATCTGCGCCGCGTCGAGGAAGGCCGCGAACATGAGGTGGCAGCCCTCTATCGCACCATCGAACGCCTGAGGAGTGCCGCCACCCTCGCGCGGCCCGCTGCGGACACGGTGGGGGAGGCTGCCGAAGACCTTCATCGGCACTGGCAGGACTTTTGCGCCGGTGACTTCAAGTCGAATGACTTCCTGGAACGCATGGAGGCGGCCGGGTTCGTTGAGTACGGCGCAGCCACCGAAGGCGAGGCGGAAGAACTGAATGCCGGAGCATGGGAGGGCATGGAGAAAGGCAGTCCGATCTGGCGCCTGACAGAGGTCGGTAGCAAAGCCCTCGCCGCCCGCACCGAGGCTGCCAGCGCGGAGGGGCGCCATGAGTGAGCGAGCAACGACCTCTCGGCGGGCGGGGCTGGTGGCGCGCCGTGCGATCGGTGGTCACCAGTCTGCGGCCATGATCTCGGACACATGGCTGACCCCGCCGGACCTGCTGCAGAAGCTGGGTGCCTTCGATCTCGACCCGTGCTGCCCGCCAGTCATGCCGTGGTCCACGGCGTCGCGGCACATCACGCCAGCCGAGGACGGCTTGAAGCAGCCGTGGGCCGGCCGCGTCTGGCTGAACCCTCCCTATAGCCGCGAGGCGCAGGCCTGGATGCGGCGCATGTCGGAGCATGGCGATGGCATCGCGCTGGTGATGGCGCGCACCGAAACGGCTTGGTTCTGGGAGACGGTCTGGCGCTCGCCCACCGCAACCGGGGTCCTGTTCCTGGAAGGGCGCATTCACTTCCACCATCCGGACGGGCGCCGCGCTGATGCGAACTGCGGAGCACCCTCCGTGCTGGTCGCCTACGGCTGGGAGAACGCTCGGGTTCTCGCTGGATGCGGAGTGTCTGGGCAGTTCTTCACCATGCCGCTGAACACCCGCGCCCGCGCCGCGCAGGAGCAGGAGGAGCGGGGGAATGGGTGAGCAGCTTTACGTCTGGCGCTGGAAAGCCCGCCTGCCCGAGCGCTACGGCCAGACCTGCCGCGTCACAGCGCGCGGCACCCTCAACTCCTGCCGGGTCGTCTTCGAGGACGGCTTCTGGGCGATCACCAGCCGCAACGCATTGAGGAAGGCGCCATGACCGCCAAATCCACCGCCGCCGCCGCCGAGCGCAGCGCGAGCCTGGTGCGGGAGCCGGTGCGGATCCAGCTGTCCCGCAAGAAGGGCTGGAGGATGCCGCCGAACACGGTGAAGGTCAGTCGCGGCACTGCGTGGGGCAATCCGCACCGTGTCGGCATCTCCCTGTGCGACAACGGCGACGGCAGGCTCCGGTACATGGACGCAGCCGATGCTGTCGCGGCCTACCGACGTGACCTGCCTTTCTGGCAGGAGCACCGGATGCAGCCGCCGCTGAGTTCCCTCCGCGGCAAGAATTTGGCGTGCTGGTGCAAGGAAGGGCCCTGCCACGCTGACGCGCTGCTAGATCTCGCGAACCGGGAGGCGCCCGATGCCTGACGGCACCCTGATCAGCGACCCCTACCTCCGCCTTGCCGAGGTGGAGCGTGAGGTCGGGCTCGGCCGCTCCACCATCTACCGGCGGATCTCGGCGGGTACCTTCCCGGCGCCACGCCAGTTGGGTGGAGGCTGCGTGCGCTGGACCACCTCCCAGATCCAGGCATGGAAGGATGGGCACGCCACCGGGGTGGTGACGATCCCGCCACCGTCTCTGGAGAGTTCCGGCCGGGTGGCACCTTCGGTCAGGCGGCGGGCTGGCTGACCGGGTCGAACAGCGCCGCTGCCGGCAGGGCACCTTCCAGCAGCAGCCCGGCCCAGGTCGTCGCCAGTTCGCGGCGCCGCTCGAGCCTCAGCGCTCTATTGTAGGCGGCCGCCACCGCGTTGCGACTGACGTGCGCCAGCATGATCTCGATGGCGGCATGATCCTCGGGGAACCGCTCGTTCATCACCGTGGAGAAGGTGGCCCGCCAGCCATGGGGGACGTGCTTGCCCGCGAAGCCGGCCCGGTTCAGCAGCACCGCCAGCGCGGTGGTGCCGCCAGGTCGCTTCGAGCTATGGCGGTGGGGGAACACGAAGGGGCTGCTGCCGGTCAGCTGGTGCATGAGCCGCAGCAGCTCGGCCGCTTGAGGCGCCAGCGGCACCAGGTGCTCTCGACGCTTCTTCATGCGCTCGGGCGGGATGCGCCACAGCGGCTTGTCCGTGTCGAGCCCCTCGATCTCCGCCCAGGCCGCGCCCCGCGCCTCACCCGGCCGCACCGCGGTCAGCGCCTGAAACCGGTTCAGCGTCCGAACCCAAGGCTCGGAGGAGGTCTCCTCCACCTTGCGGAGCATCGCCCTGGCCTGCGCCAGGTCGGTGATCGCCGGCTGCTTGCCGATGGATCGCGGCACCAGCGCGGGTACGACCACGGCCGCCGGGTCGCTCTCCCCCTGGCCCGTGGCGATGGCGTGGACGAAGACCATGGACAGGCGCTGGCGGAGGCGCTTGGCCAGGTCCGGCGTCCCCTGGGCCTCCACCCGGCGCAGCAGCGCCAGCACCATCGGAGAAGTGATGCCGGCGATCGGCAGCTTGCCCAGCGTGGGGAAGACGTGGAGTTCCAGGCTCAGCTCGATGGCGCGGGTATGACGCGGCACCCAGGACACGCCCCGTACCTTCAACCAGTCGCGCGCCACCGCTTCGAAGGTGCTCAGGCTGGAAGCCACGTTCCCGGCGCGGGTCAGGGCCTTCTCTGTTGCGGGGTCCTTGCCCTCATCGAGCAGCGCACGGGCGGCCTCGCGCCCCTTCCGGGCCGCCGCCAGCGACATGGCCGGGTACCGGCCGAGCGCCAGCATCTTCTCCCGGCCGGCGAACTCGTAGCGGTAGCGCCAGAGCTTGCTCCCGTTGGGATTGATCTGGAGCCACAGCCCCTTATCGTCCCGGATGCGGTAGGCCTTGTCCTGGGCTGCCGCGCCGCGGATCTCCTTGTCTGTCAGCACCAGTGCCTCCGTACCCGGTACCCGGTCCCATACCCGGTCAGACGCCGACAAGGCCGGGTGAGACTGGGACGGTCTGGGAAGTGTAGTGCCATGAACTTCAAGGGGTTTCCAGCGTGGTAGCGATGATCCGGGACGATAGGGGCGCGTCGTGAAACAGTTGCTGCTGCTGCGCCACGCCAAGTCCTCCTGGGACGATCCGGCCCTGTCGGACCACGCCCGCGGCCTGAACCCGCGTGGCCGCAGGGCCGCGGCGGCCATGGGGCAGGCGATGGCAGCCGCCGGGCTGCGGCCCGCCATGGTGCTGGTGTCCTCCGCCCGGCGCACCCTGCAAACGCTCGATCTCCTGCGCCTCGACGGAGCGAAGGTAGAGGTGCTGGACACGTTGTACCTGGCCTCGCCCGACGCGCTGCTGGACGCCGTGGCGATGGTGCCGGAGGAGGTCGCCAGCCTGATGGTGGTGGCCCATAATCCCGGCCTGCACGAGCTCGCCGTTCGCTTGGCGGGCAAGGCCGCGCTCGCGGCCTCGGAAGGACCCGCCCTCCGGCTGAACGAAGGTTACCCCACCGGCACCCTGACGGAGTTCTCGCTCGCCACGAGCTGGGACGCGGCCGGCCCGGGCGGCGCCTCGATGCGCCGCTTCCTGGCGCCGCGCGACCTACCGGAACTGGCCGACAGCGTGGACTGATAGAGCTCCGGCCGCTCCTGGCCCTGTCCCCGGCCGGCGACACCCACCCGCTTTCCGGACGCGACGTAGGCAGGAGGCCACCACGGAAGTGGCCGCACCTGGCAGGGTGTCCGGGCCAGCTGCAACCCATCCCGCCCTGTGACGCTCCCTCCTGGCGATCAGCGATGGAGATCCGGTGGTGCTGGAAAAGCTTCCTTCAGGGCTCGGGCGTGCCTTGCAGGGCCTGCGCGCCGGGCTCGACGCCATCACCTTCAACAGCGCCGAGGTGGTCGAGGTGCCCGACACCCTGCAGCTGAGCAGCCCGGCTTTCCAGTCAGGGGAGCCGCTTCCGGCGCGCTTCACCGAGGATGGCGAGCGCATGTCCCCACCCCTGCGGTGGTCCGGCGTTCCCGCGGAAACCCAGGCGCTGGTGCTGCTGGTGGAAGATGCCGACAGCCCGACGCCGCAGCCGCTGGTGCACGCCATCGTCACGGGTCTGCCGCCGCGCGACGACGCGTTGGACGAGGATGACCTTCCGGGCCCGGCCGGGGGACCGGACGGTGATCCGGTCGACACCGCAGGGATGGGCCGCAACTCCTTCCTCAAGGCAGGGTGGTTGCCGCCTGATCCGCCCTCGGGCCACGGCGCCCACCGCTACTGCTTCCAGATCTTCGCGCTCGACACGGTGCCGGACTTCGACGGAGCACCCGGGCGAGGCGCGCTTCGCGACGCGCTGCGCGGCCATGTGCTGGCCAAGGGGATGCTGATCGGCACCTACGCCCGCCCCTGAGCAGCGGCGCTCCGACGGCAGGTCCGGCTGGAGTGATTTTTTCCGCACGCGACGCTTCCGGTGTCGAAACCTACCACGCAGCATGAATGTTGCTGGAACAAGCCACGGCATGTTTCGCTGAGGCATTGCCCGGAGGCTTCCCCGTGGAAGCCGGCAGAACCGCGAGAAGGAACAACACCATGCGTCGGATCTTCGCCCTCGCCCTGACCATCGGCACGCTGCTCGGCTCCGCCGGGCTGCTGGGTGCCTGCAACACCATCGCCGGCGCCGGCCAGGATGTTTCGGTGGTCGGCAGCACCGTGGCCGGCAGCGCCGAGCGCGCGAAGCCCTGAGCGGGGCCGCGTCGCCCCGCCGGTGCCCGTTCCGTCACGGCAGGCGGGGCGGGCACGACGTCCTGACGACGGCCCCTGCCGGATGCCCAGCTGAGAGGCCGAAGTGGAGCCTGTGGATTGGCGCTGGTGTTTTCATGACCCGCAGGCCATATAGCGGCCCGCAGGGTGCGCCAGTTTTTCGGCCGCGCCTCACTTCCGCGCACGCGGCGGTGCTGCAGGAACGAGCCGCGCCAGGCGTTTCCGGCCACATGGTACCCCGCCGCCCCGACTAAGCGGCTCTCCATGCCGCCCGAGACGCCCGGCCCCCGATCGGTATCGGGTCACCGGTTTTCCTCACGCCGCTTCCGTGTCGGACTCACCTGCCCCGCCCTGCCGAGCCTGTTCCAGGCGACCGCAGCCGGGGCCGACAGGACGCTTGCATGTTCGAGAACTACTTCCGCAAGGAAATCAACTGGGGCGGTAAGACCCTGACCCTGGAAACCGGCAAGGTTGCGCGTCAGGCCGACGGGGCCGTGATGGCCCGCCTGGGCGACACCATCGTGCTGTGCACCGCGGTGGGCGCGCGTTCGGTGAAGCCGGGCCAGGACTTCTTCCCGCTGACCGTGAACTACCAGGAAAAGGCCTTCGCCGCGGGCAAGATCCCCGGCGGCTTCTTTAAGCGCGAGGGCCGTCCTTCCGAGAGCGAGACGCTGATCTCGCGCCTGATCGACCGTCCGATCCGCCCGCTCTTCCCCGAAGGCTTCCGCAACGAGGTCCAGGTCATCGCGACGGTGCTGTCGCACGACATGGAGAACGACCCCGACATGGTGGCGCTGGTGGGCTGCTCCGCCGCGCTGACGCTGTCGGGCATCCCCTTCTTCGGCCCGGTGGCCGGCGCCCGCGTCGGCTACATCAACGGCGAGTACGTGCTGAACCCGACGCTGGAGGAGCGTAAGCGCTCGCAGCTCGACCTCGTGGTCGCCGGCACCGCCGAGGGCGTGCTGATGGTGGAATCCGAGGCCGAGGAGCTGACCGAGGAGGTCATGCTCGGCGCCGTGGAGTTCGGCCACAAGGGCTTCCAGGCCGTGATCGCCGGCATCATCGAGCTGGCCGAGCACGCCGCCAAGGAGCCCTGGGCCCTGCCGGAAGCCTCCGAGGCCGAGACCACGCTCAAGAGCCGCATCTCGGCGCTGGGCCGCGACAAGATGGCCGAGGCCTACAAGGAGACCCAGAAGCTCGTCCGCCAGGGCAAGGTGGGCGACGTCAAGAAGGAGGTCCTGGCCGCGCTGGAGGCCGAAGGCCTCGACACCGGCGCCGCCAAGGGCCTCATGAAGGAGCTGGAAGCGGACGTGGTCCGCAACGCCATCCTCGACACCGGCATGCGCATCGACGGCCGCGACACCAAGACCGTGCGCCCGATCGTGGCCGAGGTCGGCGTGCTGCCGCGCGCCCACGGTTCGGCCCTGTTCACCCGCGGTGAGACCCAGGCCTTCGCCGTGGCGACGCTGGGCACCGGCCAGGACGAGCAGATCATCGACAGCCTCACGGGCGAGTACCGCGAGAACTTCCTGCTGCACTACAACTTCCCGCCCTACTCGGTGAACGAGACGGGCCGCATGGGCTCGCCCGGCCGCCGTGAGATCGGCCACGGCAAGCTCGCCTGGCGCGCGATCCACCCGCTGCTGCCGGAGAAGGAGAAGTTCCCCTACACCATGCGCGTGGTGTCGGAGATCACCGAGTCCAACGGCTCCTCCTCGATGGCCACCGTTTGCGGCACCTCGCTGTCGCTGATGGATGCGGGCGTGCCGCTGAAGCGTCCCTGCGCCGGCATCGCCATGGGCCTGATCAAGGAAGACCGCGGCTTCGCGGTGCTGAGCGACATCCTGGGCGACGAGGACCACCTCGGCGACATGGACTTCAAGGTGGCGGGCACCGAGCAGGGCATCACCGCGCTGCAGATGGACATCAAGATCACGTCCATCACCTTCGACATCATGAAGACCGCGCTGGAGCAGGCCAAGGACGGCCGCATCCACATCCTGGGCGAGATGTCGAAGGGCCTGAGCGGCGCCCGCAGCGACGTGTCGGCCAACGCGCCCAAGGTCACGATCATCACCGTGCCCAAGGACAAGATCCGCGAAGTGATCGGCACCGGCGGCAAGGTGATCCGCGAGATCGTCGAGCAGACCGGCACCAAGATCGACATCGACGACGACGGCACGATCAAGATCGCCTCTTCCTCGCCCGAGGCGACGCAGGCCGCGATCGACCGGATCAAGGGCATCACCGCCCAGGCCGAGATCGGCGCGATCTACACCGGCACCGTGGTGAAGACCGCCGATTTCGGCGCCTTCGTGAACTTCCTCGGCTCCAAGGACGGCCTCGTCCACATCTCGGAGCTGGCGGCGGACCGCGTGAACAAGACCACCGACGTCGTCAACGTAGGCGACAAGGTGAAGGTCAAGGTCATCGGCTTCGACGACCGCGGCAAGGTGAAGCTCTCCATGCGCGTGGTCGACCAGGCCAGCGGTGCGGACATCACCGAGCAGGTCGGCGCCCGCCGTCCCCGCCCCGAGGGTGAGGAAGGCGGCGAAGGCCGCGGCGACCGTCCCCGCCGGGACCGTGGCGATCGCGGCCCGCGCCGCGACCGCGGCGACTTCCGCGACTAACCCTCACGCTTCTGTGAGAAAACTGGCCGGCACCCCCTCGTGAAGGGGTGCCGGCCACCCCATATTCCCGAGCTTAGCCCTGGAGCAGGACTGCCCGCCGTGAAGGCCATTAATGCGATCCGCATGGGAGGCGTCGACGTGCTTCCCCTCGTCGAGGGCGGAAAGGGCGTTGCCGCGTCCAACGGCATGTCCTGCGGCAACTGGGCTGCCAATGGCGGCGTCGGCACCTTCTCCGGCGTCAATGCCGACAGCTACGACGCCGAGGGCCGCGTCATCCCCCAGGTCTACCACGCCGCGACCCGGCGTGAGCGGCACGAGGAGCTGGTGCGCTACGGCATCGATGGCGGCATCGCCCAGGCCCGCATTGCGCACGAGCAGTCGAACGGCCAGGGCCGCGTCCACATCAACGTGCTCTGGGAGATGGGCGGCGCCGAGCGCGTGCTGCGCGGCGTGCTGGAAGGGGCCAAGGGCCTGATCCACGGCGTCACCTGCGGCGCCGGCATGCCCTACAAGCTGAGCGAGATTGCCCGCGAGTACGGCGTCCACTACTACCCGATCGTGTCCTCGGGCCGCGCCTTCAACGCCCTATGGAAGCGGGCCTACCACAAGGCGCAGGAATGGCTGGGCGGCGTGGTCTACGAGGACCCCTGGCTCGCCGGCGGCCACAACGGGCTGAGCAACAGCGAGGACCCGCGCAAGCCGGAAAGCCCCTTCCCGCGCGTGCTGAACCTGCGCAACACCATGCGCGCGGTGGGCCTAGGCGATGTGCCGATCATCATGGCCGGCGGCGTCTGGTGGCTGGAGGAATGGGAGGACTGGATCGACAATCCGGAGCTCGGCCCCATCGCCTTCCAGTTCGGCACCCGTCCGCTGGTGACGCGCGAGAGCCCGATCCCGGATGCCTGGAAGCAGCGCCTGCTGGGGCTGAACCCCGGCGATGTGTCCCTGCAGAACTTCTCGCCCACCGGCTTCTACTCCTCGGCCGTGCGCAACGACTTCCTGCGCATGCTGGAAGGCCGTTCCGAGCGTCAGGTGGCCTACACGGCCGAGCCGATCGGCGAGCACTCCGCCCGCTACGGCGTCGGCCCGCGCAAGCGGCCGGTCTTCCTGGTTCCCGGTGACCTCGCCCATGTCGAGCAGTGGGAGCGGCAGGGCTACACCGAGGCGCTACGCACGCCCGACGACACGCTGGTCTTCGTGACGCCGGACGAGTCGCGTGAGATCCTGGCCGACCAGGTGGCCTGCATGGGCTGCCTGAGCCAGTGCCGCTTCTCGAACTGGTCACAGCACTCGGCCGACTACACCAACGGCAAGAAGGCTGACCCGCGAAGCTTCTGCATCCAGAAGACGCTGCAGGATATCGGCCACGGCGGCGACCCGGAGCAGAACCTGATGTTTGCCGGGCACAATGCCGGACGCTTCCGGGACGACCCGTTCTACTCGAACGGCTACATCCCGAGCGTCAAGGAACTGGTGGCGCGCATCCTCACCGGGCGCTGAGTCGCCCGCGATCTCGCCGCGAAAAAGGGGCCGCGTCCGGAAGGATGCGGCCCCTCTTCTTTTGGACCGGCTTCCTTCCGGACGGCATTACCTACCCCAGCCGGAAGGAGGCAGGATCCGGTGCGGAGCGTTCTTCCCGCCCCGCTCCTCCTGTCCCTGGGCAGCGCCGTCCTCGGCACCCCCAGCCTTTGAATTCCACCTTTCAAAGGTGGTCGCGCACCCAATTGGTGAACTGCCGCCCGAGCCCCGGCCCGGCCTCCGCTTCCTCGCCCACCGCGACAGAGGCGGTCATGCCAGCCACCAGCGTGATGCCTTCGGGCACGTGCTTGATGTCGATGCGCACGGGGATGCGCTGCGCCAGCCGGACCCAGGTGAAGATCGGGTTCACCGTCGGCAGGCCGCGGCTGTTTGTGGCGTCGTTCGCGTCGCTGACGCCGCGGCCGATGCTGCCCACGACACCGTCCAGCGGCGCGTCGTAACCCATCAGGCGGATGCGGGCGGTTTGTCCGGGCTGGATGGTGTGCAGCTTGGTTTCTTCGAAGTAGCCGTCGATCCAGAAGCTGTCGCTGTCGATGATCGCGATCTGTGCCACGCCGGCATTGACGTAGTTGCCGGGCTGCAGCCGCAGGTGGGTAATGAAGCCGTTGACCGGCGAGACGATCGTGGAGCGCGCAAGGTTCAGCTGCGCCGTATTCAGCGCGACCCGCGCCCCGTCCAGCGTCGCCTCCGCGACCGCCGCGCTGCTGTCGGCCTTCTCACGCGCTTCCTCGGAAGCATAGACGCGGAGGTCGCGCTGGCGACGCGCCTCGGACCGCGCGAGGTCGAGCTGGTTCTGCGCACTGGCGATCGAGGCCTGCGCCTGCGCGACCGCGAGCTGAAAGCGCGCCCTGTCCACCTGGAACAGCACGTCGCCCTGCTTCACGAACTGATTGTCGCGCACCTTCACCTCGACCACCGTGCCCGGCACCTCGGAAGCGACGTTGACGACCTGGGCCTGAACGCGGCCGTCGCGCGTCCAGGGCGCCAGCATGTAGGAGCGCCAGAGCATCAGCACGAGCACGGCGGCCACGGCCACCATGGCCAGCGTGACCAGGACGCGAAGGGTGGAACCGACGAAACGCATGGGGGTCCTATCGTAGGAGCACGAGCAGGGAGAGGAGCGAAACGAAGAGCGCGACCTCGAACAGGGCGGGATGCCAGAGGCGGTGCAACACACCGGTCCGCCCCAGGATGAAGCGCAACAGCAGGAAGAGCAGCGCCGCGAGCACGCCTTCCAGAACGATCGGGGCGACGTAAACGTCGGCGATGCTGATCTCGTGGAACATCAGTGGGTCCCCGGCGTGGCGGCGGCCCAGGCGCCGCGTCGCGCGAAGAAGTCGGCGTGACGCTCCGTCAGCTCGGCCGCCTCGTACAACAGAGCAGCGACCTGGAAGGCCGGCTGTCCGACCTCCGCCGGCGCGGCGAGCTGGCACGCCGCCTGGTGCGCCTGGGCCGCAACGGCCACGGGATCCTCAATCACCCGCGCAAAACTTTTCACGGCATCCTGCGCCACGCGCTGCTCCGCCGGAGGCAGGACCTTTTCTGCGATCGCCTGCCGGACGCGGATCAGCGCGCGGCCCACGAGAAGGGCGCCGCCACCGTCGGTGAAGGCGGCCGCCGACCGTTCCGGCGCGATCGCCGCGAGGCGGCGCGACAAGCGGACAAGCTTCTGGTGCTGCAAGTTTTCCCAACGCAGCCAGGGTGGCAGGGAGCCACGGGTCACCCGCACCACGCTGTTGCGCAGCGAGCGTTGCAGCACCCGTGCTTCCGCCGGCGGGTTGGCCGGCAACAGGACGTAGAAGGTGAGGACGCCGCAGGCGCCGCCCACGATATTGGCCAGCAGGCTGTTCAGCGAGGCCTCTAGGTCATAGGTCATCGGATTGCCGGGACTGATGGTGGCCACGAAGAAGATCAGGAAAGCGGTTCCCTGCCCCGCCCAGCGTGGCCGCTGCGAAGCCAGGATGCCCAAGGCCAGGAACGGCGCCAGCGTCGTCAGCAGCAGCGGAAAGCCGGCAGTCAGCGGCAGCACGCAGTAGGTGATGGCGGTTCCCAGCAGCACGGCCACCAAGAGGCCCTGAAAGAAACCGACGCTCGCCTTGGCGGCGCTGTCCATCGTGCCGAGCAATGCACAGATCGGCCCCAGCAGGGTCAGCATGGCGCCACCGGAGGACCAGCCGCTGATGATCCAGAAGGCCCCACCGAGAAACAGTGCGATACCGGCGCGGGCCCCGTTGCGCAGCGCGGTGACCGGATTGACGTAGGCCTTGAGGCGCAGCTGCGGCGCCCGGGGCTTGTCGTCGTGCAGGGCCACGAGACTGTCGAGGATATAGACGAACTGGTTCAGCAGGGCGCGGGCACGCAGCAGGCAAGCCATCGCTTCCAGGTCGTCGCAGGTGGCCATCAGGCGCGACACCTCGTCGGCTGCGGCATGGGTATCGGCCTGCAGCTTCCGCAGCTCGACGGACGCGTTCTGCAGCGTCGCCAGCCGCTCCGTCAGGCTCTCGATCAGCCCGCGCGCCGTGCTCACGTCCGCGCGCCCGGCCAGGGTGGGCCGCAGCAGCAGTTCCGCCGTCCGCCGGCCCGAGGCCAGCACGGTGAAGATCGCGGCATTGGCCAGGCGGAGGCCGTCGGCGTGGCGGCTGATGCCGGTGTTTTCCACGGCGGTGAATTCCACCACCTGATCCATCGCCTCGACCTGCGCGATGACCGAGCTCCCCAGGGCCCGCGTCTCGGCGAAGCCACCGCCGCGCAGCAGGTCGCGGATAAAGGTTGCGCTGCCGGCGATCGCCCGGCTGAGCTGCGCAGTGATGGCGGAACGGTTGTTGCCGCGATCGGTCACCAGGAACACCAGCGCCGTGGACAGCACGCCCAGGCTGATCACCGCGACGCGCGCCGCGGCCAGGGTGAAGACGTTTTCAGGATTTGCCACGGCACCGACGCCGATCAGCGCGATGGTGTAGCCGGCGAGCACCGCGCCGTAGGAGCGGAAGTAGCGCAGCAGCGAAGCGAGAAAGGTGCAGAAGCCGAGCCACACCGCGAAGGCGATGATGAACAACCAGGGCGCCTGGTTGAACAGCGCGATCAGCACGATGGACACGACGGCGCCGACCAGCGTGCCGAGCAGGCGGTACACGCTCTTGGACAGCACCGCGCCGCGCGAGGAGTTCGCCACGATCAGCACGGTCAGCCCGGCCGAAGAAGGGCTGTCCAGCTCCAGCGCGTAGGCCGAGTAGAGGGCGATGGTGAAGGCGGCCAGCGTCCGCAGCACCTGGGCCCAGGCCGGGGAGATGCGCGGCATGGCACGCCACAACCAGCGCCAGCCGGTCTCGGCTTTGCTTGGAACAGTGACGGTCGCGTCCTGCGCGGGTGCGGCGCCGCTCATGCCAACTCTTCTTGGCTGTCTGCCGGGGCGGGGCCGTCCAGCAGGGCCTGTTCCACGCGCCCCAGGACCTCAACGCAGAGGGCGAGCTGGTCGGGCGGGACGCGGGTCAGGATACGCTCGGTCACCGCCCCGTAGGCCTCCTCGACGCGCCCGTAGACCTGCTCGCCTTCCGGCGTCATGCGCAGATTCTTGGAACGCCGGTCCTCCGCATCGGGATGCCGCTCCACGAGCCCTGCGCGCTCAAGCGTGTCCAGGAGGCGGACCAGCGAAGGTCCCTCGATGTGCAGCGCAGCGGCGAGATCGGTCTGCCGCACCCCCTCCCCCAGTCGCCCAAGGTAGAGCAGCGGGCGCCAGGTGGCGTCGTTCAGCCCGACGCGGCGCATGCCGCCATCGACCTCGCGTCGCCAGAGCTGGCTGATGCGGAACAGGATCCGTCCGAAATCGGTGGCGGGGGCGGCGCTCATGGGAGAGGTAGATAGGGAGTCCGCTAGTAGGTAGGTATCTACTTATCGCCGATGCAGCCATTCCCGGCCGCTGGGTTCACAGGGCTTGCCCCGCCGCCCAGCCGCTGGCCCAGGCCCATTGGAAGTTGTAGCCGCCGAGCCAGCCGGTCACGTCAACCGCCTCGCCGATCGCGAAGAGGCCGGGCACCGCCGTCGCTTCCATGGTCTGCGAGGACAGGGCGGTGGTGCTGATGCCGCCCAGCGTGACCTCGGCCTTCGCATAGCCTTCCGTGCCGCTGGGCAGGAGGCGACGGTTCTTCAGCAGCTCCGCCAGGCGCCGCAGCTCCCGGTCCGGCAGCTCGGCCATCGGCCGGGTGGCCCCTGCGGCGAGGGCGAGGGCGAGCCGCTGCGGCACGAGCTCCGCCAGCACGGTGCGAAGCTCCGCCCGGGGCCGGGTGCGCTTGCGCTCGAGCAGGAAGGCGAGCGCGTCGGTGTCGGGCAGGAGGTCCAGCGTGATCGCCTCGCCTTCGCGCCACAGCGAGGACACCTGGAGGATCGCCGGTCCCGACAGTCCGCGATGGGTGAACAGCATCGCCTCGCGGAAGCTGCCGCGGCCGCAGCGGGCCAAGCTATCCAGCGCCACGCCGCTGAGCGGCTGCATCATCGCGAGGTCCTCACCCGCGAAGGTCAGCGGCACCAGCGCCGGCCGCGTGGGCGTGAGCGCGAGGCCGAAGCGCTTGGCGAGGCGCAGCGACAGGTCGGTGGCCCCCATCTTGGGGATCGACAACCCGCCGGTGGCCAGCACCACCGCCGGCGCCTCGAAGCTACCGCGGTCGGTATCTACCCGGAAGCGCTCGGCCCGCGACACGTCGAGGATGCGATGGTTCAGGCGGATCACCACGCCGGCCGCCTCGCACTCCGCCAGCAGCATCGCCACCACGGCGCGCGCCGAGCCGTCGCAGAAGAGCTGGCCCAGCGTCTTCTCGTGCCAGGCGATGCGGTGCTTCTCGATGAGGCCGAGGAAGTCGGCCGGCGTGTAGCGCCGCAGCGCCGATTTCGCGAAGTGCGGGTTCTCTGAAAAGAAGCGCTCCGGCACCGTGTCGCGGTTGGTGAAGTTGCAGCGCCCGCCGCCGGAGATCAGGATCTTGGAGCCGGCCTGGTTCGCGTGGTCGAGCACGAGCACGCGCCGTCCCCGCTGGCCGGCGGCCATGGCGCACATCAGCCCGGCCGCGCCCGCGCCCAGGATCACCACGTCGAAGCTGTTCATCGTGGGCGCACAGGTAGCGACGCCGGCCCGCCGCGAGAAGGCCGGCGCACGCTGGTCAGGGCGGCGCCCGGCTTTTCCTTGCCCGGGGTGCTCCTTGCCCGACGCTAGACCAGCGGTGGCTGCGGCACCGCCGTGGCGTCGCGCATCGGGTACTTGCCCCAGCCGCGCTCGTACTGCGGCGGAATGGCGAGCGCGTCGGTCGCCCCCAGCGCCTCGGCGGCGCGAACCGGCCAGTAGGGGTCCTTCAGCAGCGAGCGCGCCAGCAGGATGATGTCGGCGCGGCCTTCCGCGAGGATTGCCTCGGCCTGCTTCGCCTCGGTGATCATGCCGACCGCCGCGGTGTGGATCCCGGTGCCGCGCTTCACCGCCTCGGCGCCCGGAACCTGATAGCCCGGTCCGACCGGGATCTGCGCGTCGGCCACGTTGCCGCCCGAGGACACATCCATCGCGTCCACGCCGACGGCCTTCAGGCGGCGGGCGAGTTCCACGGTTTCCTCGGTGGTCCAGCCGCCCGGCGTCCAGTCGGTGTGGCTGACGCGCACCCAGAGCGCGACCTCGGCCGGGATCGCGGCGCGCACCGCCTCGGCGGTTTCGCGGGCGAGGCGGGTACGGCCCTCGAAGTCGCCGCCCCAGCGATCGTTGCGCAGGTTGCTCAGCGGCGACAGGAACTGGTGGAACAGGTAGCCGTGCGCCGCGTGCAGCTCGATCACCCGGTAGCCGACCTCGACCGCGCGCTTCGCCGCGGTGACGAAGGCGTCCACCGTGCCGGCAACCTCGCGCTCGCTCATCGCGTGCGGCACCGCGAAGCCCTTGAAGGGCTCGGCGGAGGGGCCGACGACCTCCCAGCCGTGTTCCGTGGCCGGGCCGTGCTGCCAGGGCGGGTTGCGGCTGGCCTTGCGCCCGGCATGGGCCAGCTGGATGCCCGGCACCGAGCCCACCGCCGCGATCGCGGCGGCGAGGCGGGCGTGGCCGGCGAGCTGCGCTTCTTCCCAGATGCCCAGGTCGGCCGGCGTGATGCGGCCTTCCGGCACCACCGCCGCGGCCTCGGTCAGCACCAGGCCCGCACCGCCGATCGCGCGCGAGGCCAGGTGCTGCAGGTGCCAGTCCGTGGCCCGGCCGTCCGGGGCGCAGGAATACTGACACATCGGCGCCACGCCGATGCGGTTGCGGAAGGTGACGCCGCGCTCTTGCAGCGGCTGGAACAGCAGCGGGGTCTCACTCATGATCCGGGAACTCCGAGGCTCAGGGGTGCGGCGGTGGTGGCGAAGGGCGGCAGTGAGCCCAGCCGGTCCTCCATCACGGCGAAGGTGGTGGGCTCACCGGGCGGGCGCGGCAGGAGGCGGCCGGTGCCATCGGCCAGCAGCCGCGTCATGGTCACAGCATCGGCCACGTTGCCGCCTACCACGTCCACTTCGGTGGCGCTGGCGCGCACCACGATGTCGCAGTGGGTCGGCCGGAACTGCCCGATCTCGCCCATGCGCTGCTGCCAGCTGAGCAGCGGCCGGCGGGACCGGTCACCGCAGACGAGGTCGCCCGGCACCGGCACGTAGGAAGCCGGGTCGTGCGGCACGAAGGGCGCCGTGGCGGGGAAGTCCTGCGCGTCCGTCAGCAGCGCGTCCAAGTAGAAGGCGTGCGCCGCGTTTCCAGGAAATTCGCGATAACCTACGCCGGCCGAGCGCATCACCCAGGAAATAAAGGCGGCCGACCAGGCGGGCTCGCTCCAGGGCGTGGTGGCGGCACCGGCCAGGGCCGCGGCGTAGCGGTCGCGGTTGCGGTCGATGATCGCGCTGTCGCCGTCGACCGCGCGCCAGTAGGCGAGCACGCGCGGGAAGTTGGAGAGGCTGGATTCCGGCCCGGGCGCGTGGCTGGGCGGGCGCTTCTCGCCGCTCAGCACCGTGATGCCGCCCCATTCCTGCCACTCCTCCTCGGCGAAGCGGACGATCCGCTGCTTGGCCGAGGGCGGGTAAGGCAGCGGCGCTTCACGGTAGGCCCGCGTTGCCGTGGTGGCGGCCGGCGGGCCACCGGCACAGGCCGCGACCGCGAGCGGCAGGATCAGCGCTGCGGCGCGGCACCAGCGCGCGAGCGGACGCGCTGTCCGGAGCGCGTCGCGGACCCCGGACGGAGGGGCGGCTGGTGGCGGGAAGTGGCGGGACTCGGCGGAACAGGATGGGACGCGGGGGGATCGAACTGGCACGCGGCGGGGTTAATCCCGGCCGGCGGCAGCGTCCAGGCACCCACTGGCGCCGTACCGGAGCTGTGAACGGCGCCGCAGCATGATGCGACACCATAGCGCTCCCTGCCGCCCTGCCTCAGGCGGCGGCGCCCAGGGCGTGCAGCGAGGCCACCGCCTCATCCGGTGCGGTGGCGGCCAGGATGGTGGCGCTCTGCGAGGCGACCTCGGCCATGTCGGACAACGGCGAGGCCAGGGCCTCCATCCCGGCGCCGCCACGGTCGCGCAGGGTGTCGCGCAGCCGCACCATGGCGCGCGCGGTCATCAGGTCGGCGCGCTCGCGCGTGTCGGCCGGCAGCTCCAGCACCCCTTCCGCCACCGCGAGGCGGATCGCCGTCAGGGCGCGCAGCACCAGTGCCAGCTTGTCGGTCCGCAAACCGGTGTCGCCGCGCCGCTGCCCGTCCGCACCCTGGAAGCGGACCGCCACGGTTTCGGCCGCCGGCAAGGCGGGATCGGCGGCCAGGCGCAGCGCCTCGATCGCGCGCGCGGTGGCGCCCGCCAGGTCCGGCAGGTCCACGCCCCGCAGCGCCGCGCGCGCCAGGGCCAGGATCGCGGCGGCATGTCCGTCCAGCGTCACGGCGCGGCCACCGGGCTCGGCAAAGGCGCCTTCCGCGGCCTGGCGACCCAGCAGCATCCGCAGCGCGTCGCGCAGGCGCTTGGCATAACGCCCTTCCCCGGTGGCGCGCGACATGGCGTCGAGCGACAGGGCGGCGAAGCTTAGCGATCGGGTGCCAGCCTCCTCGGCCAGCGCGGCGTCGAGCTGCCGGTCATACCAGCCGCGCAGCGCCTCCACCCGGTCGCGCGGCAGGGCGGCGGCGCCGTAGCGCCCGGCGGCGTTGAACAGCAGCGCCGTGGCCACGGCGTTCAGGGCGGCGCCCGTGTCCTCGGCGCTGGCCGGGTCGAGGCCGTCGGCCACGTCGCGGTCCACCAGCGCGGCCTGCATCAGCGCCAGGGCCTTGTCCTGCGCGGCCGGCAGCGCGGCGCTGCCGGACAGCAGCAGCCGGTCCTCCATCACCGCGAAGGCGGCGCCCCCGTCCAGCGCGTCCTGGCCGTAGCGGATGAGCACCCAGTGAGCGCGCCCGTCGCTGCCGGGCTGCAGCGTGACGCTGCGCGCCAGCTCGGGCCGGCGGGGCCGCAGGTGCAGGAGATGGTCGAGCTCCGGCTCCCCACCGTGGCCCAGCAGTGCCAGGTGGTCGAAGCGTCCCTCATGAACGCGGCTGGCCTTACCGTCCGGGCTCACGGCGTCGCGGCGGGTGATCCCGCCCTGCCCTTCCACCAGCAGGGTACGGGCCATGGTGCTCTCGCTCAGCTCGTCCCAGGCGGTGGTGATGCGGACGCGGTTCAGCTTCACGCCGGCCGCGGCGCGCAGCGTCACCGCCAGCCGCACCACCGGCGTTTCCGCCGAGAGCGTGTATTCGTAGCGGATCGTGGCGACCTCGCGCTCCGGCCCACGCCCGAGAAAGCCCACCGGCGCGCTGAGGCGGCTCTCGTGGAACAGCACCACCTCGGCTCCGGCCCGGCGGATGCCGCAGTCGCTGACGGTGTCCTCGACGTCGATCAGGTGGCGGCGGGTGCCGATGCGGAACTCCACGAGGTTGCCGGTATGGCGGACGGCTTCCGCGTCGTGGCCCTCGCCCCCGCGGACGGATTCGATCACCACGCCCCGCGAAAGGTCGCCGGTGAAGCGCCCGCCCGCCGTGCGGACGTCGAACCGGTGGGGATCCTCGCTGCGGATCTCGAGGCGCGGCGAGGACCAGCGGCGGTGCAGGCGCTCGCGCGGGCCCAGCGCCATCAGCGTCCGCAGCACGCCCTGACCGAGCAGGGGGTCGGCAGTCCAGTTCGCCGGCTGCACCAGGATCTCGGCCGCGCGGGCGTTGTCGTCGGCCCAACTGCTCTGCCGGGCGTCGTGTCGGGTCAGCGCGGGCCTGGGCAACCCGTCCACCGCCAGGTCGCGCACCATGCGCTGCCGGAGGAACTGGAGCAGCCGGTCACGCTCGTTCTGGTGGAGGAGGCTTGTCATGGCGGCGCCGAAGATAATCGACGCCTCGCCGCGCGCCAGCCTTTCCGGCAAAGGATCTTCCTTTGGCGCAGCCGCTCGCCCTTTGTTGCACCGCAAACACGCTTTGCCGGCTCGTTCCGCGACCGCGCTTACGCGAGTTGCTCCGCCACCATCCTTCCCGGATTGCTTCCGCCCCCCCTCGCGGACTGCTCCGCAGCCATCCTGGCAGGTCGCTCAGCGGCCCTTCCTAGCAGGTCGCTCCGCAACCACCCTTCCCCGGCTTCTCCGCAACCACTCCGCGGTGCGCCGGTTCATCCCCCGGTCCGAGGCATCCGGGGCCGGGAACGGATGCCACAGCGGCGCGGGGACGATTCGATGGCACATGGCGGCGGCTCGATGAAGGTGATCTACGCCGCGCTGGCGGGAAACCTGGCCATCGCCGTGACCAAACTGGCGGCGGCGCTGTTCACCGGTTCCTCGGCGATGCTGAGCGAGGCGATCCATTCCGCGGTGGACACCGGCAACCAGGGGCTACTGCTGTTCGGCCTGAAACGCGCCAGCCGGGGGCCCGACCGGACGCATCCCTTCGGCCACGGCATGGAGCTGTACTTCTGGAGCTTCGTGGTGGCGCTGATGATCTTCGCGTTGGGCGGCGCCTTCTCGATCTACGAGGGCATCGAGAAGATCCTCGCGCCGGAGCCCATCGCCAGCCTCTGGGTGAACTACGCCGTGCTCGGCGCCTCGATGCTGTTCGAGGGCTACTCCTTCACGGTGGCGCTGCGGGAGTTCCGGCAGACCCATCGTGGGCAGCCGCTGGTGCAGGCCATACGCGCCAGCAAGGACCCCACCGTCTTCGCGGTGCTGCTGGAAGACTCCGCCGCGCTGACGGGCTTGCTGATCGCGCTGCTGGGCACAGCCGCCGGGCAATGGCTGGAACTGCCCTGGATGGACGGCGCCAGCTCCGTGGCGATCGGGCTGCTGCTGGTGGTCACGGCCGCCTTCCTGGCGCGCGAAACGCTGAGCTTGCTGACCGGCGAATCTGCATCGCGCCGCACCGTCGAGAACGTGCGCGCCGTGGTGACGGGCGATCCCCGCGTCCTCGCGGTGGATGAGGTACTGAGCCTGCAGCTGGGTCCGCAGGAGGTTTTGGTGGCGCTGACCATCGACTTCCGCGAAGACCTGTCGGGCAACGAGGTCGAGCAGGCGGCGGCGGAGCTGACCCGGATGATCGAGACCGAGCATCCCGAGATCACCCGCGTCTTCCTCCGGCCACGCCGCCTCGGCCGGGTCGCGCCCGCGCCGGGCGCCGGCACGGCCGGCGTGCCGCAGCCCGCCTGAACACCCGGGCGCGGCGGGTCAGAGCGGTTGCTTCAGGCGCTGGCCGGCACCGCGGCGGGGCGCACGCCCATCATGCTTTCGGGCGTCACCAGCGCGGCGAGCCGCGCCGCATCCCAACCCTCGGTGCCGGCGGGACGAAGCGGCAGCACCATCCAGCGATAATCGGCGGTGCTGTCCACCACCCGCAGCGCGGTGCCCGGCGGCAGTTCCGTTCCCCAGTCCCGCAGCACGCCACGCGGATCGCTCACGGCCCGGGCCCGGAAGGCGGCGGACTTGAACCAGCCGGGCGGGTAGCCCAGCACGGCACGGGGATAGCAGGAGCACAGGGTACAGACCACGAGGTGGCGCTGCGTCGCCGTATCCTCCAGCACGCCGAGCGGCGGCATCCCGGCCATGCTGACGCCCATGGCCTCCGCCGCGGCGCTGCCGTCGCGCAGCATCAGCGCGCGGAAGGCGGGATCGGTCCAGGCGCGGGCCACCATGGCCGCGCCGATCGCGGGCGAGGCCGTGTCGGTCCGCTCCTGCTGTTCCGCCAGCTGCGCGGCCGACACCAGCCCCCGCCGGTCCAGCGCCGCCAGGAAGCGGTCCAGCAGGGCAACGGAGGCAGGGCTCGGCGGTGCGGCCATCACAGGGGCTCCAGCCAGTGTTCGAAGATCTCCACCACCACGCTATCGCCGGCGGCGCCACCCTCGAAGAGCGGCGGCTGCGCGAAGGACACGTGGTAAAGGGCACGGCGAGGTGCCGGACGGCCGAAGGCCAACTCGCCCGGGTCGGCGAAGCGGCCCAGGAAGCTCTCCACCCTGCCCTGTCGGCCGCGCAGGTAATGCGGGGTCCGCACATGCGCCGGACCTTCCGCCTCCGGCCAGCGATCGCGAACGCGGACTGCCTGCCCGGCGTGAAGGCTCGCGCCAACCGCGTCACCG
Organism: Roseomonas elaeocarpi; assembly: GCF_042433915.1. NCBI lineage: Bacteria > Pseudomonadati > Pseudomonadota > Alphaproteobacteria > Acetobacterales > Roseomonadaceae > Roseomonas > Roseomonas elaeocarpi. Next base: position 252,221 of record NZ_JBHLUN010000007.1, on the reverse strand, counting down.
GCGGGCGCGGCGGTCAACGGAGTTCCTCCGCCAGTACCACGTCTTTCTCCTGCATCAGCGCCGCCATGGCCCGCAGCCAGCGCTCGTAATAGCTGAGGGCGTGGTACTCCGCCTCGGGGATGGCCTCGATGCTCCGGCGCAACTCGTCCACGGTCAGCAGGCCGCGCGTGGCGAGGAGCTGGCGCAGTGCATCCACGCGCCGGCCGAAGGCGTCCGGCGGGGCGTTGTCATCGGGCTCCACCGGGGTGCAGCGAAAGCGGGGATGGCCGCCGAGGTCGTGGGGCGAGGCGCGGGGGTCACGCGCCGGCAACGCCCCGGCGGCCTCGTGGCCCTGCGCGGAAGCGGCCGGAAGGGACGTCGCAGCTGCCGCGGCAGGCGACGGGGCGGCAGGAGTGACTGGCTCGCTCTTCCGGTCAGCCTCGGTCAATTGCCGATCACCTCGTCGCCGGTCACGCCGAACATCTCGGAGCGCTTCAGGTAGCCACGATACTCACCAACCTGGACCTCGCACCAGCTGCTTCCGGCGGCGCAGGCGCGGACGCGGCCGACCACGCCGGGCTCGATCCGCGCCACGGCATTGGCACCATCCTCGGGGCGGCGGCGAATGGTGTGGATCGCGTTGCCCACGGTGAAGGAGCGCCGACCCGGCGCCAGGTTGGACTGGTGCACCCAGCCTTCCGTGCCGTCCTGCATGCGGATGCGGCGCCACTGGTCGAACTCTCGGATGATCTCCACCGGCAGGTCGCGCCGCTGATAGGTCCACTCGATGGGAAAGCGGGTGCCGGGACCGGCGCGCAGGTTCACCTCGTCGGAACGCAGCGGCGCGAAGCGCGGCAGCGGCAGGCCGGTGACGGAGCCCACCGTTTCCTGCGGCTCGGGCGGTGCCGCCGGCGCCGGCGCGGGCGGTGCGGCCGGGGCCACGGCCGCGGCGCCCACCGCGGCGGCACCGGCGGCCGTGGCGGCCGCGGCAGCCCGCCCGCCGGCCCGGCGCGGCGTTGCGCTGCCGGAAACCGAAGGCGCCTGCGCACCCTGGGGCCGTGCTCCCTTGCTCGCCGGAGCGGCAACGCTGCCGCCGGGCTTGCCAGCGGTGGCGGCGTTGCCGCGCGCGGGCGGCGTGGCGTTGGTGCGTGGGGGCGTGTTGGCCGGCTTCGTTGTGCTGGCCGCGGGCGGCTGAGCGAGGGTGCCGCGCGAGGCAGGCAGCTGCAGTGTGCCGGAGGACGAAGCCTGCCCCCATGCAGTCACGGGCAGAAGGACCAGGAGCGCCGGGAAGAAGAAGAAAGGTCGCATCCGCATTCTGCCCCGAAGTGACTGCTGAACGTAGGCGCTGGCCCCGCTTCCCTTGCCGAGCCAGCCCCCGGCGGTCAAGCGGTCACAGGGTGACGATCTGTCCCGCCCCCCTGCCCGCTGCCGGGTCGCCTGCGCCACCGCTCCCGGCGGCTTCCAGGAAGCTCACCACCCCGGCCACTTCGGTGCCTGGCCACAGGGCCGCGCCCTCCAGCCCTTCCGCCCGCAGCCCCGCCTCGCAGGCCATCCAGCGAATCGGCAGGGCTTCCGCTGCCTCCAGCAGGTCGGCGACCGTGGCCACGCCGCGCTCCCGCAGGAGTGCCTCGCGCCCGTCGCGCAGCAGCGGCGTGGGGTGCAGCAGCAGGCGGCAGCCGCCATTGGTGGCGAACAGCGTGACCTCCCGCCCGATCGCCGCGGCGGCGGTGGCCACCACCAGCGCGTAGTGCGCCCGCTCGTACGAGCCGTCGATGAGCAGGATCGCGAGGGGCGTGCTCACGGCGCCTCGCAGACCAGGGGACGCACCTCACGGTGGATCGACAGGTCGCGGATCGTGGCCTCTGGGCCGCACAAGGCACAGGCCGGGTCGCGGCGCAGCCGAATGTCGCGGAAGCGGGCGTCCAGCGCGTCCCAGATCAGCAGACGCCCCGACATGCCGGTGCCGGCGCCGGTGATCTCCTTGATCACTTCGGTCGCCTGCAGCGTGCCCATGACGCCGGTCACCGCGCCCATCACGCCGGCTTCGGAGCAGCTGGGCACGAGTCCCGGCGGCGGCGGCTCGGGATGCAGGCAGCGGTGGCAGGGATGCGGCGCGCCCAGGTACGACTTGTAGGTCGAGAGCTGCCCCTCGAAGCGCAGCACCGCGGCCGAGACCAGCGGCCGTCCGAGCAGGTGGCAGGCATCGCCCAGCAGGAAGCGCGTTTCGAAATTGTCGGTGCCGTCGCAAACGAGATCGTAGCGCGGGATCAGTTCCGCCGCGGCCTCGGCATCCATGCGGCGGGCGTGGATCTCGACCCGGACCTCCGGGTTCAGGGCGCGCAGGGTTTCCGCGGCGCTGTCGGCCTTGTTGCGGCCGATGCGGGCGGTGTCGTGCACCACCTGCCGCTGGAGGTTGCTCAGCTCCAGCACATCGTGGTCCACCAGGCCGATCGTGCCCACACCGGCGGCCGCGAGGTAGAGCGACAGCGGCGCGCCCAGCCCGCCGGCCCCCACCACCAGGACGCGCGCCGCGCGCAACTTGGCCTGCCCCTCGGCGCCGATCTCGCGCAGCAGGATGTGTCGGGAATAGCGGTGCAGTTCCGCTTCGGTGAAATCGAGCGACATGAACGGGGATATGGCACGCCCGGCGCCCGATCGCAGGGGGAGTCGGCCGCCGGGAGCGCGCGCCCGGGGAAGCCCAGGTCAGCGTCGCGGGGGCAGCGTCGCGGCCGCGGCCACCGGCTCGACTTCCCGCGGCCGGCAATCGTTGCGGGGCAGCATCGCAGCCTCTCGGCTTGACCCTCCTCCCGTCCCCGGCGAACAGCGGAGCCCGGCGGCCGCGGAGGCCGCCACGCGAGAAAAGGAGCTGCGGCATGAACGGGACCGATGAGGAGCTTGCCCTGGGCCAGGGCCCGTCACGCGGCCTGATCCTGCTGCTCGCCTTCTCCTGCGGGCTGGCGGTGGCCAACATCTACTACGCGCAGCCGCTGATCGGGCTGATCGCGCCCGCGATCGGGCTCGGTCCGGCGGCGGCGGGGCTGGTGGTGACGCTGACGCAGTTGGGCTACTGCGCGGGGCTGATCCTGCTGGTGCCGTTGGGCGACCTTCTCGAGAACCGGCGGCTCGTGGCGCTGACGCTGACAGGCTCGGTGGTGGCGCTGCTGGGTGCGGCGCTGGCGAATTCCTCGGCCGTGTTCCTGCTGGCGGCCCTGCTGATCGGCATCTCCTCGGTGGCGGTGCAGATGCTGGTGCCGCTGGCCGCCCATATGACGCCGACAGCGCGGCGCGGCCAGGTGGTGGGCACGGTGATGAGCGGGCTGCTGCTCGGTATCCTGCTGGCCCGTCCGGCGGCGAGCCTCATCGCCGACCATTTCGGCTGGCGCGCGGTGTTCGCCCTGTCCGCCGCGCTGATGGCGGGGCTGACGCTGATCCTGTGGCGCTGGCTGCCGCAGCGCCATCCGCACCCGCAGTCCGGCTACGGCGCGCTGCTGCGCTCGCTCTGGCCGGTGCTGCGCGACACGCCGGTCCTGCGCCGCCGCGCGGCCTACCAGACGGCGCAGTTCTGCGGCTTCTCCCTGTTCTGGACCGCCGTGCCGCTGCACCTGGCAGGCCCCAGCTTCGCGCTGTCACAGAGCGCCATCGCCCTGTTCGCGCTGGCGGGCGCGGCCGGCGCGCTGGTGGCGCCGCTGGCGGGGCGACTGGCCGACCGCGGGCTGACGCGGCCCAGCACCGGCATCGCGATCGGGCTGGTCCTGGCGGCCTTCGCGATTGCCTGGCTGGGACGCGAGTCCCTCGCGGCGCTGGTGGTGGCCGCGATCGTACTCGACAGCGGCGTGCAGATCACGCAGATCCAAGGGCAGCGGGCGATCTACACGCTGCGGCCCGAGATCCGCTCGCGCCTCAACGGCCTCTACATGGCGCTGTTCTTCCTGGGCGGGGCGCTGGGCTCCACCATGGCCAGCGTGCTGCAAACCCATGGCGGGTGGAGCGGCGTTGCCTGGTTCGGCATGGCGGTGTCGGCGGTGGCGCTGGTGTTCTACGCCACGGAGTTCACGGCCCGCCGGACGGCTGCGGCCTGAGGAAACGGAACGCCCCGGCGACGAGGCATCAGCGCGTGCCGGTGGAACCGAAGCCGCCGGTGCCGCGATGAGTGTCCGGCAGCGCCTCGACCTCCTGCCACACGCCGCGCGTCACCGGCGCCAGCACCGCCTGGGCGATGCGCATCCCACGCTCCACGGTGAAGGGCGCGTCGCCCGCGTTCATCAGGATGACCTGCAGCTCGCCGCGGTAATCCTCGTCCACCGTGCCGGGCGTGTTGGGCATGGTGATGCCGTGGCGCAACGCGAGGCCGGAGCGTGGCCGCACCTGAAGCTCGTGCCCTTCCGGCAAGGCGACGCAGAGGCCGGTCGGGATCAGGGCGCGGCCACCGGGCGGGATCACCACCGCCGCCGCCACCGCGGCCAGGAGGTCCATGCCGGCGGCGCCGGCGGTGGCGTATTCCGGCAGCGGCAGGCCCTCGGCATGAGGCAGGCGACGGACCTGGATCGGCAGCGCGGTCACCGCAGCGCCTCCGCCGCGCCCAGTGCTTCCGCCACGCGATGCGCCAGCCGCTCCGCCACCGCTTCCTTGAGCAGGCGCGGCCAGTCCTCGACCCCGGCGGCGCTGACCAGGTGGACGGTATTCTCGGCGCCCCCCATCACGTCGCCCGACACGTCGTTCGCCATCACCCAGTCGCACCCCTTCCTTGCCAGCTTGCGGCGGGCGTTCTCGATCACGTCGTTGGTTTCCGCAGCGAACCCCACCACGAGACGAGGCCGCCGGGCATGGTGCGACAGGGTGTGCAGGATGTCCGGATTGGGCACCAGGGTCAGCGTCGGCGGCGGCGCCCCCTCCTGCTTCTTGAGCTTGACCGCTGCCGCATCGGCCGGGCGCCAGTCCGCCACGGCGGCGGCGCAGATGGCCACCTCGGCCGGCAGGGCGGCCTCGCAGGCCGCCAGCATTTCCAGCGCGGTTTCCACGTGCCGCACCTCGACGCCCGCCGGGTCCGCGATCGCCACAGGTCCCGACACCAGCGTGACCCGCGCGCCCAGCGCGGCGAGTGCCGCGGCGATGGCATGGCCCTGCCGTCCGCTGGAGCGGTTGGCGATGAAGCGCACCGGGTCGATGGCTTCCTGCGTAGGGCCGCTGGTGACCAGGACGTGACGCCCCAGCAGCGGCGCCTTACCGGACTGCCCCTGCACCGCAGCGGAAGAACCGCCGGGCGTCGCCGGCGCGGAGGTCAGGGATGCGGCGGCGCTCGTCGCGGCGGAACCACCCTGTCCGGAGCCGGTGACACCAGTGGAACGCGGCACCGGCGCCTCGCCCGTCGCGGCGGCGATGGCGGCGTCGAGCGCCAGCTCCAGTGCATCGTCCTCCGGTGCCGCGGCGACTTCCTCCAGCATCGACTCGATCGCCACGAGGATCTCCGCCGGCTCCGCCAGCCGGCCGGGGCCGCTTTCCGGCTCGGCCATCGCGCCCTCGGCGGGTCCCACGAAGCGGACGCCGCGGTTTTCCAGGATGGCGGTGTTGGTCACCGTGGCCGGGTGCGCCCACATGGCCCAGTTCATCGCCGGCGCCACGATCACCGGCGCCTCGGTGGCCAGGATCGTGGCGCCGGCGAGGTCGTCGGCGAAGCCCGCCGCCATGCGCGCGATCCGGTCGGCCGAGGCCGGCGCCACCACCACGAGGTCGGTGTTGCGCGCGAGGCCGATATGGCCCCGTCCCTCCGCCTCCTCGTCCAGCGACCACAGGTCGCTGGCCAGCGGACGGTTGGTGATGGCCTGCAGCGCGTGCGGCGTGACGAAGCGCGCCCCGCCGGCCGTCAGCAGGCCCGTCACCACGGCGCCCCGCTTGGTCAGCAGCCGCGACAGCTCCAGCGCCTTGAAGGCGGCCACGGAGCCCGACACGATCAGGAGGATGCGCTTGCCATTGAGCATGGGTCAGAGGTGTAGCCGCAGCGCCACGGCTCGGCCAGCAGCGGCCCGCACATCGTCCCGCCCGGTTGGCCGCCCCCGCCGGCGGGGCGTATGGGGAAAGCACCAATTCAACCAGCCCGGGAATTGTTGATGCCGCCGCGCCGCCCTCTCCCCACCCGCCTCCTCCGGCGCGGGTCGCCGCGTTGAGCAAGCCTCCGCGCGGCAATCGCGCGCCCTTGTCCGAGGACCGGCCGGCCGCGCCCCGCAAGCGTCCCGGCGCCCCGCCCCGCACGGCGGAAACGACCCGCACGGCGGAGGCGCCCCGTGTTGCGGAAGCCCCGAAGCGCCGCGCCGCCGAACTGCCCGAGGCTATCCCGCGCCGCCGCAGCGAGCGCCCCGCCGCCGAGCGCGCCCGGGCCGAGGCCGCACCGCGGGGTGCCGCGACGGGCACGGTGAAGCTGGTGCTGCGCGCCGAAGGGCTGGCTCTGGCGGTGGCGGCGCTGGCCGGGCAGATCTGGCTGGGCGGCGCCTGGTGGAGCTTCGTTCTGGCGGCGGTGGCACCGGACCTGAGCATGGCCGGCTACGCGCTGGGCCGGCGGGCGGGCTCGATCCTGTACAACGCCGTGCACGCCTTGCCGGGGCCGCTGCTACTGGGGATGCTGGCGGTCAGCGCGCGCGATCCGCTGATGGGCTCCTTCGCGCTGGCCTGGCTTCTGCATATCGGCGTGGACCAGGCGCTGGGCTACGGGCTGAAATACGCCAGCGGCTTCCACGACACGCATCTGGGGCGGATCGGCGCGGACTGGACGCGGCAGGGCTGACAAGGTTGCGGGCGGATTTACTCCACCCGCGCCGCGATCCAATCCGCGAATAGATCCCGGAGCAGTTCCGCTTCGTTCAGTAGCCCGTGCTACGCGCGAAGCAGGCGGCGGATGTGGGTGAGGTGCAGGAACAGGAAGAACCGGGACAAGGCGATTGACCCGCACAGACGTCAAAAGAGGTGACGGCAGCTTCCCTTCTCCACCGTTTGTAAGTGCGGCCGGCCTGGCCCCTTCCTATCAGCATGACCCCGCAGGTCAGACCCTTCCCGTTTCCCGGATGCCGACCTCAGCAGGAGTTCAGCGTCGTCATGCCTCGATACGTGTTTGAAACTTTGCACAGCGTCGGACGACGCGATGACGAGGCGCGGCCTGATGCGTGCCGCCTTTCCGTCACGACGGTCGAGGCACCGGATCCGAAGGCCGCCATCAGGGAAGCCGTGAAGGCCCTGCCGCATCTCGCGCGGCAGGTGGATCCGACGGAGGATGAGAAGCGCACTTCGGTGATCCTGGTGAAGAACGAGTGCGGGATGCCACTCTACTCCGCCACGCTGAACTTCAACGCCACATGGTTCGACAGGTCCACGGCTCCGTCCGATCGCGTCCGCAACGCTTCAGGTCTGGAAACAACGGAGCCAGCCTGACGCGGGGCCGCGAACAGTCCCACGTCAGGATCGTGCCTGCTCAGGCGGCCGCCTCGTTCTCCAGCGCAACCGGCAGGATTGCGCTGCGCGTCAACTCGGTCAGCTGCTCGTCCTGCGCCTTTTCCTCCGCCAGGGTCTTCGCCAGCAGGTCGGCGATCTCCGTCTGACCCGTCGCCTTGCAGAGCTCAACCATCGTGCCGTAGGCCGCGATCTCGTAGTGCTCCATCCGCTGCTGCGCGGCGACGATCACGAGGTCCATGATCGGACCCTTTTCCTGTTCCTCCATCTCGTGCTGCGCTTCCTCGACGAGGCCGCGCATGGCCTCGCAGACCTTGCGGCCCGGTCGCGCGCCCAGCTTCTCGAGCGCCTGCTCCACCCGATCGCGCTGCTCCTCGCTCTGAGCGATGTGCGCTTCCAGGCCCTGCTTCAGCTGCGGCTCGGACGCCTGGCGCATCGCCTTCCGCATCGCCTGGATCGCCTGCTTCTCGGCGCTGAACGCATCCTTCAGCTGATCAACGATCATTTCGCGCAGTTCGGTCATGTGCTGTTGCCCTCCGACGGGTGACATAATGTCCCCGCGGATCAACGCCCGGCCTGCTCCCGGGGTTGATTCACCCAGGTTAGTTCCGCCCTTCGTTTGCCCTGCCGCCGAGATGACATTTCAACGAAGAGTGTGCTGCCCCGACCATTCATCAGGACGGGGTCATCATGCGCGCGAGGGTCTGGACGAAGTCACGCGCCGTTGCCGGCTTCTCGTGCCGCGGCAGATCGGCATAGGGCCGGGGGATGACGTCGGCATCGTAGCCGGTCACCAGGACCACCGGCACGTTCCGGACCATCAGCGCGTCGATCAAGGGCCAAACCATCTCGCCCTGCAGGTTCACGTCCAGCAACGCGCCATCGATCCAGTCATGTTCCGCGACGAGGTGAAGCGCGCTCTCGATGTTTGCCGCCGGTCCCAGGACCTCGACGCCGGCATTGCCCAGGATTTCGGCCACCTCGTCGGCCAGCATGTACTCATCTTCCACGACGAGGATGCGGCGGTCGTGGAGAACTGCCAGCTCGGCCGTGCCGCTCATGTTGTTCCTCCCCTTCCGGATGGTGCGACGCCTGAAGGCGATAAAACACTATTTTTCGGCGAACATCCCGTGCGGATCGCCCCGAAACCGGAGTCAACGCGGCAGGGCCGCCGTTCAGCGGCTCATGCCTGCCCGGCAAGCTGCCCCGGCGCGTCAGTCCGGTTGGTCGGTCCGGCGTGGCGGCCTCGCCGGCGCACCCCAAGCCTCGCCGTGCTCATGGCTGCCGGGACTGCGGCTGCCCTGCCTGATCCACGATGACGTCCGCCCCCTGCGGCAGCTCGATGACGATCCGTTGCCCGTCGGGCAGGGCCTGGCGCCCCGTTTTCGCCCCGAGTTCGTAGGGCAAGGTCCGCTCCAGCATCTCGCGGGCGAAGTCCATTCGTTCCGACGCGGCCGGCACCGGCGAGGAAGCCGTTTCTTCCCAGTTGATCACGAGCCGCGCACTCTCCCCCGCCTCGGCGACGTTCCAGGCCACGCGCAGGTGGCTGCGCGGCGCGGAGAAGCCACCGCGCTTCACCATGTCGGCCAGCAGCTCGTGGATCATGAGGCCGAGGCTTTCGGCCATCTTTCCGCGAAGGCGCACGGGGCAGCCTTGGATGGTGACCTGGCCTTCCTCCTTCAGGGTCCAGGCGCTCAGCTCGTCGGCCAGCATCTGCGCCAGGTCGAGCCCGGCCAGGGGATCGCGGATCAGGGCCGCGTGGACGCGCGTGAGGGCGCCGAGGCGCGCATCGATTTCCGCGGCGTAGTCTTCCGCGCTGCCACCCGCGCGGATCGTGCGGCGGATGATGGAGCGGATGATGCCCAGCGTGTTGCGCGCCCGGTGCCGCAGCGCTTCCAGCGCACCACGCTGCTGTTCCAGGCGGTTCAGCAGATCCTCTACCGGGATGGAGGCGCCGGACCATTCGCCCGTCGCACCCGCCTTCCTGACCGCGCAGCTCCGGTAATGGTGGTAGCGGCCATCGGCCTCGGACAGGATGCGGTGATCCACGCTGACGATGTTTGTGCCCCCGGAAGTCCAGGCCTCCGTGGTTTTCCGGCGGTCCTCGGGATGCACGGCCTCCAGCCAGCCGAAGCCGCGGCTTTCCTCGGCGGACTGACCGGTCAGGGTGGACCAGGCCGCTTCCACCCGGAGCAAGGCACCACCTTCCGCGGCGGCCCAGGCGACCGGCGGAAGAACGACGTGCGAGGTCGGTGCAGGGGATGTGGTCACGACCGGTTGGCGTCCAGCCCACGTCCCTCATGGTCGAGGTGCAGGTAGTTCGGGTTGAACAATGCCGCCTCCTTGAGCGCTCGTAGGTCCGGGATCCTCAGGACGCGATCCTTCAGCTGAATGAGACCCGCTCCCCGGAGCTCCTGCAACGTCCGGTTGACGTGCACGGCCGACAGGCCGGTCGCGTCCGCGAGTTCCGCCTGGGTCAGGGGGAGCTCGCACTGGCTTTCCGACGTGAAGCCGATGGCGCGGAGACGGAAGAACAGCTCGCAGAACAGGTGGGACATCCGCTCGAAGGCGCTGCGCTTACCGAGGCTGACGGTCCATTCGCGCTGGGTGGCGGCGTTGACCAGCGTTTCCCACCACAGGGCCTTGGCGATGCGCGGATGCCGCTGCATCACCTCCTCCAGGGCGTCGCGCGGCAGCTCGCCGACCACCAAGGGCGTGAGGGCGGCGACGGAGTGGTCCATCTCGCGCAGGATGTAGACGTTCAGGTCGCAGATGTCCCCGGGCAGGAAGAAGGCGAGGATCTGCCGCCGCCCGTCCTCCAGCTGCTTGTACCGGCATGCCCAGCCTGACAGGATCAGGTTGACGTCGCGCGGCACCTCACCTTCGGAGATGACGTCCTCGCGCGCACCGCAGCGACGCAGGCGCAGCGTCGTCAGCTGATCCAGCGCTAGCCGGTCCTCCGCCGACATGTGAACGAACTGCTCCAACTTCCGTGTTAAGGGATTGGACACAGGCTTCTCTGAGGTCGAAATCTCGGCATATGGCACGTGTAACGCCGGATAATGAACACCGGGATAACCTGCGCTAGACTCGCCTCCCCTGAGGGCACGGCCCGGCCGATCTAGGTTGTCGGCCCGCGCGGAAAACGAGCTGGCTCCCGCGCCCGCTCCGCCCCGGTGCCGGGATGGCGGGCCGCGCCGTGGAGGGATGCCCGTGCTGCGGCGAAACCGCTGCGGCCCGGCTTTTCGCAAAGTGAGAACTGAACGTTCTGAGCCTCCGGCCGCGGATAAGGACCCTGCGCGGCGCGACAACGATGCTGATTCATCGGAGTGGCGCAACCTTAACCTAGGTTGCAGAAACGATCCTCCGGGGCTCCCAATCTGGGCGAAGGCGCAGCAATGGAGGTCAGCGTGCCACGAGCCCGCATTGAATATTATCGCGCGCAGATCAGGGCACTGCGCTTTCAACGGCTCGACGATGCGTCACGGGACAGGCTGAGTGCCGTCTACCGCTCCGGTGCGTTCCAGGACGCGGCCAACACGGATTCCAGCCCGGAAGTCAGCGACCTGCTGGAGATGTTCCTGGAAGAACGCGTACCCCCCGAAATCTCGCTCGAGTACGTCCAGAAGTTCGTGGCGGAGGAAGTGGTGTTCCACAACATCCGAAGACCCCACGCCCTGCGGCTGCTCAGCAGGAACTAAAGGCACCGCGCGGCGACGGGGCGCCCGCCGATCATCCCCGCTCCGGACAGGATCCCGTGCAGGCCCGGCACGCTCCGCGCCGCCCCCATTCGTCACGATGCGGCACGCGATGATCGCCCGGCGTCGTTCTACGCCCCCTGCCGCGTCGTGGCCGCGGGCGGCGAAGCCGGGGCCGTAATCTCCACCAGCCAGTCGATCACGGCCCGCACCCGCACCGGCAGGTGCCGCCCGGCGGGGTGGATCACCGCGACGGGCGGCCCTTCCACCTCGAAGGCCTGCAGGATGGGCACCAGCGTGCCACGCTCCAGCTCGTGGTGCACCGCCCACCAGGAGGAATGCACGATCCCGATACCCTGCACCGCCGCCTCGCGCAGGCAGTCGCCGTTGTAGAGCGCGAGGTTGCCGCTGACCCGCAACCGCTGCCGCCCACCCTGCGGGGTGCGGAAGCTCCAGTCCGGGCCGAAGCGGCCGTGGATGCAGTTGTGCGACAGCAGGTCCTCCGGCACGCGCGGCGTGCCGCGCCGCGCCAGGTAAGACGGTGCGGCCGCGGTGATCATCGGCCCTCGCGTCAGCTGCCGGCGCATCGCTCCGGAGTCCTCCAGCTCCCCGGTGCGCACGGCCAGGTCGAAGCCGGCCTCGATCAGGTCCACCGGACGGTCGCTGAAATGCACCTGCAGGTGCAGCTGCGGATAGCGTTCCAGGAAGTCCGGCAAGGCAGGCACCAGGGTCTGCCGGCCGAACAGGTTGGGCACCACGATCCGCACGGTGCCCTGCGCCGCTTCCGTCGCGCGGGCCATGAGGTTCTCCACGTCGGCCACGTCGCGCAGGATTCCCTGGGCACGCTCGAACAGTGCCTGCCCCTGCTCGGTCAGCGCCACACGGCGGGTGGTCCGGTTGAACAGGCGGACGCCCAGCTCGTCCTCCAGCCGCGCGATGGTCTTGGTGACGGTGGAGGCGGAGGCACCGAGCTTGTGCGCCGCGGCGGTGAAGCTGCCCTGCTCGCACACGGTGACAAAGGTGTGGAAGGCGCCGAACCGGTTCGACACGGCCATGAACACTGCCTCCTATTGCGGAACTCCGCTCACAGATGACCTTCTAATTATTGCGGTTTTGCCGGGCAAGCACGGCGCTAACCTCCGATGCAAGCCAAGGGAGGGATGCAGGCCGCGATGCAGGACATCTTCGTGCCGACCAGCTTCGGGCGGATCCACGCCCTCGCCGCCGGCGAGGGGCCGGTGTTGATCCTGCTGCACAGCAACGGCGGCTCGGCCTACGAGTACGAGCACGTCATCGAGCCACTCGCCGAGCGCTTCCGCGTCATCGCCTGGGATATGCCGGGCCAGGGCGATTCCGATCCGCTGGTGCGTCACATCGGCGTCGCGGACTACGCCGACGCGGTGGTGGAGTTCATGGACGCACTGGGGATCGACCGGGCCAGCATCCTGGGCGCCTCGATCGGCGGCGCGATCTGCGCCTCGCTCGGCGCGCGTCACGCGGCGCGGGTGCAGCGGCTGTTCATCGCGGAATGCCCGTTCCGCTCACCCGAGGAATGGCAGCAGATCTGGCCACGCACCGAGGCCGGCTACGCCCCGATCACGCAGTCGGAGGAACGCGTCCGTCCGCGCCTGCGCGCGCTGACGCCGGAACTGCTCACGCGCTGGAACATCGACCGCTCCAAGGCCGGCACCAAGACCTGCCTCAGCGTGATGTGGGCGCTGCGTGAGTACGACCTCGCCGCGGACCTGCCGCGCCTCGCTCCGAACCCGGTGCTGATCTTCGGCGATCGCAGCCCGACGGTTGGCAAGCTCGACCGGTTCCGGGACGTGCTCACCACCGCCAGCACGCACGTCATCACGGATTGCGGGCACTTCCCGATGATCGACGACCCGGACGCCTTCACCGCCATCGTGACGCGGGAAATGGACAACGGCTGAGGCGCGGGCGGCCCGCCACGCGGCGGGCGGCGAGATCTGGTTCGAACACAGCAGCCTGGAACGAGGCGCCCCGGGACAGACCGGCGGGGAAAAAGACCGGCGCACAGGTCAGTGAAAGGGAACAAGCAGATGAGACTCGGCTACTTCGCCATGCCGATGCACCCGATGCACCGGCCCTGGGCCGAAACCCTGGACGAGGATCGCGAGGCGATCATCCTGTGCGACAAGCTCGGCTTCCACGATGCCTTTATCGGGGAGCACCTCACCGACAAGCTGGAAAACATCAACAACAGCCTGCTGTTCCTGGCCACGCTGATCCACGCCACGAAGCAGATCCGCCTGGCGACGGGCACGTCGAACCTGTCGCAGATGCACCCGACGCTGATCGCCTCGCACGCCGCGATGTTCGACCAGTTGGCCAAGGGGCGCTTCATCTTCGGCATCAGCCCCGGCAGCCTGCGCTGCGACGCCGAGGTTCTGGGCACGCTGGACGAGGACCGCGGCAAGCTGTTTGCCGAAGCGATCGACGTGATCCTGGAGATCTGGAAGCAGAACCCGCCCTATCGCATTGATCTGCCGGGCAACCGCTTCAAGGTGTCCACCGAGAAGACGGAGGCGCTGGAGATCGGGCTGGGCTACCTCGGCAAGCCGTACCAGCGGCCACGGCCCGAGGTCGTCGGCACCGTCGTCGCCCCCTACTCCAAGGGCGTGGTGCTGATGGGGCAGCGCGACTTCCACCCGCTCTCGGCCAACTTCCTGCAGGGCAAGTGGGCCAGGACGCACTGGGCGAACTACGCCGAGGGCAAGCAATCCGTGGGCGAGGTGGCGGAGGTCGCCGACTGGCGGCTGGCGCGCACCGTCTTCGTCGCGGATGACGAGGCGACGGCGCAGCGCTACGGCATCGAGGACGCGAACAGCCCCTATCGCTTCTACTACCGCCAGATCATGACAAAGTTCGCGCGCATCAACCGGCTGGGCGTGTTCAAGCAGGACCGGGACCAGCCGGACAGCGAGATCACCCTCGAATACGTGCTGCGCAGCCTGGTGATCTGCGGCACGGTGAACAGCGTGGTCGATCAGATCCTGGCGCTGCGCGAGATCACCGGCGATTTCGGCGAGATCGTTTATGCCGGCATGGACTGGGTGGAACCCGCGCTGGCCAAGCGGTCGATGGAGCTGATGGCAACCGAGGTGATGCCCAGGGTCAACGCCGCCATCGCGCAAGGCCAGTCGTCGCGGCCGAGGGAGGTCGCGGCCAACTGAAGGCGCTGCGTGTTCGGGAGGAAACAAGAATGTCGCATCAAATGGCGATCGGGCGCAGGCCCCTGCTCCGCGCCGCGGGCCTCGGCACCGCCGCGGCGATCCTGGGGCGCGGCGGACGCGCCGGGGCGCAGGCCCCGTCGGCGGGCGCCGTGGTCAACATCGTCAACACCCGCGGCACGGCGACCTCGACGATGGAGGAGTTGATGCGCCGGCGCGGCCACCTGGGGGAAATGGGCCTGAAGCCCAACGCCGTTTACGTGGCCGACGCGTCGAAGCTGATCGGCTCGCTGATCAGCGGCGAAAGCGACATCTGCATCTTTTCCGGCGTCGCCACCGTGCTCACCGCCATCGACAAGGGCGCGAAGATCCGCCTGCTCAGCGGCTCCATGATGGGGCTGGAACACGCGATCTACGCGCGCAACCCCGCGATCCGCTCGGTGCGCGACCTGGAAGGCAAGACGCTTGGATCGGGCTCCACCGGGGCGCTGCTGCACGTCATGTGGGCGGCCATCCTGCGGAAATACGGCGTCGACGAGCGCAAGGTCCGCTTCGTCAACATCGGCGGCGCGCCGGACGTGTTCCGCGCCGTGGCGGCGGGCGTCGTCGATGCCGGCATCGCCGAGATCGACGTCTACGACCAGCAGGACAAGTACGGGGTCCATGTCCTGGCGGAGGGCGACCTGTGGAAGGAGCTGCCGGACTTCATCTTCCAGGGCGCCTACGCGTCGGAGACCGCGCTGCAGACCAAGCGCGAGGTTCTGAAGCGGACGCTGGCCGCCTACGCGAAGCTGTTCCGCTTTGTCGCGGGGCCGGATTCCGAGCAGGACTTCGTGGACGCGCAGCGCGTGGTCACCGGCAACAATGCCGACGAGCGCAACGCCCGCTGGCAGTGGCGCTTCTTTCGTGAGAACGGCGTCTTCGCCACCGACCTCGCCTTGGCCGAGCCCAAGCTGCGCTACATGCAGGAGCTGAATGTTTCGCTCGGTGTGCAGCGGCGCACCATGCCGCTGGACGAGATCACCGACCGTAGTCTGGCGCGCGAGGCGGTGGCCCTGCTGGCCTGAAGCGGACCCCGCCGGCAGGCTGCCGGCGGACGCGTCGCGCCGCATCGGCAAACATCACTTCGCCCCAGGAGGATCGCGTGACCCCGGACCCCAGCAACGGCGCCCACGCCTATACCGTGGGCCGTTACCGCGTCACCGTGGTGTCCGACGGCCACAACACCGCGCCGCTGGCACCCGACTTCGTCCGCAATGCTCCGACCGAGGCGGTTCAAGCCGCGCTGGCCCGGGCAGGCTGGCCGACCGATACGCTGACCACCAGCTACGCCCCGATCCTGATCGAAGGCGACGGGCGGCTGGCGCTGATCGACACCGGCGTCGGCCCCGATGCCGGGTCGGCGCCGGGCTCGACGCGGGGGCGGCTGCTCGCCAACCTGGCTGCGCTGGGCGTCAGCCACGAGGACGTGGACACGGTGGTCATCTCGCACTTCCACGGCGACCATGTGGGCGGGCTGGTGTCGCACGGCGCGCCGGTGTTTCCCCGCGCGTCCGTCCACGTGCCCGAACCGGAATGGCACTTCTGGATGAGCGACGAGGAGCGCACCGCGGCGCCGTCGGGCCGCATGCGGAACCTGTTCGACAGCAACCGCGCGATCTTCGCCGCTCTCCCTGCCCCGCACCCCTTCCGCTGGGGGGATGAGGTGATCCCAGGTCTGCGCGCCGTCGGCACGCCCGGGCACTCGATCGGCCATACCTCCTTTGATCTGGTGTCCGGCGGGCAACGGGTCTTCGTCCAGGGCGACCTGACCAACCACGCCGCGTTGTTCCTGCCGCATCCGGACTGGTTCGCGGGCTTCGACCAGGACGGACCGCAGGCGGTGCGGAGCCGGCTGGAGTGGTACCGTCGCCTTGCGGCGGAGCGCGTGGCGGTGCAGGCCTTCCATCACCCCTTCCCCGGCCTCTCCTACCTGGAGGCGGAAGGGGACGGCTTCCGCCGGGTTCCGATCGAAGGGGTCTGAGCGGCAGGCGCCCGGTCCGATCCTGAGCCCCGATCCTGAGCCCCGATCCTGAGCCTGGGGGCAAGCCATCACCCCATCGCCTTGCAACCACGGTGGTCGCTTCCCTCCCTGCAAGGCAGCGGGATCAGCAACGCATCCGGGGAGCGGGCCAGGAGATGTATGCGCCAACGATGTTGCGCTAACCCGCCGCCGCTGCGGACACGCTCCCGGACGTCGCATTTCCCCGCAGCCAGGGATTCGCGGCCCGCATCCGCGCCACCATCCCCAGGTCGAGATCCGCCATCACCAGCCCCGGCTCCTCGCCGCCCTCGGCCAGGATCCGCCCCCAGGGATCGACGATCAGGGAATGGCCGAGGCTGCGCCGGTCGCCGCCGTGCTGCCCGCACAGCGCAGCGCCCACCACGAAGCTGCCGGTGTCGATCGCGCGCGTGCGCAGGATGGTGTGCCAGTGCTCGCCGCCCGTGGCGGGCAGGATGGCGGCCGGGATCAGCATCACCTCCGCCCCCATGCCCGCCAGCGTGGCGAAGAGCTGCGGGAAGCGCAGGTCGTAGCAGATGGTCATGCCGAAGCGGGCGAGCGGCGTTTCGGCCACCACGGGGTGCCGCCCGGCGGCGAAGCTGCGGGACTCGAAGGCCTCCCGCCCATCCGGCAGGACCAGGTCGAACATGTTGATCTTGTCGTAGCGCGCCGCCACCGTGCCGTCGGGCAGCAGGATGAAGCCGCGGTTCGCGGGCCTCCCGTCCTCGGCGGTCACGGTGAGGGAGCCGACATGCAGCGTGCGCCCGACCTCGCGCGCCAGGTCCCGAAAGGCGGCCAGCGCGGGGTGCGCCTCCTCGCGAAAGGCGCCGGCGCGCATGACGCGGCCGCGCCCGTCCATCAGGGCGCAGTATTCGGGCAGCGAGATCAGCTCCGCGCCCCGTTCCGCGGCCTCGCGCACCCAGCGGGCGGCCTGCGCGAGGTTGGCCGCCATGTCGTCGCGGCTGTTGAGCTGGACGCAGGCGGTGCGGAGAATGCGGCTCTCGGTCATGCAGGGACGCTCAGCGCGGCGGCAGGCCCAGGATGGCGCGCGCCTCGTCGGGCGTGGCCACCTCCTCGCCCAGGGTGCGGATGATGTGGACGGCGCGCTCCACCAGCACGGTGTTGTTCTCGGCCGGCACGCCGCGCTCCAGGTAAAGGTTGTCTTCCAGCCCGACGCGGGCGTGGGCGCCGAGCAGCACGGCCTGCGCCACCATGGGGAACTCGTGGCGGCCGATGCCGAAGCTGGCCCAGGCGGAGCCGTGCGGGATCAGCGCCTTGAACAGCGCCATGGTTTCGGTGGTGGCCGGGGCACCCCAGGGAACGCCGAGCACGGCCTGGAACAGCGGCTGCGGGTCGAGCAGTCCCTTCTCGATCATGCGCAGGGCCAGCGCCACGTGGCCGGTGTCGAAGACCTCGAGCTCCGGCTTCACGCCGGCCTCGCGGATGGCGGCGCCGATGGCCTGGACGTGGGCGGGGATGTTGATCAGCGCACCCTTGCCGAAGTTGAGCGAGCCCATGTCGAGCGAGCAGAGCTCGGGCCGCAGCTCCGTGATGTGGCGCACGCGCTCGGCCGGTCCGCGAAGGTTGGAACCCGGTGCCGGCTGGTTCACGCCCTCATCCGCCGGAATGTAGCGGGCACCGGGACCGGTGGTGAGGTTGACGATCACCGGCGAGCCGCTGTCGCGGATCCGCTCCACGACCTCCCGGTACAGGTGCAGCCCCATGCTGGGCTTGCCGGTCTCGGGGTCGCGGACGTGGATATGGGCGATCGCGGCGCCGGCCTTGCAGCTGTCGATTGCGGCCTGGGCGATCTGCGCCGGGGTAACGGGAATGGCCTTGAAGCGGTCGGCGACGTCGTCGCCGCCCGTGACGGCGCAGGTGAGGATGATCTTGCGGGCCATGGTGTTTCCTCCTGTTCTGAGGTGCCCCGGGGCCGGAGATCGGTCGGAACACCGGTTTGCCTGGGCCATCCTCGGCCTTCGCCGCCGGGGCAGCCCTTCTCAGCGGCCGGGCGAAACGCCGGCCCGCGCCACCGTCGGCGTGCGGGCGCGAAGCGGACGGCCGGTGCTGTGCGGCACTGCGATGCCGCGGCGGTGAAAACGGCCCCGGCCTTGCGGGGCGGATGCGGAGCGGTCCTGCATGGGGCCTGCCTGGGGCGTGCTTGAGCGGTGGGAAACTTAGCAGCGGCGGTGCGCGGCATTACCGAGGACGCGGGGAAGAGCTTTTTTCCCGTCAGGCAATAATGGCGTCCCGACCCTGGCCCGGTGGCACAGCCCTCACGGCGTCGCCGGTGCTCCGGCAGACCCGGCGCGATGGGGCGGACCAGCCGCCGCGATCCCGGAACAGCCTGGCCGATGACGGGGCAGCCGGCCCGGTCATCTCGGACAACAGCGCAACAATCACTTTCTGCCGCGAAGACTGTTGCCCGGCGCGGCGAAACTCTAACTCCCCGGCAGAAGGAGCCGAGGAACCGTTCCATGTCGCAAGCGTCCGAGACCGCACCGTCGCTGTCGCAGAGCTTCCGCGCCGCGATGGGCTGCTTCACCACCGGCGTGACCATCGTCACGTCGTGCTCCACGGCCGGGCCAGTCGGCATGACGGCCAACTCGCTGACCTCGGTCTCGCTCGATCCTAGCCTGTTGCTGGTATGCCTGAAGAAGGGCGGCCTGACCGGCGAGGCGATCCGCGCCCACCGCAGCTTCGCGATCAACCTCCTGGCCGAAGCGCAGGAGGATCTGGCGATGCGCTTCGCGCGCCCTTCCGACAACCGCTTCGGCGGCGTGGAGGTGGACTGGGACGCGCGCGGCGTGCCGCTGATCCATGGCAGCGCCGCGCATATCGTGTGCGACCTCCATGCCGTGCACGACGCGGGCGACCACGAGATCTTCCTGGGGCAGGTCGTGAGCTCGGTCCACGACAAGGCGATCGAGCCGCTGGTGTTCCGGGCGGGCCGCTTCGGCACCTACCAGCCGCGCGCCGTCCCGGCCTGACGGGGCGACCAAGGCACGGGACGCGGAGGGCTGGGGCGCGGAACACGATGCGCCCGCAGCCACGTCGTGTCGGCACAGGAGTGTCCCGCCCGCACCCGCGCCGCCATTCCGCCCGGCCGGAGACCGGGCGGAATGGCGCTCAACGAACCCTTCCGGGGCGGCGAGCCGCCGCCCGTTGCCGGTCTAGCTCCGGTACGACCCGTTGATGTCGATGTAGCCGTGCGTCAGGTCGCAGGTCCACACCGTGGCGGAGCCGCGGCCGAGGTCCAGGTCCACCGCGATGTCGATCTCGCGGCCCTTCATATGCGCCACCACCGGCGCCTCGTCGTAGCCCGGCACCAGCCCGCCGTCGCGCGCCATCCAGGTGCCGCCGACGGCCACCGACAGCCGGTCGCGGTCCGCGGGCTCGCCGGCCTTGCCGACCGCCATGACGATGCGGCCCCAGTTGGCGTCCTCGCCCGCGATCGCGGTCTTCACCAGTGGCGAGTTGGCGACCGCCATGGCCACGCGCTTGGCCGAGGCATCCGTCACCGCGCCGGTGACCTCCACCTTGATCAGCTTCTGCGCGCCCTCGCCGTCACGCACCACCTGCAGCGCCAGGTCGTGCAGCAGCTCGTCCAGCGCCGCCTGGAACTCCGTCAGCACGCCGCCCGACAGGCGCGACACGCGCGCGTGCTCCGCCTGGCCCGTGGCGAAGAGCAGCACCGTGTCCGAGGTCGAGGTGTCGCTATCCACCGTGGTGCAGTTGAAGGACCCATCCACCGCGCGCTTCAGGCAGGACTGCAGCACCGCCTGCGGCAGCTTGGCGTCGGTGGCCACGAAGCTCAGCATCGTCGCCATGTCCGGCGCCACCATGCCCGAGCCCTTGGCGATGCCCACGATCGTCACCGTGCCCTCGCCGATGCGGGCGGTGCGGGTGGCGGCCTTGGGAAAGGTGTCGGTGGTCATGATGCCGCGCGCGGCCGCCGCCCAGTTGTCGGGCGCCAGCGTGCCATGTAGCGCCGGCAGGGCCGCGGTCAGCTTCGCGTGCGGCAGAACCTCACCGATCACGCCGGTGGAGGCGAGGAAGACCTCGCCCGCGTCGCAGCCACTCAGCTGCGCCGCGGCCTCGGCCGACAGGCGCGCCGCTTCCTCGCCGGCCTTGCCGGTGAAGACGTTGGCGTTGCCGGCATTCACCACGACCGCGCGGGCGGTGCCGCCGCGCAGCGCCCGGCGGCACCAGTCCACCGGCGCGCCGGGGCACTTGGACTGCGTGAAGACGCCCGCCACGGTGGTTCCCGCGACGAACTCCATCATCATCAGGTCGTCGCGACCCTGGTAGCGGATGCCGGCGGCGGCGGTGCCGAGCTTCACGCCGGCCACGGCCGGAAGCGCCGGCATCTCGACCGCGAGGGGAGAGGTGGGGATGGTCTTGGCCATGGCGCGCTTACCGCCGGCCGGCCGGCGCCGCGGCGGGCGGCGGCGTGGCGGTGTCGAGGGGCGAGGCCGCGCGGACCGGCGTGCCGTCCATGTTGAAACGTTCGACCTTGGCGGCGGCGCGGTACTTCTCCACCGCGGCGTTCACCGCCTCCTCGAAAGCAGCCTGACGCAGGGCGGGCTTGCGCTCCTCGAAGGTGGCCGGCTGGGCGGTGCGGCGCTCCTCGAGCTTGATGATATGCCAGCCGAAGGCGGAATGCACCGGCTCCGGGCTGATCTCGCCGGGCTTCAGCTTGAAGGCGGCCTCGGCGAATTCGGGCACCATGTCGCCCTTCTTGAAGAAGCCCAGGTCGCCGCCGTTGGTCTTGCCGCTGGGGTCGGTCGAGCGCGCCTTGGCGATGGCGGCGAAGTCGGCGCCGGGCTTGCGCACCTCGGCCAGCACCTGCTTGGCCTCTTCCTCGGTGGCGACTAGGATGTGGCGGGCGTGCACCTCCTCCTCGGCGGTCGCGTTCTTCTGCTCCGCCTCGAAGCGCTTGCGCAGCGCCTCGTCGGTGGTGGCGGCGGCCACGTCGCGGCGCAGCAGCGCCTGCTGCAGCTCCCCGTCCTCGGCGTTCTGCATCCGGTGCCGGACCTCGGGGTCCTTGTCGAGGCCCTGGGCGCGGGCGGCGATCACCACCGCCTTCTGCGCCACCAGCTGGTCCACGATCAGCGGGTAGAGCATGGCCGGCGGCGCGTTGCGGACCTCGGCCGGCAGGTCCTGCGCGGCCTCGCGCACGTCGTTCAGGCGGATTTCCTCGCCGTTGACGCGCGCCACAACGGGGTTCGCGTCCTGGGGCGCGGCGGGTGCCGGTGCGGCCGCCGGGGCAGCGGTCGTCGCGGGTGCCGGGGCCGGCGGGGTCTGGGCCGCGACGGGAAGGCCCAGCAGACAGAGCGGCAGGGCAAGATGGTGCAGTCGCATGGTGCTTCGGGGCCTAAGGCGAGAGGTCGCTGAAAATGCCGCGCCCGCCGGGCGGCCACAAGAGCAGGTGGCCCGGAGCGACGGAACAACACCGGGCCTTACGCGGGGTTACGCGTCCCGGACGGCGGGGCGCCGCGCGGTGGCGCCGCACCCGGTTCCGGACAGCCATGCGAGGACGTCCGGAATCTTGTCAGGCCTGCCGCAGCCCCGGGGACCTCTGCCACGGGGTGGGGAGAAACCTGGGGCGGGAAGAAGACCGTCCGGCGCTGCGGAAGGGGCCGGCAGGGAGGGCACCGGCCCTCCCCTTCTCCGTTCAGGCGGTGCGCGGCGAGGTGGCCGGCGACACAGCCCGGACGATCAGGTTGGCCACCACGGCCACCACGACGTTCACCACCACCGCCAGCAGCCCGACATAAACGGTGTAGCTATCGCCGCCGATCACCAGCGTGTGCAGCGGCTTCAAACCGTTGCTCCAGGCCAGGTAGGAACCGCCGAAGAAGCCCACGATCCAGCCCAGGAACAGCGGGGTGCCACGGAACCAGCTGGTGAACAGGCCGAACACCACCGCCGGGAAGGTCTGCAGGATCCACAACCCGCCCAGCAGCTGCAGGTCCAGCGCGAACTGCGTCGGCAGGAACAGGATGCAGGCCAGGGCGCCGAACTTCACCAGCAGCGAGGTCACCTTGGCCACCTGCGCCTCGCCCGCAGGCGTCACGGCCGGATTGACGTAGGCCTTCCAGAAATTGCGGGTGAAGAGGTTGGCGGCGCCGATGCTCATCACCGCCGCCGGCACCAGCGCGCCGATCGCGATGGCGGCAAAGGCGAAGCCCGCGAACCAGGAGGAGAACAGCGCCTGGAACAGCGCCGGCACCACCGCTGTGGGGCTGGACACCGTGATGCCCGCCGCATGCGCCATGTAGCCCATCAGCGCGATCAGCCCGAGCAGGATGGTATAGGCCGGCAAGAGGATCGCGTTCTTGCGGATGGTGTTGCCGGAGGAGCTCGCGAAGATGCCGGTCAGCGTGTGCGGGTACATGAAGGCGGCCAGCGCCGAGCCCAACGCCAGCGTGGCGTAGGGCAGGTACTGCGCGGGCGCCAGGGTCAGCCCGCCGCTGCCCTTGGCCGCGAAGACCCGCTCGGCCGAGGCGAAGACGTTGGCGTAGCCGCCGAGCTTGAGCGGGATGATGGCCACCGCCACGAGCACCACGATGTAGATCATGATGTCCTTGACGAAGGCGATCAGCGCCGGCGCCCGCAGCCCCGACGAATAGGTGTAGAGCGCCAGGATCACGAAGGCGATCGCCAGCGGGACATGGCCGGTCAGGCCCAGCGCCGCCAGCACAACCTCCATGCCCACCAGCTGCAGCGCGATGTAGGGCATGGTCGCCAGCACGCCGGTGATCGCCACCGCCAGTTCCAGCGAGCGGGAGTTGTAGCGGGCATGCACAACATCCGCCGCGGTGACGTGGCCGCCGGCCGCCGCCACGCTCCAGAGCCGGGGCATGATCGCGAAAACGATCGGGTAGACGATGATGGTGTAGGGCAGCGCGAAGAAGCCGTAGGCGCCCACCGCATAGACCACGGCCGGCACCGCGATCACGGTATAGGCGGTGTAGAAGTCGCCACCCACCAGGAACCAGGTGATCCAGGTGCCGAACTTGCGGCCACCCAGCCCCCACTCGTCCAGGTGAGCCAGGGTCTCGGGGCGCCGCCAGCGGGCGGCCACGAAGCCCATCACCGTCACCAGCACGAAGAAGGCGGCGAAGACGCCCAGCGCCGTCCAGTCGAGGTTCATCCCGCTCACCGCCGGTCCTCCCGCGCCTTTACCATGCGGTAGGCAATCCAGAGCAGGATCGAGGTGATCGGCACCCAGAGCAGCTGGTACCAGTAGAAGAAGGGGAAGCCGAGAAAGGAAGGAGCCTGGACATTGTAGAACGGCACCCAGAGCAACCCGATAAAGGGTAGCAGCAACAGCAGCCACATGGCGTTCGCCCCGATTCTGTTGAGCCCGCAGGGCCTGGATGCTGACGCCTCACCCGCGGCTTTGGCAATCTCCGGTAACACGGAGGCACCCGGCCCCCGCGGCGTCGGCGAGTGAGCCGCGGGACCGGCGGGTCATTTCGTTGACCACGCCCCTCCCGCCCCCTATCTGTCCGCCGGCGCTCCGGGATGCCCTTGCCCCCGGCCCGGCGCCGCTGCCAGGGACCCGTTGCCCGCCCCGGCCGCCTCGGAGAGACCCGGAAAACCTATGTTCGCACGCCTTGCCCGCGCCCTGATCGGAACTTCCAACGACCGCGCCGTGAAGCGCTACCAGGCGCGCGTCCCGGCCATCGCGGCGCTGGAGCCGCAGATGGCGGCGCTGTCGGACAAGGCGCTGCGCGGCAAGACGGCCGAGTTCCGGGAACGCCTCGCCAAGGGCGAAACCCTGGACGACCTCCTGCCCGAAGCCTTCGCGGTGTGCCGCGAGGCCTCCAAGCGCGTCCTGGGCATGCGCCACTTCGACGTGCAGCTGATCGGCGGCATGGTGCTCCATGACGGGCGCATCGCCGAGATGAAGACCGGCGAGGGCAAGACGCTGGTGGCGACGCTGGCGGTGTACCTCAACGCGCTGGGCGGCAAGGGCGTGCACGTGGTGACCGTGAACGACTACCTGGCCAGCCGCGACTCCGCCGAGATGTCGCACCTTTACGGCTTCCTGGGCCTGACCACCGGCGTGATCGTCTACGGGCTGAACGACAACGAGCGCCGCGACGCCTATCACTGCGACATCACCTACGGCACCAACAACGAGTTCGGCTTCGACTACCTCCGCGACAACATGAAGTACCGGCTGGAGGACATGGTCCAGCGCGACTTCAACTTCGCCATCGTGGACGAGGTCGACAGCATCCTGATCGACGAGGCGCGCACACCCTTGATCATCTCCGGCCCCTCGGACGAGAGCTCGGAGCTTTACGGCCAGGTGGACACCGTGGTGCGGGAGCTGGTGCGCGATAAGGACACCTTCGACAAGGACGAGAAGCAGCGCTCGGCGGTGCTGACCGAGCTCGGCACCGAGCGCGTGGCCGAGATGCTGGCCGCGGCTGGGTTGCTGGTGGAGGGTGATCTCTACGACAGCTCCAACGTGACGCTGGTGCACCACGTCAACCAGTCGCTGCGCGCCCATGTCCTGTTCGCCCGCGACGTCGACTACATGGTCCGCCAGGGCAAGATCGTGATCATCGACGAGTTCACCGGCCGCGCCATGGAGGGCCGCCGCTACTCGGACGGTCTCCATCAGGCGCTGGAAGCCAAGGAGCACGTCGAGGTCCAGCCCGAGAACCAGACGCTGGCCTCGATCACCTTCCAGAACTACTTCCGCATCTTCCCCAAGCTGTCCGGCATGACCGGCACCGCCTCCACCGAGGCGGACGAGTTCGCCGAGATCTACAAGCTCGAGGTGGTGGAGATCCCCACCAACCTGCCCGTCGCCCGCAAGGACGCCGACGACGAGGTGTACCGCTCGGCCGCCGAGAAGTACGAGGCGGTGGCCAACCTGATCGCCGAGTGCCGCGAGCGCGGCCAGCCCTGCCTCGTGGGCACGACCTCGATCGAGAAGTCGGAGCTGCTGAGCGAGCTGCTCAACCGGAAGAACGTGCCGCACCAGGTGCTCAACGCCCGCTACCACGAGCAGGAGGCGGCGATCATCTCGCAGGCTGGCCGCCCGGGTGCGGTGACGATCGCCACCAACATGGCCGGCCGCGGCACCGACATCAAACTGGGCGGCAATGCCGAGGCCCTGGCCCGCGCCTCCTTCGCCGGCGAGCCCGAGGGGCCGGAGTTCGAGGCCCGCATGGCCGAGATGCGTCGTGAGGTCGAGGCCGCCGCGGCGCGGGTGAAGGAAGCCGGGGGCCTCGCGGTCATCGGCACCGAGCGCCACGAGTCGCGGCGCATCGACAACCAGTTGCGCGGCCGCGCCGGCCGCCAGGGCGACCCGGGTGCCTCGCGCTTCTTCCTGAGCCTCGAAGACGATCTGATGCGCATCTTCGGCTCGGACCGCATGGGCGGGATGCTGGGCAAGCTCGGCCTCAAGGAGGGCGAGGCCATCGTCCATCCGTGGATCAACAAGGCGCTGGAAAAGGCCCAGCGGAAGGTCGAGGCGCGCAACTTCGACACCCGCAAGAACCTGCTCAAGTACGACGACGTGATGAACGACCAGCGCAAGGAGGTCTACGGACAGCGCCGGTTCTTCATGCAGGCCGCCGACGTGGCCGAGGCGGTGGCGGAGATGCGCCGCGAGGTGATCGACGACATGGTCGCCCGTGCCATCCCCGAGAACTCCTACAGCGAGCAGTGGGACCTGGCCGGGCTGCAGGAGCGCGCGACGCTGGTGCTGGGCCTGGATCTGCCGGTCGCGGAATGGGGTGCCGAGGAAGGTATCGACGAAACCCAGATCCGCGAGCGGATGCAGGAAGCGGCCGACCACGCCTATGCCGCGCGGGTCGCCAATATCGGCCCCGAGCGGATGCGCGAGATCGAGAAGTCGATCCTCCTGATGGTCTTCGACAAGGTGTGGAAGGACCACCTGCTGTCGCTCGACCACCTGCGCCAGGGCATCGGCCTGCGCGCCTATGGCCAGCGTGACCCGCTGAACGAGTACAAGTCGGAAGCCTTCAACCTGTTCAACGGGATGCTCTTCGACCTGCGCGAGGACACCACCCGCTGGCTGATGCATGTCAGCCTGACGCCGGAACAGCCGCTGCCGAGCCCCGAGCCGATCCAGGTCACCGACATGCGCCACCCGCAGGCGCCGGAAGCCCTGGCCACCGACGGCGGCGTGCCGCAGGACCCCTTCGCGGTGGCGGCCTACGGCAGCGCTGCTTCCGCCGTGGCGGCCGCGCCGCTGTCGCCGGGCGTTTCGGCGGAGGATCCCTCCACCTGGGGCCGCACCCCGCGCAACGCCCCCTGCCCCTGCGGCTCGGGCAAGAAGTACAAGCACTGCCACGGCCGCGAGGGCTGAGCGCAGCCTGAGCGGCTCCGGCCTAGGCCGGAGCCGGTCGGTAAGGGGCGGCCCGACGGCGCCTTCCGTCCGGAAGGCACCGCCTCACCCCAGCATTGCCACCGCCTCCCGCGCCAGCGACATGTCGGCCACCGCTGCGAAAGGCAGTAGCCTGGTCTGGGTCTTCAGCGTCATGTTCAGCCGCTGCATGTAGTCCAGCCGCTCCTCGCTCAGCACCAGCTCGGGCGTGAAGGGGCGGTAGCGCTGCACGAAACCCCAGATCGCCAGGCCACCGGCATCGCCCGCCGAGGGATACAGCGTGTTCCAGGCGCGCATGAAGGCATCCTTCGCCTCCGGCCGCTGCACGAAGCGGTAAAGCTTCGCATAGGCCGCCAGCGACCGCACCAGTGCCGGGCGCCGCCGCGCGATCGCCGCGTCCGAGGCGTAGGCCCCCTGGTAGGTGTATTCCGGCAGCTCCACGGCGAGGTTGCCGTGCTCGACCAGCCGGACCTTCAGCTCCTCCTGCCGGTCGATGATGGCGTTGTCGCTGATCCCGGCATCGACGGTGCCCATCGCCACGGCCCGGAACACGCTGGCGCTGTCGCCGATGTTGATGAAGCGCACCTTGTTGATGTCGACGCCCTGCTTGAGCATCGCCGCCACGGTGAGCTGGTGCAGCAGCGATCCCACGGAGCCGCTGCCGACGGTCCTGCCTTCCAGGTCCTTCAGGGTGCGGACCTCGGGCTTGGCGGTGAACAGCGCCAGCGCCGGCAGCAGCGAGGCGCCGCCCAGGACCTTCAGCCCCGCCCCGCGCTCGACCGCCGGGAAGACCTGGGCGAAGCCGGTCATCATGGTGATGTCGATCTCGCCGCCGATGATGCCGGCCGTGATCTTGGCCCCGTCGGCGATGCTCAGGATCGTGGGCTGGAGGCCGAACTCCTGCAGGAAGCGGCTCTGGTTCATCAGCTCCTGCATCGTGGCGTTCAGGTTGCCCGAGGCATTGGCGATGGTCACCGGGATGGGCGTGCCGGCCGCCGGCTGTGCCGGCGCGATGGCGGGGAAGGCCCCGGCCGTCAGCAATCCGCCGAGCGCCGCGCGGCGTGAGATCGGGCCGATCGACATGCGTCCTCCTGCCGCCCGTCCCGCGTCCTCGCGGGTTGCCTGACGGCCCGGCCAGCATCGCCAGCCGCCCCCGTTCCGGCCAATCAGAAAGCGGGGCGGCGCCATAAGAACGGGGCGCGTCCGCTCACGCGCGCAGGGTCGCGCCGAACAGCTCGAAGAGACGTTCCCAGTGCCGCTCCGCCGCGGCGCGGTCGTAGACGGGGCGCTGCGGAAAGGCGAAGGCGTGGTCCACGGCCGGGTAGACCTCGACCTCGGCCGGAACGCCGCGTTCCGCCAGGGCCTGTTGCAGCGGCGCGGCGGTCTCGGCCGGCGCCAGGTGGTCCAACTCGGCATAGGCGACGTAGACCCGCGTGCCGGGCGGCACGGTGCGGTGCGGGCTGTCCGGCCGCTCCGTCAGCAGCCAGGTGCCGTAGACCGAGGCCGCGGCCCTGATCCAATCAGGGTGACGGGCCGCGGCGCTGAGGGCGTATTGCCCGCTCATGCAGTAGCCGACCGTGCCGGCGGTGCCGGGGGAGGCGGCGGGATCCCCGTCCGCGTAATCGATCAGCGCGTCGGTGTCGGCCATCACGCCCGGGATCGTCAGCGAGCGCATCAGCGCGAGGTAGCGGTCGCGCGTTGCTGCGTGGGCCGGGCCGATGAAGGGGCCCATCTCCTCCTCGCCCGAGCGGTAATACAGGTTGGGCAGCATCACGTAGTAGCCGACGCTGGCCAGGCGACGGACCATGTCGCGGAGCTCCTCCCGGATACCGGGCGCGTCCATGTAGAAGATCACCAGGGGATGCGGCCCGCCCCGTTCCGGGTGGCAGATGAAGGTGTTCACCCGCCCCTCGGCTGTATCGATTCCGACCTGCCGCTCGATCATCCCGCGCCTCCTCCCGGAAGCGGCAGAAGAACAGCGGCGGTGGCTGCGGTGAAGAACAGCTTCGTGCCGAGGGGCATAAGAAACGCCGCTCCGGCGTGCCGGGCGCCCCTGGCCAGGGGCGCGGCGGCTGCGGAACCGTCGCGGGTCACGGTCAACCCTCCGTCCGGCTGGCCGGGCGGAAGCGATGGGCTCAGAGGCTGCCCGAGCGGGTCATCTCCAGGAACTTCTCCTGCCGCCGCGCCCGCAGCGTGGCGCCGTCCAGCGCCAGCAGCGGCTGCAGCGCCTCCCAGATCGCGTCGCCCACCTTCTGCACCGTCTGCTCCGGCGCGCGGTGGGCGCCGCCCAGCGGCTCCGCCACCACGCTATCCACCAGGTTGAGGCGGACGAGGTCCTCGGCGGTCAGGCGGAACGCCTCGGCCGCCTGCGGCGCCTGGGCCGCGTCGCGCCACAGGATCGAGGCGCCGCCCTCGGGCGAGATCACGCTGTAGATCGAGTGTTCCAGCATCAGGATCCGGTCGGCGGCCGCCAGCGCGATGGCACCGCCCGAGCCGCCCTCGCCGATCACCGTGGCCACGAAGGGCACCGGCGCGTCGAGGCAGCTCTCGATGGAGCGCGCGATGGCCTCCGCCTGGCCACGCGCCTCGGCCTCGATGCCCGGAAAGGCGCCCGCGGTGTCCACGAAGCTCAGGATCGGGATGTTGAAGCGGCTGGCCAGCGTCATCAGCCGCTGCGCCTTGCGGTAGCCCTCGGGCCGCGCCATGCCGAAGTTGTGCTTCACCCGGCTCTCGGTGTCGGTGCCCTTCTCGGTGCCCAGCACCATGACCGAATGGCCGCGGAACCGCCCGAGGCCACCGATGATGGCGGCGTCGTCGGCGAAGGCGCGGTCGCCGGCCAGCGGCGTGAACTCCTCGATCAGCCCGGCCACGTAGCTCAGGCACTTCGGGCGGTCCGGGTGGCGGGCGACCTGTGCCTTCTGCCAGGGGGTCAGCTTGGCATAGGAGGCGGCGAGCAGCTTCTCGGCCTTGTCCTGCAGGCGGCCGACCTCCTCCGCCACGTCGATGCCGCCGGCATCGGTGGTACGGCGAAGCTCCTCGATCTGGCCTTCCAGCTCGGCGATCGGTTTCTCGAAGTCCAGGAAATGACGCATCATGGGTCCGTACAGGGGGACGTCGAGGGCTGCTAGCCCAGGTGGCGCCGGGGGGCCAGCCCCCCACCGCATGCAGCAGGCGCCGGCGGGCGGGAATGTTCCTCGCCCGGCCGGCCCGGGGTTGCAAGAGGCGCCGTGACGCGGAAGGTCCCGCCTCGGGACCCAGCCTCAGGGCAGGTCGCGCACCCGCTCCACCGCGCCGCGCCGCTGCAGCCGGCGCGCGATCAGCGACCACAACAGCGACCAGCCCACGCCCATGCACCAGCCGGCCAGGACATCGCTCGGCCAGTGGACGCCGAGATAGATGCGGCTCATCCCCACCAGCGCCGTGACGACCGCGGCCAGGGTGACCACGTAGATTCGCAGGCGGCGGTGTTCCTGGGCGCGCGCCACCAGCCCCGCCAGCGTCAGCCAGCACAGCGCCGAGAGCAGGGCATGCCCGGACGGGAAGCTCGCGGTGTAGACCTCCACCGCGTGCGGCACGAGGTCTGGGCGCGGCCGCTCGAAGCCGAGTTTGAGCAGCGCCGAGGCCGCCATCCCGCTGCCGATCGCGAAGCCGGTCAGCAGCGCCAGCCGGCGCCGGCCGTCGAGCAGCAGCCCGCCGATCACCGCCAGGGTGATCGCCACCAGGATGGTGTGCGAGCCCAGCGCGGTGATGTCGCGCGCCACCTCCTCGAGCCAGCGGGGGCCGATCGGGTCCGAAAGGTCGGCGGGGTTCCGCAGGGCGAGCAGCAGGGCACGGTCGAAGCCGAACTGCGTGCCGGCGCGCACCGCCCAGCCCAGCCCGGCAAAGCTCCCGAAGCACAGCACGAGGCCGCCCACCGCCATCCAGGTGTCGCGCCGCTCCGGCCGGACCCTGCCGACGGCGGCGACGGTTGCGCGCGGGAGGCGCGGCACGCCGGACGGCCCTGGCCCCGGAAGGGCCCGGGCCGGCGGGTCGGCAGTGGTGAGACCCCAGGGATCCGCGCTCACGGTTCTTCCTCGCCTTCCGTCTCCGCATCCTGCGACAGCGGGTGGTGCGCGGCCAGCACCGCGTGGAGGCGTTCTTCCAGCACGCGGGTGTAGATCTGCGTGGTGGCGATGTCGGCATGGCCCAGCAGCACCTGGAGCGAGCGCAGGTCTGCCCCGCGCGCCAGCAGGTGCGAGGCGAAGGAATGGCGCAGCGCGTGCGGCGTCACCCGCCGCGGCTCGATCCCGGCCGCCAGCGCCGCGTCGTGCAGGATGATGTTGAGCGTTTGCCGCGTCAGGTGGCCCGAGGCACCGCGCGACGGAAACAGCCAGCGCCCGGCCTTGGCATCACCCTTGCCCTCGCGGATCGGGGCGCGCAGCGCGGCCAGGGCGTCGCGGGCGCGTTGGCTGACGGGGATCAGGCGCTCCTTGTTGCCCTTGCCACGCACCGCCACCATCGGGGCGCCGTCGCGCAGCGCCGCGGCGGGCAGCCCGACCAGCTCGCTCGCCCGCAGGCCGGAGCCGTAGAGCAGCTCGCAGATCGCGGTGGCGAGCGGCCCGCGCCGGCCCGGCAGCGTGGCGGCGGCGGCGATCAGTTGCTCCACCTCCTCTTCCCGCAGGGCCTTGGGCAGCGAGGGCTGTACCTTGGGCGCGTCCAGCAGCGCCGTGGGATCGTCGGCGCGCATCCCCTCGGCCACCAGGAAGCGGAAGAACTGCCGGAAGGTGGACAGCCGGCGCGCCGCGGTGCGCGCCGAGAATCCGGCGGCGGTGAGGCCCGCGAGATAGCTGCGCAGGCCCGCCTCGCTGGCCTGGACCAGCGCCTCGCCCCGGCGCTTGAGGAAGCCCGCGAGGTCGAGCAGGTCCGCCTCGTAGGCGACCCGCGTGTTGCGCGCCGAGCCCCGCTCGGCGGACAGCATCGACAGGAAGAGGTCGATGTCGAGTTCGGGCGCGCGCGGCTCCGGCGGCACCCGGTTGTCAGCCGGGTCCGTCAGCGGGGACCGAAGCGCTCCGGCGGCAGGGTGTGTTCCACCGGCTGCTGCCTGACATCGGGCGGGAAAGCGCCTATGGCGAGGAGGCCGACGACGAGTAACCCGACGACGACGAGGAGGACGAGCAAGAGTGGGCGACGAAACATGGACTTGTGCGGGGTCCCTCGCGTGCGGGCGAAGCCGTGCTAGCCTTGAGCATCGTGTCGCGCAACCTGGCTTCCCCGATTGATCCGGCTTCGGTACCGGAAATGATGTCCCTGCCCGACGGCAAGGGCCTGGCCGCCGCCCTGCCCGATGCGGCGGAAGGTGCGGTGGCGGACGAACCCGCGCCCTCCGTCACGGCCGACCACGCCCCTTCCGTTCCCCCGCGCCTGCCCCCGGCGCTGCGCGGCGGCATCGTGCTGGTGGGCCTGCCCGGAGCCGGCAAGAGCTCGATCGGCCGGCGCCTCGCGGCGCGGCTCGCGCTGCCCTTCCTCGACTCCGACCACGAGATCGAGGCCGCGGCCGGCCTGCCGGTCACCGAGATCTTCGCCCGCTACGGCGAGGCGCATTTCCGCGACGGCGAGCACCGGGTGATCGCGCGCATCCTGAACGGCCCACCCGCCGTGCTGGCCACCGGCGGCGGCGCCTTCACCGACGCGCGCACCCGCGCGGCCATCCGCGCCTCGGGCGCCACGGCGGTGTGGCTGCGCTGCGAGCTGCCGATGCTGGCGCGGCGCGTCTCGGGCCGCGAGCACCGCCCGATGTTCGTGGGCCAGGACGCGGCCGAGGTGCTGAACCGGCTGGCGCGCGCCCGACACCCTTTCTACGCGGAGGCCGATATCGTGGTGAACTGCACCGACGAGACCCCGGAAATCACCACCGACCACGTCCAGGCCGCGCTGGAACGGCACGTCCCGCCCGCGCGCCTGGCGGTGCAACTGGCGGAGCGTTCCTACGAGGTGGTGACCGGCCCTGGCCTGCTGGCCCGCGCGGGCGGGCTGATGGCGCCGGTGCTGCCGGCGCCGCGCGTGGTGGTGGTGGCCGACGCCACCGTGGCGGCGCTGCACGGCGCCACGCTCCGCACCGCGCTGGCGGATGCGGGCATCGAGCTCCGCGCCGAGCACGCCGTGCGGCCGGGCGAGGCCTCCAAGAGCATGGCCGTGCTGGAAGAGGTCCTGGACGCGATCCTGGGCGCCGGCATCGACCGCAAGACCGCCGTCGTGGCGCTGGGCGGCGGCGTGGTGGGCGACCTCGCGGGCTTCGCGGCCGCCGTGGCGATGCGCGGCCTGCCCTTCGTGCAGGTGCCGACCACGCTGCTGGCGCAGGTCGACAGTTCCGTGGGCGGCAAGACCGGCGTGAACCTCCGGGCCGGCAAGAACCTGGCGGGCGCCTTCCACCAGCCGCTGATGGTGCTGGCCGACACGGAGGTGCTGGGCACCCTCCCCCCGCGGGAGCTGCGGGCCGGCTGGGGCGAGGTCGCCAAGCACGGGCTGCTGCAGGGACCGCTCTGGGACTGGTGCGAAAGCAACGGCCCCGCCGCCGTGGCGGGCGACCAGGCGGCGCTGCGCCACGCTGTGCTGGAATCCTGCCGCCTCAAGGCCGCCGTGGTGGCGGCCGACGAGCGCGAGGAAGCCCCCGAGGGCGGCCGCGCGCTGCTCAACCTCGGCCATACCTTCGGCCACGCCATCGAGGCGGAGTGCGGCTACGACGGCTCGCTCCTCCATGGCGAGGGCGTGGCGATCGGGCTGGTGCTGGCGGCGAAGCTGTCGGCCGC
The DNA here is from genome assembly GCF_042433915.1 of Roseomonas elaeocarpi. Lineage (NCBI taxonomy): Bacteria > Pseudomonadati > Pseudomonadota > Alphaproteobacteria > Acetobacterales > Roseomonadaceae > Roseomonas > Roseomonas elaeocarpi. Next base: position 218,706 of record NZ_JBHLUN010000007.1, on the reverse strand, counting down.
GCTGGGCTACTGCGACCCGGCGCTCCCGGGGCGGGTGGAGCGCCACCTGCACGCGATCGGCCTGCCGGCCTCGGTGGCGGAGCTGAACCGGCGCTTCAGCGCCGCGACCCTGCTGAACCGGATGCGCAAGGACAAGAAGGTCCGCGACGGCGCGCTGCGCTTCGTGCTGCTGCGCGCGCCGGGCGAGGTCTTCACCGCCGGCGACGTTCCGGCCGCGGCGGTGGAGCAACTGCTGCGTGAGGAAGGCTGCACCGCCTGACGGCCGGCCGCCCCCCTTCAGAACGCCGCCCAGACCAGGGTCACGCCCGAGAAGGCCAGCAGCACCAGCACGACCTCGTGGAAGCGGCGGTCGCTGAGCCGGCGATAAGCGGCCGCGCCGGCAAGCGCGCCGAGAAAGGTGCCCGGCAGCGCCACCGCCGACAGGAGCGCGAGCTCCGCCGTCGCCGCGCCGGACAACAGGTTCCAAAGCGCCACGGCGGCCAGGATCCCGAGGTTGAAGGGCTGGAACACGCCGCGCCGCTCGTGCTTGCTCCAGCCACGCAGGGTGGCCCAGGCCGTGGGCGCGGGCCCGGAGAGGCCGGCCAAGCCGCCCATGACGCCGCCCACGAAGCCCACCGCCGCGTTGGCCGCGGTGCCGCCCCAGTGGATCGCGGGCTGCGAGCGGACGAGCAGCAGGAAGCCGGAAAAGGCGATCAGGAACAGGCCGGTGCCGAGGCGGAACACCTCCATGTCCAGCCGCGTGAGCAGCAGCGCGCCCAGGGGCACGCCAACCAGGCCGGCCAGCAGCATCGGCCCGACCCGGCGCCATTCCACCGCGTGCCAGATGGCCGGCAGGGTCTGCGCCTGCGCCAGCACCGAGCAGAAGGCCACCAGCGCCGTGGCCTCGGCCGGGGTGACGGCGTGCAGCCAGAAGCCGAGCGCCACCAACCCTAGCCCGAAGCCGGCGAGGCCGCTGACGAAGCCCCCGACCAGGGCGCCGGCCAGCACGGTCAGGGCGGCGGCGAGGGTCAAGAACGGTTTGCCACGACGCCGGACGCCGGGATCAGCGCCCCGGCCGCGGAACCCTGCCGCCCACCCCGATCGTACCCCGGCCGGGCCCCTGAAGGGCTGCCATGCTGTCCCATGCCTTGGTGGCTCCGCTGACGGGTGCCAGATACCGGCTTCAAAGCCGGACGCAAGGGATGCCCCTTTCCTCACCCACGGAGCGAGAGCCGCTGCACCGCCGCAGTATCGACCTGCGCGGCTACCGGCGCGCGGACGGGCTGTTCGACGTCGAGGCGCACCTCACCGACACCAAGGCCCTGCCCTTCAACACGCATGACCGCGGCACCATCCCGCCGGGTGAGCCGCTGCACGACATGTGGCTGCGCCTGACCGTGGACCGCGACCTGCTCATCACCGCCTGCGAGGCCAGCACCGACGCCTCACCCTACCGCATGTGCCCCGAGGTCACGCCCAACTACGCGCGGCTGGCCGGGGTGCGGATCGGCGCCGGCTTCCGTCGCGCGGTGGCGGAGCGGCTGGGCGGTGCGGAAGGCTGCACCCACCTGCGCGAGCTGCTGGCGCAGATGGCGACCGTGGCCTTCCAGACCCTGGCCGGGGAACGCCGCGCCGCCGCGGCGGAGGACCCGGAGGCGCGGGCGCGGCAGCGGCGGTCCATGCTGAACAGCTGCTACGCCTACGCCCCCGACAGCCCGGTATCGCTGCGCCGCTGGCCGGAGCTGGCGGAGGCCGCCGCTCAGGGCGCGGCGGAAGGGTCCAGCAGCCGCGAGAACTGATCCGCCGGTCGCGCCACCATCTCGTCGAAGACCAGCGCTTCCGGTGGGCGGGTCAGGCGGATGCGGGTGCTGCCGGCCGCCTGCTCGATAAAGCTGTCGAAGTGGGTGAAGTTCTGCTCGGTGAGGTCGAGCACCGGCTCCGCCGACTCCTCCATCTTCTCGCGGAAGCCCACCGCGGTGTCGAAGCTCACCATGTATTCCACCAGGCGGCGGAACAGCTTGGGCAGGATGGGCACCCGGTCGGTGATCACCGCGAGGCTCGTGGCGTCGAAGCCCGCCTCGGTCCCATCGGTGGGCCAGAGCCCGAGTCCCGCCGCCCGCGCCGCGCCTGTGGCGGCGGTGAGGCTGTCGCGCAGCTCACGGAACAGGCCGGTGTAGTAGGTGGGATAGGCCAGGCCCTCGCGCAGGGCGAGGTGGTTGTAGCTTTCCTCCAGTCGCGCGGCGTCGAGGAAGACCTCGGCCCCATCCGCCTCGGGCGGGTCGCCCGCGAACACGAAGGCGACCGGGCGGCCGTTCTTCTCCACCGCCCGGCTCAGGATAAAGCCCGGCGTGCCGTCCGCGGCCTCCACCACCGTGCGGTGCGCCGCGTCCCATACGACCCCGGTGATGCCGGCGAAGCCCAGCAGCCGTTCCGCGGCCGCCTCGGCCCATTGCGCCGGCTGCGCGTAAACGCCGCCGCCGGCGGGCGGGGTGTAGTGGGTTTCCAGCGTGTCGATGGCCTCGATCCGCAGCTGCACGTGGCCGCGGGCGTTGACCCGCGCCCGGGGGCCGGACAGCCGGCCCAGCAGCGCGGTGTCCTGCGGCGCGAAGCGCAGGGAATCCCCGTCCGGCGAGTAGCCGCGCGCGTGGAAATGGCCCCGGATCACGGTGAACGGCATGGGACGGCTCCTCCCCACCCTGCAACGGCCCGACGGGGCCTGCAGCAACCCCGCGCCCGGACCGGGCGGCGGGCGCAGGATGTCAGCCCCAGGATGTCAGCCTCAGAATGTCAGCACTGGGGGCGGAGCGGGCGTGAAGATATTCGGACAGGCGGCGGAGGCACCCAGCCGCCCGCCGCGCCTCAGCCGGCGGCGGCCTCGGCCGGCGTGCGCGCCTCGATGGCCAGCGCGTGGAGGCCGCCGGTGAACTCCGCGGCCACGGCGGCATTCACCGCCCGCTGCCGCGCCACCCGGTTCTGCCCCTCGAAGCCGGCCCAGACCACCCGGACGCCGTAATGCGTCTCGCCGCCCGGGCGGGCGCCCGCGTGTCCCGCATGAAGGTGGCTGTCGTCGCGCACCGCGACCGTGGCACCGGGAAAGGCTGCGGCCAGCGCGGCCCCGAGGCGGCGCTCCCTGGATGGCTCAAACGTCATGGCAAGCCTTGTCCCATGCATCCCAATCGGTTGTGAAGCGCAGCTTTACTGCCTTGCCCACGCGGGATGCTGCGATCATAAGGTGGCGCATGGCCCGCCGAGGCACCACAACCCACACCCCGCCTTCGCCCGGAAGCACCGGCTTCCGTCGTTGCGACTTCCCAGGCTGCGAGGCAGCCGGGGAGTTTCGCGCCCCTCGTGATCGTTCTCGCCTTCGCGACTACTATCATTTCTGCCTGGAGCACGTCCGCGCCTACAATCAGGCCTGGGACTTCTACAAGGGAATGAGTCCGGACGAGATCGAGACGCATCTCAAGGACGATACCGGCTGGCAGCGTCCGACCTGGCCCCTGGGCCGGCTCGGCATGCAGGGCAAGTTCGATCCGGCCGCGCTGAAGGACCCCTTGGGTCTTTTCGCGGACGCGAAGCCCACCCCTCGCAAATCGGCCACCAAGGCCCCAGCTGAACTCCGCGCCGCGCTGGACGTTCTGGGGCTTGGCTGGCCGCTGGAAGAGGACGCCCTGCGTGACCGGTGGAAGGAGCTCGCCAAGCGCTACCATCCGGACACCCACGGAGGCGACAAATCGGCCGAGGAGCGTTTAAAAGACGTGAACCGGGCCTATAGCCTGCTCCGCAAGCGGCTCGCCACCATGGCGCAGCAGCAGGACACCAGCGTCGCCGCCTGAAGCGTCGCCCCGATCGCCCCTCCGCGGGCCGGGGCGGCCAACCCGAGACACGAAAGAAGCGGGATTCCCCGATGGACACGATCGCCACCCTGACCGACAGCCGTCCCGACATGCCCGACGTGCGGCTCAAGGTGCGCGACGTGTTCGGCATCGACACCGACATGGAGGTGATGGGCTTCTCGACCCCCACCGAGCACGTGCCGGAACGCGATGAGACCTACCGCTTCGACCGTGACACCACGCTGGCGATCCTGGCCGGCTTCGCCTTCAACCGCCGCGTGATGATCCAGGGCTACCACGGCACCGGCAAGTCCACGCACGTGGAGCAGGTGGCCGCCCGCCTCAACTGGCCCTGCATCCGCGTCAACCTCGACAGCCACATCTCGCGCATCGACCTCGTCGGCAAGGACGCGATCGTGCTCAAGGACGGCAAGCAGATCACCGAGTTCAAGGAAGGCATCCTTCCCTGGGCCCTGCAGCGCCCCTGCGCCATCGTGTTCGACGAGTACGACGCCGGCCGCCCGGACGTGATGTTCGTGATCCAGCGCGTGCTCGAGGTCGAGGGCAAGCTGACGCTGCTCGACCAGAACCGCGTGATCCGCCCCCACCCGGGCTTCCGCATCTTCGCCACCGCCAACACGGTCGGCCTGGGTGACACCACTGGCCTGTACCACGGCACCCAGCAGATCAATCAGGGCCAGATGGACCGCTGGAACATCGTGGCGACCCTGAACTACCTGCCGCACCGGCAGGAGAGCGACATCGTGGCCGCCAAGATGAAGGTGACCGACGAGAAGGGCCGCAAGCAGATTGAGAGCATGGTGAGCCTGGCCGACCTGACGCGCGCCGGCTTCATCGCGGGCGACATCTCCACCGTCATGTCGCCGCGCACCGTGATTACCTGGGCCGAGAACGCGCGCATCTTCGGTGACGTGGGCTTCGCCTTCCGTCTTTCGTTCCTCAACAAGTGCGACGAGGCCGAGCGTTCCACGGTGGCCGAGTACTACCAGCGCTGCTTCAACCAGGAGATCCCGACCGGCCTTTACGCCAAGGCCTGAGGATCCGTTTCACTGAACCTGCCGGGGGAGTTGTGTCGTGAGCCAATCCAAGGACCAGTCCCGGCAGGAAGAGTTCAAGCGCGCCACCGCCGGTGCGGTGCGCGCCATCGCCCGCACCGACGACGTGCAGGTCACCTTCCAGCCCGGCCCCTCGGGCGTGACCGCCAAGCGCGCCCGCCTGCCGCTGCCCACCCGCGCCCTGCCGCCCGCCGAGATGGCCCGCCTGCGCGGTGCCGCCGACGCCGTGGCGCTGCGCCTGCGGCACCATGACGAGGCCACCCACGCCGCCCGCCTGCCCTCGCGCCGCGACGCGCGCGAGGTCTTCGACGCGCTGGAGCAGGCGCGCATCGAGGTGCTGGGCGGTCAGCAGATGCCCGGCGTCGCCGCCAACCTCCACGCCCGCCTGACGGACCAGGCGGAAACGGAGGGCTACGACCGCATGACGCGCAAGGACCAGCTGCCGCTCTCCACGGCGCTGGGCCTGCTGGCGCGCGAACGCCTGAGCGGCGAGTCCGTGCCGGAACCCGCGCGCCGCGTGCTCGGCATGTGGCGCGACACGCTGGGCGATCGCACCGAGAGCGCCTTCCGCGAGATGGCCGCGGCCACCGCCGACCAGGACGCCTTCGCCCGCGCCGCGCGCAAGCTGCTCACCGCACTCGATCTGGCCGAGGCCGAGGTCGAGGCCGAATCCTCCGAGGAAGAGCAGCAGGAAGGCGACCAGGGCGGCGAGTCCACCCAGGCGCAGGACAACAACGGCGAGGGCGAGGCGCAGGCCCAGGAAGCCGAGAGCATGCTGGGCGCCCAGCCCGAGCAGGCCGAAGGCTCGGGCGCCGAGGACGAGGGCGAAGGCGAGGATGAGGACGGCGCCGCGGCCGAGGGCGAGGACCGCCCGGGCGGGCCGCAGCAGCGCAAGGAGGTCCCCGCTTCCGACGACGCCTCCACCTACCGCGCCTTCACCCGCAAGTTCGACGAGGAAGTGGGCGCCGCCGACCTGTGCGACGAGGACGAGCTGACGCGGCTGCGCCAGCAGCTCGACCAGCAGCTTTCCCACCTGCAGGGCGTGGTGAGCAAGCTCGCCAACCGCCTCCAGCGCCGGCTGATGGCGCAGCAGTCCCGCGCCTGGGAGTTCGACCTGGAGGAAGGGCTGCTCGATGTGGCGCGGCTGGCCCGCGTCATCTCCAACCCGACCTACTCGCTCTCCTACAAGCACGAGCGCGAGGCCGACTTCCGCGACACCGTGGTGACGCTGCTGATCGACAATTCCGGCTCCATGCGCGGCCGGCCGATCACGGTGGCCGCCATGTGCTGCGACATCCTGGCCCGCACGCTGGAGCGCTGCGGCGTCAAGACGGAAATCCTGGGCTTCACCACCCGCGCCTGGAAGGGCGGCCAGTCGCGCGAGCGCTGGGTGCAGGAAGGCAAGCCGCGCAACCCGGGCCGCCTGAACGACCTGCGCCACGTCGTCTACAAGGCCGCCGACGAGCCCTGGCGGCGCGCGCGCAAGAACCTCGGCCTGATGCTGCGCGAGGGTCTGCTCAAGGAGAACATCGACGGCGAGGCGCTGGACTGGGCCTACCGGCGGATGCTATCGCGCTCCGAGCACCGGCGCATCCTGATGGTGATCTCGGACGGCGCGCCGGTGGATGACAGCACGCTGAGCGTGAACCCCGGCAACTACCTGGAGCGCCACCTGCGCAAGGTGATCGCCGAGATCGAGGGCCGCGACATCGTGGAGCTGATCGCGGTGGGCATCGGCCACGACGTCACCCGCTACTACCGCCGCGCGGTCACCATCGTGGATGCCGAGGAGCTGGGCGGCACCATGATGAAGAAGCTGGCGGAGCTCTTCGACGAGGACGCTGCCAAGGCCTTCCAGCGCGCCGCTACGGAGCGTTCGCCGGCGCTGGTGTAGCCGCCGGCGCGCGCGGCGCGGTTTCCGGGTCGGAGATCACGCGGCGGCGCGGCAGGGTCAGCCAGGCCCGCGTGCCGACGCCGGCCGCGGCCTCCACCACCAGGTCGCCGCCATGGGCGCGCATCAGGTCGCGCGCGGTGGCGAGGCCGAGTTCCAGCCCGCGCGTGCCGCCGGCCTCCGCCGCCATCCCGGCGATATCGCCACTGGCCAGCCCCGCCCCCTCATCCTCGATCAGCAGCGACAGGTTGTCCGGCCCGCGCACGAGGCGGATCGCGATGCAGTCCCCGGCCCCGGTTTCGCGCACGGCCCGCATCAGCACCTGCGCCAGCGAGCGCGACAGGGCACGCCGGTCGCCCAGCAGCGTCAGCTCCCCGATGCGGCCATCGATGCTCCAGTGGCGGCTGGCGTCCCCCAAGGGGCGGCGGACTTCCAGCAGCGCCTGATCCAGCAGGGCACCGAGCACCAGCGGCTCTTCCCGCAGGTGCCGTTCCCCGCCATGGGAGGCGAGCTCGTCGGCGATTTCGTCGGACAGGCGCAGGAGGCGGGCGGATTCGGCGCGCAGCGAGGCGGCGATGGCGGGCGCCTCCGCCTCGGGCGCCGCGGCCAGCTGATCGGCCATGCCCAGGAGGGACAGCCCCGGCTGCGAGAGTTCCCGCGACACCAGCGCGAGGCGCCGGGCCTGCCCGGCCCTCAGCGCGCTTTCGCGGCCGCGTTCCGCCTGGAGGGCAGAAAGCTGGCTTCGCTGCCGCCAGGCCATCCAGCCGGCGCTGGCGAGGCAGGGCAGCGCGACGGCACCGGCGAGGAGGTAGGCAGCTTCTTCCATCCCCCCCGTTCTAGGGGGAGGATGGCAAACAAAGGCTAAATCAGGCGGCCTGCTTCTTGGCCTGGGCGCGGCCGATGCGGCGCTTCAGGACCAGGGCCTCGGTGCCGAGCTTGCGATCGGGCGTGCCGAGCAGGAAGGCATCGAGGCCGCCATTGTGCTCCACCGTGCGGATGCCGTTGGTGGACAGGCGCATCTGCACCGAGGTGCCGAGCACGTCGGAGAAGAACGAGGCCTGCTGCAGGTTCGGCAGGTAGCGCCGGCGGGTCTTGTTGTTGGCGTGGCTGACGTTGTTGCCGGTCAGCACGCCCTTGCCGGTGATGTCGCAGCGGCGGGACATGATGGAAACCTCTGGTATATTCGCGATCGCGCGGGAAGGCGGGCCTATGGCCCAGCCGACCGGCCGCGTCAAGTTACGGGGTGGGAATCACAGCCCGCCCCGGCCGGGAAGCGATGGCTCAGGAATGGGTGCCGCGCATCTGCGCCAGCTCGCCCCGCTCCACCGACTCGAGCGCCGAGCGCAGCACCCGCGCCACGGCCTTGTCCTCCATGGAACGCGCCATCAGGCCCAGCGCGCCGCCCAGCAGGGCCGAGGCCACCGAGATCGGGGCGATGTTCTGTTCCGTCATGTACTCGATCGCCTTGTCCACGATGGAGCCGGCATGGCTCAGGTCCTCGGGCGCCATCTCGTCAAGGCGGTTGCCCTGGTTCTCGTTGGCCATCAGGGCTCTCCTGTGTTGGTCGTGCTTACCGGGCGGCAGATGGTCACGCCGGAACCTCAGCGGAAGACCCCCGCGTGGCGGAGGTGCCCCGCGCGGCCGTGCCGCCTTCCCCCGCCTCCGGCCCGCCACCCAGCCGTCGGCGGGCGCTGTCCGGGTCGCGCGGCGCGGCGAGGTCGGCCGCCGCGGCCGCTTCCGCCGCCGCCACCGCCTCGGACTGGCGGCGCCACATGGCGGCGTAGGTGCCGCCCGCGGCCAGCAGCGCGGCGTGGGAGCCGCGCTCGGCCACCTGCCCCTCGGCCAGCACGATGATCTCGTCCGCATCCACCACGGTGCTCAGCCGGTGGGCGATCACCAGCGTGGTGCGGCCGCGCGACACGCCGCGCAGGGCGGACTGGATCTCGCTCTCGGTGCGGGTGTCGAGCGCCGAGGTCGCCTCATCGAGGATCAGGATGCGCGGGTTCTTCAGGATGGTGCGCGCGATGGCGACGCGCTGCTTCTCGCCGCCCGACAACTTCAGCCCGCGCTCGCCCACCCTTGTGTCGTAGCCATCGGGCAGACGCAGCACGAAGTCATGCACCTGGGCGAGCCTCGCCGCTTCCTCGATCTCGGCCTGGGTCGCGTCGGGGCGGCCATAGGCGATGTTGTAGCGGATGGTGTCGTTGAACAGCACCGTGTCCTGCGGCACCACGCCGATCGCCGCGCGCAGCGATTCCTGCGTCACCGCCCGCACGTCGTGGCCGTCCACCGACACCGCGCCGCCCGACACGTCGTAGAAGCGGAACAGCAGCCGCGACACGGTGGACTTGCCGGCACCGGTCGGCCCCACGATCGCCAGCGTCCGGCCCGGCGGCACCGTGAAGCTCAGCCCCTTCAGGATGGCGCGGTCGGGGCGGTAGCCGAAGCGGACGTCGCGGAAGCGGACCTCGCCGGGGCCGGGCGGCAGCGGCTGCGCACCCGGCGGGTCGGACACTTCCTGCGGTTCGCGCAGCAGGGTGAACATGCTGTCCATGTCCACCAGCCCCTGCTTCACCTCACGATACACGAAGCCCAGCATGTTCAGCGGCAGGTAGAGCTGGATCAGGTAGGTGTTCACCAGCACGAAGTCGCCCACCGTCATGGTGCCGGCCGCAACCCGGCTGGCCGCCATCAGCATCACCGCCGTCAGCCCGCCCGCGATGATGGTGGCCTGCCCCATGTTCAGCGCGTTGAGCGAGGTTTCCGAGCGGACATAGGCGCGCTCGTAGCTGGCCAGCGCCGCGTCGTAGCGACGCTCCTCGTGCCGCTCGTTGCCGAAATACTTCACCGTCTCGAAGTTGAGCAGGCTGTCCACCGCCTTGGTGTTGGCGTCCTGGTCCATCTGGTTCATCTCGCGCCGGAAGCGCAGGCGCCAGTTGGTGAAGCTCAGCGTGAAGGCGATGTAGAGCCCGATCGTGCCCAGCGTCACCGCGGCGAAGCTGAACGAGAACATCCGCCACAGGATCACCGCCACCAGCAGGATCTCGAAGATCGTGGGCACGATGCTGAACAGCATGAAGTCCAGCACGAAGTTGATGCCCCGCGTGCCGCGCTCGATCAGGCGGCTCAGCCCGCCCGTCTGCCGGTCGAGGTGGAAGCGCAGCGACAGGGCGTGGAGGTGCTGGAACACCTGCGCCGCGATCTGCCGCGCGGCGCGCGCCTGCACCTTCACGAAGATGGCGTCGCGCAGCTCCCCCAGCAGCGAGGTCGCCACGCGCAGCAACCCGTATCCCAGGACCATCGCCACCGGCACCGCGGCGATCGAGGCGGTGCCGTGCGGCGTCAGCGCGTCCACCGCGCGGGCATAGGCCAGCGGCACGAAGACGTTGGCGATCTTGGCCGCCACCAGCATCAGCATCGCCACCACCACGCGCAGCCGCAGCTCCCGCGCGTTGCGCGGCCAGAGGTAGGGGGCCAGGCGGCGCAGCGTGTGCAGGTGCCCGCGCGGCGCGTCGGCGGCGGGCAGCGCGGAGGCGGTCATGCCGGAGCCCAGCGCCTCGGGCGGCGTCAGGGGCGCGGCCTGGACCTGTCCCGGCCCGGCGGGGCGGGGCAAGGTCGCGGGATCAGCGGGCGGCATTCGGGCGATTCACGTCGGAGGTCATTGCCCGCAAGATGGGCGGCGCGGGCGGATCGGCAAACCCCGCCGGTGGGCGGCGCCCATGGGCTGGCGCGATGGCTCAGCCGGGCGCGACCTTCCGGCGCCCTCCCCACGCGCTCCCAGCCTCACCGCCTGGTGTTACCGTCGCGCGGCGTCCCCGTGGTTGCGGCCCCGTGCGGCGGGGCGCATGTGGGAAGCATGGATCATCGCTTCCTCCGCCACATCGAGGCCTGCAACAACGCCGAAAGCTTCGGCGACGACCTGCCGCTGCGGGTGGCGGGCCAGGTGGTGGGCTGGCTGCCGCCGAGACTGGCCGAGGAGCTGCCGCTGCTCTCGCCGCACCTGTTTCCCTCGGCCGACGGCGTGGCGCTCGACCCCTCCCTTCCCGACGCGGAGGCACGGACCACGGTTCTGTCGGCCCTGACGGCGGAGCTGGTGCGCCTGGGCCGGCTGCGGCTGCGCGACGAACCCTTCGACGTCCGCGCGACGCCCGACGGGCCGGTGCTGGCGCGGATCGACCGCGCGGCGGTGGCCTTCCTGGGCATCCTCAGCCGCGGCGCGCACCTTAACGGGCTGGTGCGCCGCGCCGACGGGCTGCACCTCTGGGTGGGCTGGCGGGCGCGCAACAAGGCGCTCGCACCGGGCAAGCTCGACAACGTGGTGGCGGGCGGCGTTCCGGCCGGGCTGTCGCCCACGGAAACCCTGCTCAAGGAAGCGGAGGAGGAAGCGAGCATGCCCCGCGCCCTGGCCACGAAAGCGCGCGAGGTCGGTGCCGTGTCCTACGTCATGCGCAACGAGGGGGAAGGACTACGGCGCGACATCCTCCACTGCTTCGACCTGGAGCTGCCGGAAGACTTCACCCCGGTACCCGGCGACGACGAAGTGGAGCGCTTCGAGCTCTGGCCAGCACGGCGCGTGCTCGAGGCGGTGCGCGACGGCGATGCGGTGAAGTTCAACGTCAGCCTGGTGCTGATCGACCTGTTCCTGCGCGAGGGCATGCTCGACGACGAGGACGGGGCGCTGCGCCGCGGCCTCAGCCGCTTCCGCTGAGCGGGCGGGGTGGCTCCTCGCCCCTGCCTACACTGGTCAGCGCAGTTGTTCTCTCTGATCTGACGGCACCTAAAAATAGCGGATTTCCGCCATTCCTTGCGCGTTGCACCTTCCACGTACCCAGCTTTATACCCGGCAAATTAGATGCTTACCCGGTTGCCGTTCTGATCAGCGCCTCGTCCGCGCCACTGCGTATGCCACGCTCACCACTCAGATAGCGAAGCTCTTGCAGTTGTCGGATCGCCCATACCTGACAGCGCTGGCGTATACACACTCGCACACATTACCCGTGGACAATGCCCGTCTCTGACGCGTATCTATACACACCAGAGCGACGGGGCCCGGATGGGAAGAACGGTCAGCAGCAAGGCGGTGATAGCTGCCATCGAAGCGGACGGATGGTTCGAAGTCGCTCAGGCAGGCAGCCACAAGCAATTCAAACATCCGACCAAACCGGGACGCGCCACCGTCCCCCATCCGAACAGGGAACTCCCTATCGGAACTATTAAAAGCCTGGAAAGGCAGACAGGTGTGAAGCTCCGCTAACACCGGGGCTGCCGCCCTTAGTCCTAGAGACCAGACAGGAGAGACCTGAATGGCGATCCGGTACTATCCGGCTATTTTGGAGCGCAGCAGCGATGGGTTCGGGGTGTCGTTCCCTGATCTTCCCGGTTGCGTCTCCGCAGGCGACACCACCGAGCATGCCGCCGCCCAGGCGGAGGTCGGCTTGGCGCTGCACCTGCGCGGCATGATCGAGGACGGCGAAGCCATCCCCGAGCCCACCCCCCTGGAGGACGTCGAGCGCGATCCTGAGGTGGAGGAGTTCGCCCGTATTCTAGTGCGTGCCGAGTTGCCCGGCCGCGCAGTACGGCTGAACGTCACCATCGAGGAAGGTCTGCTCGCCGCCATCGACGCCACCGCTAAGCAGCGCGGCATGAACCGCTCGGCCTTCCTGGCCGACGCTGCCCGGGCCTCTATCCGCGAAGGACGCACCGCATGAGCAGTTCTCGTCACTCCTCCGCTTTCGAGGAGCACTTGGCCATCCTGCGAAAGTCCCCGTGTTCGGGTGACATCGAGGATGCGCTGATCGCCGTCGCCGACACTGGCCATGCCTGCAAGCTCTGGTTCGAGGCGCAGAGGCTGGCGCCGACGGCGGCCGACATCATGACGATGACGCGCATGGTGCTCGACCGAGAGCAGCGGGCGGTCGATCTGCGCCGCCGGCAGGAGGAAGCCGATGAAGCTGACTGACGCCCGGCTGGTCTGATTCCCTTCCGAGGGGATGGTGGACGCGGGAAGACCGGATGCCCAACTTTCCAGGCTACCACAAGGGAGAATGGAAATCCTGGGCACCTCCGGACAAATGTCAGCGCAGCTGTTCGCGCTGCACCGCGCCGCTGCTGCCGTAGCCGGAGGTCGCCGGCGAGTAGGGCTGCTGCGGCATCATCCCCGGCCCGCCGGGCGGGGCGTAGCCCTGTGCGGCCGCAGGGGCACTGTACTGCATCAGCACCGCGCGCAGCGGGTCGGCCGCCGGGTTATGCGCCGCCATGTCGATCACGATCTGCCGGCTGCTGACGGGCCGGCCGTAATAGGCCTGGTCCGCCTCACGGTAAGGGCTGAGCACCGTGCCTTCCAGCGTCAGCCCGGCGTAAAGGCCGCGCGTGCGGGCATAGGCCACGATATCCGCCCCCACCGCCGTGGTGGTCGCCCCGGCGATGCCGCCGCCCACCGTGGCGATGGCGATCGAGATGTCGCCGCCGAACTTGAACTGGTTGTCCAGCACCGCCCTCAAGCCCTTGTCGGTCAGGATCAGCATCATGACCTGCATGTCCTGCAGCCCGATCTGCAGCCCGAGCGAGCCGGAGCCCATGCTGTAGAAGGAGGGCGAGGACCAGGAGCCCGCCCCGTCGCGCGCCACCAGCACGCAGGTGCCGCCCTGCCCGCCCACGAGGAAGCCGGCGCGGAACACGCGCGGGCAGATCACCGCGGCGCGGGCCCTGCGCAGGGCGTCCCGGGCATCGCGGGCGCCGTTGGGGTCGTTCTCGCTCAGCATCTCCTGCACCGTCAGCGTGGAACGGTCCACCAGCGCCTGCTGTTCCGCGGCAGGCGGGATCACCCCGGCGCTGCCGCAGGCGGCGAGCGGTGCCGCCAGGGATGCCAGCAACAGCATCGAGATCGCACGGCGCATGAGCAAACTCCCCCAACCCCTTGTCTCAGGCCGCGCTTGTAGCCCGGATCGGCCAGGGGAACCAAACTCGCGATGCGCTGTGGTGTTCCGTGGGCGAAACTATGGCCGTGTTTGGGAAGCCGGCCGACCCCGCCATTGCTCCCCGCCGGGCACAGCGCGGCGACCCTATCCGATGGAGGGGATCATGCCCGATCCTGGCCCCCGAGCCCCCCCGCCGTCGCGCCGGACGGCCCTGTCGAAGCACCTGACCAGCTCCGTCGCACGCGCCGCCCGGCCTCCGTCAGTGCAGGGCCGAGAGTCCCGGCGGCTCCTCGTTCACCGAGGCCACCCGCCACTGCCCGCCATGGTTCTCCAGCCGCGTCAGCGACAGGTTGCGCACCGAGAGCTGAAAGGCCTGGTGCCCGGTCAGCCCCATGGCATGCGCCACCGAGGCGCGGATCGTGCCGCCATGGGCCACGATCACCAGGTCCTCGCCGGCGTGGTCGCGCACCAGCCCTTCCAGCACGGGCCCGACGCGCGCCACCACGTCGCCGATGCTCTCGCCCCCCGGCGGGCGCTCCTCGGCCGAATGGGGCCAGAAGGGGTGCGGCGGGTCGCGCAGCAGGGCGGTGAACTGCTCGTGCGTCAGGCCCTGCCACTCGCCCAGGTTCTGCTCGCGCATGTCGGGCAGCACGGTGAGCTCCTCCTCGCCGTAGCCGCCGGCGAAGATCGCCTCCGCCGTGGCGCGGGTGCGGCTGAGCGGGGTGCAGAACCAGCGGGCGGGGCGCGGCAGCCGCTCGGCCAGCCAGGCATGCGACACCTGCTCCGCCGCCAGCGCCAGGGCGCAGAGCGACACGTCCATGTCGCCGTACATGGTCAGCCGCGCCGAAGGCTCCACGATGGCGTGGCGGATCAGGAAGAGGCGCGTCGGGGTCATGAAGGGGTTCTGGCCCGCGCCGCCCGGCTTGGCCAGGGATGATCGGAAGGCGAAGGCCCTGGCGCCCCACGGCAGGGATGACCGCGGCGGGGACGACCGCGGCGGGAACGGGCTGGGGCCGGTCGAAGCCTCATGCCCCGGACGTCATTTCCTGGGCGTCGGACGCCGGACGTCATGCCTGGCCCCGGACCTCATGCCTTGAGTGTCATTCCCCAGGCGTCATGCCGTGGCGGCGCGGCGCTGGCTCATCACCCCGGCCAGGGCCACCACCACCGCCCCCGCCATGGCATGCGAATCCGGCAGTGCCCCCCAGACCAGGAGGTCCAGCACCACGGCGTAGGCCAACGCGCTGAACTCCAGCGGCGCCAGGCGGGAGGCCGGGGCGGAGCGGAAGGCACCCGCCAGGCACAGCGTCGCGGTGCCCGACAGCGCGCCGTTGGCGGCCATCGCCAGCGCGTCGAATGGTGTCGGCGTGATCCAGCCTTCCGCCACGAAGGGCAGTAGCACCAGCATGCCCGGCACCGCCGACCACAGGATCAGCCGCGCCATGCCGGCCTCGTGCCGCAGGTAGCGGTTCACCGTCATCACCGTGGCGTAGGAGGCGGTGCCCAGCAGCGCCCAGCCGTAGGAATGCAGCGGCCCGCCGCCGGTGATCGCGGGCGCCAGCGCCACCAGCACGCCGCTGAAGCCCAGGGCGCACCAGCCCCAGGTGGCGCGGGGCACGCGCTCGCGCAGCACCAGCGCCGAGAGCGTCAGGATCATGAAGGGCGCCAGGAAGTAGACGAGGTAGCCCTGCGCCAGCGTCAACCCGCGCAGAGACATGAGGAAGCCGCCGCTCGCCCCCAGCATCGCCGCGGCGCGCAGGAGGTGCAGCCGGGGGTGGCGCGTGCCGAGGCTGCCGCCGAGTCCCGGGCGCGCGAGCCGCAGCAGCAGCAGCCCCACCAGCATCGTGGCGTAGCGCACCGCCAGGACCTCGGCCGGCGGGTAATGGCCGGACAGCAGCTTGGAATTGGCATCCAGCAGGGCGAAGAGGCCCAGCGCGGCCAGCAGCAGCAAGGGTCCGCGCAAGCCGGCTCCCGTCCTTACCCCGTGTCGGCCGCCCTTCTCGCCGGGACGACGTTGCCGTGGCTTGTCAGGGCGGCACGGTCGGCGGTCAAGCCACGCCGGGAGGCCGGCGGCACTGCCCTGTCCGGCGTGGCCGTCCGGGGCTTCCCCACATGGTTGAAGTTGCACGCCGGCCACATCAGAACCAGCGGCTGAGTCTTCTCCTTCCCGGGCGTTGGAGATCGCGCGCTGGGGAACAATGAGCTTCTCGCCTGCGCCTCTTCCCACGCCCACCGGGATCGCCCTGCCTCACGGCCGGTGAAGCGGTGGATGCCGGTTCCATCCCCACGCGCCTGGGGATGCTCACCCCGGCGAGGTAGGACAACCCGGGCGGCCGGCTCCTTCCCTGCACGTCCGGGGGCGCCACGCCTCCGCGCGGCAGCCCTGGCCCAGGATCCGCAGGGTCGCGCTTCCCCCACCCGCGCGGCTGCGGCAGAAGGGGCCCGGAATGACCACGCCGCCCCGCCTCCCCTCGCCCATCCCGGCTGTCGCACCATGACGCCAGCACTCGCTTCGGTGCTGATGCCGGCCATGCGATCGATGGACCCGGAACGCGCCCACGGCGCCGCCCTGCGGGCGCTGCGCCTGGGGCTGGCCGGCCGCGACCGCGCGCCCGACGACGCGGTGCTGCACACCGAGGTGCTGGGCCTGCGCTTCCGCAACCCGGTCGGGCTGGCGGCGGGCTTCGACAAGGATGCCGAGGCGGTGCTGCCGCTGATGAACCTCGGCTTCGGGCTGGTGGAGGCCGGCACCGTCACGCTGCGCCCGCAGGGCGGCAACCCGCGCCCGCGCCTGTTCCGCCTCACCGAGGATGCCGCGGTGATCAACCGCATGGGCTTCAACAACGGCGGGCTCGACCGCTACGTCGCGCGGCTCGCCGCGCTGCGCCGGCCCCTGCCCGCGGTGCTCGGCGCCAATATCGGCATCAACAAGGAGGGCGCCGATCCGGAGCGCGACTACCCGGCGCTGTTCGCCGCTGTGGCGCCCCATGCCGACTACGTGACGCTGAACGTGTCATCCCCCAACACGCCGGGCCTGCGCGACCTCCAGGGCGAGGAACGGCTGCGCGCGATCCTGGGCGCCACCATGGCGCGCCGGGCGGCGCTGGCGCAGCAACCGCCGCTGCTGCTCAAGATCGCCCCCGACCTCGCGCATGAGGCGCTGCCGGCGCTGGTGGAAACCTGCGTGGCGACCGGGGTCGCCGGGATCATCGTCAGCAACACCACGCTGGCCCGCCCGGACACGCTGCGCTCGGCGCACCGGACCGAGGCCGGCGGGCTGTCGGGCGAGCCGCTCTTCGTCCCCTCCACCGCGATGCTGGCGGAAGTCTACCGCTTGGCGGCCGGGCGGCTGGTGCTGGTGGGGGCCGGCGGCGTGGGTTCCGCCGAGCAGGCCTACCGCAAGATCCGCGCCGGCGCCTCGCTGGTGCAGCTCTACGCCGCACTAGCCTATCGTGGCCCGGCGGTGGTGGGTGAGATCCGGCGCGGGCTGGCAGCCCTTCTGCGGCGCGACGGTTTCGCGCGGGTGGCCGACGCGGTGGGCGCCGACGTGGCGGGAACCGCCGGCAGGACGGGCACCGAAGCGACGGGCATCAAGGCGATGGGCGCGAACGCTGCGGGCGCCAACTCCATGGGCACCGGGGCGACGGGCACCAAGGCAACGGGAAAGCTGGGCTGATGGATATCCTGGACGGCATCACGCCGCTGCTCGACCGCTACGACGGCTTCGTGGTGGACCTTTGGGGCGTGGTGCATGACGGCGTCACCGCCTATCCGGGCGTCACGGAAGCGCTGCTGCTGGTGCGCGAGCGCGGCAAGCGCCTCGTCTTTCTCAGCAACGCCCCGCGCCGCTCCTGGGTGGTGGAGCGGCAGCTCGCCGGCTACGGCCTGGGTCCTGACCACTACGACGCGGTGGTGACCTCGGGCGAGGTGACGTGGGAGCTGCTGCACGGCCGCACCCATCCCTGGTTCGCGGCGCTGGGCCGCCGCGCCTATCACCTGGGCCCGGCCACCGACCTCAGCGTGATCGAGGATGTCGAGCTCGACTTGGTCAGCCAGGTGGCCGAGGCCGACTTCCTGCTCAACACCGGCCCCGACCCGGCACTCGGCCCCACCAGCACCGAACCTTACCGCGAGGTTCTGGCCGCCTGTGCTGCGCGCAACCTGCCCATGGTCTGCGTGAACCCCGATCGCGAGGTGGTGGTGAACGGTCAGGTGCTGCTCTGCGCCGGCGCCTTCGCCGACGTGTACCGGGAGATGGGCCAGCGCGAGATCTTCGAGGTCGGCAAGCCCGATCCCACCGTTTACGGCCCGGTGCTGCGCCGCCTGGGCACCGCGCCGGAGCGGACGCTGGCGATCGGCGACGGGCCGCGCACCGACCTGGCGGGCGCGCGGAACTCGGGACTGGACTGCGTTTGGGTGCTCAACGGCCTCAGCGCCGCGCTGGCGCCCGACAGCCTCGACGCGCTGGCCGCGGCGGAAGGGGTGACCCCCCTCGCGGCGCTGCGCGGCTTCCGGGTCTGAGGTGTACCATCGGGGTGGCCGCTGACCGGAGGGTTCCGGCAACGCCGCGCCCCGATCCGGAGGGGCCGCCACGCCGCCGGGCTCCGGTGGTCAGGCCTGCCGCCTCGCCCGCGTCCTGAGCGGCCCGTCCCTGGCGGTCAGCCGCGGCGCCGGTCCGCGCGACGGGCGGGATTGCGGCCGCGGGAGCCGACCGTTCCGACGCCCCTGGCCCGCGCAGCCCCGCGCCCGGC
The DNA here is from genome assembly GCF_042433915.1 of Roseomonas elaeocarpi. NCBI lineage: Bacteria > Pseudomonadati > Pseudomonadota > Alphaproteobacteria > Acetobacterales > Roseomonadaceae > Roseomonas > Roseomonas elaeocarpi. The sequence goes on along the minus strand of NZ_JBHLUN010000007.1, from coordinate 200,256 downwards.
GTCAGCGGCTCGCGCTGGCCAGCACCGCCCCGATCCCCACGAAGGTGCCGCCCGTCACGCGGTTGAACAGCCGCGCATGGCGCGCGAGCCAGGGCGCGATCCGGCCCGCGAGACCGGCCAGCAGCAGCTCGTAGATCACCTCCACCACCGCGAAGGTGCCGCCCAGCAGCAGGAACTGCGAGGCGAAGGCGGTGCCGGGCACCATGAACTGCGGCAGAAAGGCCGCGAAGAACAGCATCGCCTTGGGGTTCGACGCCGCGACGAGGAACCCGTCCGCGAACAGCCGCAGCGGCCGGGCCACCTCCCGCCCGGGCCGCCCGGAGGCCCCGGTGACCACCACCGGCGCCGGGGAGCGCCACAGCCGCACGCCGAGAAACACGAGGTAGGCGGCACCAACCCACTTCGCTGCCGTGAACGCCGTTCCCGAGGCCGCGAGTAGCGCCCCCATGCCGGCGAGCGAGGCCGCGATCAGCAGCAGGAAGCCCAGCGCGCCGCCGAGCACCGTCCAAACGGTCGGCCGCAGGCCGAAGCGGGCGCCATGGGTCAGGGCGAGCAGCCCGTTCGGCCCCGGCGTGAGCGAAAGCCCCATCGCTGCGGCGAGGTAGACCAGCCATAGCTGCAGGCTCATCGCGCCCTCCCGTCCCCGGCAAGCCATGCCACGACGGCGGCGCGGAGGCCATCCGGCAGCGGCCGGACCGTGCTTCCGGCAAGGCGGAGGCGCAGGCCGGGTTGGCAACGGTGGAAAGCCCGGCGCTCCAGGGTCCGACCCGCCTCGGTTCGCGCATCAACCTCGCCCGCCCGGGTCCGCGCACCTCCGGATCGGCGCCAGCCCGGCCGCCGGCTTCCCGGAAGGGTGAAGCAAACCGGGCCACGGCGACGCGCGTTGCAGCTCCTGCCACCCAGAGATCCCCCATGTCCCCTGCCGCCGCCCCGTCCCAGGCCACCATGGGGGAGCCACCCGGGCGCATCGCGCGGGGCCTGGATGCGCTCAACTTCTTCCTGGCGGACGTGCGGGACGGGCTCGGCCCCTACCTCGCCATCTACCTCCTCGCGGTGCGGGGGCCGGAGCGGGGCTGGAACGAGGCGACGATCGGGCTGGTCATCACCATCGCCGCCATCGCCGGCCTCGTCGCGCAGACCCCGGCCGGCGCGCTGATCGACCGCACCCGGCACAAGCGCGCCGTGGTCGTCGCGGCCGCCCTGGCCGTGACCGTGAGCTGCCTTGCGCTGCCCTTCATCTCCGGCTTCTACGCCGTCGCGGCGACGCAGTCGCTCGCCGGCATCGCCGGGGCGGTGTTCCCGCCGGCACTGGCCGCGATCACGCTCGGCGTGGTGGGCCCGAAAGCCTTTTCCCGCCGGATCGGACGCAACGAGGCCTTCAACCACGGGGGCAACGCGGCCTCAGCGGCGCTCGCCGCCGTCACGGCCTACGCCTTCGGGCCGGTGGTGGTGTTCTGGATCATGGCCGGGCTCGCCGCGGCGAGCATCGGGGCGATGCTGCTGATCCCTGCCCGGGCGATCAACGACGACCTGGCGCGCGGGATGGGGGAGGAGCAGGACGGCAAGGACGGGCACGAGGAACCCTCCGCCTGGAAGGCGCTGCTCACCTGCCGGCCGCTGCTGATCTTCGCGGCGCTCATGGCCAGCTTTCACCTGGCCAACGCGGCGATGCTGCCGACCGTGGGGCAGAAGCTGACGCAGGTGGTGGGCAAGGACCACGCCACCTCGCTGATCGCGGCCTGCATCGTGGCGGCGCAGTGCGTGATGGTGCCGATGGCGATGCTGGTGGGCGCCCGGGCCGACCGCTGGGGGCGCAAGCCGATCTTCCTGGCCGCCTTTGGCGTGCTGGCGCTGCGCGGGCTGCTCTACCCCGTCTCCGACCATCCGGCCTGGCTGCTGGGCGTGCAGACGCTGGACGGGGTGGGCGCCGGGATCTTCGGCGCGCTGTTTCCCGTGGTGGTGGCGGACCTGACGCGCGGGACGGGGCGCTTCAACGTGAGCCAGGGCGCGGTGGCCACGGCGCAGGGCCTGGGTGCGGCGCTGAGCGCCAGCCTGGCCGGCGGCGTGATCGTCTGGGCGGGGTACTCCGCCGCCTTTCTCGTGCTGGGGGCGATCGCCGCGGCGGGCTTCCTGGGCTACCTCCTGCTGATGCCGGAAACCCTGCCGGAGCGCGCGGGCGCCGACCGGCCGTCACCACCCGCGGGCGCCGTGGCCCAGCCCTCCGCCTGAGGCAGCCTCCATGTCAGCCCTGATCGCCCCCGCCCCCGCGGTGTGGCTCGTCGCCCTGCTGGCAACGGCGGGGGTGATCCTGCGGCCGTTCCGCTGGCCCGAAGCGGTCTGGGCGGTGGCGGGTGCCGCGACCCTGGTCCTGACCGGGCTGCTGCCGCCCGAGCTGGCCTGGCGCGGCGTGCTGCGGGGCCGCGACGTCTACCTTTTCCTGCTGGGAATGATGCTGCTGGCCGAGGTCGGCCGCCGGGAAGGGTTGTTCGATTGGCTGGCGGTTTTCGCGGTGCGGGCGGCACACGGCTCGGGCACGCGCCTGCTGGCCGTGGTCTACGGCGTGGGCGTGCTGACCACGGCCTTCCTGAGCAACGACGCCACGGCGGTGGTGCTGACGCCCGCCGTCCTGGCGGCGGCGCGGGCGGCGGGCGCGAAGCCGATGCCGCACCTCTACGCTTGCGCCTTCGTGAGCAACGCGGCCTCCTTCGTGCTGCCTATCTCGAACCCGGCGAACCTCGTGGTGTTCGGCGGGCACATGCCGCCGCTCGGGGAGTGGCTGCTGCGCTTCACCCTGCCCTCGGCGGCGGCGATCGCCGCGACCTACGCGAGCCTCTGGCTGACGCAGCGGCGGGTGCTGGCCGAGCCGATCGCGCCGGCGGTCGCGCCGGTGCCGCTGTCGCGGGGCGGCCGGGTGGCGGGCGTCGGGATCGGCGCGACGGTGGTGGCGATGCTGAGCGCTTCCGCGGCCGGGATCGATCTGGGCTGGCCGACCTTTCTGGCCTCGGGCGCGACGGCGCTGGCCGTGGCGCTGACGACGCGCCGGGGCTTCGGGCCGATCCTCGGCGGCATTTCCTGGGGTATCCTGCCGCTGGTGGCCGGGCTCTTCGTGCTGGTGGAGGCGCTGGAAGCCACGGGGGCCGTGGGGGCGCTGGCCGGGCTGGTGCGGGGTGGCGGCACCGGGACCGCCCTGGCCGCCGGGGCGATCGTGGGCCTCGGCACCAACGTGACCAACAACCTGCCCGCCGGGCTGCTCGCAGGGGCCGTGGTGCAGGCGGCGGGCGGTGCGGGGGTGTTGCCGGGGGCGATCCTGATCGGGGTGGACCTCGGGCCGAACCTGTCGGTCACGGGTTCGCTGGCCACCATCCTCTGGATGGCGGTGATCCGGCGAGAGGGCCTGACGGTCAGCGACGGGCAGTTCCTGCGGCTGGGCGTGCTGGTGATGCTGCCGGCCCTGATGCTCGCGCTGGGGGCGCTCGCCCTCTAGCCCTGACCGCGATGCGCCCCCGCGTGGCCTGGTGGGCTGGCTCAGTGGGTCGGCTCAGTGGGTCGGCCAGGTGAGTCGGACGGACGCCGCCGCGGGAATGTGTCGCCTGCCGCCGGTACCGCCCCATGGCCGGTGGGCCGGTGGGCCGGTGGGCCGGTGGGCCGGTGGGCCGGTGGGCCGGTGGGCCGCCACGTCGCATGTCACCGGTGTCACACAAGGGCCGGTCGGCCGCCGCGACGGCCGGGCCCGAAACGCTCAGCCGAGCTCGAAGACCTTCTGCACCGTGTCCGCGGTTTCGCGGTAGGTCCGGAACCCGACCGCCTCGTAGTAGCGGAGCGCGGCCTCGTTGGCGGCGCCGATATAGGCGTCGATCTTCCGCAGCCCCGCCCCCGCCGCGGCGGCCCGGCTGCTGGCGAAGAGCGCGGTTCCGACGCCCCGGCGATGGGCGCTCGGACTGATGTGGGTGCCGATGATCCCCCAGCCTTCCGGCACGCCGTAGCGGTTCCCCGCCGTCGCCCGGATCAGCGACTGGAAGCCCAGCACCGCGCCGTCCTCCTCCACCGCGACGGAGCAGCGGATGCCGGCAGGGTTCCGGACGTAGTTCCGCAGCACGAAGTCGGGATCGCTGGGACGTTCCCGCCCGGTTGCCGCGATGATCTCGCGCAGGACGCGGCTCATGCCGTCGGCGTCGTCCGGTGTCGCCTCGCGCAGGTCCATGAACGATTTCCCCCGAAGAATACCGGGCGCCGCAGCCCCGCCGCCCCGGCGCCTGAACCTCCTGGCCGGACGGGCGGAGCGCCCGTCCCCGGCGCGTCACCGCTCGGACAGTGCGGGCGGGCGGGCACTCACGGAGGGTGCCGAACTGCCTGCGCCGGGCAGCCCACCGGCACGTCCCCGCGGCAACCCACCCGGGCAGCCTACCCGGTCAATCCCCCGAGCGGAGGCGGGTGGACCGTTCCGCCCTCCCCCACCGGTGGTTCCGCTTACTGCCCCGGCTTGTTGACCTTCAGCCCCGCGAAGCTCTGGCAGACCGGCATCACCTGGAGGGTGTTCACGTTCACCCGCGCCGGGCGGCTGGCGACCCAGTGCACGGTGTCGGCGATGTCCTCGGGCGTCAGCGCATCGGCGCCGGCATAGACCGCGGCCGCCTTGGCGTCGTCGCCGAAGCGGACGTTGCTGAACTCGGTGCCGCCGACCAGGCCCGGCTGCACGTCGGTCACCCGCACGGCCGTGCCGAACAGGTCGGTGCGCAGGTTCAGCGAGAACTGATGCACGAAGGCCTTGGTGGCGCCGTACACGTTGCCGCCGGCATAAGGCCATTCGGCCGCGGTGGAGCCGATGTTGACGATGTGGCCGCGGTTGCGCGCCACCATGCCGGGCAGCACCGCGCGGGTGACGTAGACCAGCCCCTTCACGTTGGTGTCCACCATGGCGTCCCAGTCGTCGAGGTCGGCTTCCTGGGCCGGACCGAGGCCCTTGGCCAGGCCGGCATTGTTCACCAGCAGGTCGATCTCGGCCCAGTCGGCGGGCAGCGACTCCACGGCCTTGGCCACGGCCTCACGGTCGCGCACGTCCAGCACCATGGGAAGGACGCGGTCCTCGCCGATCTCCCGGCGCAGCGCGTCGAGCCGCTCGGCCCGGCGGCCGGCCGCGATGATGCGCGCCCCGTCGGCGGCGAAGCGGTGCGCGATGGCCGCGCCGAAGCCGGCGGTGGCGCCCGTCACGAGAACGATCATGCCCGGTGTTCCTTGATCTGCCCGTCCGCGCGCCCGGCACCTGCCGGGGGGCGAAGTTCCGGGGCGGAGTTCCGGGGCGCGAGGTTACGGCAAGCGGGCGCGTCAGGCCAGGAAGCGCCCGCCCGCCTGGTGCATCAGCCGCAGCAGCTCGGCGGTGCGGCGAGCCGAGGGCGGCAGCGCGCCCTCGCCCGGGGCGGGCGGCAGGGTGGCGGGCGGCTGCGCCTCACGCAGGGCCCGGGCGATGGCGACGGTGGCCGCCGCAACCCAGGCGCCGAAGCCCGCCGGCGCGGGTGCCTCGGGCTGCAGCCAGGCCGTGGTGCTGACGCCCGCCAGGCGGCGCTGCAGCGTCAGCAGGCTGGCCGCGGCCTCGAGCTGCGCGGCGCTGCGCCGTGGCTCGCGGGCCGCGCGCTCGCGCACCGTTTCGGCGTTGGTGCTGGCGAGGCCGGCGGCGCGACGGGCCGCGTCGCGCTCCGCGCCCGGGGCGCCGAACACCGCGGCGGCGTAGGCACCGTTGGCCGAGAGCGCGTCCGCCAGGGCGAAGCGCAGCCGGTGCGGCGCCCGGTCGGGCCAGAGCAGCAGCGCCCCGCCCAGCGCCAGGGCGCTGCCCAGGACGTTGTCCAGCGCCCTGAGCCCCGCGAGCGAGGCCTGCGCGCCGCCCGGATGCGACAGGTCCACCAGCAGCACGAAGAGCGGCGTGAGAAAGAACACGAACAGGGCGTAGCTGACGGGGCGTAGCGCCATGGTGACCATGGCCAAGGGAAACACCGCCAGCGTCAGCGCCGTGGGTCCGGGCAGGAGCCAGCCCAGCAGCACCGCCAGCAACCCGCCCAGCACGCTGCCCACCGCGCGCTCCACCGCGCGGGGCCAGGTGGTGGCGATCTCGGGCTGGTGGACCAGCACCACCGCCATGGTGGCCCAGTAGGCCTGCGGCAGGTGCAGCCAGCGCGTGACGAGCACGGCGACCACCACCAGCACGGCCGAGCGCAGGGCGTGGCGGAACACCAGCGACCCCCAGCCGAGATTGTTGCGCAGCGCCGCCAGCGCGCCCCGCCAGCCCAGCACCGCCACCGGCTGTCGCGAAGGCGGCAGCGGCGCCGCACCCAGCATCGCGCGCAGCTCCGCCGCCACGGCGCGCAGCGTGTCCAGGCCCAGCGCCGTGCCAGGGGGCGTTTCGAGGGGCGTTCCTGGGGGCGTGCCCGAGGTCGTTCCAGGGATCATGCCAGGGGTCGTTCCCGGGGCCGTTCCCGGGGGCGCTCCAGGGGGCGCTCCAGGGGCGCTTCCCGCCGTTGCCGCGTCCGGTGTCGCCGCCGACGCTGCCCCCGGCACCGCGCCCGGGCGCGACGTCTCGGTGCCGAGCAGTGCCTCGAACTGCGCCAGCGCCGCTTCCATGCGCGCGCCGGGCGGCTCGGCCGCGGTGAGCAGCCGCGCTTCCCGGTGCAGCAGCGCGGCCAGCTGCCGCATGGCCCGGACGGGCGTGGCGGAAGCCGGCGCGGCGCCCCGGGAGGCGCCTTCCTCCAGCTGGTCCTCGAGCACGATCAGCCGGGCAAAGATCCGCTCCGCCGCCTCGAGCGCCAGCAGCAGCCGGCCGGTGGTTTCCACCAGGCCGCGGTCGCGCAGCGCCCCGTCAAGCGCGGTGCGGGCGGCCTCGATGGCCAGGCGCACCGCGCGCCGGTGCTGGCGGGCGTGGCGGGCCCAGGCGCTGCCCGCCGCGGCATCGGGCATGGGCGGCAGGGCGGCGAGGTCGGCGGTGAGCTCGGCCAGGGCACGGAACGCCTCGCCCACCGCGCGACGGGCGGGGCGGAAAGGATGGATGCGCCACAGGGTCAGGCTGAGAACCAATGCCCAGAGCGCGCCGCCCACGAAGCTCAGCCCGAAGCGCAGCAACGCCCAGCCGTCGGCGAAGGGCTGGTCGGCCGCCACCACGCAGGCCACCGCCGCCAGCAGCCCGGCCTGGGTCACCGCCTGGCCGTAAAGGCGCCCCATGCTGCCGAGAAAGGTGCAGGCGAAGACCACCGGGATCACCGCCGCCCAGCCGAGCATCCCGGCCCCGGCCCCGGCCAGCGCGAAAACCGTGGAAGTGGCGGCGTAGCCCATCAGCAGCCGCGCCCGCGCCCGGCTGGGCCCGCCGGGATCGGCGAGGCAGGTCCACAGCGCCGCCACCGCCGCCCAGGACAGCTCGGCTTGGCCGGTCACCTCCATCAGGAGGATCACCAGGGCGCAGGCGGCGGCGGCGCGCACCCCTTCGCTGAGGCTGGCGGCGCGCGGCGACAGGCTGATCGACCAGCGGTCGAGTCGCCGGGTCAGCGCGTCGAGGCGCCGCAGCAGCGGATGGGCGGGCTGCGGCTGCAGCACCTTCATGCTGCGCCGCCCGGGGACTGCGCCGGCCCGGGGCCGGCGTGGCGAGGCGTGAAGGACGGTCGCTGGGGATGCACCTCGCGAGTGCAGCATCTTTGCCCGTGCCGCGCGAGGGGCCGCCGGGCCGGCACACGCGATGCCCGCCCGGCGGAACGGGCTCAGAAGCCCTCGAGCACCGCCTTGCCGCGCATCGTGCCGCTTTCCACCGCGGCATGGGCCTGCTGAAGGTTGCTGGCGTTGATGCGGCCGAAGTGCCGGCCCAGCGTGGTGCGGAGCCGGCCCTCGTCCACCAGGCGCGACACCTCTCCCAGGATGCGGTGCTGCTCGGCAATGTCGGGCGTGTTGTGGACGGCGCGGGTGAACATGTATTCCCAGGCCAGCCGCCCGGACTTGCTTTTCAGCCGCGTCACGTCGGCGTCGTGCAGGTCGTCGATCACGCCGATCGTGCCGCCCGGGGTCAGCAGATCCGTCAGCGCCACCCAGTTGCGCGGCGTTTCCGTGGTCGAGAACACGAAGCGCACAGGATAGCCCAGCGCCTTCGCCTGCGCCGCGAGGTCGCCGGAATGGTCGAGTACGTGGTGGGCACCGAGATTCTCGCACCATTGGCGCGTTTCCGGGCGCGAGGCGGTGGTGATCACGGTGTGGTCGGTCAGCAGCCGCAGGAGCTGGATCGCCACCGAGCCGACGCCGCCGGCGCCGCCGGTCACCAGCACCGGCTCACGCCCCCCGCGCGGGACGCCCATGCGCTCGAACAGCGCCTCGTAAGCCGTCAGCGAGGTGAGCGGCAGGGCAGCCGACTCGGCGAAGGAGATCGTGCGCGGCCGGCGGCCCACGATGCGCTCATCGACCAGCTGCAGCTCGGCATTGCTGCCGGGGCGGTTGACCGCACCGGCGTAGAAGACCTCATCGCCCACGTGGAACAGCCGCACGTCCGGCCCCACGGCCCGCACCACGCCGGCCGCGTCGAAGCCCAGCACCCGCGGCTCGCCGGCCGGGTCGGCGTTGCGCCGGACCTTGGTGTCCACCGGGTTCACGGACACGGCCCGCACCTCCACCAGCAGGTCGTGGCCGTGCGGCGCGTGCGGCTCGTGCAGGTTGAGGTCCAGCAGCACGTCCGGGTGATCGACCGGGTGGCAGTGCGTGTAGGCGACAGCTTTCATCTCGCGCTCCTGGTTCGGGCCGGCCGCGGCGGCCGGGATCGTTGCTGGACATGGTGCGCCCCGTTGCGCCGCCAAAGCGGGGCTGCCAGCACGGAGGCGCAGGGCCCGCGAGGAAAGGCAAAGGGGTCGAACGGGCAGGCCGTGGCAACCGGGTCCCGGTGGCGGGAACGAGGGCAGACTGGAGGCCGGGAGCCAGGGCCGGCGCTGCAACGGCCAGCGCGGCGGGGAAAGCTGGCGCGGCCGGAGCAGGCGGGCGCCGGAACGGCGCAGGGCAGCGGGGGTGGCCGCGGCTGGTTCGCCTTACTTCCTTACTATCTTACCATCTTACTTTCTTACCGGCCTCGCGGGTTCCTGCCGCTGCTCCGGCATGGGGGCGTCACCGGCTCGGCCTAGCCACTCGGGTCGCGTCGAACAGGCTTCGAGCGGGGCAAAGGCTGACCACCGGCCAGCCACCGGCACGTCGGGAACCGTCAGGCCACGTCGCGCCCCGGCCCGGCGCCCGCGGGATGGTGCGGGCGGCCCGCGCAGGCTCCGCCGGCGGCAACGGCCTCACTCGATCCAGCGCGCCATCAGCGACAGGGTCGCGGTGAAGACGAGCCGGTCCGTTTCGTCCCGCACGTCGACGATGAAGTCACGCCGGTTGTCGCCCGGCGACCTGTCCCGGGCGATGTCCGGGAGCACCGCGAGGGCTTCGCGCCTCGCCGCTTCCCCATCGGTCAGTTCGCTGCCCTCCTGGTCGCGCCGGTAGTGCTCGCCGTCGTGAATATCGAAGAAGAATTTGGGCATGGTTCAGGCTATCCCGGCCCCTGGCGGGCCACTGCCGCCTATGTTGCAGCAGGGTGGCTCTCGGGCCCACCTCACGAATCGGAATGGTGCTGTTCCGTCCCAAGCGCGGTGGCCAACCCCGCCGGCCCGCTGCCCGGATGGGGGTTTTCCCAGGCTGGCTGCCGGCGATGGCTCCGGGCTGCCGCGAGGCGCGCGCCCCGGAAGGCCGGCCCACCGGCTAAGATAATATTCCTATATACGCGACTCCGTTTCGGCGCAACACATTCCGGGATGGAGCCTGCGACCGCGCCGTGCCGCTTCCCATCACCGGCGCCGTGGAGCCCGCCCAGGAGAACGCGCGGGCCCGCGGCTCCGGGGCCCGGAGTGCCCGCGACCCGGCCCGGGAGGCGCGAGCCGGTTCGTCCCGTTCAACCTACCCGCAGCAGCCCGGCACCGTGCCGGCGCAGCCAGTCCTGCGCCGCCTCGTGATGCGGGTTGATCGAGCGGAGCACCGCCCAGAAGCGCGGAGAATGGTTCAGCTCGCGCAGGTGCGCGACCTCGTGCGCCACGACGTAGTCCATCACCCATTCGGGCGCGAGCACCAGGCGCCAGGAAAAGGCCAGCGTGCCGTCCGGCGCGCAGGACCCCCAGCGCGAGCGCGTGTCCTTCAGCCGCACCGCGCCGGCGCGCACGCCCAGGCTCGCGGCGTAGCGGGCCACCAGCGGCAGGATGCGTCGCCGCGCCTCGGCCCGCAGGAAGTCGCCCACCCGGCGGGCGAGAAAGGCAGCCTCGCCCGAGGCCACGATCTCGCCGTCCTGGAGAAACACGCCGGCGCGGGCGGCGGGGTCGTGGCGGATGCGGTGCGGGATGCCGCCGAGCGGCACCTCCGCCCCGTCGGCGAAGGCCACCGCGGGGGCCAGGGCGGACAGGCGCTCCATCACCCAGTCGGCGTGGTTGCCCAGCAGCGCCATGCCCTGCCGCCGGCTGCCACGGAGCGGAAGGGTCACCACGACCTCGCCCGAGCGGGCGTCGATGCGCAGCGAGGTGCGGCGGGCGCGGCTGGAGCGCTGCCAGCGGACGGGGCATTCCACCGGCGCGCCGCCGGGCCCGGCCCGCAAAGGGACGCTTTCGCGCAGTTCCATGGCGCCCATCCTGCCCCGGCGGGCCGGACCGCCGCAACAGCGGGGGCGGGAGGACCGGGCCGACGGCGGGGCAAGCCGCCGTCCGACCCGCCCGCCGGCCGCTTCCGCTCCGCAGTCACCTCGGCCGGTCAGCCCCGAAGCCAGTCGGTCACGCCAGCCGTCAGCCCGCCAGTTGGCTAGTCAGCCGGTCAGCCGATCAGCCGATCAGCCGGGAAAGCTCTTGATCTCGATCTCCACGAAGCTCAGCGGTGCCTCGCCGGCGTTGACGACGTTGTGCTCGACGCCCGCGGGGCGGTCGTAGGACAGGCCGGCGCGGAGCTCGGCGCGGGTGCCGGTGCCGTCGGGCGCTTCCACCAGCAGCGTGCCGTCGGTGATCGGCACCACGACGTAGGCCCAGCCGTGCCGGTGCGCCCCGGTCTCGGCGCCGGGCGCGAAGTCCCAGCGCATGACGCGCACGCGGTCGTTGTCCGTCTGGAGGGTGGCCACGGCCGGGACCCGGCAGCGCAGCGGTTCGCGGGCGGACGCGCGGGTGAGGTCGCTCATCGGCGGTTCCTTGCTTCTCGTGGTGGTGGAGGGAGCGATCCTGCGCCGGGCGCGGGCATCCGGCCAGCGGGGCGCGCCGGGGCGCGGACGGGCGGCCCGCGGTGCGTGGGCCGAGGCTCGGGGCTCGGGGCTCGGGGCTCGGGGCTCGGGGCTCGGGGCGCATGACCGAGCGCGGCGCGATCTTCCACCCGCGCATGGATGCCTGAAGGGGCGGGCCAATCCTGCGTCCGCTGCGGCGCCTTCCCGCGCGCCGCGACGAATCGGCTGGCCGCCGCGCTGCCGGCCGTCCGTGCGGACGAGAGCCCGCCGGGTCCGGGATTATCAGCTCCCGGCACGCCTCCATATGACGGGGCACGGGGCACCGCCGGGGCTGCCCCGCCGCGGAACAGGAGTTCTGGGATGCATCGCCGCCTCTTGCTTGCCGGCTCCGTCGCCGGGGTCACCGCCCTGCCCTTCCGCCCGGGCCTTGCCGCCGGGACGGCAGCGCGCGACCTCGTGTGGGACGTGCTGGCCGGGGGCGATGCGGCGCGGCCCTACCGGATCTTCCTGCGGGTCCCGGCCGCGCCGCCGCCGGCCGAGGGCTACCCGGTCTTCTACATGCTCGACGGGGAAGCGCAGTTCGGGCTGGTGGAGGCGGCGCTGCGCGACGACGGCGCCCGCGACGAGGCGGCGGCCGGGGGCACCCAGGCCAGGGGTGCTCAGGCTGGGGACGCTCAGGCTGGGCACGCTCCGGCAGGCAACGTCCCGGCCGGCGAGGTTCCGGCTGGCAGCGCTCGGGCTGGCGATGCCCGGGCTGGCGACACCCAGGCCGGCGACACCCAGACCGGCAACACCCGCACCGGCAGCACCCGCACCGGCAGCACCCGGGCCGAGAACGGGCCGGACGAGGCATCGGCGACCCCGCCGGGAGGAGAGGTGCCACGCGACGGGGTGGAGCCGGTGGTGCCAGGGCTGGTGGTGGCGATCGGCTACGCCGGCGAGTCGCGGCGGGAATACGACTACACCCCGCCGAGCGAGGGCGGGCCGGCGGAGGAAGGCGGCGCCGAAGGCTTCCTCGACTTCATCGAGCGGGAGCTGAAGCCGCGCGTGGAAGCCGCCTTTCCGGTCGACCGCCGGCGGCAGGCGCTCTACGGCCATTCCTACGGCGGGCTCTTCGCGCTCTACGCGCTGTTCACCCGCCCCGGCAGCTTCCACCGCACCGTCGCGGCCAGCCCCTCGATCTGGTACGGCAACGGCGCGGTGCTGCGGGCGGAGGAGCGCTTCGCCGCCAGCCCGCCGCCCGATGCCGGCGCGCTGGAGCTGCTGGTGACGGTGGGCGAGCTGGAAGGCGGCCGTCCCGGTTCGGCGGGCGGCGACAGCGACCTCGCGCGGGTGGCGCAGCAGGTGGAGCGGGCGCGCGCCCTGTCGGACCGCCTCGGCGTGCTGGGCGAGCGGGGGCCGCGGATGCGGTTCCACATCTTTCCCGGCCAGAACCACGGCAGCGTGATCCCGGTGGCGCTGCGGCGCGGGCTGCGCTTCGCGTTCCGGCCCGGCTGAGCGGGCGGCGCGTTTCCGCCGGCGCGCCCTGCCCGCCGGCCGGCGCCACCTGCCGGTTCCCGCACGCACGCCGCGTTATGCACGCGCCCCTGTTTGCGGGCTCCCTGTTCGCACGCCGTGAGGGCGCGCCCGTTCCTGCGCGACAGTTCCTGCGCGACCGTCCACGCTCCTGCCCGCGCGCCGCCTGCTCACACCCGCTCCCGCCCGCAGGCCGCCGCCCGCCTTCATCCGCCTGCCCGCATCCGCCCGCCCGCATCCGCCTGGGCGGGGTGGCCGCGAAACCTTGTCGCACCGGATGGGTGCCGGGCCGGGCGCGGCGGGGTATGCGCCGCGCGGGGCGGTGCTATCTATCGTGTCATCGTTTCTCGTGAGGCCGCCCGACCATGCTCGACATCGCCTTCGCCAAGCCCGTTCTTCCCGCAGGCGGTGGCCTCGCCATCCTGCTGACCGAGGACGACCTGGGCGGGGGCGCCTGGCACAGCTGGGACCAGTCGCTGGGCGGCATCATCGCGCGCGGCATCGCGGCGGCCGAGTTCAAGGCGCGGCGCAACCAGACCGCGGTGCTGCTGGCGCCGGGCGGCGGGCTGAACCGGCTGGTGCTGGTGGGCGTGGGCAAGCGCGCCGAGCTCGACGCCGCCACGGTGGAGGCGGCCGGTGGCACCGCGGCGGTGGCGCTGGCCGGCGAGGGCACCGCGGCGATCGACGCGCGGGCGGTGGGCGGCTGGGCCGGGCGCACGGCGGATGCGGCGGCCGCGGCGGCGGCGGACGCGGCGCTGGGGGCGGTGCTGCGGCTGTATCGCTTCGACCGCTACCGCACCACCGAGAAGCCCGAGGACAAGCCGCGCATGGCGGCGCTCAAGGTGCTGTGCGACGACCCGGCGGCCGCGCGGGATGCCTGGCCCGAGCGCCGGGCGGTGGCGGATGGCGTGTTCCTGGCCCGTGATCTCGTCAGCGAACCGGCCAACATCCTGTATCCCGAGGAATTCGCTGACCGGCTGGAGAAGCTGGAAAAGCTCGGCCTCGACGTCGAGGTGCTGGGCCCGAAGGACATGCGCAAGCTGGGCTTCGGTGCGCTGCTCGGCGTGGCGCAGGGCTCCGAGCGGGAGCCGCGCATGGTGGTGATGCGCTGGAACGGCACCGGCACCAAGAGGCCCACGAAGCCGCTGTGCTTCGTGGGCAAGGGCGTGACCTTCGACACCGGCGGCATCTCCATCAAGCCCGCCGGCGGCATGGAGGACATGAAGTGGGACATGGCCGGCGCCGGCGCGGTGGCGGGGCTGATGGCGGCGCTGGCGGGCCGCAAGGCCAAGGTGGACGCGGTGGGCCTCGTGGGGCTGGTGGAGAACATGCCGTCGGGTACCGCGCAGCGGCCGGGCGACGTGGTGACCTCGGCCTCCGGGCAGACGATCGAGGTGATCAACACCGACGCGGAAGGGCGCCTCGTGCTGGCCGACGTGCTCTGGTACGCCAAGAAGCGTTTCGACCCGGCCTTCATGATCGACCTGGCCACGCTGACGGGCGCCATCATCATCGGCCTGGGCCACGAGCACGCGGGGATGTTCTCCAACGACGACGGCCTGGCGGAGCGGCTGAGCGGGGTCGGCAAGAGCACCGGTGAGCTGGTGTGGCGGATGCCGCTGGGCGATGCCTACGACCGGCAGATCCGCTCCGACATCGCCGACATGAAGAATGTCGGCGGGCGGCCGGGCGGCTCCATCACCGCGGCGCAGTTCATCCAGCGCTTCGTGGACGGCTGCCCCTGGGTCCACCTCGACATCGCGGGCGTGGCCTGGAGCACCAAGGACCAACCGGTGGCCCCCAAGGGCGCCACGGCCTGGGGCGTGCGGCTGCTCGACCGCTTCGTGGCCGAGCACTACGAGAACCTTGCCGCCCTGCCCGCGCCGGTGCCCGCCGAGCAGGTGGAGGCCGCCGTGACCGGCAGCGGTTCCTCCGCCGCGATGCTGAGCGAAGGCGAGCCCGCCCCGGTGGTTGCCGCCCCCGAGCCCGCCGCGGCCGCCGAGCCGGTGGCCGCGCCCAAGGGCGGCCGACGCCCGCGCAAGCGCTGAGGTGATCGCGCTCCGCTTCGTGCGGGAGGTCTCGGGGGGAGGTGACGGCGAGGTCCGCCGCCTGCTGCCCCTGCGGCCCGGCGCGGCCCATTCGCATGAAACGGCGGCGCGCTTCGCCGGCTTCCGTGCCGGGCGCGGCGAGGTGGCGGCGCTGGCGGCACCGGCGCCCGTGCTGCTGGGGCTGGGCGATGCCGGCGACCTCGGCGCCTGGGAGGAGGCCGGGGCCGCGGCGGTGCTGAGCTGCGGCCGTGCGACCCATGCCGTGATCGACGCGCGCCGCGCCGCGCCGGAGGAGGCGGCTGCGCTGGCCGCCGGGGCCGCGCTGCGCGCCTGGCGCTTCGGCCGACACCGCCGGCCGGACGAGGACGAGGCGCGGTTTCCCGAGCACCTCGACATCCTGGTGGACGACCCGGCCCTGGCGCTGCACCGCTGGGAGGCGGAGGAACCGGCGATCCGCGCCACGCTGCGGGCGCGCGACTGGGTGGCCGAGCCCGGCAACCACCTCGGCCCCAAGGGCTTCACCGCGGCGCTGGAAGACCTCACCCAGTACGGGCTGGAGGTCGAGGTGCTGCGCCGCAAGGAGCTGGCGCGGCAGGGCTACGGCGCGATCCTGGCGGTGGGCGGGGGCGCGGCGGAGTCCCCGCGCCTGGTGGTGATCCGCTGGCCGGGCGATCGCGGGCGCGACGGCGAGGCCGTGGCGCCGGTGGTCTTCGTGGGCAAGGGCATCACCTTCGACACCGGGGGCATCTCGATCAAGCCGGCCGCCGGCATGGAGGAGATGCGCGCCGACATGGCCGGGGCCGCCGCGGCGGCGGGGGCGATGATGGCGCTGGCGCTGCGCGGCAGCCGTGCTCCGGCAGCGGCGGTGCTGGCGATCGCCGAGAACGCCACGGGCAGCGGGTCCTACCGCCCGGGCGACGTGGTGCGCACGGGCTCCGGCCGGACGGTGGAGGTCGTGGACACCGATGCCGAGGGGCGCATGGTGCTGGCCGACGCGCTGCACCACGCCTGCGCGGTGCTGCGGGCGGGGGCGGTGATCGACCTCGCGACGCTGACCGGCTCCGTCGTGGTGGCGCTGGGCCATCACCGCGCCGGGCTGTTCGGCAACGACGACGGCTTGCGCGACGCGGTGCTGCGGGCTGGCGAGGCCACGGCGCAGCCCGCCTGGCCCATGCCGATCGGCACGCGCCACCGCGAGGACCTGCGCAGCGACATCGCCGACCTGCTGCAGTGCCGGCCGGGCGGGCAGGCGACGCGCTGGCTGGACCGCTTCACGCCCGATGCCTCGCACGCCGCGGCCTTTCTGCGGGAATTCGTGGGGAACACGCCCTGGGCGCATCTCGACATCGCCGGCGTCGAAACGCGGGAGGAGGATGCGCCGGCGGGGCCGAAGGGTCCCACCGGCTTCGGGGTGCGGCTGCTGGACCGCCTCGTGCGCGACCGGTTCGAGCCGCGGCGGCGCCGTGGCTGAGGTCGGCTTCTACCATCTGACCCGCACGCCGCTGGATCAGGCGCTGCCGCGGCTGCTGGGCCGCGTGCTGGAGAGCGGCGGGCGCGCCGTGGTGCTGTGCGGCGGAGCGGAGCGGCTGGCGGCGCTGGACGCCTCGCTGTGGCTGAGCACCGATCCGGACTGGCTGCCCCATGGCAGCCCCGCCACGGGACGTGCGGAGATGCAGCCGATCTGGCTGACCACGGAGGACGAGGCACCCAACGGCGCCCGCTTCCTGTTCCTGGTGGACGGGGCCGAGAGCGGGCGCCTCGACCGGTTCGACCGGGTGCTGGACCTGTTCGACGGCAACGACGCCGAGGCCACCGCCGCCGCGCGGGAGCGCTGGCGCCGCGCCAAGGCCGCCGGGCACGCGCTGGCCTATTGGCAGCAGACCGCGCGCGGGTGGGAGCGCAAGGCGGGCTGAGGATCGCGGGCCCGGCCTGTGACGCCGGGGCGGTGTGGCGGCCGGTCGCGCTGGGCCGTGGCGCCGGGCCATCGTGACAGGTCATCGTGCCAAGCCACCGTGACGGTCAACCAAGACCGGCCAGCGTGACGGGCGGTCATGCCAGGCAACCGTGCGGAAGGGTGAAATCGCCGCCACGCGCCCCTGCTGGCATCGCGGCGCGGTGGTGCCGGCGGGTGTGCGACGCTATCTCCAACCCATGAACATCGCAGCAGGCACGGCACAGACCCACACGGACGAGGAGCTGCTGGAACTGGCGGCGCGGCTCGCCACCCTGGCATCGGCCGCGATCCTCGCGGTGCGCGACGCGGGCTTCCAGGTGGAGCGCAAGAGCGACCGCTCGCCGGTCACGGAGGCCGACCACGCGGCCGAGGCGATCATCCTGGAAGGGCTGCGCGCCGCCACGCCGGAGATCCCGGTGGTGGCGGAGGAAGAGGTCTGCGGCGGCCACGTCCCGACGCTGGCGCATCGCTACTGGCTGGTGGACCCGCTCGACGGCACGCGCGAATTCGCCGCCGGCACCGACAGCTACGCCGTGTGCATCGGGCTGGTGGAAGGCGACCGCCCCCGGCTGGGCGTGGTGGCGCTGCCCGCCACGGGCGAGCTCTTCGCGGGCATCGTCGGGGCGGAGGGCGGCCCGGGCGTCGCCTGGAAGCAGGACGCGGCCGGGCGCCGCGCCATCGCCGCGCGCACCCCGCCGGCGGAAGGCATCACCGTGATGTTCAGCCAGCACTACCGGGGCGACCCGCGGCTAGGCAGCTTCCTGGCCGGGCGCCGGGTGGCCGACGTCGTGAACTGCGGCTCGGCGGTGAAGTTCTGCCGCCTGGCCGAAGGGGCGGCCGACCTTTACCCGCGCTTCGGGCGCACCATGGAATGGGACACGGCGGCCCCGCAGGCGCTGCTGGAGGCCGCCGGCGGCCGGGTGCTGGACGAGCGGACGGGCGCGCCGCTTCGCTACGGCAAGCCGGAGTTCGAGAACGGCGGCTTCACGGCCTGGGGCCGGGGCGGCGACGCCCCGTGACGGCGACGGAGCGGCACGCCCGCCCGGCCGGGATCGCGGCCCGTCCGCGCGGCGCCGGGACGCCGGCGGCGCGATGAAGGCGCGCGCGACCGAGCGGCTGCCGGCCGAGGCGGTGGAGCGGGCGGCGGCGCTGCTGCGGGCCGGGCGCCTCGTCGCCTTTCCCACCGAGACCGTCTACGGGCTGGGCGCCGATGCCCGCGACGGCGCGGCGGTAGCCGCCGTCTTCGCGGCCAAGGGCCGGCCGTCCTTCAACCCGCTGATCGCGCATTTCCACGCGGCCGAGGCCGCCTTCCGCGAGGTCGTGGCGGACGGGCGTGCCCGGCAACTGGCGGCCCGCTTCTGGCCCGGGCCGCTGACGCTGGTGCTGCCGCGTCATGCCGCCTCGCGGATAGACCCGCTGACCACCGCCGGCGCCGACACGGTCGCGGTGCGCGTGCCGTCGCACCCGCTGGCGCAGCGGCTGCTGCGCGCGGTGGACGGGCCGGTGGCGGCCCCCTCGGCCAACCGTTCCGGCGCGGTGTCGCCCACCACGGCGGCGCACGTGCTCGAAGGGCTGGATGGGCGGGTGGACGCGGTGATCGACGGCGGCGCCTGCGCGGTCGGGGTGGAAAGCACGGTGCTGGACCTCAGCGGCCCCGTGGCGGTGCTGCTGCGCCCGGGCGGCGTCGCGGCCGAGGCGATCGAGCGCGAGATCGGGCCGCTCGCCCACCCGCCGGGCACGGGGCACGCCGCACCGTCCGGAGGGGCGCCGCTGCCCTCGCCGGGGATGCTGCTGTCGCACTACGCGCCCACGCTGCCGGTACGGCTGGACGCCGTGTCGGTGGCGGCGGACGAGGCGCTGCTGGCCTTCGGCCCGCCGCTCGCCGGCGCCGGGGCCTGCTGGAACCTGTCGGAAGCGGGCGACACCACCGAGGCGGCCTCGCGCCTGTTTTCCGGGCTGCGCCACCTAGACAGCGAGGGCCGCCGGCTGGGCCTGCGCCGCATCGCCGCGATGCCGGTGCCGGAGCGGGGACTCGGCGCCGCGGTCAACGACCGCCTCCGCCGCGCCGCCGCGCCGCGGGACTGAGGCCCGGGACCGGAGCCATCGCGCTGGGCGCAGCGGCGCAACGCCACGGTCGGCGGCACGATCCGCCGTCCTCACGCGGATGAGACCCGAGGGGGTGCGCGTCGTAACCGGCCGTTAACCATCCGGCGTGCATGAAGCTCCCGTAAACAGCGGCTCGGGAGGCGGTGCCATGCGGAACCTGATCGTCACGGCGGCGGAAGCGGCCGCCCTTATCGCGTCCGGCACGGTTATGCTGGTGTCGGGGCCGGAGCGTGCCCTGGCCGCGCTGCCCTACGGCCGCTGGATCGGCACCACGGCGGAACAGCCCGCCGAGAACGAGAGCGGCATCGAGGCCGAGCGCCTGTGCTGCACCCTGATCGAGCCGAACCGTGAAATCCGCATCGCGCTGGTGCCGCCGGGCGCCCGCCCCGTCCGCCCCGCCGGCGCCGTGTGCCACCTGATGACGCCGGGCCAGCCGCTGCGCCGCCTGACCGACGGGGCACCGGAGGCCGTGGCCCCGACCCCGGTGGAGGGCGGCTCCGCCCGGGTCTTCGACGGCCGCTCCGGCATGGCGTTCGACGCGCTGTCGCTGGCGCTGACCGTCTGCGCCCCGGCCGAGACCCTGGCCGCCGCACCGGCCCGCCCGGCGCAGCGCCGCCTGCGCCTCGTGCCCTCGCCCAGCCGGCGGGTCGCGGCGTTTCACGGCACCGGCCCGGCCCGCCCGGCGCATGGCCGCTCGCCCGTCGCGGTGATGAAGCCCGAGGACTGATCCACCCCGACGCGGTTCCCGCACCTCGCGGAGCCGCGCGGCGCGGGACCGCAGGGTCCGTCGTCGGCCGGGGCGCGGCGGAGCGGTTCGGAACAAAGCGCCCCGTCCGGCGATGACAGCGCGGCGCTTCCCGGCGTAGCCTTTCCTGTGACACACCGATGACGCAGGAAAAGGATCGCCGCTTGGCCTATGCGCTGCAGCAGCTCATCAACGGCATCTCGCTGGGGATGATCTACGGGTTGATCGCCGTCGGCTACACGATGGTTTACGGCATCGTGGGCATGATCAACTTCGCTCATGGCGACATCTTCATGATCGGCGCCTTTTCCATGCTGATCGGGCTGCTGCTGCTCGGCGGCGGCAGCATGGCCACGGGCGCCATGGCGATCCTGGCGGCGCTGGTCTTTTCCATGGCGATCACCGCGCTCTACGGCTGGACGGTGGAACGCGTGGCCTACCGTCCCTTGCGCGGTTCCTTCCGGCTGGCGCCGCTGATCAGCGCCATCGGCATGTCGATCCTGCTGCAGAACTTCGTGCAGGTCAGCCAAGGCGCGCGGGTCAAGCCGATCGAGCCCATCGTGCGCGGCGGCATCACCCTGATGGAACAGGACGGCTTCGCGGTGCAGCTGAGCTGGATCCAGCTGGCGATCCTGGTGATCACGCTCCTGGTGCTGGCGGTGTTCACCGTGCTGGTGACGCGGACCCGGCTCGGCCGCGCGATGCGGGCGGTGGAGCAGGACCGCAAGATGGCCGCGCTGCTGGGCGTCAACACCGACCGCACCATCTCGCTGGCCTTCGTGCTGGGGGCGGCGCTGGCGGCGGTGGCGGGCGGCCTCTACCTCGTGCGCTACGGCGTGATCGACTTCTACATCGGCTTCCTGGCGGGGGTGAAAGCCTTCACCGCCGCGGTGCTGGGCGGCATCGGATCGTTGCCCGGCGCGGTGCTGGGCGGGTTGCTGATCGGGCTGATCGAGACCTTCTGGAGCGCCTACTTCTCGGTGCAGTACAAGGACGTCGCGGCCTTCTCGATCCTGGCGCTGACGCTGCTGTTCCTGCCCACCGGCCTGCTCGGCCGGCAGGAGATCGAGAAGGTATGAGCGGCACGGAGGATGCCTCCCCCGGCGGGGCGGCCAGCCTGAACAGTGCCGAGGGCGCCGGACGGCCCGGCGGAACCGGGCACCTCGACGACGGCGTTCCCCTGCCCGGCGAGGCCGGCGGCATTCCGCGGCCCGAGCCGGGTTTCACACCGCCCACCCCGCGCGGCCCGGTCGATTTCGGCGGCGCGCTGCGCGAAGGCGTGATGGCGGCGCTGGTGGCGGCGGGCCTTTTCGTGCCGCTGGTGGGGCTGCGCACCGACGTGGGCGAGACCGGGCTGATCCTGCGCAGCCGCTGGGGCGACGTCGCGATCCTGGTGGCGCTGGCCTTCCTCGGCCGCACCGCGATGGGCCTGTGGAACCGCCGGCATCCGCGCGCCGCGCGATCCTGGTCGCCCAAGCTGCCGTCCTGGGTGTCGCGCGTGGTGGCGCCGGTGCTGCTGGGGCTGGCGCTGGTGATGCCCTTCATCCCCGGCATCGGCCGCTACGAGCTCGACCTCGCGGTGCTGGTGCTGACCTACGTGATGCTGGGCTGGGGGCTCAACATCGTGGTGGGGCTCGCGGGGTTGCTCGACCTCGGCTACGTCGCCTTCTACGCGGTGGGCGCTTATACCTACGCGCTGCTGGCGCAGTATTTCGGGCTGAGCTTCTGGGTCTGCCTGCCGCTGGCGGGGATCATGGCCGCTTTCTGGGGCGTGCTGCTGGGCTTTCCGGTGCTGCGGCTGCGCGGCGACTACCTGGCGATCGTGACGCTGGCCTTCGGCGAGATCATCCGGGTGGTGCTGATCAACTGGGTGTCGCTGACCAACGGGCCCAACGGCATTTCTGGCATCCCGCGCCCGGGGCTCTTCGGGCTCGACTTCTCCATGAGCGGCGGGCCTGGCACCTTTGCCGGCTTCTTCGGGCTGACGCCCTCACCCATCCACCGGGTGATCTTCCTGTATTACCTGATCCTCGCCATGGCGCTGCTGACCAACTGGGTGACGCTGCGGCTGCGGCGCCAGCCGCTGGGCCGCGCCTGGGAGGCGCTGCGCGAGGACGAGATCGCGGCCCGCGCGCTGGGCATCAACATCACGGTCACCAAGCTGACGGCCTTCGCTCTGGGCGCCATGTTCGGCGGCTTCGCCGGCGCCTTCTTCGCGACCCGGCAGGCCTTCATCAGCCCGGAGTCCTTCACCTTCATCGAGAGCGCCATCATCCTGGCGATCGTGGTGCTGGGCGGCCTCGGATCGCAGCTGGGCGTCGCCATCGCGGCGCTGGTGATGATCGGCGGCTTCGAGGTGTTCCGCGACCTGCAGGAATGGCGGATGCTGGTGTTCGGTGCCGCCATGGTGGTGATCATGGTGTGGCGTCCGCGCGGCATCGTTTCCACCCGCACGCCCTCGGTGTCGCTGGGCAAGCGGCGCGCCATCTCGGGCGACCTCGTCGGCCAGGGGCACGGCTGATGGCGCCGGAGATGACGCAGAGCATGGCCGGTCCGGATGGCCGGCCGATGGTGCAGAGCATGGCCGGAACCACGCAGCCTACGGGTACGACGGGCAGCGGCCCGGCTGGACGCGTGGCGGGCACCGGGGCCGCGCCGATCCTGGAAGTCGATGGCCTGACCATGCGCTTCGGCGGGCTGACTGCGGTGAACGAGGTGGGCTTCCGCGCCGCGCGGGGCGAGATCACCGCGGTGATCGGCCCCAACGGTGCCGGCAAGACCACCTGCTTCAACTGCATCACTGGCTTCTACCGACCGACCGCCGGCACGATCCGCCTCCATGCGGCGACCGGCGTGGTGGAGCTGCACCGGCTGTCGGGCCACCGCATCGCGCGCGCCGGCGTGGCGCGGACCTTTCAGAACATCCGGCTGTTCGCCGGCATGACGGTGCTGGAGAACCTGCTCGTCGCGCAGCACAACACGCTGATGGCGGCCACGGGCTGGGGCATCGGCGCGGTGCTGGGCCTGTCGCGCTACCCGCGCGCCGAGCGCGCCGCGATCGAGCGCGCGACGCACTGGCTGAACGAGACGCGGCTGCTGGCGCGCGCCGACGACCCGGCGGGCGCCCTGCCCTACGGCGACCAGCGGCGGCTGGAGATCGCGCGCGCCATGTGCACCGAGCCCGCGCTGCTCTGCCTCGACGAGCCGGCGGCGGGCCTTAATCCTCGTGAGAGCGAGGAGCTGTCGGCGCTGATCCGCCGCATCCGCGATACCGGGACCTCGGTCTTGTTGATCGAGCACGACATGGGCGTGGTGATGGGAATTTCCGACCGCGTGGTGGTGCTCGACCATGGGGTGCTGATCGCCGACGACCTGCCCGCCCGCGTGCGGCAGGACCGCGCCGTGATCGCCGCCTACCTGGGCGAGGACGAGGAGGCGGTGTCGTGAGCCAGGCCGGAACCCTCCCCCGCAACCCCGCCGGCGCCGCCGAAGCGCGGATCGACGGCCGATCCGGTGGGAGCCTGCTGGAGCTGCGGGGC
Organism: Roseomonas elaeocarpi; assembly: GCF_042433915.1. NCBI lineage: Bacteria > Pseudomonadati > Pseudomonadota > Alphaproteobacteria > Acetobacterales > Roseomonadaceae > Roseomonas > Roseomonas elaeocarpi. The sequence goes on along the minus strand of NZ_JBHLUN010000007.1, from coordinate 177,125 downwards.
GTTTCCGCCTCCTACGGCGCGGTCGAGGCGCTGCGCGACGTGTCGGTCCACGTGGACCGGGGCGAGATCGTGGCGCTGATCGGGGCCAACGGCGCGGGCAAGTCCACGCTGCTGATGACGATCTGCGGCGCCCCGCGCCCGCGCGCCGGCACCATCACCTTCGAGGGACGCCCGATCACGGCGCTGCCGACGCACGAGGTCGCGCGGCTGGGCATCGCGCAGTCGCCCGAAGGACGCCGGATCTTTCCGCGCATGAGCGTGCGGGAAAACCTGCTGATGGGCGCGCAGCAGTTCGCGCACGACCCGGCGCCGGACCTGGAGCGGGCCTTCGCGCTGTTTCCGCGCCTCAAGGAGCGCGAGGCGCAGCGCGGCGGCACGCTCTCGGGCGGGGAACAGCAGATGCTGGCGATCGCCCGGGCGCTGATGTCGCGGCCGAAGCTGCTGCTGCTCGACGAGCCCTCGCTGGGGCTGGCGCCGCTGATCGTGCGCGGCATCTTCGACGCGATCCGCCGCCTGAACCGTGAGGAAGGGCTGACGGTGCTGCTGGTGGAGCAGAACGCCAACCAGGCGCTGCGGCTGGCCTCGCGCGGCTACGTGCTGGTGAACGGGCGCATCACCATGGAGGACACCGGCGCGGCGCTGCTGGCGCGGCCGGAGGTGCGCGAGGCCTATCTCGGCGGCTGAGGCGGCGTGGCGCCGCAACGGGGCCGGACGGCGGGGGGTTGTTATGACGGGCGATCCGGGGCTGGCGGGTCTGGGGCTCGCCGGCAGGCGCGCGCTGGTGACGGGGGCGGGCAGCGACGGGATCGGCCGCGCCGCGGCGCTCGCCCTGGCACGCGCCGGCGCGCGGGTCGCGGTGCACCACCTCGACCAACCCGAGGCGGCGGCGGCGCTGGCGGAGCGCTGCGGCGGCGTGGCGCTGCAGGCGGATTTCGCCGTGCCGGGTGCCGCGGCGGCGCTGGTGCGCGATGCCGCGGTGGCGCTGGGCGGGCTCGACATCCTGGTGGGCAATGCGGCGATGCTGCTGCGCAAGCCGCTGAGCGAGACCACCGAGGAAGAGTTCGCCAGGGTGCAGGCGGTGAACCTCGCCGCCCCCTTCGCGCTGGCGCGGGAAGCGGCGGCGCTGATGCGCGCAGGCGGCGCGGGCGGGCGGATCGTGCTGGTGTCCTCGGTGAACCAGTGGATGCCCAATCCCGGGCTCGTGGCCTACGGCACCAGCAAGGCCGCGACCGGGGGCCTGGTGCGGCAGCTGGCGCTGGAGCTGGCGGCCGACGGCATCACCGTGAACGCCGTGGCGCCCGGCACCATCCTGACCGACATCAACCGCGCCCGGCACGATGACGCCGACTGGGTGGCGACGAAGCTGTCGCTGATCCCGGCGAACCGGCTCGGCCAGCCGGGCGACGTGGCGGGGGCGATCCTGTTCCTGGCGAGCGATCTCTCGGCCTACGTCACCGGCACCACCGTCACGGTGGATGGGGGCTTAAGCCTGATGGGGTCGCGCGCGTGAGCTGGGAGGTCTTCGCGATCGGCTACGCGGCGGATCCGGGGCGGGTGTCGTCGCGCTGCTTCCTCGATGGGTTCGGCGGTGATGCGCCGATGCCGGGCGCCTACTTCGCCTTTCTGCTGCGCTCGGGCGAACGGCTGGTGATGCTGGACACCGGCGCCGACGCGGCGGTGCTGGCGCGGCTGAACAAGCCCGTGCGCGGCGGCGTGGCGGAAGCGCTCGCGGCGCTGGGCCTCGCGCCCGAGGCGGTGACGGAGGTGGTACAGACCCACCTCCATTGGGACCACGCCGGCAACACCGGGCTGTTTCCCCGCGCCCGCTTCCACCTCCAGCGGCGGGAGCTCGACTACGCCGCCGGGCCTGCGATGCGCCATCCGCTGCTGCGGGCGGGCTTTGAGCCGGGTGAGGTCGCGGCGATGGTGCCGCTGCTGCATGCCGGGCGCCTCGTGCTGCATGACGGGGACTGGGCGGGGCCGGGTGGGATCGAGGGTTTCCACCTCGGCGGCCATACCGACGGGCTGCAGGCGGTCACCGTGCCGACGCGGCGGGGGCGGCTCTGCATGGCAGGCGACGCGGTGTTCCGGCGCGAGAACCTCGAGCGCCGGGTGCCCTTCCCCGCGCTGTTCCACGTCGGCGACGCGCTGGACGCCTTCGAGACGGCGCTGCGGCACGCCGGCGATGATCCGGCCGCCGTGATCCCCGGGCACGACCCGCGCCTGCTGACGGAGTTTCCTGCCGCCGCACCGGGCACCGAGGGCTGGATCACGCGCCTCGACTGACGGGGGTTCCGCGCGGCCCCGAACGGCGCCGTGCCAGTGGCCGCCGGCCCGCCGCCGGCGCGCGGCGACCCCGGAACGGGCAGCCCGCCCGCGGAACCATCAGCCGCGGGGCTCCCACGGCCCCGGCACCCGCCGATCGCCCGGGTTGGACGCTTGGCGGCGCGGCATCTCCCGCTCTACGGTTTCCGCAGCAAACCGAGGGAGCCTCCCGATGTCCACCGTGAACCGCCGCAGCCTGCTGGGCGCCGGCCTCGCTCTTCCCCTGGCCGCGCCCGTGCTGCTGGGTTCGCGCGGCGCCCGCGCGCAGGGTGGGCCGCTGCGAATCGCGGTGGCGGGGCCGATGACCGGCCAGTACGCCGCCTTCGGCGCGCAGATGAAGAACGGCGCCGAGCAGGCGGTGACCGACCTCAACGGCGCGGGCGGCGTGATGGGGCAGCAGCTCACGCTCGAGCAGGGCGACGACGCCTGCGACCCACGCCAGGCGGTGTCGGTGGCCAACCAGCTCGCCAGCCGTCAGGTGAAGCTGGTGGCGGGGCATTTCTGCTCCGGCTCCTCGATCCCGGCGAACAAGGTGTATGCCGAGGAGGGCGTGCTGCAGATCAGCCCGGCCTCCACCAACCCGGTCTATACGGACAACGGGTCGTGGAACACGTTCCGGGTGTGCGGGCGCGACGACCAGCAGGGCGCGGTGGCCGGCAAGTACATCGCCACGACCTACAAGGGCCAGCCGGTCGCGATCCTTCATGACAACTCGGCCTACGGGAAGGGCCTGGCGGACGAGACCAAGAAGTCGCTCAACGGCAACGGCGTCACGGAAGCCCTCTACGCCGCCTACACGCCGGGCGAGCGCGACTACAGCGCCATCGTGTCGCGCCTCAAGGCCGCCAACATCGCCGTGATCTACATCGGCGGCTACCACACGGAGGCGGGCCTCATCCTGCGGCAGGCCAAGGAACAGGGCATGAAGGTGACCCTGATCGGCGGCGACGCGCTGGTGACCAACGAGTTCTGGCAGATCACGGGCGCTGCCGGCGAGGGCACGCTGATGACCTTCGCGCCCGACCTGCGCACCCGGCCCACGGCGGCGCCGGTGGTGGCGCGCTTCAAGGCGCGCAACATCGATCCCGAGGGCTACACCCTCTACACCTACGGCGCGATCCAGATCTGGGCGGATGCCGTGAAGAAGGCAGGCAGCACCGATCCGCAGAAGGTCGCCGCGGCGCTGAAGGCCAGCGGTCCCTGGACCTCGGTGCTGGGCGAGACGAGCTTCGACAAGAAGGGCGACCCGACGGTCGCGGACTACGTCTTCTACGTTTGGAAGAACGACGGCAGCTACGCGCAGATGTAAGGCGCCCTTTACCCCTTGTGGCGGCGTCCCGGCGTCGCCACATCGGGGTCTGTCAGCAACAACCGAAAGGAGGTGATCCAGTGTCTCATTGCATCAAGCCGGCCGCCGAGGCCCTGGACCAGATCACTGCCGTCGCCACCGTCGAGGCGGGATTCTGAGTTTCAGGCGCACCGGTTCACCGGCGCGCGCAATGGGAAGGCCTCCGGGGAAACCCGGGGGCCTTCTGCGATTCCAGGGGTTGCTTCCGTCCCGCTGAGGGCGATGCCCCGGCCCGGCTGGCCCCCTGGTGTTTCCGGGCCTTTGCGGTCGGCCTCGCGAGCCCGGTGGCCCCGCCCGGCAGCTCAGCCCGGCGCACGGTTCAGTCCAGAGGTGAGCGCAAGGGGTTAGCCCAAGGCGGGTTCAGCCCGGGTTCAGCCCAGCGGCTGACCGATGACGTGGTAGTCGCGCGACCACCAGATCAGCGCCGATTCCGCCTGCCCCAGCGCGATGGCGCGCACGCTGCCGAACAGCACGCTGTGGGTGCCCTTTTCCACGATGTCCTCGATCACGCAGTCCACCGAGGCGGCCGCCCCTTCCAGCACCGGCGCGCCGGTGGAGAGCACCGTCCACTGCCCGGCGTTGAAGCGCGCTTCCCCGGAACTGCCGGTGAAGCCCGAGAAGCTGTCGGACACCGGGCGGTGGTGATCGGCCAGGATGTTCACGCACATCACGCCGTTGGCGGTGACGAAGGGATAGGAGGAGGAGGAGCGGTTCACGCAGACCAGGATCGTGGCCGGGTTGTCGGTGACGCTGCACACGGCGCTGGCGGTGAAGCCGGCGCGGCCGGCGGGCCCGGCGGTGGTGATGATGTTGGCCGCCGCGCCCAGGCGGGCCATGGCATCGCGGAACTGTTGACGAAGGGGGTCCATGGTCGATCTCCCGCGAGGAAACTGCGTGACAATGCCCCGCGGGAAGATCCTGCGGGAAGCGCCGGGGTGGCTGCCTCCGGAACGCCCGGCGGGGCGGCCCGGAGGCAAGGGGGTCCGGCACGCACCCTGACGCCGGCCGGGCCTGAGGAAAAGGTGCCCCGGGGGCGAAGCCGCGTCGCGGGCGACGCCGCGGGACGGCTTCCCGAACTCCGGACCTTCGCGCCGGGTCGCGCGTAACCGTGCCCCCTCGCCGTGCTGGCCCGCTATGCGCCCGTGCCGTTGGCGGGCGCAACCGGTGCGACCACCTGTTCTTCCCGATCCGCCCCCGCTGGACGGACGGTGATGAAAGGCAGGTTCCCGGTGTTCACGGCGAGGTTTGCCCATGGCGCCCTTCTGCTCGGCCTTACGTCGCTGGCGGGCTGCGTGAGCTACGTGCCGCCAGCGCCGCCGCCGCCGCCCCTCGTGGCCTATGCGGGGCCGGGCAAGACGGCGCAGACCCTCGCGGAGGATGACCAGGCCTGCCGGCAGCAGTTGGCCGCCACGCCCGGCGTTTCCGCCGCGACGCCGCCGGAGGCCGGGGCGACACCGGAGGCCGCAGCGCCGCCGGGCACCGTGGTGCCGCCGGACGCTGCGCCGCCGCCCGATGCCGGGGCGGCCGCCGCAGCCGTGCCGCAGACATCGGAAGCGACCTACCTCCAGTGCATGGCGGCGCGGGGCAACGTCGTCGCGCCGGCGCCGGTGAGCGCCACGGCCTACCCGGCCTATCCCTATGGCGGGTACTACGCGGGGCCTTGGCCCTCGCCCTTCTGGTTCGGCTTCTACGGTGGCTGGTACGACTGGGACTGGGGACCGGGATGGTACGGCCCGGGCTGGGGCGGGCGTGGCTGGCGTGGCCCAGCTTGGCGTGGGCCCGGCTGGAACGGTCCGGGTTGGAACGGTCCGGGCTGGCGCGGGCGCGGCTGGGATGGCCCAAGGGGTGGCCCAGGGGGCAGCTGGGACGGGCCTGGGGGCCCCGGACGACCCGGTGGCCCTGGCGGCTTCGGCGGCCCGGGCGGCGACGGGCCGGACCGCTTCCGGGGGCCGGGCGGTGGCGGTTCGGGCGGCTTCCGGGGACCGGGTGGGCCCGGAGGCTTCGGCGGCGGGGCGCGGGGCGGCCGGCCGGGCTGAGGCGGTGCCGCTGTTTTCCGCTGGCAAGACCCGTGCGACGATCCGCCCGTGGCGCCGCCGCCGGGCCGCGAGCGGCCAGGGGCAGGGCATCAGGCAGGCGGGCGGCATCGGTTCCGAAGCACTCCGCGCCGGGCGCGGCGGCGGTGTGCAACGGTCGCGTCGGCCGCGATGTCCCGGCGCCGGAACGCGGGCGGGCATGGGGGACTGGCGCTGACCATTCGTGACGGAACCGGCCGCGGCGGGATCGGCGTGGGGACCATCGGGAGCGGCCCCGGATGACGTGGGTGCGCCCCGGGCATGCCGCTTTCCCGCTCGGCCGTCGGGGCCTGGCGATGGCCGTGCTCGCCGCGTCGGCGATCGGCCGGGCGCGGGCGGCCGATCCCTGGCGTGACGCCGCGACGGTGCTGGCGGCGCCGATCCTCGCGGCCGCGGCGGCACTGGGGGGACCTGGGCTGCTGCGCTCCTATCGCATCGAGGGGACGGAGACCTTCGACCGGAGCCACGCGGAAACCGCCTATACCTACGACAACGCCCTGGCCGGGCTGGCGCTGCTGGCGCTGGGCCGGCGCGACGCGGCGGAATGGATCGCGGCGGGGCTGCGGCTGGTGCAGGACCAGGACCGCTACTGGCATGACGGGCGGCTGCGCAATGCCTACGCCGCCGGGCCGCAGCACGCCGAGGCACCGGGCAGCGCCCGGCCGCCCGGCTGGTGGGACCCGGCGGCGGGACGCTGGATCGAGGATGGCTACGCCGCTGGCAGCGCCACGGGGCCGGTGGCCTTCGCCATCCTGCTCTGGACCGCGTTGGGCGGCGGCGCCAACCGCGCCGCGGCGGAACGGGCGGCGGCCTGGGTGCTGCGGGACTGCGCGGGCGGGCGCGGCTTCACCGGCGGCACGCTGGGGCACGAGCCGGCGCCGGAGCGGCAGCGCTGGATCTCCACCGAGCAGAACCTCGACCTCAGCGTCGCCTTCCGGCGGGTGGGGCAGGCCGGGGCGGCGGGCAAGGCGGCGGGCTTCGTGCGCAGCATGTGGCTGCCGGAAGAGGAGCGCTTCGCCGCCGGCCTCACGCCCGAAGGGGCGGTGAACCGCGACTCCGCGCTGGACGCCAATCTCTGGCCGCCCCTGGCGACCGGCGACCCCGCCTTCCGGCCGGCGCTGCGCTGGGTGCTGGCGCGGCACGGGCTGCCGGCCGGGGCACCGGCGGCGGAGCTGCGGGGGCTCGACTTCAACGACGACCGCGACGGCACTTGGTTCGAGGGCACGGCGCAGGCGGTGCTGCTGCTGCGCCGCCTGGGCGAGGAAGCGCTGGCGCGGCGGTTGCTGGGTGGCATCCTCGCGGCGCGTGGGCCGGAGGGCTGGGTTCTCGCCACCGACCGGCCCTGGCTGACCACCGGCTTCTTCAATGGCGACGTGCCCTTCCGCTACCCGCGCCGCGGGCACCTCGCGGCCAGTGCCTGGACGGTGCTGGCGGCGCTGGGCGTCAGTCCCTTCGACGATCCGGATCGCGGTAGCGGCGGGCCGTGATCTCGTAGGCGTAGTGGTGCGACAGCGGGTGGCCTTCCGGCAGGCGGGGATGGTCGAACTCGCCGATCCGCCACATGCCCAGCCGCTCCATCAGCCCCCAGGACGCGGTGTTGGCGGGCACGGTGAAGGCCACGATCCGGTCGAGCCCGGCGGGGCCGAACCCCGCCTCGAGCGACAGCGTGGCCGCCTCCCGCGCCAGGCCCCGCCCCTGCCAGAAGGTGCCCAGCCGCCAGCCGATCTCCACCGCAGGCGTGAAGAAGGCGTTCCAGGGCAGTTGCGACAGCCCGCACAGCCCGATCAGCGCGCCGGTGTCGCCGTGCTCCACCGCCCAGAAGCCCCAGCCGTGCGCGCGGAAGTGTTCGTCCGCGCGGTCGAGCATGCCGTCGGACTGCGCCCGCGTCATGGGCAGGAGGTAGCGGCCCACGGCCGGCTCGCTGTTGAGCGCGAAGAAGGGCGCGCGATCCTCGGCGCGCCAGGGCCGCAGCACGACGCGGCGGCCCCGCAGGATCATGGCATGGCGGCCGCGCGGCGGGCCACGGGGCGCCGGCCGGAACGTCGTGCTTCGGCCGGGGCCCGCATGGTCAGGCCGTTTTGTCGCTCGGCGCTTCCACCGGCTCCAGCCGCGCCTCGGCCTCGCGCCGGAGCCGCAGGTAGGAGCGCGAGGAGAAGGGCAGCATCGACACGTAGATCAGCCCGATCACCGCCAGCGCCGCCCAGGGCTCGGTCACCAGCAGCGCCACGTAGGCGGCGGCCCCCAGCATCAGCGGCAGCACCGCCTCGCGCGGGACCTTGAAGTTCTTGAAGCTCCAGGTCGGGATGGTGCTGACCAGCAGCCCCGCCACCACCACCAGCACCAGCGCCACGAAGATCGGGTGCCGGAAGGCGGCCGCCATGCCGTTCAGGCCCCAGCCCTGGAAGGCCAGCGAGGCGAAGATCGGAAACAGCGCGAGCCCCGCGCCCGAGGGGGCCGGGACGCCGGTGAAGAAGCTTTGCGCGTAGGCGGGCTTGGGCGGCGGCGGGATCATGCCCTTGCCGGTGGGCGCCGGGCCGTCGATCGCCGCGTTGAAGCGGGCGAGGCGCAGCGCCATGCACACGGCGAACAGCACGCAGGGGATGAAGCCCAGGCCGCGCGCCTCGTTCAGCGACCACATGTAGAGCATCAGCGCCGGCGCCACGCCGAAGCACAGGAAGTCCGACAGGCTGTCGAACTCCGCCCCGAAGCGGCTGGTGGCCTTAAGCATGCGCGCCAGGCGCCCGTCGATACCGTCGATGAAGCCCGCCAGCACGATCAGCCCCAGCGCGGTGCGCCAGCGGCCCTCGAAGGCCAGGCGGATCGCGGTGAGGCCGGCGCACAGCCCCATCATGGTCAGGATGTTGGGCAGGAGCTGGTTGAAGCTCCAGCCCTGCAGCCGGGGGCGCCGGCGGGGGGTGATTCGGAAGCGGCGCCGGGGGCTGCTCATCGGCGGCTCACCCGACGCCCGAGGTCACGTCCGGATCGACGCCCGCCGCCACCGGGGCCGCCACGGGGAGGCGCAGGTCGGCAATCACGGTCTCACCACCGGTCATGGTCTGGCCCACCGCCACCAGCGGCTGCACGCCGACCGGCAGGTAGAGGTCGGTGCGGCTGCCGAAGCGGATGATGCCGAAGCGGTCGCCGGCATGGAGGCGCGAGCCTTCGCGCACGTCGCACAGGATGCGGCGCGCGATCAGGCCGGCGATCTGCACCACCGCGATCTCCCGCCCGTCCTCGAGCCGCATGGCGAGCGCGTTGCGCTCGTTGTCGTCGCTGGCCTTGTCGAGGCTGGCGTTGAGGAACTTGCCCGGGCGATAGGCCACGCGCGTCACCACGCCGTCGGCGGGCGAGCGGTTCACGTGGACGTTGAGCACCGACAGGAAGATCGCGACGCGCCAGCGCGGGGTGTCGCCCAGGTTGAGGTCCGGCGGCGGCACGGCGGGCATCACCGAGACCACCGTGCCGTCGGCGGGCGCGATCATCAGCCCCGGCCTCGGCGGCGGCACGCGCTCCGGATCGCGGAAGAAGTACAGGCAGAAGGCGGTGAAGATCAGGCCGATCCAGCCCACCCACTGGCTGACGAAGAGCCCGCCCAGCACGGCAACGCCGAGGCCGACATAGATGAACGGCTTGCCGGCCGGGTGCGGCGGCGCCAGCACCATCTTCACGCTTTGGATCAGGGACATGATGGTCCGCTTATCACACTGTTCATCCTTCCCGGACAACCCTGCCGCCATGATGGACAACAGAGCGTCCCCCGGGGTGATTCCCGGGGCGATTCACGGTGTGAACGCGGCAGCGGGCGATCCGATGGACCCCGCGCTGCAGATCGGCGGCTTCGTGGTGGACCGGCGCGGCCGGCTGCGCCCGCACCGGCCGCAGGAGCGCCCGGCGCTGCGCTTCCGCTGGCGCGGCCACGACTGCACCGCGGTGCTGGGGCCCAAGGGGCTGGAGCTTTCGGCCAGGGCGGGGGAGATCCCCTCCACCGTGTCCGCCGCCGAGCGGCGCGGCGCGGTGATCCGGGCGATCGACGCCCTGCCGCGCGACCTGCCGCCGGACTGGACGCTGTCGCTGTCGCCCTCGCACGCGCTGTGGCTGGATGCCGCGCGCGCGGTGGAGGCGCCCACCGCGACCCGGCTGATCGCGGAGATGGTGCGCTTCGCGCTGGCGCTCGATCCCTACCTGGACCGGCTCTCGGCCGCCGGGCTGGAGGGCACGCCCAGCACCTGACCGGGGTAGATCCGGCCCGGGTCGCGGATCTGCGCCCGGTTGGCGGCGAAGATCACGGTGTAGCGGATGCCCTGGCCGTAGGCCGCGCGGGCCAGGCGCCAAAGGTTGTTGCCGGGCTGCACCACCACCTGCCCGTCATGCAGCGCGCCGGGCGGCAGGTGGTCGCGCTGGAACGGCACGGCGACGCGCGCCGCCACGGCACCGCTGCGGCCAAGCTGGTCCACGCGCAGGGTGTGGCGCCCCTCGGCCGGCGCGGGGTTGGGCGACAGGGTCCAGCGGCCGGTGCTGTCGGCCTGCGCCTCGCCCAGCGGCACGTCGTCGGCGTAAAGGCGCAGGCGCGCGCCCGGCGGAGCGGCGCCGGAAAAGCGCATGGTGCCGCTGTCGTCGTAGTCGAGAACATCCACCGCCAGCGGGGTCCGGGCGCCCGCGGTGGGCGTGTTGCCGGCCGCGGCACCGCCCGCCGCTCCGCCCGGTGGGACGGCACCCGGTGGCGCCCCATCCGGCGCGGTGTTGTTGCCGAGGAGGCGCGGCGCGGCACCCGGGTTGCGCGGCAGAACCAGCACCAGCGGCTGCGACGCCTCGGCGGGGCCGGTGCCCGCGGGCGGCGGCGCGGTTCCGGCCACCGCCGGCGCGGGGTCGGGCACGCGCACCAGCACCGTGTCGGCGCCCTCCACCTCCCGCCCGTCGGGCAGCGTGGAGCGGAGGGACAGCTCGTGCGCGCCGGGCGCCAGCGCGGCCTCGGGCAGGATGACCCATTCGCCGCGCGCATCCACGCGGCTGCGGCCGAGCTCGCGCGTGCCTTCGCGCAAGCCCACCTCGGAGCCCGCTTCCGCGCGGCCGGCCACCACCAGCGTGCCGCGCGCGCCGAGCCGGACCACGTCGAAGCTCGGCAGGCGCGGGGCACGGGCGGCGGCGGGCTGCGCGGCGCCGGCGGTTGCGTTGCCCCGGGCGGTATCGGCACCGGGCGAGGCCGATCCCGGCAGCGCCGTGCCGGCCGGGGGCATCCCCGGCGCGGTCGTGCCCGGCAGGCCGGGCACCGGGGCCTGCGACGGGGTGCCGGGGCCGCGCAGCAGCCACGCCGCGCCCGCCGCCAGCACGAGCGGCACGAGCAGGACGGACGCGCGGGTCGCAGTGTTCATGCGACGCGTCACTAGAGCCCGTCCGCCCCCGGCGGCAAGTCCACATTTCGGCCACGCAAGGTCCGCCCCGCCGGCCGGCGGCCGGGGTCCCTCGCCGGCCCGTCGTGCCGCTTGCCCCCGGGGCCCGGCGCCCGGCAGATTGCGCGCGGCGTCGGGCGCGTCGTCCGCCACGCCGAGGCATGGGGAACCACCGGCCGATGTCGCGATCCAGCACCACCAGCGCCCAGATCCCGGACAGCCTGGCGCCGGGCAGCCAGGCCTCAGGACACCCGGGAACGGGCGCCGCCGACACGGGCGGCCCGGGTACCGGTGCCGCTGACAGGAGTGCCACTGCAAGGGGCACCGCTGACACGGATAACGCTGACAGGGGCAGCCCCGGTGGGGGTCCCTCCCCCGCGACCGGCGGCCGGGAGGCGAAGGTGCCCGTGCGGGTCTGGGACGGATGGATCCGGCTCGTGCACTGGGCCATCGCGGTGCTGGTGCCGTTTTCCTGGTGGACGGCCTGGAGCTACCGCATGGACTGGCACCTGCTGTCGGGCTTCACCATCCTGACGCTGGTGATCTTCCGGGTGGTGTGGGGCTTCGTCGGCTCCGACACCGCGCGCTTCACGCGCTTCCTGCGCTCGCCGCTCGAGGCGCTGGGGCACCTGCGGCACATGACGCGGCGGGAAGCCGATACGGAGCTCGGGCACAACGCCGCCGGCGGCTGGATGGTGCTGGTGCTGTTGGGGCTGCTGATCGTGCAGACCGTGACCGGGCTGATGTCGGACGACCAGGTGACGACGCACGGGCCGCTGGCGCCGCACGTCAGCGGGGATGCGAGCGATCTCGCGGATTCGATACACCGGACGGTGTTCTGGGTGATCGCGGGGGCGGCGGCGCTGCACGTGCTGGTGGTGGTGCTCTACGCCGTGCTGAAGGGGCAGGATCTGGTGCGGCCGATGGTCACCGGGGTGAAGCGGCTGCCGGCCGGATTCGCGGCCCGGGCACCCCGGCTCGGCCACCCGGCGCTGGGTGCCGCGCTGCTGGCTTGCGCGGCGCTGCTGGTGTGGTGGGTCAGCCGGCTGGGGTGACGCGCCCGGTGCCCGGCAGGGTGATGTTCAGTTGGGCGGTGTTCAGCTGAGCAGTGTTCGGCCGGGCGATGTCCGGCCGGCAGCGTGGGCGCCCCGCGTCACGGAGCGCCCACGCCCGGCCGGCTCAGCGGCCGCGATAGTTGCGGTGGCAGCCGCCGCAGGCCGCGCCCATTTCCCGGAAGGCGGTGGCGCTGGCGCCGGCATCGCCGGAGGCCAGGGTGGCCTGGAGCTTCTCCGACGCCGCCAGGGCATTGGCGGAGGCCCGCTCGAAGCCGGCGCGGTCGCTCCAGACCGCGGGCAGCGCCTTGGTGTCGCCCTGTTCCGAACCGGCCGGGAAGAGCGCGGGCACGTTGGTGAGCTGCTGGTGGATCTCGGCCGCTCGCGGTGCCGCCTCGGACGGGCTGCCGCCGGCGTCGAGGATCTTCTTGATGGCCTCGATGTCACCCTGCATCGTCTTCATCGCGGTCTTGCGCGCGGCGATCGCGTCGCCGGGGGCGGGAGCGCCGCCGCTTGCCTGGGCCAGGGCATCACCCAGGCCCACCAGCAGTGCCAGCGCCGCCGCGGTCGCCAACCATCGTGTTCTCATGCACTCGCTTCCCCGTGGATGCCGCCTGGAGCTTAGCGCGGCGACACGGACAGCGCGCAAGTTGCCACGGAGTTTGCGCAGGTGCCCTTGCCGGCACGGCAGGAGGGCGCTATGAGGCCGCCACCGCAGGGAACTGCGGCTGTGTCGGAGCGTAGCTCAGCCTGGTAGAGCACTGTGTTCGGGACGCAGGGGCCGGAGGTTCGAATCCTCTCGCTCCGACCATTCAAGCGAAGCAAGCCCCACGGGAAACCTGGGGCTTTTTTCTTGCGCGCGCCGCCACGCGGCGGGAACGCGCCAGCTGTGGCTATTCCGCAACATAGGTTAGGGACTTCGCGCGGCGCCTCCCCGGCCAGTCCAGGGCTGCACGCTGCTTGCTGAAGGTTTGCTGCGGCGCACTGTCGTGCGCCCAGGGAAACGAACTGAATGCGCAAAGAACTGACCATGCTGCTGGCAGGGTTCGCCCTTGTGTTGAGCAGCATCGTTGCCGGAAAGGCAGAAGCCCAGATCAAGCTGGAAGACCCCGGCCTGACCATCAACCTCACCCCGACGCTGTCGAGCGACTACCTGTTCCGCGGCGTCAGCCAGACGCGCGACCGCCCGGCGATCCAGGGCACCGTGGACGTGCAGCACGACAGCGGCTTCTACGTCGGCGCCTTCGCCTCCAACGTGGCGTTCCGGGGGCTGGACGCGCGGCAGGAGCTCGACCTGCTGGGCGGCTGGCGCACGACCTTCGGCGGGTTGTCGGTGGACACGGGCGCCGTCTGGTACACCTACCCGGGCTACAACAAGAGCACCGGCGGCGGCCTCGGGCTGAACTACGTCGAGCTGGCGGCCAAGCTCGCCTACGAGCTGGAGCCGATCAAGGCGCTGGCCTCGTTCTACTACTCGCCGGATTTCCAGCTGAACTCGAAGAACGGCTACTACCTCGAGGGCGGGCTGGAAGCGAAGCTGCCCTACGACGCGACGCTGGCCGGGCGCTTCGGGCGGCAGTGGATCGACCGCAACAGCAACTTCGGCCTGCCGGACTTCAACAACTGGTCGGTGACGTTGTCGCGCCCCTTCTACGGCGTGCTGCTGACCGTGGGCTACTTCGACACCAACATCGGCAAATCGAGCTGCGGCGGCGGGCAGAAGATCTGCGAGGCCCGGGCCATGGTCTTCGCCAGCTACACCTTCTGACGAGCCGCCTCGCCGGCCGGGCCGGCGGGCGCGGGCAGGACGCGCCGGGGGCTGCCGGCGCCCTGCCGCTGCTCCCGGCGCCGCCTAGCGGGCGGCCCAACGCATCAGCGAGGCCACCGGAAAGGCCCAGGCGATCCCGGTCACGAGGTAGTAGATCGCCTGGAGCGCCCAGTGCCGGTTCACCAGGTGGTCGCCCAGCGTCACCACCGCCGCGACGTACACGGCCAGTCCCAGCAGCCCGATGACGGTGGCAAAGGCGACGCGCGGTCTCATGCCGGTGCAATGCCCGAAGCGCCGGGCGGTCTCAACCCCGCAGGATGGCCACGGGGAACGGCGGGGGTGTCGGGGATTCGTGGGAACCGGTCGTCACCCGATCCCACGAACTGGGCCGGAGGTGCTGGGCAAGCCTGGATCCAGGGCTGCTTGAGCCTGAGCTGCTTGAGCCTGGGCGGCCTGAGCCTGGGCTGGCCTGTGCCTGGCTTTGCCTGGGCCCGGCTTGGCCTGAGCCTGGCGTAGGCCGAGGTTCGGACTGTCCTGGCTTCGGGCTGTGCTGCTCCCGCCTCTGCTGGCTTCGGGCTGGCCTGCGCCCGGGCGGGTCCGGGCCGTGCCGGACGTGACGCCGCGCCCGATCCGGTCTAGCAACCGCGCTCCGCCATTCCGGGCGCTCCGCCGCCCTTTTCCCGACAGGACGGCCCGCCCATGGATCACCCTGCCCCAGCGCGCGACGAGGCGACGGCGCTGGACCTGCGCCAGCACATCCGCGGCGTTCCCGACTTTCCGAAGCCCGGGATCCTCTTCTACGACATCTCCACCCTGCTGCGGCACGGCCCCGCTTGGCACGAGGCGGTGGCCCGCATGGCCGAGGCCATCCGCCCCCACGCGCCCACGATGCTGGCCGGGATCGAGAGCCGCGGCTTCCTGCTGGCGGCGCCGCTGGCGCTGCAGCTGGGCCTGGGCTTCGTGATGCTGCGCAAGCGCGGCAAGCTGCCCGGCGCCACGATCGGCCTCGACTACGCGCTGGAATACGGCACCGACCGCATCGAGATCCAGGCCGACGCGGTGCGCCCGGGCGAGCGGGTGGTGATCCTCGATGACCTGCTGGCCACCGGCGGCACCATGGCGGCGGGCATCGAGCTGCTGCGCAAGGCGGGCGCCGAGGTGCCGGCCGCCGCGGCGCTGATCGAGCTCACCTTCCTCAAGGGGCGCGAAAGACTTGACGTGCCCTGTGAAGTTCTCGTGAGCTACGACAGCTGAGGGAGCCGACCGGACAAGAACCATGGCGGCGAAGGCTGGAGGACACGTGGCCGGAAGGAGCGCAGGCGGGCCCGTGCCCCGGTCCTTGCTCGGACGGCGGGCCGCGCTGAGGCTCCCGGCCGGGCTGCTGCTGGGCGCCGCGCCCGGCACGGCGCTGGGTGCCAGCCCCGCAGCCCTCCCCGAAGCCGGCGCCGGGACGGTCCCCGGCGCTGTTCCCGCGACCACCCTCGGCGGTGCCACCTTCCTGGTGCCGGGCCCCGATGGCGGCGGCGCGTCGCGCTGGGCCGAGCGCTTCGCGCAGCGCGGCACCCGCGGCCCGGCGCCGCGGCTGAACGTCGTGGGCGGGGCGGACGGGGTTACCGCGGCCAACCGCTTCGCCACCACCGCGGCGGGCGACGGGCGGCTGCTGCTGGTGATGCCGGGCAGCGTGCCGATGGCCGCCCTGTCGGGCTCCGAGCGCGCGAACTACACCCTCGGCGGCTGGACGCCGCTCTGCCTGTCCTGGCAGCCGGTGCTGATCGCCGGGCGCGGGCCGGTCCCGGTGGGGCAGAACCGCCCGCCCCTCCGCTTTGCCCTGCCCAGCCCGGACTCCGCCGAGGGCGGCGCCATCCTGCTGCTCGAATCGCTGGGCCAGTCGGTCACCCCGGTCGCGCTGCCGGCGGGGGGCGTGAACGTCACCGCGGAAGCAGGCTTCGCCGCGCGCGCGCTGGATGCGGTGCTGCTCACCGGCCGCGACGTGCTGGCCAGGGCCGCCAGCCTGGGGGCGACGCCCTGGTACGGTGGCCCGGCGGGGCCGGCGGCTCTCCCGTCGCTGACGGAGCCGGTGCGCGAGGCCGCCGCCGCCGCACTGGGTTCGGCGCAGTTGCAGGCGGCGCTGATGCTGCCCGCCCTGACCCCCGCCGACACCGTGGCCGCCTGGCGCCAGGCAGCGACCCGCTGGCGGGAAGCGGCGCAGGCCGAGCCGGTGGCCGGCGAAGGCGAGCCCCTCGTTGGTGCCGAGGCCGCCGCCACCCTGGCCTCGCTGGCGCCGGCGCCCCCCTCGGTGCTGTGCTGGCGCGACTGGCTGTCGCGCCGGCTGGGATGGCGCCCGGCCTGAAGGCGGCGGCCTCAACGCCCGGTCGTTAAGGGTTTCTCAACCCCGAACTGAGCCAATGGGCATGGAGGTCCATGACCATGCTCGACGCCCTCAGGCTTTCGGCGGGCAGCGCCGTCGCACCGGCCGGCAGCCTGACGGCCCCCGCCGCGCAGCCGGCCACGGCCGCGGCGGCCACGCCCTCCGCCACCCCGCTCTCGCCCAATCCGAAGATCACCTTCGACCCCGAGATTGACCGGCTGGTGATGGAGTTCCGCGACAGCGACGGCAAGGTCCAGTCCTCGCTGCCCAGCGCCAAGGAGCTTCAGGCCTATCGCTGGGCCGCGCGCACCGGGGCCGCCGAGCCCGGCACCGCGCCGCAGCCCGCCGCCCGGCCCGACGCCGCGCCCGGCGCCGCGCCAGCCGCCGCCCTCAGCTGAAGAGCGACAGCAGGCTGCTGGTGCCGGCGGTGGAGGTGGTGTTCTCCGAGGCGCGGTTGGCGACGTAGCGTTCCAGCAGCTTGTTGACGTAGTTGCTGTCGGACAGCTTCGAGATGTCGAGCTTGGAGGAGATGGCCTTGGCCTGCGTCGCCACCGGCTGGATCGCGATCTCGTCGGGGATGTCCAGCGCCCCGGTCACCACGCGCCGCAGCACCGAGTTGCCGAGGATGCTGTAAACATCGGTGACGGTGGAGGCCTGTTCCTTCAGGTACAGCGCGTCCGACACGCCGAGCGCCTTGTTGTCCAGGCTGCTGCGCCAGGAGAAGGATTTGTAGTTGTCGGTGATGTCGGTCAGCGTCGCCGCGGACTTCAGCGCCGCCAGCCCGCCGGACGACAGGTTCAGAGTCTTGTTGGCGGCCGTCCAGGTGCTGTCGGCCAGCTTGCTGACGGCGGATTTCTCGTCCGACGGGTCGGCGGTGAGCAGGCGGTACACCTTGCCGGGATAGCTCTGCTGCCCATCCAGGCCCAGCGCCGGCATCAGCACGTCCAGCACGCGCGGGTCCTTCAGCGCCGCTTCCAGGGTCTTGGCCTGGGAGATGCCCTGCTGGAATCGCTGCAGCTTCTGCTGGAGGGCAGCGTCCTTATCCTGCTGCGCGACGCCCTTGGTTTCCGCGCCGTCCGCCGTGGCTGCGCGCAGCGCCGCGATGGCGGTGGAGGGGTCGGTGGTCGCGGTGTTGGTCTTGGCACTGCTGCCGGTCAGGATCACCAGGGCCGCGGCGGCACCGATCATCTCAGCCCCCTGCCAGGCCGGCGGCGAGGTTCTCGTTCATCCGGATCAGGAACTCCCCGTCCGGCTCCGGCGCGTCAAGCTCGCGCAGCACCGCGCGGCCGAGCGAAAGGATCTGCGCGCGTAGCGGCAGCGGCAGGGCGTTGGCGGGGTCGCGCAGCGCCTGGTCCACCGCGCACCACAGGCGCCGGTTGTCGGCCAGGGCGCGCGCGCGCAGCACCTCGTCCGCCGCGCCGCGCAGCGCGCCGTTCACGCGCAGGAAGATGTCGGCTTCCAGCGAGCGCGGGCTGGCCGCGGCGCGTGCCCGGCCGTAGGCGTGCAGGGCGGCGTTCACGCCGGGGCCTCCTCGGCGGTGGGGCGTGGCACCGGTGGGATACCCAGCACCACTTCCTCGTGCCGCATCACGCGGCGGGCGAGCTTAAGCGCAGTGTAGCACTCGTCCATCTCGGCGGCGCTCAGCGCACGGGTCAGCATCTCGCGCGCCATGGCGGAGGTTGTGGCCTCCTGGAACTCGGCGATCAGCTCGCGTGCCAGGATCAGGCCGCGCTCGCGCTCGTCTTCCTCGCCAATATAGGCGGTCTGCAGGGCGAAGTAGATGCGGCGCGCCGGCGTATTGGCCATGTCGGGCGCCAGGATCTGCTTGCCGAACAGGAAGCGGGCCTTGGCGGTCAGCTCGACACGGGTGCGGTTGCGAAAGCGGATGGGTGCGCCGTTGACCACCATCAGGTCACCTTGGCGCATCTCGAGAACCAGCGTGGACACGATCTTCGCGTTCCTCTGGGGCTAGCGCGTCGGGGATGGGTCGGGGTGACGGTGCCTGCCCGGTACACCGTCACCCCGAAGCCTCAGCGGAAGAGGCTCAGGATCGTCTGCGGCGAGGAGTTGGCGAGGCCCAGGGCCTGCGTTCCCAGCTGCTGGCGGACCTGAAGGGCGCTGAGTTCGGCGCTCTCCTTGGCCAGGTCGGCATCGACCAGCGCACCCAGACCGGTGTCCATCGCGTCGAGCTTGGACTGGTTGTAGGTGATCTGGTTCGACACCTTGGTGCTGTCGTTACCGTACTGGTTGGACGCGGAGTTGATGTTGGACTCGATCGTGCTGAAGCTCTTCACCAGCGCGAGCGTGCCCGCGGCCGGGGTGCCCGCCGTATTCGCGGCGCTGCCCAGGCCCAGATTGCCGCTGGCGTCGTACATCGCCGTGCCGGAGTCCTTGCCGGTCAGCAGCGCCGTCGCCTGATCGGCGGAGATGCTGTCGACCGAGAACTCCTTGTCACCGGCCGGCGTCGCGGCTTCCGGCGGGGTGCCGTAGACCGGCGGCGTCGCGGCCGTGCCGCCGCTGGCGGGAACACCCACCGTGGTTGCGCTGCCCGAGGTGGCGGTGGCGACGGCGTCGGTGTAGCCAACCTTGGTGTCGAAGCTCAGGTCCGAGCCCGCGGTGCCCTTGATCTTGAAGGTGTCCGCGTTTTCGTTGCGCAGCAGCTGAACATCGTCCGCCGCGGTGGATGCGGTGGAGCCGGAGCTGATCAAGGACTTGCCGTTGTAGGACGAGTCCTCGATCTTGCTGTTCATCTGGTTGACGAGGCTGTTGAACTGCGCCGTGTACTGCTTGCGCGTCTCGTCATCGAGGTTGCTGTTGGACAGGTTCGTGAGAACCGTACGGATGTCCTTCATGTTGCTCGACAGCGAGGAGAGCGCCGAGGTCGTCGTGGTCAGCAGGCCGGTGGTGTTGGTCAGCTGGCTGTTGGCAGTCTCGAGGCCCGCCTGCTGCGAGCGGACCTTCTGGGCAACGGCGAAGGCGGCGCCGTCGTCCTTGGCATCGGCCACCTTGTAGCCGGTGGAGATACGCTTTTGCGTCGCCTCCAGGTCGGCATTGGTCTTGTTCAGCGAGGCCAGCGCGATCATCGCGCCGTTGTTGGTGTTCACCGAGAGGGCCATGAGGTGCCCCTTTCACGAGTTCGGGCCCGATTGGCCCGGTTCTGGTTCCGCCTTTTGCGGTTCGATGCCGTTGTATCCCGGCAACGGTTAATGCCTGCTGAAGGGCGCAGCGATTCGCCGCCACCTCTTTTCGCCGGGCCTCAGCGCAGGAAGTCCACCAGCGTCAGCCCGGACAGGATCGAGATCGACTGGTAGGAGGCTTCGAGCCGCGTCTGCGTGTCCTTCAGCGCGGTGAGTGTCGTGGCCATGTCCACGGTCTCGATGTCGGACAGCTGGCCGCTGAGTGCGGTGTTGACGCTCTCGTGCCGGTCCTGCGCGGTTTCGAGCCGCGCCTGCGTCTGGCCCAGCGTGCCCGCATCCACCGCCAACGCATTGACCGCCGAGGTGAAGCCGCCCCGCACGCTCGCCAGCACGGCCTGCTTGTCGGCGGTGGACGCGCCGGCGTCGCTGGCTGCCGGCAGGGCGGCCAGCGTCATCAGCCCGCGGATCAGGTCGAGCGACCAGGAACCCACGCTGTCGCTGCCGGTCGATGCCGCGGTGGCGTTGCGGTTGGCCCAGACGCCGGTGCCGACCCGCGTGCCGTCGTCCAGCAGCGTGGTGGGGCGGGCCTCCGTGGCGCCGTCGCCGTTCAGGAAGGAGGAGAAAGGCGAGTTCGCGGTGTCGGTGCTGGCCGCGGCCGTGGCGCTGAGCGTCGCGGCGGCACCGTTGCTCGCCAGCGCCGCCATCGCGGACTGGATCGCGGAGGACATGCCGCTGGCGGTGAGGTCGCCGTTCGGAACCGCCTCGTTGCCGGTGTCGGAGCCGCTGAACAGGTAGCTGCCCTGGTAGTTGCTGTTGAGCAGGCTGCCGATCTCGGTCAGCGCGTCGCGCGCATCCGAAGCGGCGGTGGCCAGCGCGTCGTCATCGGCGTTGAGCAGCGTTCCGGTCTTCGCGGCGAAGCTGCTGGCGATGTCGCTCAGCCGGGACAGCACGGTCTGCGCCGCGTCGGCGCGGCCCACCGCCTGGCCGATGCTGTCGCCGGTGGCGGTGCGTCGCGCGATCTCGCCGCGCAGGCTGATCGCCTGCCGGGCCTCGGCGGATTCGCCGCCGTAGGTGGTGGCGAGGCGGCCCGAGCCCGACTGCGCCGTCAGGTCGCCCAGCCGGGACTTGAGCTCGGCCGACTGGGCCAGGACGCGCAGCATGGCGCTGCCGCTGTTGAGTGCCACGGTGCTCATCAGGTGTTCACCGCGAAGAGGGCATCGTACATCGATTGCACCGTGCTCATCACCCTGGCATTGGCGGCGTAGGTGTTCTGAAGGCTGACCATCGAGGCGAGCTCCGCGTCCACGTCCACGCTGGAGCGGGCGCTGAAGCGTTCCTCCAGTCCTGAGACCAGCGCCCCGGCATTGGTGGCGGCGGTGGTGGCCGCGCTGCTCTCGCCGGTGTGGCGCGCGACCAGGCGGGCGGCGTAGTCCTCCACCGTCTGGGCGGTGCCGAGGCTCGATGTCAGCGTACCGTCGGGCCCGAGGCCGGTGGTGGCGAAGCCCGGCTGCGTCACGCCCTCGGCCACCTTGGTGCCGAAGCTGTAGTCCAGCGCCCGGTCGATCAGCGTGGTGAAGCCGTCCGGCCCGCCATCGGGGTTGCTGGTGAAGCTGCTGGCGCCGCCGACGCTGCCGGCCACGTCGTGCGTGCCGTCGCGCACCGCGGTGCTGTCGGCCAGCACGGCGCTGTTCACGCGCATGGCGCTGGCAAAGCCCATCACGCCGCTCGTGCTGTCGCTGTAGGCGCCGGCCGCGTCGGGTACGGTGCCGTCGCTGCCGGTGAACAGCGTCAGCCCCTGTGCGTCGAGGCGCGTGGCGAGGTTGGCGGCGGAAACGTCCAGCTCCGCCTGCTGCAGCGGCAACACGTTGTCGCGCAGGTCGGCATAGGCCGCGAGGCGCCCGCCGCCCAGCTGTGACGTCACGTCCACGCCAGCCAGCATCACGCCGGGGATGGAGCCGGTGACGCCCGCGGCATTGGTGCCGTGATAGGATTCGACGCCGATCGCGGCGTTGCTGAGTTGGAAGGCGTCGCTGTCGGGGCTCAGCGGCAGGTTCAGCCCGCCCTTGGCGATCAGCGAGATGGCGCCGGAGTCCTGCGGGATCGCCTTGACCTCGAGAACCTCGGCGATGCCGGCGACCGCGGTGTCGCGCTGATCCTCCAGCGTGGCGGTGCTGAGCCCCTGCGCCTTGAGCGAGACGATCTGGGCGTTCAGCGTGGCGACCTGCCGCAGCCCGCTGTTGAGCGTGGCCACGTCGTCCACCATGCCGTCATGCGCCGACTGCCGCGCCTCGGTGATGGCGTCCGACACCTCGTTGTAGCGGTCGGCCAGCGTCGAGGCGGCGTCCACCACCTTCTGCTGCAGGATCTGCTCGGAGGGGGATTCCCGCAGCGTCACGAAGGCCGTGCGCAGGTCGGCGGTGAGGTCGCCCACCGACTGCCCGTCCTCCGGGTCGCCCTCCACCTGGTCGATACCCTGCAGGATCGTGGCGCGCGCCTCGGCCGCGGCCTGCGAGGAACGCGCCGAGTTCAGATCCGCCGCCACGGCGGTGTCGATGCTGCGCTGCGCCTGGAGGCTGCGCACGCCGGTGGACTGGCCGCCCGCGGTCAGCGTGCTGCCCGCCACCGTCTTGGCCGTGTAGCCCGCGGTGCCGGAATTGGCGATGTTGTCGGCCGACTGGGCGATCTGGCGCTGCACCAGCGCCAGGCCGCTCTGCGCGATCGACAGCGCGGTGTTCAGGCTCATGCTATCCCTGCGCCCCCGGGGCTTCGAGAAGGGGAGTTTCGAGGAAGGCGGGTTCGGGTGGCGAAGCCTTCGACCGGGCGCATGTCGGGCGGAACACCTCCGTACGAAGCGGCCCTACCCTGCGGCATGCCCGTTAAGCCTTCGCTAAGAACGCCGTTCAGCGGACCATGCTGATCGTGTCCTGCAGCATCTCGTCGGCCGAAGTGATGATCTTGGTGTTCGAGGTATAGGCACGCTGCGCCAGGATCAGCTTGGAGAATTCCGAGGCGGTGTCGACGTTGGAGCCTTCCACCGCGCTGGTGACGAGGCTGCCCGCGCCGTTGCTGCTGGCGCTCGAGGCGCGCGCCTCGCCGCTGGCCGGCGTGCGCAGGTAGGCCTGGCCGTCCACCGCCTGCAGTTGGTCGGGGTCGGAAAAGGTCACCACCGGCACGCGCGCGATCGCGCGGGACTGGCCGTTGTCGTAGTTCAGCGTCACGTCGCCCTGGTCGCTGATCGAGACCGAGGAAAAGGAGCCGGCCGACATGCCGTCGGAGCTGATGTCGCGCACCGAATATTCCGTGCCCGAGAACTGCGTCAGACCGTCGGACTGGCCGAAGGTGCCGAGGTCAAGCTTGAGCGGCTGCGCGCCCTGGCCGTAGTCGACGTTCATCGACACGGAGGCGTCGGTGCCGGCGGCGCCGGCCGTGCCGGTCAGCGCGCCGGTGGCGTTGGAGAAGGAGGCCAGCGTGCCGGCCGGGCTGGTCGCGTAGTTGAGCTGTATGCTGCCCAGCGTGGCGGGGGTGGCGCCCGGGGCGCTCATATCGAGCTGCCAGCTGTTCTGTGCCAGCTTGGTATAGGTCATCTGCACCGTGTGGACCGAGCCCAGGCTGTCGTAGACCTGCGCCTGCGAGCTGACGGAGGTGCCGACATCCACGTCGGCCGGCAGGTTGGCGCCGAGGTTGATGTTGCTCGAGGGCACCGGGTCGAAGATGCTCTGGTCGATCTTGATCGGCGACAGCGTGGTCTGGTTGACCGCGCCGGTGGTGCTGTCGATGCTCCAGCCGTTGAGGGTGTAGCCCTCGCTGTTCACCAGGTAGCCTTCCTTGTTTTTGCTGAAGTCGCCGGCGCGCGTGTAGAAGGAGCGATCGTCGAAGGTGGCGGCGCCGTCGGCGGTGGTGCCGTTCTGCTGCGACACGGCGAAGAAGCCCTGGCCCGAGATCGCCATCGACAGCGGGTTGTCGGACGCGGTCACCGGCCCCTGCACCGTGTTGGTGTAGTCGCTGCGCGCCAGCACCGTGCCGGACTGCCCCGTCACCTGCTGCGCCGCGCCGTAGGACGAGTTGGTGACGTAGTCGTTGAAGTTGGTGTCCACCCGCTTGTAGCCGGTGGTCTGGCTGTTGGCGACGTTGTTGGCGACGTTGCTCAGCGCCGAGGATTGCGCGGCCAGGCCGCTGATCGCGGTGAACATGGAACCATAAAGCGACACGGTGAATGCTCCCTTGCACGGGCGGTGATGCTGCGGGCCTGCTCCGCAACCGCCGTGCCAGCGACGATCCCCGCGCCGGTGCCGCGCAACGGGGGTTGAGGGGGCAGTTCTTGCCGGCCGGGCGGCCCCTGCCTGCCGCCGCGGCGGAAGAAGCTGCCGGTCCGGGGCCGGAAAACCGTGGCAGGCCGCTTGCGGAGGGTGGGGCGACAACGAGGACCGCCCGCGTGCCAGACCCCATTGCCGCCGCAGCCACCGCCAGGACACCGCCCGCCGCCACCCCGGCCGCGGCGGCGGGATCGACGCCTGGATCAACCGGCGGGCGGGCGACGTCCTTCGCGAACCTGCTCGCCACGGCGCAGCGGCAGGGTGACGTCGCCGGCGGTGCCGAAGCACCCGCCCCCACCGCGCTGGCCCGGTCCGGAACGGCGGCGGAGCCCGCGCCCGGGCCGGATGCCGGCAGCGTGGCGCTGGCACCCGAGATCGCCGGGCAGGAGGAGTTTCAGCCCCCCGCGGCGACCGTGCCGCCGGACGCGGCGGCGCTGACGCCGGACGCGGCCGCGGGCACCGCGCCCGCGCTTCCCGCGGCCAAGGGCGGCCCCGCGACGGTCGGCGACGGGGAGGAGGACGGGTCGGAACAGGCGGCCGCCGTGGATCAGGCATCCTCGCCGACGGCGGAGGGGCCGGTGGGGCCGGCCACGGACATGCCCGCGCCGGTCCCGCTCGTGGCCGTGCCGGCGGGTGCACCAGCGGCCGCGCGGACGGGCACGGCGGCGGGCGTCGCAGGGGAAGCACCCTCCACCGCCGCGCCCGCCGCGGCGCGGCAGGCGCTGTCGGGGCGCGGGGCGGCTGCCGTGGCCGCCGGTGGGCGCGACGGCAAGGCGGAGGGCGCCGCCACGGCCGGCACCGGCGCCGCGCCAGGCAAGGCGGCCGGCTCGGTGGTGGAGGGAGCCGAGGCCGTCATGGCGCCCGTGACGGCCGCGCAGGCCGCGGCAGGCGACGGCGCGGCGGAGGACGGCGAGGCAGCGCCCGAGGCAAGCGCGGCGCAGGCCCCGGGGGAACCGTTCGCCTCCCCCGCGCGGTCAGGCGATCAGGCCGTCGCGGCCGCCACGCCGGAGCTTCGGGCCACCGTTCCCGCGAGTCACGCGGCGGCGGAAGCACCTGCCGCTGCCGCCCTGCCCGCCTCCGCGACCTCCACTGGTATGGCGCCCGCGACGCTGCCATTCGCCGTGCCCGCCGCCACGCCCGGTTTCGCGGCCGCCGCCCCGTTGGAGGCTCAGGCCGCCCCGGTCCGGACGGCGCCGCCGCCTAGCGCCGCCGCCCAGGTCTCCGGCGTGGCGATCGGCCTGTCCTTCGGCGCCAGCGGCGGATCCGGGGTGGAGGTGGTGCTGGAGCCGGCGGAACTCGGCCGGGTGCACATCACGATCCACCGGGAGGGCGAGCAGGCCAGCCTGCACCTGGCTGCGGAACGCCCGGAAACCCTGGCGCTGCTGCAGCGCGACAGCGGCGAGCTCAACCGCGCCCTGTCGGCGGCGGGCGTCGTGCCCGAGGGGGGGTTGAGCATGGATTTCAGCCTGTCGGGCGGCGGTGGCGGGGCCGCGGGCGAGGGCGGCGGGACGGGGCGTCAGAGCCCGCCCTGGCGCGGCGCTTCCGACCGCGGCGCGACCCCCGCCGCCGCCAACACCGACGCACCGCTGCGCAGCCTGCGCTCCCTCCTCGACATCGCCATCTGAAAGGCCACCGGCATGAGCACCGTTTCCTCCTCCACCAGCGCCTCCACCGCCACGCAGGTCTCGAACGCGGCAGCGTCGCAGAGCAGCCTGACCAGCTCCTACGACACCTTCCTGACGCTGCTGACGACGCAGCTGAAGAACCAGTCGCCCGACGACCCGATGGACACCAACCAGATGACGCAGCAGCTGGTGCAGTTCTCTTCGGTCGAGCAGCAGGTCTCGATGAACAAGAACCTGGAAACGCTGATCTCGCTGCAGCAGACCTCGCAGCTGACCTCGGCCGCGCCGATGCTGGGGCAGACGGTGGAGATCAGCAGCGACCAGCTGTCGCTGCAGAACGGCGCGGCGCAGATCAAGCTGCCGGCGGCCGGACAGGCGCAGAACGCCCACGTCACCGTGTCCAACAGCGTCGGCCGCACCCTGTACGAGGAGGACGTGGCCTTGGGCAGCAGCAGCCAGACCTGGAGCTGGAACGGCAAGAACAGCAGCGGCGTGCAGCAGTCCGACGGCACCTACACCGTGTCGGTGAGCGGCACCGATGCCAGCGGGCAGGCTGCCACGGTGGACTACAGCGTGCTGGCCAAGGCCACCGGGCTCGAGCGCGACGGCACCACGCTGAACCTGAAGTCCGGCAGCACCAGCTACGACTTCGCCGACGTGGTGTCGGTCAACAGCACCAACTGAGTGCCGCCGCGGTAAGCCGGCGTTAACCGCCACCCGGCAAAACTTGCCGCACCGGCCCCCTGGCCGGGCGGAGGCGGCGCCCATGGCGGCGAAAGCGTTGCGAGAGCGGGGGACCGGCGCGTGCTAGCGCCGCTGGTGGCGCAGCTTCGCGCGCTCGGTCCGCTGCGCCTGGGCGCGCTGGCCGGGGTGGCGCTGCTGCTGCTGGGGGGCATGGCCTTCCTGGCGCTGCGCGCCGGCACGCCGCCCATGGCGCTGCTTTATGCCGATCTCGACCCGCGCGACGCCGGCGCCGTGGTGCAGTCGCTGGACCGCCAGCGGGTGAGCTACCAGCTCAGCGCCGGCGGCAGCTCCATCCTGGTGCCCGAGGACATGGTGCCCAAGCTGCGCCTGGGCCTGGCGCGCGAAGGCCTGCCCTCGGGCGGCAGCGTGGGATGGGAGATCTTCGACCGGGGCGAAAGCCTGACCACCACGCCCTTCCAGCAGGACATCAACCGCGTCCGCGCTCTGGAAGGTGAGCTCGCCCGCACCATCCGCGGCCTGTCGGGCGTGCGCAACGCCCGCGTCCACCTAGTGCTGCCGCAGCGCCAGCCCTTTTCGCGCCAGACCGAGGAATCCCAGGCCAGCGTGGTGCTGACCATGGCGGGCGTGCAGCGCCTCGACCGCGAGGGCGTGCAGGCGGTGCTGAACCTGGTGGCCACGGCGGTGCCGGGCCTCAAGCCTTCCGCCATCTCGATCATCGATAGCCGGGGCGAGCTGCTGGCGCGCGGCGGCCAGGCGCTCACCGGTCCCGCCGCGGCCGCCACCCAGGACGAGCTGCGCCACGCACAGGAGCTCCGCCTGTCGCGCAGCGTCGAGGAGCTGCTGGAGCGCACGCTGGGCACCGGCCGGGTGCGCGCCGAGGCCACGGTGGAGCTGGACAGCGAGCGCGTGCAGACCACCGAGGAACGCTACGACCCCGACAACCAGGTCGCCCGTTCGCAGCAGAACACGCAGAACCAGAGCAAGACCAACGAGGCCGCGAACAACGTGTCGGTGGCCAACCAGCTGCCGGGTGCCAATGCGGCGGCCGAGGGCGGCGAGCGGTCGCAGGAAAACCGCTCGGAAGAAACCACCAACTACGAGATCGGCAAGATGGTGCGCTCGGCGCTGCGCGAAGGGCCGGTGCTCAAGCGCCTGTCGGTGGCGGTGCTGGTGGACGGCATCTACGAGCCGCAGGCGGAAGGGCCGCCGAAGTTCCGCGAGCGCACCCCTGAGGAGCTGGCACGCCTCACCGCCCTGGTGCGCAGCGCCGTCGGCTTCGACGAGAAGCGCGGCGACAAGGTGGAGGTCGTGTCGCTGCGCTTCGCGGCGCCCGAGGATGCGGGTGCTGCGCCGGCCGCCACCGGCCCCTTCGGCCTGCCGATCAGCGCGACGATGATGGGCCGCCTGGCGGAAAGCCTGCTCTACGCGCTGGTGGCACTGGCGGCGGTGATCCTGGTGGCGCGGCCGGTGGCGCGCAGCCTGACCGCCTCGCTGCAGCCGGCCCCGGCGCTGGCGGGTGCCGGTGCTGGTGCTGCCGCCCTGCCCGGCGGCGCGGCCACCGCGGCCCTGCCCGGGGTGCCCGAGATGTCGGCCCTGCCTGCCCCCGTGGACGGTGAGGAAATGCTGAACCTGGCCAAGATCGACGGGCAGATAAAATCCTCCTCGGTCGCCCGCATCACCGAGCTGGTGCAGAAGCACCCCGACCAGGCCCTGACCATCGTGCGTCGCTGGCTGACGCCGGAGGATGACGACGAATGAGTGGCATGACCGGGTCGCAGAAGGCGGCCGCGCTGATGCTGGCGCTGGGCGAGGAACGCGCGGGCGCGCTGCTTGCCCGCATGGCGGAGGACGAGATCCGCGACGTGTCGATCGCCATGGCACAGCTGGGCACCGTGCGCGCCGAGGCGGTGGAGGACGTGTGCCGCGAATTCGCCGAAAGCATCGGCTCCACCGGCAACCTCATCGGTTCCTACGAGACCACGGAGCGGATGCTGATGCGCACCCTGCCCCGCGACCGCGTGGCGCAGATCATGGAGGAGATCCGCGGCCCCGCCGGCCGCACCATGTGGGACAAGCTGGGCAACGTGAACGAGGCGGTGCTCGCGAACTTCCTGAAGAACGAGTACCCGCAGACGGTTGCCGTGGTGATGAGCAAGATCCGCGCCGACCACGCCGCCCGCGTGCTGGCGCTGCTGCCCGAAGGCTTCGCCATGGAAGTCGTCATGCGGATGCTGCGCATGGAGACCGTGCAGAAGGAGGCGCTGGAAGGCGTCGAGCGCACGCTCAAGGCCGAGTTCATGAGCAACCTCGCCCGATCCTCGCGCCGCGACGCGCACGAGCTGATGGCGGAAATCTTCAACAACCTCGACCGCTCGGCCGAGGGGCGAATCATGTCGGCGCTGGAAGAGCGCAACCGCGAAAGCGCCGAGCGCATCCGCTCGCTGATGTTCACCTTCGAGGATCTCCAGCGCCTCGACAGCGCCTCGGTGCAGGTGCTGCTGCGCGCGGTGGAAAAGGACAAGCTGGCGCTGTCGCTGAAGGGTGCCACGGACGCGGTGCAGAAGCTGTTCTTCGGCAACCTGTCGGAACGCGCGGCCAAGATGCTGCGCGACGACATCGCCAATCTCGGCCCCGTGCGGCTGCGCGACGTGGACGAGGCGCAGGCCGCCATCATCGCGCAGGCCAAGGACTTGGCGGCGCAGGGACAGATCCAGCTCGGCGACAACCAGGACGCGATGGTGGGCTGAGATGCCGTTCCAGCCCCTTTCGCTCGACCGCCTCGCGCGTCCCGCCGCAGCGGGCGCCGCCCCGCGCCGCACCCTGGATCTGCCGGATTTCGGCCTGCCGCAGGCGCCCACGGCCCCCGTCCCGCCGCCACCTCCCAGCGGCCCCACCCAGCGCGAGATCGACGCGCTGCTGGAGATCGCGCGCGACGCGGCGCTGGCCGAAGGACGCGCCGAGGGTGAGCGGCTGGGCCGCGAGGCCGCGGCACGGGAGCGCGAAGCGGTTCTCGACGAGGCGCTGCTCGGCGCGCTGCACCGGGTCGAGGAAGCGCGCGAGGCGCTGCGGCAGGAGGCCACCGCCCATGCCCGGTCGCTGGGCGGGCTGCTGCTGCGCCTCGTGGACGCGGCGATCCCCAGCAGCATCGGCGCGCAGGCCCCGGCGCTGCTGGAGCGGCTGCTGCAGGCGCTGGGACCGCTGGAGGACGCACCGCCCGACGCGGTGCTGCGCGTGCCGCCCGACCTCCTGGAACACGCCCGCGCTCGGCTGGAGGGGCGGCCGCTGCCGGTGGAGGCCGACCCGGCGCTCGCCCCCGGCGATGCCCGCATCGCCTGGCGCGGCGGCAGCATCGCCATGCTGCTCGAGGACCGCCGCGCCAGCATCCGCGAGGTCTTGCTCTCGCTCAACCTGATCCCTGAGGAGGCGCCCGCATGAGCGCGCAGTTCGAACCCCTGACGGCCTCCGACACGCCCGAGCGTGGAAGCGGTGGAGCGACCGTGTCCCCCAGTGCCGTGGCGGGGCTGGACGCCGTGTACGACATTCCCGTTCACGTCACCGCGGTGCTCGGCCGCGCCACCATGCAGGTGAGCCAGCTGCTCAAGCTCGGCCGCGGCGCTGTGGTGGAGCTCGACCGAAAGCTGGGCGAGGCGGTGGACATCTACGTCAACAACCGCCTGGTCGCGCGCGGCGAGGTGGTGATGGTGGACGACAACCGCCTCGGCGTGACCATGACGGAAATCGTCAAGACGGACCGCGCCTGAGATGCCGCGCGTCCTGATCATCGGCAGCCTGGAAGCGGAGCTCGGCCAGGCGGCGCGCATCGCCCAGGCACGGGGCGCGAAGCTGGCACAGGCCGGTGGAATTTCGGCCGGAATCGCGCATGCGCGGGCACAGGGCTGCGACCTCGTGCTTTGTGATGTTCTGCACGATGTGGCCTGGCTGGTGCAGTCGCTGGAAAACGAGCGCATCCACTGCCCCGTGGTCGCCTGCGGGCGGCCCACCGACGCGGCGGCGGCCGTGCGCGCGATCCAGGCGGGGGCGAAGGAGTTCCTGCCGCTCCCCTCCGACCCGGACCTGATCGTGGCGCTGCTGCAGGCGGTGGCGGAGGACGGCAACGCGCCGGTGTTCCGCGACCCAGCCATGGCGGCGATCCTGGCACGGGCGGAGACGGTGGCGCGCGCCGAGGCCAGCGTGCTGATCACGGGCGAGAGCGGCACCGGCAAGGAAGTCCTGGCGCGCCATATCCACGCGCATTCCAGGCGGGCCAACGGCCCCTTCGTGGCGCTGAACTGCGCGGCGCTGCCCGAGACGCTGCTGGAGTCCGAGCTGTTTGGCCACGAGAAGGGCGCCTTTTCCGGCGCGGTGGCGGCACGGCGCGGCAAGTTCGAGCAGGCCGAGGGCGGCACGCTGCTGCTCGACGAGATCGGCGAGATGGACATCCGCCTCCAGGCCAAGATCCTGCGCGTCCTGCAGGAGCGCGAGGTGGACCGCCTGGGCGGCACCGCGCCGGTAAAGGTGGACGTGCGCATCCTGGCCGCCACCAACCGTGACCTGGCCGCCGAGGTGCGGGCGGGGCGCTTCCGCGAGGACCTCTTGTTCCGCCTGCGCGTGGTGGCGCTGCGCATCCCGCCGCTGCGCGAGCGCCCGGCCGATATCCTGCCGATCGCCGAGCACTACGCCGCGCGCTACGCCGAGGCCAATGGCTTCGAGCGCCGCGCCTTCTCGGCGGAAGCCAAGGCGATGCTGCTGCGCCACCCCTGGCCGGGCAACGTGCGCGAGTTGGAGAACGCCGTGCACCGCGCGGTGCTGCTGGCCGGCGGTGACCGGATCGAGGCCGAGGCGATCGAGCTGGACCCGCCGGAGGCGCCGCGCGGCCAGGACGGCGTCGTGGCGGGGCCCGCCGCCGGGTCCGCTATGCGGCCGCTGGTCGGCGCGGATTTCCCCTCACCAGCCGTGGCGCCCACCGCCGCCCCCCACGGTGCCGCCGCACCGGCGCCAGGCTTCGCGCCGGGCGCGGAGGATGAGCTCGCCGCGGCCTGGCCCGGCCTCGCCACCGGTGTCTCCACGGGCGCTCACGGGGGTGCTCCCAGGGGCAATCCCCACGGCGGCTCCATCGGCAGTCCTGCCGGCAGTCCCGGCGCCCTCCCTGCCGGCAATCTCTTCGGCAGTTCCGCTCATGCTCCCGCCGCCGTGGCCGCGCCCTTCGCCGCCTATGCCGCCGCCTCTCCCTTCACCGCCTACGCGCCGCCAGCGCCCCCGGCCGCACCGGCCTCCGGCGTCGCCGCGCTGGTGGGGCGCCGGATGGAGGATGTGGAGCGCGCGCTGATCCTGGAAACGCTGGGCCATTGCCTGGGCAACCGGACCCGCGCGGCGGAGATCCTGGGCATCTCGATCCGCACGCTGCGCAACAAGCTGCACGAGTACCGCGCGGCCGGGGCGGAGGTGCCGGCGGTGGCCGGGCAGGTTCCGTTCGCGGCCCTGGGCTGAAGGGCGCTACTGAGCCATGGAGGGGATCGCGGGGAAGCTGAAGTCGCTGCGCATCGGCAGCGACGTCGGCCTGGCGCTGGCGGTGGTGGCGCTGATCGCGGTGATGATGGTGCCGCTGCCCTCGATCCTGCTGGACCTGGGGCTGGCGATCTCGATCACGCTGTCGGTGCTGGTGCTGATGACGGCGCTGTTCCTGCAGCGGCCGCTCGACTTCACCTCCTTTCCGACGCTGCTGCTGCTGACCACCATGCTGCGCCTGGCGCTCAACGTCGCCACCACGCGATCCATCCTGACGCACGGGCACGAGGGGCATACGGCCGCGGGCGCGGTGGTGTCGGCCTTCGGCACCTTCCTGATGGGCGGCGACGTGCTGATCGGCATGATCGTCTTCGCGATCCTGTTGATCGTGAACTTCATGGTGGTCACCAAGGGCTCGGGCCGCATCGCCGAGGTCGCGGCGCGCTTCTCGCTCGACGCCATGCCGGGCAAGCAGATGGCGATCGACGCCGACCTGTCGGCCGGCATCATCGACGAAACGGTGGCCAAGCAGCGCCGCAAGGACCTGGAGGCCGAGAGCGGCTTCTACGGCGCCATGGACGGTGCCGCGAAGTTCGTGCGCGGCGACGCCATCGCGGGGCTGATCGTCACGGGCATCAACCTCTTGGGCGGCATCGCCATCGGCGTGGGGCGGCAGGGGCTGGCCTTCGCGGAGGCCACCACGACCTATTCCGTGCTGACGGTGGGCGATGGCCTCGTCAGCCAGATCCCGGCGCTGCTGGTGTCGGTGGCCGCCGGCATCGTGGTCACCAAGGGCAACACCGAAGGCACGGCCGACAAGGCGCTGGTGGGGCAGCTCGCCATGGGGGTGAAGCCGCTGGCGCTGGTGGCCGGCGCCACGGTGGCCATCGGGCTGCTGCCCGGCATCCCCGTGCTGCCCTTCTTCGCGCTGGGCGGCGGTGCCGGCTGGCTCGCCTGGAAGCGCCGGCAGGCCGAGGCGAAGGCCGCCCTGGCCGCGGCGGCCGCACCCGCCGTGTCGGCGGTGGCGGCCGAGGCGCCGGTCAGCGAAACGCTGCGCATCGACACGCTGCGGCTGGAGCTGGGCTACGGCTTGCTGCCGCTGGCGGCCGGCGAAGGGCCGCGCCTGACCGAGCAGATCCGCAACCTCCGCAAGACCGTCGCGGCCGAGATGGGCTTCGTGCTGCCCTCGGTCAGGTTGCAGGACAACCTCGAGCTGCCGGCCGACCACTACGTCATCCGCGTCAAGGAGATCGAGGCCGGGCGCGGGCAGCTGCGCCCGCCGCACCACCTGGCGATCGACCCGTCCGGGGGCCTGCCCGACCTGCCGGGCGAGGCCTGCCAGGAGCCCACCTTCAACCTGCCCGCCCGCTGGATCGAGGAAGCGAACCGCGAGCGCGCGCTGGCCATGGGCTGCACCGTGGTGGACGCCGCCGGCGTGCTGGCGACGCACCTGACGGAGCTGGTACGCGAGCACATGGCCGAGATGCTGAGCCATGCCGAAACGCAGAAGCTGCTGGACGACCTGCCGCGCGAGCACGCCAAGCTGGTGGCCGACCTGATCCCGGCCCAGGTCTCGATCGGCACGGTGCAGCGCGTGCTGCAGGCGCTGCTGACCGAGCGCGTGTCGATCCGCGACCTGCCCACCATCCTCGAAGGCATGCAGGAGGCGATCGCGGCGGGGCAACGCTCCATCCCGGCGATGACGGCGGTGGTGCGCGCGCGGCTGGCGCGGCAGATCAGCGACGCCGCGCGCGGGCCCGCCGGCTACGTGCCAATGATCGCCCTGTCCGCCGAATGGGAGCAGGCCTTCGCCGAGGCGCTGGTCGGACCCGGCGAGGACCGGCAGCTCGCCATGGCGCCGACGCGGTTGCAGGACTTCATGCTGCGGGTGCGCGATACCTTCGACAAGGCGGCGGCCGCTGGGGAAACGCCGGTGCTGGTGTGTTCCGGCACGGTGCGCCAGCACGTGCGCGCCATCGTGGAACGCTTCCGCCCCGCCACCACGGTGCTGTCGCAGGCCGAGATCCACCCGCGCGCGCGCATCCGCACGGTGGGCGCGATCTGATGGCGGTCCCGGCGCAACCGCACCCCCTTCCGCCCGGCCCCGGCCGTTCACGCATCGGCAACCCGAATCCCCGTAACCCCGGCGCATGAGGCTTCGCGTCTTTCACGCGGCCAACATGGCCGAGGCGATGCGGCTGGTCCGCGCCGAGCTGGGCGACGACGCCGTGATCCTGTCCAGCCGCGCCGTGGGCAGCGGGGTCGAGGTCACGGCCGGGCTGGACGCCGGCGACGAGCCGATGCTGATCCCGCCCGACCCCCACGCCGCCGGGATCGCGGCGCTGGCGGGCGCGCCCGCGCTGCGGCACGGGCCGCACCCGGCGCTGATGCGCCACAACCTGCCGGCCGCGCTGCTGAACCGCCTCCACGGATCGCTGCCGGAAGCCTTGGCCGCGACGATCCCCTTCGCGCCGCTGCCCGATGCGGGCGGACGCGTGCTGGCGCTGATCGGCCCGCCCGGCGCCGGCAAGACGCTGACCTGCGCCAAGCTGGCGACGCGGCTGGTGCTGAGCGGCCGCGCGCCCAGCGTGGTCACCGCCGATGCCGCGCGCGCGGGTGCGGCGGAACAGCTGGCGGCCTTTACCCGCGTGCTGGGCGTGACGCTCGCCGTGGCGGCCAACCCGGCGCAGGTGGCGCGCGCGCTGAGCCGTCGCGAGGCCGGGCAGCCCGCCATCCTCGACACCGCCGGCTGTGACCCCTTCGACCGCGCACAGGTGGAGGCGCTGCTGCTGACCCTGCGCGCAGCCGAGGCCGTACCGGTGCTGGTACTGCCGGCCGGCCTCGACGTGAGCGAGGCCACGGAGCTCGCCCGTGCCTACGCCGCGCTGGGCGCGCGGGCGATGATCCCGACGCGGCTGGATCAGGCCCGGCGCCTGGGCTCGGTGCTGGCCGCGGCCGAGGCCGGGCCGCTGGCGCTGTGCGAGGCGGGGATCGGCCCGGGGGCGGCCGACGGGCTGATCCCGCTCACCCCCGACTGGCTGGCCGCGCGGCTCTGCCCCCCTGAACCTGCCAAGGATGTTGCCGCATGAGCGCCGCGCTCCACCCCGACGCCGTGCCGCCCGCCTCCCGCCGCGGCCGTCTGCTCGGCATCGCCTCCGGCAAGGGAGGCGTGGGCAAGACCTGGTTCGCGGTGACGCTGGCGCAGGCGCTGGCGCGGCGCGGGCGGCGGGTGCTGCTGGCCGATGGTGACCTCGGGCTGGCCAACGTGGACGTGCAGATCGGCCTCAACCCCACGGTCACGCTGGATGCCGGGCTGATGGCGCGCCGCCCCTTGGGCGAGCTGGCGCAGGCGCACGCGGCGGGGTTCCACGTGCTGCCCGGCCGCTCGGGCTCCGGCGCCATGGCGGGGGCGGCCGCCGCCTGGGGGGACCTGCTGATCGACCTGCTGGGCGGGGCGCGGGGGGAATGGGACGACCTGCTGCTCGACATCGGCGCGGGGCTCGATCCCGCGGCGCGGCGCATGGCCGCGGCCTGCGACCTGCTGCTGGTGGTGGCCACCGACGAGCCGACCAGCCTGACCGATGCCTATGCGGTGCTGAAGCTCCATGGCCGCGACGCACCGGGGCGGGATGCGCGCATCGTGGTCAACATGGCGGCCGACGGGGTGGAGGGCTTGCGGACCCATGCCACGCTGGCGCGGGCCTGCACCAACTTCCTCGGCCGCACGGTGCCGCTGGCGGGGGTGGTGCGGCGGGACCCGAAGGTGCGCGACGCCATCCGCCACCAAGTGCCGCTGCTGACGCGCCACCCGACGAGCACGGCGGCGCAGGACGTGGAGGCCGTGGCGCGCGGGTTGGGGTGAAGGTCGGGTTTCGTTTCCGGTTTGGGAGGTTCCCGTGTGGCGCCCCGGGGAAGGGGAGAAGGAATTCTCCCCCTCCCCGGACCCCTCCCTCTCATCTTTTTTCGGGACGCTGCCGCAAGAGCGTGGCGAACGTCGTGCGCTCCGGCTCATGGAGCCGGAGCGAGGAACCGTTCAGCCAGGACTGACAGCAAATTCTAATTCTTTTGAGCAGCGACAGCGGCAATCGTACCGCGAGGGCTTTCAACGTTCCTGCGGCAGCGTCCCGGAAAAAGATGAGTGGGGGTCCGGGGGAGAGAATTCCTTCTCTCCCCTGGGACGGTGCAACGCCGCACCACCGCGCCCCAGTAATCAGCGGCGCGCCACCAGGATCAGCCCGGCGACGTCGCGTCCCTTTTCCTGCCGCAGCACCGTGTCCTCGCGGAGGAGGAGCTGGAATCCCGCGCTGGCCAGCAGCGCCAGCGCCTGCGTGGGGTGATGGCGGAAGCGCATCCCCTCGCCCAGCGCGTAGGGCGCCTCCTCGCCCACTTCCAGGCTGAAGGCCGCGACGCCGCCAGGTTGCAGGGCGGTGGCCATGCCGCGAAAGGCCGTCGTCAGATCGCCCAGGTAGTTCAGCACGTCCACCGCCGCCACGATCGTGAAGGCCCCCGGATGCGCCGGTAGGAAGCCGAGCAGGTCGGCCTCGTGCAACGCGTCGTAGTGCCCGGCGCGCGCGGCCTCGCGCAGCATTCCGGGCGACAGGTCCAGCCCTTCCAGCCGCGCCGCGAAGGGACGGAGCGCCGCGCCCGACAGGCCGGTGCCGCAGCCGAGGTCCAGCACCGTCGCGGCGCCCTCCGCCGCGATGCCGGCCGCGCGCAGCGCCGCCGCCAGGGCCTCGGGCGTGCGATAGTTCAGCGTGCCCTGCAGGTGCGCGTCGAAGCGCGGGGCGTAGCGGTCGAACAGCTCGCGCACGTAGCTGGCGGGGGCGCGGTCGGGCGCGGCCTCGGTCCCCAGCGCGGCAAGGAGGAAACGCGCCTGCGCCGCAACGGCGTCGGGGGCGCCCGCCAGCGCGGCGCGGGCGGCCGCGGCGGCGCCTGCGGCGTCGCCCGCCTCGCGCAGACCGTAAGCCAGGGCGAGGTGGTTCTCGGGCTCGGGCATCAGCGAGGCGGCGGTGCGCAGCGGCGAAACCGCGGAGGCCGCATCGCCCAGCACCAGCAGCGCCTGCCCGAGGTTGCGCTGCGACAGCGCGTCCGCCGGGCGCAAGGCCACGGCGCGGCGCAGCACCGGCACGGCGCGCTCCGCCTGGCCCGCCTCGGCCAGGGCGCCGCCATGGGCCGCGAGGAAGACGGGGGAATCAGGGCGGGTTTGCAGCGCCTCGCCGGTCAGGCGCACGGCCTCCGCCAGGTCGCCGCGCTGGCGGGCCGCCACGCCCAGCAGGTTCAGCGCGTTGGGGTCGCCGGGGGAAAGGCGAAGCGCCCGGCGGTACAGCGCCTCCGCAGCCGCGAGGTCACCGGCATTGTGTCGCGCCAGGCCCTGCGCCAGCAACGCCCGCGCCTGCTCCGCCTTGGTCAGCGCCACCCCCGCCGGGGCAGCCCGCGCCGGAGCAGCTCCTTTTGGGACAGCCCCCGTCGGGACATCCAGGCCTGCTGCGAGCCGGTCCGGGACAGCCGCCCCATTCAGAACAGCCCCTCGATATTGCCCTCGGCGTCGAGGTGGATGCGCTCGGCGGCGGGCGAGCGCGGCAGGCCCGGCATGGTCATCACGTCGCCGCAGATCGCCACCACGAAGCCGGCACCGGCACTCAGCCGCACCTCGCGCACCGGCAGCACGTGGCCGGTGGGCGCGCCCAGCAGCGCCGGGTCGGCCGAGAAGGAATACTGCGTCTTGGCGATACAGACCGGCACGCGGCCGAAGCCCGCTTCCTCGAAGCGCCGCAGCCGGGCGGAGACCGAGGGCGGGAAGGACACGGCCGAGGCACGGTAGATCTCGCGCGCCACGGTGCGGATCTTGTCTTCCAGCGACAGCTCGTCGCCGTAGATCGGCGCGAAGCGGGCGGTGCCTCCCTCGATCAGCGCCGAGACGGCGCGGGCGAGGTCGGCCGCCCCCGCCGCGCCGTCGGCCCAGTGGGTGCAGAGCACGGTCTCGACGCCCAGCGGCGCCAGTGCCTCGCGCACCGCCGCGACCTCCGCCTCGGTGTCGGAGGTGAAGTGGTTCAGCGCCACCACCACCGGCAGGCCGAAGCGGCGCATGTTCTCGACGTGGCGCACCACGTTGGGGATGCCGCGGCGCAGGGCGGCCACGTCCTCGCGGTCGAGGTCCTTGCGGCCCACGCCGCCGTTGAGCTTGAGCGCGCGCACGGTGGCCACCACCACGCAGGCGGCGGGGCTGAGGCCGGCGACCCGGCACTTGATGTCGCAGAACTTCTCGGCACCCAGGTCGGCGCCGAAGCCCGCCTCCGTCACCACCACGTCGGCGAGACGCAGGCCCAGCGTGGTGGCGGCCACGGAATTGCAGCCGTGCGCGATGTTGGCGAAGGGCCCGCCGTGGACCAGCGCGGGCGAGCCTTCCAGCGTCTGCACGAGGTTGGGCGACATCGCGTCGCGCAGCAGCGCCGCCATGGCGCCGTCGGCCTTGAGGTCGGCCGCCGTCACCGCCGATCCGTCGCGGCGGTGGCCCACGATGATGCGGCCCAGCCGCGCCTGCAGGTCCGCGAGGTCGCGGGCAAGGCAGAGGATCGCCATCACCTCGCTCGCCACGGTGATGTCGAAGCCGTCCTCGCGCGGGATGCCGTTGCCGGTGCCGCCCAGCCCCGCCACCACGTCACGCAGGGTGCGGTCGTTCATGTCCATCGCCCGCCGCCAGGTGATGCGGCGCGGGTCGAGGCCGAGCTCGTTGCCCCAGTGCAGGTGGTTGTCCAGCATCGCGGACAGGAGGTTGTTGGCCGAGGTGATGGCGTGGAAGTCGCCGGTGAAGTGGAGGTTGATCTCCTCCATCGGCGCGACCTGCGCCCGCCCGCCGCCGGTGGCGCCGCCCTTCACGCCGAAGCAGGGGCCGAGCGAGGGCTCGCGCAGGCAGATCATCGTCCGGGTGCCCAGGCTGTTCAGCGCGTCGCCCAGGCCGACGGTGGTGGTGGTCTTGCCCTCGCCCGCGGCGGTCGGGTTGATGCCGGTGACCAGCACCAGCGCGCCCCGCCGGCCGGTGTCGGGGATGCGCGCGGGGTCGAGCTTGGCCTTGAAGCGGCCATAGGGCTCGACCGCCTCGGCCGGGATGCCCGCGCGCGCGGCGATGTCGGCGATCGGTTGCAGGGTGGCGGCACGGGCGATGGCGAGGTCGGTGGACATGCGGCGCGCGGGCTCCCCGAAAAATTCTCCTCGCGGTTACGACGCGGGGGCGCGGCGGGCAAGGCGGGGCGTTGCGGGCCGCCGCGCCGGTGGGGGCCGCGTCACGCTGCCGGGTCCGGGGCGTTTGGCCGGTCCGGACGGTCGCCCGTGACGTCCAGCAGCTCGCGCGACAGCCGGCGCAGGCTCATCTCCGCCTTGCTCAACACCTTCTCGGCACCGGCGAGGCTTTCGCGGTCCTCGCGCGACAGGTCGCGGGCGGTGATCACCACCACCGGCACGTCGTCGTAGCTCCGCTGGTCGCGCAGGGAGTGGAGAAAGGCGAAGCCGTTCATCACCGGCATCTCGAGATCGAGCAGGATCACCTTGGGGCGCGAGGCCGCGATCCGCTCCAGCGCGTCGCGGCCGTTCTCGGCCTCGGCCACCGTCCAGCCGTCGCGCTCCAGCGCCGAGCGCAGGCGGGCGCGGGCGTCGGCGTTGTCGTCCACCACCAGCACGTCGCCCTCGACGCCGCGGAAGCGGTCCATCACCCCGCGCAGCGTTTCCCATTTCACGGGCTTGGTGACGTGTTCCACAGCACCCAGCGCCGAGGCCAGGCCGTTGTCGTTGATGAAGGTGACCATCACCACCGGGATCTCGCGCAGCTCCCCGTCTTCCTTGAGGCTGCGCAGCACGGCCCAGCCGTCCATGCCCGGCATGGTGACGTCGAGCAGGATCACCTTGGGCCGCAGCCGCCGGGCCTCCGCCAGGCCGGACACCCCGTCGCGCGCGGTCCAGACCTCGTAGCCCTCGCGGCGCAGGAAGCGGGCCACGAGCTCCTGGTAGGCCGGGTCGTCGTCGATCACCAGCACGGTGCCCTTGTGCCCGGCCCCCGCCCCCTCCTCCTCGCCGCCGGCCAGCCCCCGCAGTGCCGCCCGCGTGGCCTCGGCGTGGGAGGCGTCCTGGTACTGCGCGGGCAGGCGCACGGTGAAGCGGCTGCCCTCGCCCGGCGTGCTTTCCACCGCGATCGTGCCGCCCAGCATGGTGGTGAAGGCCTTGGTGATCGACAGGCCCAGGCCGGTGCCGCCGAAGCGGCGGGTGGTGGAGGCATCCGCCTGGGTGAAGCGCTGGAAGAGCCGGCCCAGCTGCTCCGCGGTCATGCCGATGCCCTGGTCGGCCACGCTGAACACGATCTCCGCGCCGGCGCCTTCGCCGGAGCGCGCGACCGACAGGGTCACGGCACCGTCCTCGGTGAACTTGGCGGCGTTGCTGAGCAGGTTGAGCAGGATCTGGCGGATCTTGGTGACGTCGGAGCGCATCGTGCCGAGTTCGGGCGCGAGATCGACCACCAGCCGGTTCCGCTTCCGGCGCACCAGGGTTTCCGCGGTGGAGGCCACGTCGCGCGCCATGGCCTCGATCTCGATGGGTTCGGCGAAGACCTCCATCTTGCCGCTCTCGATCTTGCTCAGGTCGAGCATGTCGTTGATCAGGCCGAGCAGGTGGCGGGCGCTGCTCTCGATCTTGCCGGCATCGGCCACGAAGCGCCCGGCGCCCTCGTCGGCCAGTTCCTCCTGCAGCATCTCGCTGTAGCCGATGATGGCCGAGAGCGGCGTGCGCAACTCGTGGCTCATGTTGGCGACAAAGGTGCTCTTGGCGCGGTTGGCCTCCTCGGCCGCGTCGCGCGCGGCGGCGAGCTCCGCCTCGAAGCGCCGGCGCTCGGTGATGTCGAGGGCGACCAGCAGCAGCGTGTCGTCCTTGTTCGGCAGCGAGATCAGGCTGACGGTATTGTTGATCCAGACCTCGCCGCCATCGCCGCGCAGCACGCGCGCCTCGGCGCTGCCCGGCAGGCGGCTGCCTGCCACCCGCTCCAGCATCTCCAGCGTGGATGCGGCATCCTCGGGGTGGAGGACGTCGCGCAGCCGCGTGCCCAGCAGCCGCTCGCGCGGGACGGCCAGCAGCTCGCAGTAATGGTCATTGGCCGCCAGGAAGCGGCCGTCGATGGTGGTTTCGGCGAAGCCCGCGCCGGTCTGGGCGAAGAGGCCGGCCAGGTGCGCCTCGCTGGCGCGCAACGCCGCCTCGGCCCGGACGCGCTCCAGCGCTTCCCAGATGCGCTCGGCCGTGTGCTCGATCATGGTGCGGTCGTCGGCCGACCAGTCGCGCGGCTCCCGGTGGTTGACGTAGAGCACGTTGCGGAAGCGCCCGTCGCGGATCAGCGGCACGGCGACGTAGGCGCGGGTTTCCAGCTGCTCCCACAGCCCTGGCCTGCCCTCGTGCCCGGCCTGGACATCGGGGCGCACCACGGTGTTGCCGGCCCGCAGGGCGGCGATCACCCCAGGCCCGAAGTCGCCCAAGGGGAAAACACCTTCCAGCCGGGCGACGCCCTCGGCATGGGTGGTGCGCAGCGCGACGCT
The DNA here is from genome assembly GCF_042433915.1 of Roseomonas elaeocarpi. NCBI lineage: Bacteria > Pseudomonadati > Pseudomonadota > Alphaproteobacteria > Acetobacterales > Roseomonadaceae > Roseomonas > Roseomonas elaeocarpi. Next base: position 135,954 of record NZ_JBHLUN010000007.1, on the reverse strand, counting down.
CTCGTCCCCGGGCTCCACGATGCCGAAGCCCACGCGGCTGACGCCGAGGTAGCGGCCCAGCAGCCGCGTGGTGGCGCCCACGATCTCGTCGGGGGTTTCCAGCCCGTGCAAACCTTCCTCCATCGCCAGGCGGAAGCGCTGGCGCCGCTCAGCAAAGACCTGCTTCGTGGTTTCCAGGCAGGCGCAGAAGAAGCCGGCCACCTTGCCGGTGTCGTCCCGGACGGGGGTGTAGGAGAAGGCGAAGTGCGTTTCCTCGCGGTGGCCGTTGCGCTCCATCATCAGCGTGATGTCGTCGGCATGGACCGGGCGCTCGTGAACGAAGACTTCCTCGAACAGGGGCTCCAGGTCGGCGCGGATTTCGCTCCAGACCTCGAGGAAGGACCGGCCCAGGGCGTCAGGATGCTTGCGGCCGAGCACCTGGGTATAGGGCTCGTTGTAGATCAGCGTGTGGTCGGGGCCCCAGACCACGAACATCGGCTGCTGCGCCGCGGTCAGCACGGCCACCAGGGTCTTGAGCGCCTGCGGCCAGCGCCCCGGCAGGCCCAGCGCGGTCGCCTCCCAGTCGAAAGCCCGGACCTGGGCGGCCACGGAAGTGTCGCCGGCCAGGAACAGGCGGCTCTCGGGATTGGGCACGGAAGGATCCTTATGCGCGCCGGCAGGGCCCCGGCGCGGCCAGGGCTTCTAGCCCGTTCGCGCGCCGCGCGGGGGACAACAGCGCGCTAGCGGGTGGTGCGGGGCCGTTGGCCCGGGTACGGGCGAAGGCGCCGGGCGGATGGCTGGGTCCGGCCGGGCACGGGTTCCCGCGGGCGGCGCGGTTCCCATCTCTGCCGCTCCCGCATCCCCAGGAGTGGCCGCACCTTGAAGAATCCCTGCACCGGCTTGTGCCGCTTCGACCCCGAGACCGGCTGGTGCCTGGGCTGCGCCCGTTCCCGCAGCGATTGCCGCGACTGGAAGCGGCGCCCGGAAACCCGGGCGGGCATCTGGCGCCGCTTAAGCGACCGGATGGCGGCGCTGCGGGCGGCGGGGCGGCTGCGGCGGCGCTGAGGTCCGGCGCGTCCGGCCGGATGCCAGGTTGCAACGGCGCGCACCGTTCTGCACCGTGCGCCGCCACGCTTTCCGGGATGCCCGCCGATGCAGGTCACCGTTTTCAGCACCGAGCCCTATGACCGGCGCTTCCTGACGGAAGCCGCTGCCGCGGGCGGGCATGCGCTGCGCTTCCTGGAACCCCGGCTCTCGGCCGAAACGGCGGCGCTGGCGGCGGGCTCGGAGGCGGTCTGCGCCTTCGTCAACGACACGCTCGACGCCGCGGTGCTCGAACAGTTGCGCGAGGGCGGCGTGCGGCTGGTGGCGCTGCGCTGCGCCGGCTTCAACAACGTGGACCTCGTGGAAGCGGCACGGTTGGGCATCGCGGTCGGGCGGGTGCCGGCCTATTCGCCGCACGCGGTGGCGGAACACGCGCTGGCGCTGCTGCTGGCGCTCAACCGTCGCATCCACCGGGCGCACAACCGGGTGCGGGAAGGCAATTTCGCGCTGGAAGGGCTGCTGGGCTTCGACCTGCACGGCAAGACCGTGGGCGTGGTGGGCACCGGGCAGATCGGCAAGGTGATGGTGCGCATCCTGGCCCAGGGCCTGGGCTGCGAGGTCCTGGCGCACGACCCCTTCCCCGACCCGGACTGCGTGGCGATGGGCGCCCGCTACGTGCCGGTGGATGAGCTGCTGGCGGCGTCCTCGGTGGTAACGCTGCACTGCCCGCTGACGCCCGCGACGCGCCACATGATCGACGCCGCGGCGATGGTCGGGATGCGCTGGGGCGCGGTGCTGATCAACACCAGCCGCGGCGCGCTGATCGACACGCCGGCGGTGATCGAGGCGCTCAAGACCGGGCAGCTCGGCGCGCTGGGCATCGACGTCTACGAGGAAGAAGCGCAGCTGTTCTTCCGCGACCTGTCGGACCGGGCCATCGCGGACGACGTCTTCGCGCGGCTGCTGACCTTTCCCAACGTGCTGATCACCGGTCACCAGGGCTTCTTCACCGCCGAGGCGCTGCGCGCCATCGCCGAGACCACGGTTGCTAACCTCGACCACTTCGCGCGCACGGGCGTGCCGCTGCACGCCGTGGCGGGCTGAGGCGGGCTGAGGCGGGGCGCGGTTCCCGGCGCCGCCGGGGCGAGCGGTTGCCGGAGCGCCGCCGCGACCTCAGGCGGCCTTGGGCAGCGCGTCCAGTTCCCGCAGCGCTTCGCCGATCGCGGCCACGGCGCGGCGCATGTCGTCGGGCGTGACGGCGCCGATGGTGCCGACGCGGAAGGTCGGCTCCTTCGTGTTGAAGAAGTTCGAGATCAGCACGCCGCGGCGCTTCAGCGCGTCCACGAAGGGCTGCAACGCGAAATTGCCGCCGGGCTGGTGGAAGATGCCGATCACCGGGCCCTGGTTCTCAGGCGCGAGGTAAGGGCGGATGCCCAGCGCCTCCATGCCTGCGCGCAGGATCCGCATGTTCTCCTGGTAGCGGGCGAGCCGCGCGGGCTGGCCGCCTTCGGCCTCGTAGAGCTCGATCGCGTTGCCGAAGGAATGCAGCACCTGCACCGCCGGCGTGAAGCGGGAGGAACCGGGCGCGCGCTCGCCGCTCACCAGCACGTCGGCGAGGTCGAAGCTCCAGCTGTTGGCCTTGCCCAGCCGGGCGCGGGTGCGCTCCGTCGGGCAGACGGCGAAGGCGAAGCCCGGCATGCCTTCGAGGCACTTGTTGGAGGTGAAGGTGATCGCGTCCACCTCCGGATGGTCGGCCAGGCGGAAGGGCCAGGCCCCGAAGGCGCTGACCGCATCCAGGATCAGCCGGCGCCCGGCGCGGCGGGCAGCGGCGCCCAGCACCTCCGGGTCGTTGAGGATGCCGGTGCCGGTCTCGCTGATCACGGCGCAGAGGTGCGTGGCGTCGGGTGCCGCGGCCAGCGCCGCGTCCAGCTCCTCTGCCGTCACGGGGCGGGTGTCGGGCAGCGCGATGGGCACCGGCACGCGGCCGGCCTCGGTGGCCAGGCGGAACATGCGGTCGGCATAGGTGCCATTCATCGGCAGCACGAAGCGGCCACCCTCGGGGATGAAGGTGCGGATCGCGGCCTCGACGATGAAGTGGCCCGAACCCTGAAGCGGCAGGGTCACGTGCTCGCCCGGAATGCCGCCGGCGATGGCGGTGATCTTTTCGCGCAGCGCGGCGTACTCGGCGCGGAAGTCGAGGTCCCAGGGGGCGATGTCCACCGCCATGGCGGCGCGCACGCGCGGGTCGGTCTGAACGGGGCCGGGGATCAGCAGGAGCATGGCGACGGTCTCGGCAAGCGAAGAGGGCGACCGCAGGGTGCCCGCGCCGGGCGCAGCTGGAAAGGTTCGGGACGGCGCCGGAAGCCGCATTTCGTTGGCCGCACGGCGGTGCGGGGCGCATCGCTGCGCCGGGGGCGCCCATCCTGCCCGGCTCGGCGGCAGCGGTGCCCCCGCGCCGCCGTCGTCAGACCGACAGGCTGCCGCGGATCTCGCGCAGCATCTTGCGGGCGATGGCCTCGCGGAAGTCGGCGTAGTCGCGGCAGGTCATGGCGAAGCAGCCCGGGCCGCCGATCACCTCGGCCTCGTAGTGCGCGAGCAGGTCGGGTTCCTCGTTCAGCACCGCCAACCCGTTGACGGTGACGCCCGCCTGGACGCCCAGGTCGCGCACCGGCCCGGACGGTCGCCCGGTATTGCCGGCGCCGTCGCCCGACACGTCGAGCACCAGCCGCGTCGCGTCGGCCGGGAACTGCCCGAGCAAAGCGAGGCCCGCCACCATCCCCTCGCCCAGGGCAGTGGCGCCGGGCGGCGGCAGGCGCGGCGAGTCGTCGATCGCCGCCGCGATGCGTTCCGCCGCCTCAGCGCTGTCGAGGCGCAGCCAGGGCACCGCCACGGCCTGCGCCGCCGGGCCCGACCATTGCAGCAGGGCCAGCGCCGTGGCGCCGCGCGGCCCGCCGGTGGCGGCGGCGATGATCGCCGGGTCGCGGCAGGCGGCGGCGAGGCCGCCCATCATCAGCCCGTACTCGTCGTAATCGACCGAGGCCGACACATCCACCGCGAGGCAAAGGGCGAGATCGACGTCCTGCATGGAGGGGTTGGAGCACCCGCGGCGCGGCGCCGGAAGACGGGCAGCATGTAAAGAAATGAATTAGTGTTCATATTTCCCTCCCCTCAGGGCCGTCGTGCTCCTAGTCTTTCCACCGTGACCGACGCGGGGGCGACGGTTTTCCTGCGGAAGCGGGAGGGGTTCCGAGGAGGATCGAGCATGGACGGCGTTGCCCGCGAGTTTCCGGGAAACACGTCCCGACCGCCGGCGGCAGGTGTCCGGGCACAGCCGCGGGCCGTTGGAGCGCAGGCCGCTGGGGCGCGGGTCCTCCCCGCCCGCGACACGGCGCAGGCGCCACCCGCCGACCTGCCTTCCTGGGACGCGTTGCCCCGGGACACCACGACCCGCGACGCCCCGGCCTTGGACACGCCATCGCCGGACACGCCATCCCCGGACGCACCGCACGGCTCCGGCGAAGGGGCCCCGATCTCGCGCATCGTGTCGGAGGTCGCCCGCGCCTGCCCGGGCGAGCGGATCACGCTGGGCCAGATGAGCGAAGCCTTCGGCGACCGCGCCTTCGGGCTGCTGGTGCTGCTGCTCTGCCTGCCGGCGCTGCTGCCGGGCGCCGCCATGGTGTTCGGCCTGCCGCTGCTGCTGCTGGGCGTGCAGATGGGGCTGGGACGGCAGCAGCCCGCCCTGCCCCGGTTCATGGCGCGGCAGTCGATCCGCCGGGCCGACCTGCTGCGGCTGGCGGAGGGGTCCTCGCGCTGGCTGGGCCGGGTGGAGCGCTACGTCCGCCCGCGGCCCGGGCCCTTCACCGGCGCCGCGGGCGACCGGCTGGTGGGCTGGCTCACGGTGTGGACGGCGGTGATGCTGATCCTGCCGGGTCCGGGCACCAACGGTCCGCCGGCCTTCGGCAACATCGTGATGGCGCTGGGCGTGGTGGAGCACGACAATCGCGTCGTCGGCTGGGGCGCCGCCCTCACCGCCGGGGGATGCCTGGTGGCGACGGGAATGCTGCTGGCGCTGTGCTGGATGGGCTGGCAGGGGCTGAGCTGGCTGCTGTGACCGCGTGAGGCGGCGCGCCGCCCTGAACCGTTGCGCCGGACGCCCGGCCGTGGCGCGGGTCTCCTGCCGGGCAGACGCCGCCGGCGCGTGGCGCACGATCGCCCTGACCGGAAAAACGCCGACGGCGGCGTGGCCCTGAGACCACCGCCGCCGTCGGTTCGTCGCGGCCCTGGGGCCGAAGGCGTCAGGCGTTGCCGACGGCGTCGGGCTTGAAGTGGCCGCACCAGTCCTTGGTGGAAACCTTGGGCCAGAGGCCATGGGCATCCTCGCTCGGCTGCGACACGGGCGGGTTGTAGCGGCACAGGCCGAGATCCTCAGCCTGAGCCTGCTTCGCCGCGGCGGCCACGTGATCGTCGAAGAACGTGCACTTCTGGCAGGCGGCGTTCGCAACGGTGGCGTGAGACATGCGAGCTCTCCTCTGATGACTTGGCGCGAACCCTGCGCCGGTTCCTGTGCTGTAGTAACGACGGATGGATAACATCGTCACATCACAGAACTCAAGCTCATCGATCCGTGAAATCGTGAGAAAAAACACGCGCTTAGGTGAGAATGCGAACGTCTTTCAACAATCCATTTGAGAATGATTTACAGCATTACCTGGGTTTGACTTTGCAGATCATTCTCAACTGATTCACGCACCTCACGCCGCGGGCCGGATGAAGCTCCCACCAGCAGGATGCGGGGTCGCGAAAGCAGCGCCCGGGACGCTGCCATGAAACGCATGAGCGGAAGGCGGGATGCGCTGGCGGGCGCGTGGAACAGCCGGTGCTCCGAGGCGCACGAGGCGCCGGGGTGTCGTACCCGTCGCCTCAGGTCAGGTTCCTGCCCGTCGCCGGGCGGCGTGCTTCAAGCGCGGGCGAGCGCCAGCAGCCGGTCCAAACCGTCGCGGCTCGCCAGCACGGCGGCCTTTTCCGCCCGCGACAACCCGGCCAAGGCTTCCGACAGGGTTTCGGCCTCCGTCAGCCGCGTCAGCCCGACGCAGAGGTTGGGGTCGATCGGGTCGAGGCGCGGGCGGCGCGGCGGCGGCAGCATGCGGCGATGCGCCTCGGCCAGCGCCGGGTCGGCGGCGAGGTGCTGCACCGCTTCCTCCGGCGTCGCGGGCGCGTCGCGCAGGATGCGGGTGAGCTCGTTCGCGCGGGTGAGAACGGCAGGCGGGTGGCGTTCCTCCGGGATCAGCAGCAGGCCCAGGCGGCGCAGCCCCTGCCCCAGTCCGCGCCGCGCCGTCCAGCCGGCGAGCGGCACCGCCAACGCCAGCCCCAGGATCACCGGCAGCATCCACAGCGCCAGGCCCGGCGACACCAGCCAGGCCACGAGGCCGAAGGCGAGGCCGAAGGCGGTGTGGCGCCAGTACAGGCGCAGGACCTCGCGGAAGGGCAGGCTGCCGTCCTCGCGCTGCTGGGCGTTCCAGCCGGAGTCGCGGCCCACCAGGATCGAGATCACGTCCACCGACTGGGTGATCATGGTCACGGGCGCGAGGAGGCCGGCGATCACCGTCTCGATCACCATGCTCAACAGCGTGCGGAAAGCGCCGCCGCAGCCGCGCCGGTCGGCGGGGCGGAACAGCAACGCGATCCAGGCGAGCAGCTTGGGCGCCAGCAGCAGCGACATGGTGCCGATGAAGACCCACATGGCTCGCACCGGGTCGACCACCGGCCAGTTCGGAAACAGCGACGGCCCGTTGCCGAAGTATTCGGGCCGCACGAAGCGCGCCTGCAGCGAGGTCAGCAGGCCCACCACCAAGAAGAGCAGCCACAACGGCGCCGTGATGTAGGAGCCGATGCCGGTGAAGAGGTGCAGCCGGCTGATCCAGTGAAGGCCGCGCGTCGGCAGCACCGCCGCGTGCTGGAGGTTGCCCTGCGCCCAGCGGCGGTCGCGGATGGAAAGGTCGGTCAGCGAGGGCGGCGATTCCTCGTAGGAGCCGCGAAGGCCCGGCACCATGTGGATCGCCCAGCCGCCACGCCGCATCAGCGCGGCTTCCACGAAGTCGTGGCTCAGGATGTGGCCGCCGAAGGGCTTGCGCCCGGGAAGGTGCGGCAGGCCGGCCTGTTCCGCGAAGGCGCGGGTGCGGATGATGGCGTTGTGGCCCCAGTAGTTGCCCTCCGCCCCGTGCCACCAGGCGATGCCGGCGGCGATCAGCGGGCCGTACACGCGGCCGGCGAACTGCTGCATCCGCGCGAACAGGGAATGGCCGTTGACGATCACCGGCAGGGTCTGGATCAGGCCCACGTCATCGTGCCGCTCCATGGCGGCGGCGAGGCGGATCAGCGTGTCGCCCTGCATGACGCTGTCGGCGTCGAGGATCAGCATCTGCGGGTAGGCGGCGCCCCAGCGCATCACCCATTCCGCGATGTTGCCGGACTTGCGCTCGGTGTTCTTCGGGCGGCGGCGATAGAAGATCTGCGCGTGGTCGCCGGTGCGTTCCCGCAGGGCGAGAAAGGCGGCTTCCTCGGCGATCCAGCGGTCGGCGTCGGTGGTGTCGCTCAGGATGAAGATGTCGAAGTGCCCGCCCGCGCCGTGTTCGCGCAGGGATTCATGGATGGCCTCCAGCGCCGCCATCACGCGCTCGGGCGCCTCGTTGTAGACCGGCATCAGCAGCGCGGTACGGGCGGAAAGCTCCGGCAACGGGTCGGCGGCGGAGATGCCCAGGCGCCGCTCATCGCCCAGGAGCATCCGGATGAAGCCGCACAGCGCCGAGGTGAAGCTCAGCGCGATCCAGGCGAACAGGATCAGGAACAGCCCGAACAGGATGATCTGCAGCGTGGTGGGGCGGCTGAGGTCGAGGACGAGGTACATCTCCTCCGCCCCCCAGCCCGTCAGCGCCACCGCGCCGCCCACCACCAGCAGACGGCGGAGCCACATCATCGCGGGCGTTGAGGGCCGCGCCCCGTTCGTGGGCACGGGCCGGGCGCGCAGGTTCTGCACCGGCATCGCCATCGGCGCCTCGGGCGGCAGCGCGCGCCACTCGGCGGCGCGGCCCGAGGTGGCGCCGGCAGGGGGCACGGCGTCGGCCGGCGGGTGCGTGCCGGTGGGCAGGGTGGGCGCGGTGGCGTCGGTCATCCGGCGGTCCAGCGATAGATCCAGCTTTCGGTCAGCGGGCGGTCGTTCAGCTTCAGCAGCGCGCGCAGCTCCACCAGCCGCTCACCCCCCGGGGCGAGCTGGAAGGAGATGCGCCAGCCGCCGGTCTCGGTGTTGCGCTGGGCCACGGGGTTGCGGATCTCGCCCTTGCTGGCGCTGATCTCGAGCTGCGGCTGCGCGTCGGCGGGCAGCCGGTCCAGCACGGGGCCGGCGGCGTCCACCACGAAGAGGCGCGTGTTGTCGGGCCCGGCGCCGGCGCGGGTGTCGGTGATATGCGCGACCTCCGGGATGCCGGGCGCCTGGGGCAGCCAGTGCATGCGGTACACGAAGCCGTACTCGCCCTTGGCGCGCAGCGGCTCCTTCGGCCGCCAGAAGGCCACGATGTTGTCGTGAATCTCGGTGTTGGTGGGGATTTCCACCAGCTGCACCGCGCCCTCGCCCCAGTCGCCGATGGGCTCGATCCACAGCGACGGCCGGCGCTCGTAGCGCGCTTCGAGGTCGTCGTAGTTGGTGAAGGCGCGCTTGCGCTGCATCAGCCCGAAGCCGCGCGGGTTGACGTCGCCGAAGACGCTGACCTGGAGGTCCTGCGGGTTGTGCAGCGGGCGCCAGATCTGCTCGCCCCGGCCCGAGAGCATCAGCAGGCCGTCATTGTCGTGCACCGCGGGGCGGTAATCGTCCACGCCGATCCGGTCATTGGCGGCGAACCAGAACATGCTGGTCAGCGGCGCGATGCCGGCGGCGGCCACGTCCACGCGGGGGAAGACCGTGGATTCCACGTCGAACACCGTGTCCGCGCCGGGGCGGATGGTGAAGCGGAACGAGGCCGCGGCGCTGACGCTGTCGAGCAGCGCCCAGACGGTGATGCTGTTCACCCCCGGCCGTGGCTTCTCCACGAAGAAGGAGCGGAAGAAGGGGAACTCCTCGCCCGAAGGCTCGGCGGTCTTGATCGCCAGGCCCCGCGCCGAGAGGCCGTAGATCTGGTCCTTGCCCACGGCTCGGAAGTAGGAGGCGCCGAGAAAGGCGCAGACCTCGTCGAAGTAGTCCGGCCGGTTGATCGGCGCGTGGAGGCGGAAGCCCGCGAAGCCGAGGTCGGCCGCATCCGGGCGCGGCAGGTTCTGGTAGCTGAACAGGTCGGGGCTGTAGAGGATGCGGTTCGCCTTGCCCTCGGCGACCTCGAACATCTCGACCCGCTGGCGATACAGGAAGCCGCGGTGGAAGAGCTGCATCTGGAAGGGCAGGTTCCCATCCCGCCAGAAGGCGCGCTGCGGGTCGAAGCGGATGTCGCGGTACTGGTCGTAGGTGAGGTCCGTCAGGGCGCGCGGCAGGTTGCTGTCGGGCGCGGCGAAGGGCTTGCCCGCGAGGTCGCGCGCCATGCTCCGCACGGTGTTGCCGTCAAAGGGGGTGGGCCCGTTTGCGGCGGGGGCGGCGTTCTGGGCGCTCGCATCCCCCGGCAGCACGGCATTGCCCGCCCCGGCGAGAAGCAGGGCGGCGGGAATCGTGGCGAGCAGGTCGCGGCGCAGCAACGGCACCTCCGGCATTCTGAGGAAGAGAAAGGGTTCTAGGGCTTAAATCCTGCGAATTTGGCAAGGGCCCGGCTTTTTCGTGTCGGCAGGTGCGAATCAGCGATTGGCGCCGGGAATCCAGAGGACATCGCTCTTTCCGTCCTCGTTCAGGTGCCGCGACAGCACGAAGAGGTGATCCGACAACCGGTTCAGGTAGCGGATCGCGGCCGGGTTCACCGGCTCGGCAGCCGCGAGGCGCACCACCTCACGCTCCGCCCGGCGGGCCACGGTGCGGGCCAGGTGCGCGAACGCGGCGCCGGCGCTGCCGCCCGGCAGCACGAAGGAGCGCAGCGGCGGAATCGCCTCGTTCATGCGGGCGACCTCGTCCTCCAGCCGCTCGCACTGGGCGTCGCTCACCCGCAGGCGGGCCCTGCCCTCCGTGCCCTCCGGCGCGGCCGGCACCGCGAGGTCGGCGCCGAGATCGAACAGGTCGTTCTGCAGCCGCGCCAGCATGGCGTCGGCCTCGCCCGTGGCATGGAGGCGGACCAGGCCCAGCGCGGCGTTGCACTCGTCCACCGCGCCGATCGCGTCGATGCGCGGCGCGTCCTTGCGCAGCCGCGTGCCGTCGCCCAGCGAGGTTTCGCCGCCGTCGCCGCCGCGGGTGGTGATGCGATTCAGCCGGACCATGGTGCTGCTGCCCCTGCGGCCCCGGAGCGGGGCCCGCCGCGTGCATCGCCCGGGTGCTGCGGGATTCGCAAGCCGCCCGGCCCGGCCGCGGCGGTCAATTCCTGTCGAAGTAGATCGTGGTGTCGTAGCTCGACCAGACCGGGTGGCCGTCGCGTATCCCGGGCGTGAAGCGGCAGCGGCGGATGCGCTCGCGCGCCCAGTCGTCCAGCGCCGCGACGCCGCTGCTGTTCACCACCCGTGCCTCGACCACGCGGCCGGTGTCGGTCAGGCGCAGGCGCAGCGCCACCGCGCCGGTGATGCCCAGCCGCCGCTGCTCGGGCGGGTAGTCGATGTTCTGGGCGCAGCCGTCGCGCGGGGCGCCGGGGCCGCGCGTTTCGCCCAGCGCGCCGCCCACCCCGGCGCCGAGGCGCATCCCGCCCACCGCGCCGTTGATCTGCAGCGGCGAGGAGGCCGCGGCCTCCGTTCCGTCCTGCCGGCGCGAGGGCGGGTGCTGCGGCGTGGCCGGGGTCGAGGCGAGGCTCGGCACCGGCGGCGGGGGTGCCGGCGGCGGCGGGCGCGGCAGGGCCACGGGCGCCGGGTTGGGCGCGCCGGGCTTGTCGGGCGGGGCCGGCACCGGCGGCACGAGGGCGGGCGGCGGGATCGTGGCCTCGGCGGCGGCTGGCGCCGGGGGGATCGGGGGCGGCGCGGGCACCGCCTCGGCGGGCGGCGCTTCGGCGGGGGTGGCGGGCAGGCCGGAGTCCGGTGCCACGGGCGGGGGTGCCTCCGGCGCCTGGCTCTCGGCCGGCGGCGGCGATGGCGGCGGGGCGTCGGGCGCGGTGGCGGGCGGCGGCGGCGCCTCGCCGATCGTGGGCGCGTTGCTGCCCTCCCCCGGGCCGGCCCAGAGCAGCGGCACGCCCCGAAGCTGCAGCGGCGCCCTGGGAGGCTCGGCCTGGTGCAGCAGGAACACCAGCGCGGCCGCCACCGCGCCGTGCAGCGCGAGCGACAGGGGCGCCGGCCAAGGGCGCCCCCGCCGCGGCGGGACGGGCGGGATGCGCGGTCCGCTGACCTGCACCGGCAGGCTGGACAGCGTGAACACGGCGGCGCGAGACGGCGGCCGCAGCGGCCGGATGCCGGGGGCAGAGGCGAGGCGCAGCACTGGCCAGCGCAGCACGCGGGCCGCAGGAGCCGGCGGGGACGCGGCGTCCGGTTCCGGTCCGGAGGCCGCGGAGCCGCCGCGCCGGGTGTGGGGTGGCCTCAGCGGCGGCATGACCGCGGCGCGGGGATCACAGCACCACGACGCCGCTGTGCTTGGCCTTGCGGTCCGGTTCCACGTGGATCGAGATCACGGCGGAGCCGAGGGACTCCCGCAGCGCGGCCTCGATGCGGTCGCAGATCTCGTGCGCCGCCTCCACGCTCATCTCGCCCGGCACCACCAGGTGGAAGTCGATAAAGGTGAAGCGCCCGGCGCGGCGGGTCCGCAGGTCATGCGCTTCCAGCGCGCCGACGGCGGTGGTGGAGACCTGCTCGCGAATTTTGGCCTGGAGCTCGGCCGGCGCCGCCTCGTCCATCAGCCCGCCGATGCTTTCGCGCAGCAACCGGTAGCCGGAAAACAGGATCATCAGCGCGGTGACGCCCGCCATCACCGGGTCGAGCCACAGGAGGCCGGTCACCGTCACCAGGAAGACGCCGATCACAACGCCCACCGAGGTCACCACGTCGGCCATCAGGTAGTGGCTGTCGGCCACCAGCGCCGGCGAGCCCAGCCGCTTGCCGCGACGGCGCAGCACGGTGGCCCAGACCACGTTCACCGCCGCCGCAGCGGAGGACAGCACCAGACCCGTGACCGGCTGATCCGGGAAATGCGGGGCCTGCAGGGCGCCCCAGACCTGCTGCAGGATCAGGGTGGCCGCCACCACGATCAGCGCGCCTTCCAGAACGGCCGAGAAGTATTCGACCTTGGCGTGGCCGTAAGGGTGGTTCTCATCGGCTGGCATGGCGGAATAGCGCACGGCCATCAGCGCGGCCGAGGCGGCGGCGACGTTGACCACGGTTTCCAGCATCTCGGCGAAGAAGGCGGTGCTGCCGGTGATCCACCAGGCAATGCCCTTGAGCATCAGCACGCAAAGGCCGATCCCCAGACTCGTCCAGGCGGTGCGTTCGGTAAGCGACATAGGGCGGGGGATAGCGCGACGGACGCCCCCCTCGCCAGTGTTTGCAGGGGTGCGCCGGGTTGCCGGACGGGCATGGTGGCGCCGGGGTCACGGGGCGTTGCGCGCTGTGGTTGGCGTCGCGCCGGGGAGAGAAGGAATTCTCTCCCCGGGCCCCTCTCATCTTTTCCTGGGAGTGCTGCCGCGCGGCGGGGGAGGCCGATCGCAGGACAGGTCAGCGCCTGTCCAGCTGGAACCGGATCGGACTTCCTGGCAGCCCTGGTGTCATCCGTTGCCCGCTCCGGGTCATCGACCCGGAGCGCACCACCTTGCCCCGCTCCCGCGGCAGCGTCCTGAAAGAAGATGAGGGTGGAGGGGTCCGGGGAGGCGGAAGAATTCCTTCTCCTGCCTCCCCGGGACGGAGCGCCGCGTCAGGCCGCCAGCGCCGGGCGGCGGATGCCCACCGGCATGGCGTCGCCGTGGGCGTCAATCAGGTCGTCCACCATGGAGCGGATTTCACGCAGCGACAGCACGCTGCCGGCGTGGCGGTCCAGCACGGCGGCGCGGTACACCGCGTCCCGGTCGCCTTCCAGCGCGGCGCGGACGGTCAGATCCTGCACGAAGACGTGCGGCGCGCAGTGGGCCGCGAGTTCGGGCGGCAGGGTGCCGACGTGGCAGGCGCGCAAACCGTTGCGGTCCACGATCAGCGGCACCTCGACGCAGCAGTCCTCGGGCAGGTTCTCGATCAGCTTGGTGTTGCGGACATTGCCGTAGATCAGCTGCGGCTCCCCGGTGACGATGCCCTGGATGATCGAGGCGCCGTACTCGTCGGAACGTTCCAGCGGGAAGCTTTCGCCGGCCAGCAGGCGGGCGCGGGTGTCGGCGTAGCGGCGCAGGTTGCGCTCGCTGCGGCGGATGTAGTCGTCCACCGGCACGTCGAACTCCGCGATCTGGTCGTCGCGCCGCAGGAAGTAGGGCGTGTACTCGGCGGTGTGCTCGCTCGACTCGCTCACGAACCAGCCGAGGTGGCGCATCAGCTCGAAGCGCACCTTGTCCTTGGCGAAGATCTCCGGGTTGTTCGCCGCGCGGCGCAGCTGCGGGTAGGCGTCCTTCCCGTCGATCTCGAGCTTCAGGAACCAGGTCATGTGGTTGATGCCGGCGCAGTCGTAGCTGAGGCGGGAGCGCTCGACGCCGAGGTAGGTCGCGAGGTCACGCGCCGTGTGCTGCACGTTGTGGCACAGGCCTACCACCTTCTGCTCCGGGAAGGCGCGGTACACCGCCCAGGTCAGGATGCTCATGGGGTTGGTGTAGTTGAGCAGCACCGCGTCCGGGCAGACGGCGCGCATGTCGCGCACGAGGTCGACCATGAAGGGGATCGTGCGCAGCCCACGGAAGATGCCGCCGATGCCGACCGTGTCGGCGATGGTCTGCTTGAGGCCGTAGCGGGTGGGGATCTCGAAGTCGAGCAGCGTGGCCTCGTGCATGCCGATCTGCACCATGTTGATCACGAAGTCCGCGCCCTCGACGCAGCGGCGACGGTCGGGGTGCTCGGTCACCGTGGCGCCGGCGTCGAACTGCCCGGAGGTCCAGCGGGCCATCATCCCGGCGGTTTCCAGCCGCTCCGGATCGATGTCGTGCAGCGCGATCTCGCAGCCTTTCAGCGCCGGCAGGCTGAGGATGTCGGTCAGCAGGTTCTTCACGAAGACGACGCTGCCGGCGCCGATCATGGCGATCTTGGTGGTCATGGTTCTCGTTTCCTCTTGTTGACGCGCTACTTCAGGCCCGTGCTGGCGATGCCCTGCACGAGGTAGCGCTGGAAGATCAGGAAGATCAGGAGCATGGGCAGCAGCGACACCAGCGCCAGCGCCATCACGCCGCCCCAGTCAGGGTTCGCTTCACCACGCAGCAGGTTCAGGCCCAGCGGCAGGGTGAACTGCGCCTGGTCGGTCAGCACCACCAGCGGCCAGGCGAAGTCGTTCCAGCGCCACATGAAGGTGAAGATGATCAGCACCGCGATGATCGGGCGCGACAGCGGCAGCACGATGCGCAGGAAGATCCGCATCTCGCCGGCGCCGTCGAGGCGCGCGGCCTCCAGCAGCTCGTCGGGGATGCTGACCATGAACTGGCGCACCATGAAAACGCCGAAGGCCTCGGCCGCGCGCGGCAGGATCACGCCCCAGGGGGAGTTGAGCAGGCCGAGCCAGGAGGTGACCAGGAACTCCGGCACCAGGATCACCTGGATCGGGATCATCAGCGCGCCCAGGATCGCGAAGAAGATCACGTCGCGGCCGGGAAAGCGGAACTTCGCGAAGACGTAGCCGCAAAGGAGGTTGATCGACACCGTGATCGCCACCGCCACCACGGCGATGAAGCTGGAGTTCACCGTCCAGCTGAGGAATGGATAGCGCAGCCAGATGTTGCGGAAGTTCTCCCAGGTCAGCTGCTGCGGCAGCAGGCTGACGATGGGCTCAAAGACTTCTGCGCGTGGGCGGATCGCGGTGGCGAGCATCCAGTAGAGCGGGAAGATCATCACCACCGCGCCGATCACCAGCGCGCACCAGATCAGCGCGTTGGCGAGGCGGCGGCTGCCGGCGGCACCGGCCATCTCGCCGGTGTCGGTCATGGAGGGTGCCGGGGTGTCGGCCACGGCCGTCATGTCAGGTGCGGCGGCGCTCACAGCACGTTCTCCCCCTGACGGCTGACGCGCCACTGCACCAGCGTGAAGATCAGCACGATGGCGTAGAGCACGACGCCGATGGTGCTGGCGTAGCCCATCTCGGAAGTCACGAAGGCGGACTGGAAGATGTACTGCACCAGCATGGTGGTGGAGAAACCCGGCCCGCCACCGGTCATCACGTAGATCAGGTCGAAGACCTGGAAGGAGTGGATGACGCTGAGCACCAGCAGCAGGAAGGTCGCCGGACGCAGCAGCGGCAGGGTGATCGCGCGGAACTGCCGCAGGGGGCCGGCGCCGTCCATGACCGCGGCCTCGTAGTAGAGCGAGGGGATGGACTGCAGCGCGGCGAGGTAGACCACCATGCAGAAGCCGACCCGCACCCACATCGTGGCAATCACCAGCGAGGGCAGCGCCCAGGCGGTGGAGGAGAGCCAGGGAATGCGGCCCACGCCGGCCTGCACCAGCAGCGCGTTGATCACGCCGTAATGCTCGTTGAACAGCCAGGCGGCGATGGTGCCCGTCGCCACGGCGGAGACCACCACGGGCAGGAAGTACACGCTGCGCAGGAAGACGCGGCCGGGCAGCCGCCGGTTCAGCGCCACCGCCAGCAACAGGCCGATCGCCATGGTGGTGGGCACCGAGGCCACGGCGTAGACGGCGGTGTTGAGCAGCGCGTGCCAGAACTGCGTGTCGGTGAGGAGCCGTCGGTAGTTGCCGAGCCCGATCCACTCCGCGTCGCCGATCAGGCTCCAGTCATGGAAGCTGATCCAGAAGGCGTAGAGCAGCGGAAAGAAGGAGAAGGCGCTGAACAGCACGAGGTTGGGCGCGATAAAGGTATAGGCCGTCGCCCAGGGATGGCTGCGGAAGTGGCGCCGGGGTCCGGGGACCGTGACCTGGCGCGACGGGGCGTTCAGCACGGCGGTGCGGGCCATGAGCACGGTCCCTCCCCGCTCAGCCCAGCAGGCTCTGCGTGGCGGCGTCGATATTGGCCGCGGTGGTCTTGGCGTCCTGGCCGGAGGTGAAGGCGAGGTCGAGCTGCTCGCTCAGCTTGGCGTTGATGCGGCTGAACTCCGGGAGAGTGACCGTGCGCGCCAGGTGGTCGGGGATGGTGCGCGACTGTTCCACGAAGACCTGCATCGCGTCGGGCCGCAGCGTGTAGGGCAGCGCCGAGCCCATCAGCGACTTGCGGACGGGAAGGAAGCCGCCGGCGATGCAGAACTCGCGCATATTGGCCTCGTCGGTGGCGAACCGCAGGAAGTCGATCGCCACGTCACGGTTCTTGCTGTCGCGCGTGACCGCCAGGCAGTTGCCGCCGAGGTCCGAGGCCATCGCCACGTCGCGCGGCATGAAGGTCACGCCCCACTCGGCGCGCTTCATCGCGTCCTGCAGGAAGGGGATCTGCCAGTCGCCGTGCACCAGCATGCCGATGGTGCCGTTGGCCAGCAGGTTCTGGGTCTGCTCGCTGCTCTTCACCGAGGTGGTGGGCGGCACCAGCTTCTCGTTGAACCAGGACTGCGCCCAGGCGATCGTCTCGACGCCTTCCTTCGAGCTCAGCTGCGGACGGCTCAGGTCGTCGCTCAGCATCTTGCCGCCGTGCTGGTACAGGTAGGGCAGGAAGCGGTAGCCGGTGTTGTTCTGCCAGGCCGAGGCGAAGCCGAAGGGCGCGCCGCCCTGCTCCTTCAGCGCGCGGGCGATGCGGATGAATTCTTCCCAGCGCCAGCTGTCCTCGACGCGCTTGGGCAGTTCCACGCCGATCTTGCGGAACATGTCGAGGTTGCAGAACACCGCCAGCGTGTCGGTGTGGTGCGGCAGGCCGAAGACCTTGCCGCGGTAGTTCACCGCGTTCCACATGGCCGGCGCGAACTGCCCGGCGGCGGCGCCGTCGAGGTGACCGGAAAGGTCCACGATGGCGCCGGCCTTCGCGTAGCGGCCGGTCTGCTGGTACTGGATGCGGATCAGGTCGGGTGCCTGACGGCCGGCCAGGCGGGTGTCCACCTGCTGGTAGAGCTGCGTCGAGGAGCCGTTGACCTCGAGGCGGATCGTCACGTTGGGATGCGCGTCGGTGTAGCGCTTGATCAGCGCCTGGAAGGCCTCTTCCTCGGCCCGGTTGCCCCAGACGGCGAAGTTCAGGGTCACGGCGGCCTGGCTCGTCCCCTGGGCGCGGGCGGGGCGCCAGCCGGCGGTGGCGGCGGCGAGGCCGGCACCCAGCCCGGCGCCGAGCAGCGCGCGGCGGCCCGGGGCGGGCAGCGTCCCCCCCGGCACGGCTGTCCGGGCACCGTCCTGCGATGCGGGGACCATCTGGGTCCCCTGCACCGTTTCGTCGCGCTTCGCCGGTGTTCCGGTCGCTCGCACCATCGCACGCTCTCCCTTGCTCGCGGCCGCTTGCTGCGGCTCTGCCTCGTCGTGTTCGTCAGGCGGCCCTGGCACCGCCCTTCCCTGTTTCCGCAGCACCTCGGGCGCCGCAGGATTCCCGCACCACCAGCCGCCCAGGCAGCAGCGCCCCGGGCGCCGGGCGCGCCGGGTCGTTCAGCCGCGCCATCACGCTCTCGGCGGCAAGGCGGCCGAGCTCGGCGCGGGGATGTTCCACGGTGGTCAGCATCGGCGTGCTGAACGCCCCCAGCGACACGCCGTCGAAGCCCACCACCGCGATGTCGCCGGGCACGCGCAGCCCCGCGCGGTGCAGCGCGTGCAGCGCGCCGATGGCCATGTTGTCGTTGAACACGAAGAGCGCCTCGGGCAGCGGCGTGCCGCGGGCGAGCAGCTGGGCCACCGCTTCGGCCCCGCCGGCCATGCTGTTGGGCACCTCGACGATCGAGGCGGCGTCGGGCGCGAGGCCGGCCTCCTCCAGCGCGCGCCGGTAGCCGTGGACGCGCTCGCGCGCCCGCAGTGGGAAGCTCTGCCGGCCCGAAACATGGGCGATGCGGCGGTGGCCGAGCGCCAGGAGGTGTCGCGTCGCGGCGTGGCCGCCGGCCTCGAGATCCACGCCCACCGCCGGGATGGCCGGGTCGTCGCCACGGTCCTGGAGGGTGACGCAGGCGATGCCGCGGGCCGACAGGTCGCGCAGCGCGTCCCAGATCGCCGTGGTGGGGGCGGTGGTGATCACGCCGTCGGAGATGCCGCCGCGCAACCGGGCGATGGCCTGGAGCTTCGCCGCCTCATCCTGCGCCGCGATGATGTCAAGGAGGTAGCCGCCCTCCGCCGCCGCGGCCTGGGCGGCGCCGATCACTTCGGCGAAGTAGGGGTTGCCGAGGTCGGGGCACAGGAAGGTCAGGTTGCCGGTGCGCTGCCGGCGCAGGTTCCGCGCGGCGTTGTTGGGCGTGTAGCCGAGCTCCGCCGCCGCCTGCCGCACCTTTTCCTGCGTCGCGGGCGACAGGCCGGCCTTGCCACCCCCGCCGTTGAGGACAAGGGACACGGTGGTCTGGGACACGCCGGCACGACGGGCCACGTGGAGGCTGGTGGTCCGCCCCGTCGCGCCCTCAGTCGTGGCGGGCTGTCCGGCCGGGGGCCGCGCCGCCATCTTGGTTCCGCTTCCTCATACGTTTTACTAATACGTATTAGGTAAATCTTCGTCCTTCGCTGGCGGGTTTGTCAACACGAATGTCGGACGGCGCAGTGACGGCAGCGGCCGCAAGGCAGCCCAGCGGGTGCGGCCAGGAAAAGCCCGCGCGCCGCTCCGAAGCAGCAACGGGGCCAGTGCGCCACCAGGGGATCAGCCGGCGGAGGCAGGAGCTTCGGTAAGCCCCTGCCCTGATAGCTCAGACCGAGAAGTACTTCGCCCGCGGGTGGTGCAGCACGATCGCGGAGGTGGACTGTTCCGGGTGGAGCTGATGCTCGTCCGACAGGTTCACGCCGATGCGCTCCGCCTGGAGGAGGCGCAGCAGGCCTTCCTGGTCCTCCAGCCGCGGGCAGGCCGGGTAGCCGAAGGAGTAGCGGCCGCCGCGATAGCCCTGGCTCAGCATCCG
The DNA here is from genome assembly GCF_042433915.1 of Roseomonas elaeocarpi. NCBI lineage: Bacteria > Pseudomonadati > Pseudomonadota > Alphaproteobacteria > Acetobacterales > Roseomonadaceae > Roseomonas > Roseomonas elaeocarpi. The sequence goes on along the minus strand of NZ_JBHLUN010000007.1, from coordinate 116,791 downwards.
CTCCATGTCGCGGTCGTCCTCGCCGGCGTAGCCCAGCTCCGCGCGGATGCGCTTGTGGACGTATTCCGCCATCGCCTCGGCCATCTCCACCGACAGCCCGTGGAGGTAGAGGTAGTCCTGGTAGCGGTTCTCCTCGAACCAGCCGCGCGCGGTGTCGGAGGCCTTCTGGCCGACGGTGACGACCTGCAGGCCCATCACGTCGCGATGCTCCGGCCCCTCATCGACGTCATGGAGGAAGTCGGCGATGCACTCGCCATCCGCCTTGGGCTGGCGCGGCAGGGTGATGCGCCAGACTTCCGTGACGCCGTCGGGCTCGAAGAAGATCACGTCGTTGCCCTGCCCCGCGCACTTCCAGTAGCCGTAGATCGCCTGCGGCTTGAGGATGTCGTCCGCGTCGGTGATGGCGAGCATGCGCTTGAGTACCGGGCGCAGCTCCTGCTTGGCCCAGCCGATGAAGTCTTCCAGCGAGCGGCCCTGCTTCCGGAAGCCCCACTGGAACTGGTACAGCGAGCGCTCGTTGAGGAATGGGATGATCGCCTTGGGCGGCGCCTCCACCACGCGCGAACCCCAGAAGGGCGGCGTGGGGATGGGCTCCTCGGCGGTCAGGCGGCGGCGGCGGGCCTGGGCCTCGTTCACGTCCACCGGCGCGAAGCCGCGCGGGTCGGCGGTGCCCAGCGTGCGCTTCTCGTTGCGCGACTTGCCCTTGCGCTTCGACTGCAGGGCCGCGAGGTAGTCGTCGAAGCCGTTGCCCATCACCCGGTCCATCAGGTGCAGACCGTCGAAGGCGTCACGGGCATAGGCGACGCGGCCGTTGGTGCCGTCCATCGCACCCTCGGCACGATAGGCGCGGACGCAGTCGTCCTCGACGTAGTTGCGCGTCAGCGCGGCGCCGCCGAGCAGCACCGGCACGTCGAGGCCCTGGCGCGCCATCTCCTCGAGGTTCTCGCGCATCACCACGGTGGACTTCACCAGCAGGCCCGACATGCCGATGGCGTTGGCGCGGTGTTCGCGCACCGCCGCGATCATGTCGTTCAGCGGCACCTTGATGCCGAGATTGACGACCTTGTAGCCGTTGTTGGTGAGGATGATGTCGACGAGGTTCTTGCCGATGTCGTGCACGTCGCCGCGCACGGTGGCGAGCACGATGGTGCCCTTCTCCTGGCCTTCCACGCGCTCCATGTGCGGCTCCAGCCAGGCGACGGCGGCCTTCATCGTCTCGGCGCTCTGCAGCACGAAAGGCAGCTGCATCTTGCCGGAACCGAAGAGCTCGCCCACCGTCTTCATGCCGTCGAGCAGCAACTCGTTGATGATCGTGAGCGGCGCGTGGCCGGCGGCCATGGCGGCGGCGAGATCCTCGTCCAGCCCCTTGCGGTCGCCGTCGACGATGCGCTCCTTCAGCCGCTCCTCCGGGGTTTCGGCCTTCTTGCGCTTGCCCACGTCGGCGGCCTTGCGGCCGCTGAACAGTTCCAGGAACTTCTGGAGCGGGTCGTAGCCTTCCGAGCGGCGGTCGAAGATCAGGTCCTCGGCGACCTTCACCTCCTCGGCCGGGATCAGGTGCAGCGGCTTGATCTTGGAGACGTGCACGATGGCGCCGGTCATGCCGGCCTTCACCGCGTGGTCCAGGAAGACCGAGTTCAGCACGTGGCGCGCGGCTGGGTTCAGGCCGAAGGAGATGTTGCTCAGGCCCAGGATGATCTGGATATCGGGGAACTGCTCATGGATCGCGCGGATGCCTTCCAGCGTCCACTGACCGAGCTTGCGGTCGTCCTCGTTGCCGGTGGCGATCGTGAAGGTCAGCGGGTCGATCATCAGGTCGCTCTGCGGCAAGCCATGCTTGTTGCAGGCGAAGTCCACGAGGCGAGCGGCAATGCGAACCTTGTCCTCGACGGTCTTGGCCATGCCGACCTCGTCGATGGTCAGCGCGATCACCGCGGCGCCGAACTTCTTGGCCAGGATCATGCGATCCGTGGCGGCCTTTTCGCCTTCCTCGAAGTTGATCGAGTTGATGATGGGCTTGCCGCCATGGAGCTTCAGCGAGGCCTCGATCACCGGCGTTTCCGTCGAGTCGATCACCAGCGGCGCGTTCACCGAGCCGGTGAAGCGGCGGATGACCTCGCTCATCTCCGCCATTTCGTCGCGGCCCACGAAGGCGGTGCAGACGTCGAGGGAGTTGGAGCCCTCGCTCACCTGCTCGCGCCCCATGGCGACGCAGCCATCCCAGTCGCCCGCCGCCTGACGCTCGCGCCAGGCTTTGGAGCCGTTGGCGTTGCAACGCTCACCGATCGAGAAGTAGGCGTTTTCCTGCCGCAGCGAGGTGGCGCCGTAGAGGCTGGCCACCGAGGGCACCCAGATCGGCTTGCGCGCCACCGGCGCCGGGCGGTGCGAGGCGCCGCCGTGACGGCGCAGCATGGCGTCGAGCGCCTGGATATGCGGCGTGGAGGTGCCGCAGCAGCCGCCGATCAGGTTCACGCCGTCCTCGCGCACGAAGCGCTCCACCCAGACGGCCATCTCTTCCGGCGAGAGCGGGTAGTGCGTCTTGCCGTCCACCAGTTCCGGCAACCCGGCATTGGGCTGCACCGAGATCAGCCCGCGCCAGTTGTTGCTCAGGTAGCGGACGTGTTCCGCCATCTCCTGCGGGCCGGTGGCGCAGTTCAATCCCAGCAACGGCACGTCAAGCGCGTCCACCACGGTCGCGGCGGCGGCGATGTCGGGACCCACCAGCAGCGTGCCGGTGGTTTCCACCGTGACCTGCACGAAGATCGGGATGTCGCTGTTGGCTTCCGCCTTGGCGATCTTGGCGGCGTTCACCGCAGCCTTGATGAACAGCGTGTCCTGGTTGGTTTCCGTCAGCAGCGCGTCGGCGCCGCCGGCGATGAGGCCACGGCACTGCACCGTCAGCGCGGCTTCCAGCGTGTCGTAGTCGATATGCGCCAGGCTCGGCAGTTTGGTGCCCGGGCCGATATCGCCCACCACCCAGCGGTGGCGGCCGTCGGAGAAGCTTTCCGCCGCCTCGCGCGCCAGTTCCACCGAGAGCTTGTTGATCTCGTGCGCGCGGTCACCGAGCTCGAACTCGTCGAGCGTGATGGGAGAGCCGCCGAAGCTGTTGGTCAGCACCATGTCGGAGCCGGCCTCGTAGTAGCCGCGGTGGATTTCCCGCACGAGCTCGGGCCGGCTCAGGTTCAGGACCTCGGTGCAGTTCTCCTTGCCCCAGAAATCCTTCTCGATCTCCAGGGTGAGCGCCTGCACGCGCGAGCCCATGCCGCCGTCACACAGCAGCACGCGGTCACGCAGGGCATCGAGCAGGTGGGGACGGGACATGGGAGGAGCCTTTCTAGTCGGCCGAAACGTCGAGCGGTTGGTTCTGCGGCTCCGTGACCGGGGAGCCGGGATGCGCGGAGGTCGGCTGGGTGGCGGCTGGCGCAGCCAGGCGACGGGCCGTCCAGAGGCGCACCACCAGGGGGCCGGCCACGGAAATGCCGAAGCCCTCACCCTGCCCGCCGCGCCCGTCCGACACCGGCACCGCCACCGGCACGCAGCCGGCGGCGCCGAGCCAGCCGGCGATCGCCGCGTCGTCGAAGCCCGGCCAACGATGGGCATGGCGGTCCAGCAGCGCGGCGCGGTCATGCGCGGCAAGGTCGGCCAACAGGAGCAACCCGCCGGGGCGCAGCACGCGCGCGGCCTCGGCCAGCACGGCGGCCGGGTCCTCGGCGTAGTGGAGCACCATCTGCAGGGCCACGGTGTCGAAGGCGGCGTCGGGCAGCGGCAGGCGGTACATGTCGGCCTGCCGCACGGCGCAGCGATGCGCGAGGCCACGCTCCGCCAGCCGGGCTCGGGCCAGTGCCAGCATGGCGCGCGAGGCATCGACGCCCAGCGCGCTGTCGGCGCGGTCGGCCACCAGTTCCAGCAGCCGGCCGGTGCCGGTGCCGATGTCGAGGAGCCGGCCCGGATGCGCCGGCAGGGCGCGCAGCAGCGCCGCCTCGATCGCCTCGGCCGGAAGGTTCAGGGCGCGCAGTTCATCCCAGTCGGCGCCGTCGCGCTGAAAGGCGGCCGAGGCTTCGCGCGCGCGTTCCGCCGCCAGCCGCGCCGCGGCGCGACGGTCGGCCGCAAGTTGCGCGTCATCCTCCGGCAGGCGGGCCAGCAGGGCATGGGCGAGGTTATGACCGGCAGGGACCTGGAAATACACGTTGGCGCCCTCGGGCGTGCGGTCCAGCAGCCCGGCCTCGGTCAGCAGGCGCAGGTGGCGCGACAGGCGCGGCTGCGACTGCCCCAACACGGCGCAAAGATCGGATACGCACCAGGCGCCCCGCGCGCAAAGGGCGAGCAGGCGGAGCCGGGTCGGTTCGGCGGCGGCACGGAGTTGGGCGAGAAGGTCGTCCACCCCTGGACAATGACATAAAGATATCCTTATGTCGAGTGAATGAACTGGTCCCTCGATGCCCGCGTGCCCGTGATCCTCGTGCAGAGTGAGGACGCGATGGCCGAAGCCCTCCGCGCCGGACCCTCCGCCGTGCTGGCGGCGGGCGAGCTGCCGGCACGGCCGATGGTGGGCGCGGTGGCGGCGCTGAGCTTCGAGGTGTTCAGCAGCCACGCCGTCGCCTGCGCCTGCTGTGGCGGCCGCTCCCCGGCGGCTCAGGCGCTGGACCGATTGTTCCAGGCGCGGGTGCGGGGCACGGTGGCGTGGTTCGACCGCGTGGTGGCGCTGGTGCCCGGCGAGGCGGCGAGAGACATGGTGGAGGGTGCGCTGCGCGACGACGCGGTCTCGGCCGCGCGGTTCCGAATGGAGCCGGTCGCTCAGGCGGGATGATCCTCAGGGGCGCGGGAGGGCCGACAAACCCACCCGCTGCCGGGGGAGGAAAGGCGCGGGCAGGCGCGTCACAGCCTCGGGGCTGAAACGCCGGCCCACGCCGCGCGCCTCAGTCGCGCAGGCTGGCCGGAACCTGGCCGCCGTTCTGGGCCAGCTGCTGCCACACCGCCTTGGACAGGGCGATGTTCTGCTCGGCCGAGCCGTCGGCACCGGCATGAACGTTGAGCTCCTGGGCTAGCTGCTTGCGGGCATCGAGGCTGCTGTCCATGTCGAGCAGCTTCAGCAGGTCCACGATCGAGGTCTGCCAATTGCCGCCGCCGCCCTTCTTCGCGGCCATGTCCGTCAGCACCTGCTGCACGTCGACGTTCTGCGGCGCGGCGCCGCCGGCGGCGGGCGGCGGTGAGGCCGAGGCGGGGCTGGTCTGCTGCGTGCCGGCGCTGCCGCTGGCCGGCGTGCCGGTCTGGCCCGGGGTGCCCGACTGCGCCGGGGGCTCGGCCGCCGCGGCGGTCGGGTGGAAGATCTTGTTCATGATGGTGGAGAACAGGCTCATCGGGTCTTGGCTCCTCGCAAAAGGGCCCGGCGGGACCGGGCGTCGCGGCCACGTAACGCCGCCAGCGGGGCAGAAGTGTCATCGGTTAATGCCGCGAAGGGTGACGTTTGCGAGGCGGCACGAGTGGCCGCGCACCGGCGGCGCGGAGGACCCGGGACCGGCCGGAACCGGAACTGAAACGATTACCCGCCCGGCGTGTTCCGCTCCCGCAACCAAGAGGACAGCGTCATGAACCGTACCATCCTGCTGCTGGGTGTGATGTCGCTCGGCGGCGGCGCGGGCCTCGCGGCCCCCGCCGCGGCGCAGACGCCCGAGCAGATCGCGATGTTCCACCAGATGGCCGGAAATCAGCTGGGCGTCCTGGAATACTGCCAGGGCCGGAGCTTCATCGAGGCGAGCACGGTGGACACCCAGCGCAGGATGATGACGATGCTGCCGCCGCCGGCCGACAAGACGCCCGTGGACGCGGCCGAGGCGCTGGGCCGCTCCGGCACGATCTCGATCAACGGCAACACGGTGACGCTGGCCGATGCCGCCAAGGCGCAGAACGTTTCCGAGGCCGCGCTGTGCAAGCAGATGGGCGACATGGTGGTCAACGGCGCGGCGAACGTGCCGGGCGGGGCCGCTGCCCCGAAGCCCGCGGCACCCTGACGGCGGCGTTCCGGCCGGAGCCCCTGCCCCGGCGCATTCCGGGCACCGTGCCCGGGTCGCGCCGGGGCCTCTCCTCAGCCCTTGATCACCACGGTCTTGGCCGTGGGGAAGCCTTCCACCGCGCCGGCGGGCAGGTTCAGGTGCGCCTGCACCAGCGCGTGCGGCGTCAGCGCCAGCCACTGCCGCGCCGAGATGTCGGCGTAGTGGTCGGAGCGGAACATCTCCAGGAAGCGCAGCGTGGTGGAGCCGGTGTTCTCGATGTAGTGGCCTTGCGCGAAGGGCACGTAGCCCACGTCGCCGGCGGCGAAGTCGAAGGTGCGCGCGCTGCTCTGCGAGGCGAAGACCGTCATGCGGCCGGTGCCCTCGATGTAGTACTGCCACTCGTCGGTGTTGGGGTGCCAGTGCAGCTCGCGGATGCCGCCGGGCTCGACCTCCACCAGCGCGGCGGCGATGGTCTTGGACGCCTTGAAGACCTTGCTGTCGGTGATGCGCACCGTGCCGCCGGGAAAGCGGAACGGATCCTGCGCCAGCATGCGGTGGCTGAAGCTTTCGGGCACCTTGCCCGCGCCCTGGGGCGTATCGGCCGCGACCGTGGCGCCGGGGGCGGGCGCCGGGAAGATGTAGAGCTCCTTCTTGGGGATGTTGTCGAAGGCGCTGGCTGGCAGGGCGAAGTTCTTGGCCAGCACATCCTTCGGCGTGTGCGCGAACCAGTCGGTCAGCAGGAAGGTGCTGTCTTCCGAGAAGTCACCGCTGTCGAAAACCAGGAGGAACTCGCAGCCCTCGTCGCCGATGCCCTGGATCGAGTGCGGGATGCCCGAGGGGAAGTACCAGAGGTCGCCCGGCCCGACATCGTCGATAAAGAAGTTGCCGTCCGCATCCACGGCGGTGATGCGGGCACGGCCGGCCAGCATGTAGCTCCACTCGGCTTCCTTGTGCCAGTGAAGCTCCCGCACGACGTTGCTCTTGAGGCGCATGTTGACGCCCGCGATGCTCTTGCTGACCGGCAGCTCGCGCGCCGTGACCTGACGCGCCCAGCCGCCCGGCTCGATGCGCTGGTGGCTGTCGGCGAAGGAGAAGCGGAGGTTGGGCAGCGTGCCGGCATCGGTGTTGGGCGGCGACACGATGTCGGGGTTCTGCGCTTCCCGCGCGAGGTTGCGGGGCCCCAGGATGTCGGCGCCCTCGTTGCCGCGCATCGGCAGCGGGGCGGTCGGTGCCCCTTGGGCCACGGCATCGGATGCGCGGGCGACGCCGGCCACGAGGGCGGCACCCGTGGCGGCGCCCAGCGCGGCGCGGCGGGACAGATCAGGCATGGCGTGTACGAACCTCCGGCGACGGCGGGTCGTGGAGGAACCCGCGTCCGGTGGCCCGAACGGGTCAGCCGGGCGGATCGTTCCCGGGAATGGAGCACACGTCACGATCCTCCCGCAGTTGCGAAGAACGGTTCGGGAAGAACGGTCTCGAAAGAACGGACTGGGAAGCAGGGGCGCGAATGGCGTGCCGGGTACGGTGGGCCGTTATCCGGTGGACCGGGGCGCGTATCGCCGCCGCGTCCGTCGACCCGCCGTTAGCCCTCGTCGGGGAGCGTGCGGTCGCCCTCGCCCAGCGAGCGCTGCATGAACACCACGTCGAGCCAGCGGCCGAATTTCAACCCCGTGGCGCGCAGCACGCCGGTCTGCCGGAAGCCCAGCGACAGGTGCAGGCCGATCGAGCCCACATTTTCGCTGTCGCCGATCACCGCCAGCATCTGCCGGAAGCCCGCGGCCTCGGCGCGTGCCAGCAGCTCCGCCACCAGCGCCTTGCCCACGCCCTGCCCGCGCACGTCGTCGCGGATATAGATCGAGTCCTCGGCGGTGAAGCGATAAGCGGAGCGGTCGCGGAACTGGGCGTAGTAGGCGTAGCCCACCACCTCGTTCGCCTCGTTCTCGAAGACCAGCCAGGCCCAGCCGGCTTTCTGCGCGCGCTCGAAGCGGCGCGTCATCTCCGCGGCGTCGGGCGCCTCCTCCTCGAAGGTCCCGGTGCCATGGGCGACGTGGTGCGCGTAGATGGCGGTCATCGCCGGGATGTCGGAGGAAGCAGCGTCGCGGATCGGCATCGGGAACTCCGTTAGGGGCTGCCAACTTGTCCATACCGGCGCCCGGGAGCAAGCGCGTCAGCTGCCGGAAAGCTGCGGAAAACGTGGACTCCGGCGGAGGTTCGCTTCGCGACGCTGCGCGAGGGCCGGGGCAGAGGGATCGGTTCAGGCACCGGTGTTCATCCCCCTGGCGCGGTGGCGCGTGGTGGTTCCCACTTCGCCCCCTATGGGGATGGTGTCGCGCCCACCCACCGGGATCATCATCGGCCCCGCAACGATTCGGCGTCAGGGCTGCGGCCGGAACGACGACACAGGCGCCAACGTCGGGTCCGTCGGGAGATTTCCCGGTCCGTGCGAGCCCCCCTGCCCGCCCTCTACCCGGCGAGCCCCCTACCGCCCAGCGAGGTGCGGGGTCGGCCCGCGGCGTCCCAGTTCGCGTCGTCGAGCCAGGCGGCGATCCGCGCGGCGCGCTCGGGCCATTCCTCGGCCAGGATCGAGAAGTAGGCGGTGTCGCGCAGGCGGCCCTTGACCACCTTCACCGCCCGCAGCGTGCCCTCGTACTGGAAGCCCAGCCGTTCCGCCGCGCGGCGCGACGGCGCGTTCAGCGCGTGGCACTTCCAGGTGAGGCGGCGATAGCCGAGGTCGTCCATCGCGTGGCGCATCAGCAGGAACATCGCCTCGGTGGCGGCGCGGGTGCGCTGAAGGCGCGGGCTGAACCAGATATGGCCGAGCTCGATCGCCGCGTCGGCCGGGGCGATCTCCATCAGCGTCAGCCAGCCGTCGGCGGTGCCGGTGCGGTGCGGCCGGATGGCCCAGGCGACCGGGTCGTGCTGGGTGGAAAAGCTTCCGAGGTGCCGGCGCATCGCCGCCACGTCCGCGAAGGGGCCGTAGCCGAGATAAGCCCAGCTGCCCTCCGCCCCCTGGGAGGCCGCGAAAAGCTCGGCCGCGTGGCGCGGGTGCAGCGGCTCGAGGTCGACCGAGGCGCCGCGATGGGGGATGCGGGCCGGCAGGGGCCGGGGCGTGGGATCGACCTCGGGCCCGAGCGGCGGTTCGGTTGCGGGCGAGGTTGCGGGGGAATGGGACGCGGCGGACATGCGCCACCCTGGCATCGGGCCGGGCCGGCTGGCAACGGCACCGCCGGGGCGCACCGGGCAGGTTGCCACCGCGTCGCGGCGGGCTGGCCACTGGACCGCAAGGGTTGCGTTGCGCGAATGCCTCGCAATTCACCGTGCTCGGCTCGCGGTTGGCCGTTGCGTCCGGACCGCCTCCGTTTCATAGGGGCGGCGACATGAACGCACCCCTTGCCAAGCCCGCCCCGAGCGCCGCCTTCTTCCACGAGACGGTGCTGTCCGTGCACCACTGGACCGACCGGCTCTTCACCTTCCGCACCACGCGCGACCAGGCGCTGCGCTTCCAGGCCGGGCAGTTCGTGATGATCGGCCTGCCGGTGGACGGCAAGCCGCTGCTGCGCGCTTATTCCATCGCCTCCGCCCCTTGGGACGAGGAGCTGGAATTCCTGTCGATCAAGGTGCCCGACGGGCCGCTGACCTCGCGGCTGCAGCACCTGCAGCCGGGCGACACGGTGCTTGTCGGGCGCAAGCCGGTGGGCACGCTGCTGCTGGACAACCTGCGCCCCGGCAAGACCCTGTGGTTCCTGTCCACCGGCACCGGCCTCGCGCCCTTCCTGAGCCTGATCCGCGAGCCAGAGGCCTATGACCGCTTCGAGCGCATCGTGCTGGTGCACGGCGTGCGCGAGGTGGCGGAGCTCGCGTGTCGGGACCTGATCGAGACGGAGCTGAAGCAGCACGAGTTCCTGGGCGAGCTGGTGGGCGACAAGCTCCTCTACTACCCGACCGTGACGCGCGAGCCTTTCCGCAACCAGGGCCGCGTCACCGACCTGATCACCTCGGGCAAGATCTTCGAGGATCTGGGCCTGCCGCCGCTTTCGCCAGAAGACGACCGCGTGATGCTGTGCGGCAGCCCCGAGATGCTGGCCGACTGCCGCGCCATCCTGGAGGAGCGCGGCTTCCGCGAGGGCAGCCAGCACGAGCCGGCGGAGTTCGTGATCGAGAAGGCCTTCGTCGAGAAGTAAGGCGCCCCCGCGCGGGGCGGAGGGCGGGCGAGGCGCCGCCGGCCCGCGCGGATGGGCGGGCGGCTTCCCCTGCCCTGCCACCCTCCACCGAGGCGCGACGCGGCGCCTAGCCGTTGCGGCGGGCCACCTGCAGGCGTTCCGCCAGCTCTTCCCGCCGGTAGGGCTTGGTCAGGATCGGCACGTCGGAGGGCACGCTGTGCTGCCCGGCCAGCGCCTCATCGGTGTAGCCGGAGGTCAGCAGCACCCGCAGGCCGCCGCGCAGGCGCCCGGCCTCGACCGCGAGCTGCACGCCGTTCATGCCGCCGGGCATCACCACGTCCGAGAACAGGATGTCGACCCGCTCCGGCCCACGCAGGATCGCCAGCGCCTCGCCGGCATTGCGCGCGGCCAGCACGCGGTAGCCGAGATCGGCCAGGTTTTCCGTCACCGCGGCCAGCACGGCGGGCTCGTCCTCCACCGCCAGCACGGTTTCCCCCGCATCGGCGCGGCGCAGCGGCGAGGCCGCGCCGGTACCGTGCTCGGCGGACGGCTGGAGGCGCTCGGCCTGCGGCAGCCAGATCTCGACCGTCGTGCCCTGGCCGGGCGCCGAGGCGATCTCCACCGTGCCGCCGGCGGAGCGCGCGAAGCCCCAGACCTGGCTCAGCCCGAGGCCGGAGCCCTTGCCGAACTCCTTGGTGGTGAAGAAGGGTTCGAAGACCTGCGCACGGGTGGCCGCGTCCATGCCGGTGCCGTTGTCCACCACCGAGATCACCACGTAGTCGCCGGCCGGCACCGCCTCGGGCGCCTGCGGCTGCGCCGGCGCGGCGCGGCGCTCGTTGCGGGTGGTGACGAGGATGCGGCCGTTCTGCGGCGGCAGGGCGTCGCGGGCATTGACCACGAGGTTGAGCACCGCGGCCTCGAACTCGCCGGGGTCGATCCGGGCCGGGTGAAGCGCCGGGTGCAGGGTGAAGTGGAACTCGACGGCCTCGCCCAGGGCGCGGCGCACCAGCGGCTCGAAGTCCAGCAGCGAGGCGTTGAGGTTGACGGTTTCGGGCCGCAGGTTCTGGCGGCGGGCGAAGGTCAGCAGCTGCCGCGTCAGCCGGGCGCCGCGCTGCGCCGCCTCCAGCCCGGCATCGGCCAGCTTGATGGTGCGCGCCTGATCCTCCGGCCGGCGCCGGATCATCTCGAAGCCGCTGGTCACCACCATCAGCAGGTTGTTGAAGTCGTGCGCGATGCCGCCGGTCAGGCGCCCGATCGCCTCCATCTTCTGAGCCTGCCGCAGGGCCGCGCCGGCCCGGGCCGCTTCCTCGGCCGAGGCCTCGGCCCGCGCGCGCAGGGCATCCACCTCGTGCAGGTAGGCCCACAGAATCGCGAAGGCCGAGGCCAGCGCCTCGATGCGCCCCACGTACCAGCCGACCGTGGCCCGCGCGCTGCCGGCCATGGTCAGGAAGTTGTCCAGCACCAGCAGCACCAGCGACACGCCGAGCCAAAGGTCCAGCACGCTGGGCCTGCGCCTGGTGGCCCACCAAACCGCCAACAGCGCCACGACCGTGAGAAGCTGCACCGCCGGCCCGACGCCCGAGGTGGTCAGCGCCGTGTAGTCGTCCCCGGTCACCTGGTGCGGCAGCCAGGGCAGGCCTCCGGTCGCCAGCAGCGCGCTCAGCCCGGCCGCGACCAGCGCCGCCAGCACCGCGGTGGCCACCGCGAGCCGGCCGGCGCCGGACGGAACCAGCCGCGTCTGCTCACCGCGCAGCGTCAGGGCATAGGCCAGGGCGCAGGCCGGCGGCCCCAGGTGCCAGAAGGTCCAGAGCCAGGTCGTCGTTTCCGGCCCCGCGCCGAGCAGCCGCCCCGCCGGCACGATGCCGGGCACGCTCAGCAGCTGGAGCAGCACGATGGCCGTGGTGTAGAGCGTCCCGCCGGCGATCAGCAGCAGCGGCACGGAACGGGCGCGGCGGAACTGCGCGAACAGCACCCAGGCGCTCAGCCCGTAGGTGATCACCAGCGCGGTCTGGTGGATCAGCATGAAGCCGGGCAGCACGGGGCCGCCACGCGCCGCGAGCGGCAGGAGGCAGAGCGTCGCCAGCGCGGCGAGGAGGCAGAGCCAGCCGGCGACCCGGCGCTGTGCCCGGGGCGGTGGCTCGGTCACGATCGTGGCTGCCTGGCCGCGGAATGCCGGGTCCATCGCTTCACCTTCCTGCGCGCGGTCGCCGAAGTCGCGGCGAGTCCGGCTGCCAGGGAGCCTAGCAGATCACCCGCAGGGTGGCGAAACGGGGCGTGTCGCCCCGGATGCGCGGGGCACCTGGACGTCGCGGTTACTCCGGCGGCACCCGGGTAGGTGCCGCCGGAAGGCTGGATCAGTGCGCCGTCGCTTCCTCGGCGCCGATGCCGGTTTCGGAGCGCACGTACTGCGCCTCGAAGGCCGCCATCTCGCGCGCGGCACGGCGGCTCGTGTCCATCTTCGAGATGACCCAGATCGCCACGAAGGCCAGCGGCATCGAGAAGAGCGCCGGGTTGTCGTAGGGGAACAGGGCACTGGCATGGCCGAAGGTGTCCACCCAGACCGCCTTGCTCAGCACCACCATCAGCACCGCCGCCACGAGGCCGAGCAGCCCGCCCAGCAGCGCGCCCATGGTGGTGGTGCCGCGCCACAGGATCGACATCAGCAGCACGGGGAAGTTGCACGACGCCGCCACCGCGAAGGCCAGGCCCACCATGAAGGCGACGTTCTGGTTCTCGAACACGTAGCCGAGCCAGATCGCCACGAGGCCGATCACCACCGCCGCGATCTTGCTCAGCCGCACCTCGCCGCCTTCCGACACGCGGCCGCGCGCGATCACCGAGGCGTAAAGGTCGTGGCTGACTGCCGAGGCGCCCGACAGCGTCAGCCCCGCCACCACCGCCAGGATGGTCGCGAAGGCCACCGCCGAGATGAAGCCCAGGAACAGCGAGCCGCCCACCGCGTTGGCCAGGTGCACCGCCACCATGTTGGAGCCGCCGATGAGGCCGGTCAGCTTGTTGATGGCGCCGCCGGCGGCGGGGGCGGTGAAGTAGCTCGGGTCGTTCATCAGGTAGGTGATGGCGCCGAAGCCGATGATGAAGGTCAGGATATAGAAGTAGGCGATGAAGCCGGTGGCGTAGAACACCGACTTGCGGGCTTCCTGGGCGTCGGACACGGTGAAGAAGCGCATCAGGATGTGCGGCAGGCCGGCCGTACCGAACATCAGCGCGAGGCCCAGCGAGATCGCCGAGACCGGGTCGGCCACCATGTTGCCCGGCGCCATGATGCTGGCCCCGCGCGGGTGCGCCGCGACGGCGGAGCTGAACATCGCCTCGGGGCTGAAGCCGAAGTGCCACAGCACCGCCAGCGCCATGAAGGAGGCGCCAAACAGCAGCAGGCAGGCCTTGATGATCTGCACCCAGGTGGTGGCCTTCATGCCGCCGAAGGCCACGTAGACGATCATCAGCACGCCCACGATCACCACGGCATACAGGTACTGCAGGCCGAACAGCAGCTGGATCAGCTTACCCGCCCCCACCATCTGCGCGATCATGTAGAAGGCCACCACAATCAGCGTGCCGATGGCCGAGAGCGTGCGGATCGCCGTCTGGTCCAGGCGGAAGGACGCCACGTCGGCGAAGGTGAACTTGCCGAGGTTGCGCAGGCGCTCGGCGATCAGGAACAGCACGATCGGCCAGCCCACCAGGAAGCCGATCGAGTAGATCAGCCCGTCGAAGCCGCTGGTGTAGACCAGCGCCGAAATCCCCAGGAACGACGCCGCGGACATGAAGTCGCCAGCGATCGCCAGCCCGTTCTGCAAACCGGTGACGCCGCCGCCGGCCGCGTAGAAGTCGGCCGCCGAGCGGGTGCGCCTGGCCGCACGATAGGTGATCACCAGCGTCAGCAGCACGAAGAGCACGAACATCGCGATAGCGCTGTAGTTCAGCGCCTGCCGGTCCACCGGCCCGGTGATGGCGTCGGCCGCCTGCGCGGCGCCGGCCGCGGCGGTGCACAGCGCGGCGCCGAGCGGGACAGTCAGCGCCGCGCGGCCTGCCAGGCGGCGCGGCGCGGAACCGGCCGCCCCGAGGCCGACGGGCGCGGAGCGGGCCGTCATGGGCCGGGTGGCCGGGATGCCGGAGGCGGCGCCGCGCGACGGCGCGGTACGGGCGGAAGCACTCACCGGCGGATCCCTCCCGCCGGCGCCGCCTTGCCGTAGCGCGCCTGGAGCTCGCGCGTCATGGCGTCGTAGCGGCCGTTGGCGCGGGCGACGTAGATGCCGGTCAGCACGAAGGCCGCGATGATCACGCCCAGGCCCAGCACGATGCCGAGCGAGGTCGTGCCGCCCGCGAAGACCGGCGTGGCCATGACGCCGTGCGCGAAGGCGACCAGCAGGATGAAGCCCAGGTAGATCACCAGCATCACCGCCGACAGCGTCCAGCCGAAGGCGGAGCGGCTGCGGGCGAGTTCTTGGAAGGTCGGGTCGCGCAGGATCGGGCTGACGCCCCCCGCCACGGGTGGCGCGGTGGCGGCGGCGTCGCGGTAAGCGAGGCCGGCTGGCATGGACATGGGTGTTCCCGTTTCCCCGGATCTGTTGCCGGGTTGCTTGCTTTGGACGTTGTTTCGCGCCGGAACGATCCGTCACGATCGTGCAACCCTCCGATGGCGGAAGGGCGGCGGTCAATCATGTTTTGCAACGGACCCTCGGCGGGTTTCGCGGCACCCGCCAGGCCTCCGGGTGCCGGGTGCGACCGGGCGCGAGGCCGCTTCAACCCCCGTGGCGGCGGGTGTGGGCCAGCCGTCGGAACCAGCCGCTCCAGGGCGTGCGATCCCAATGGGTCGCGCCCCAGAACAGCGCATCCACCACCAGCGCGACGGCACTGCCCACCAGCGTCGCCACCACCCGGTGCAGGGCGGTCAGCACCTCCGGCGTGTCGCCCAGGGCGATCAGCGTCACGACATAGGCGGTGATCGCGGTGGACAGCGCCGCGTAGTTGACCTTCTGCAGGGCGTAGCTGGCCCAGGCGAGCACCAGCACCGCCACGGCCAGCGCCGGGTGGCCAGGGTGCAGCAGCGCCGCCCCCAGCGTTGCCACCCCCGCGCCGAGCACCGTGCCCGCCACGCGCTGCACGCCACGCGCCGAGGTTTCGCGCAGCGTCGGCTTCATCACCACCACCGCGGTCATGGTGGCCCAGTAGCCGCTGGGAAGCCCGGTGCCGCGCGCCAGCCCCGCCGCGATCATCGCCGCCACCGCCAGGCGCACGGCGTAGCGCCCGTCCGGGGCATTCCAGCGGATCGCCTCGCGCACCGCGCGCCAGGCATTGGGCACCTGCCGGCCGGGCGGCCAGGGCTCGGTGGGCGGGAAGTAGTGCTGCAGCGAGGCCAGGAAGGTCCACTGCACCCCGCCGCCCGCCATCACCAGCAGCGCCCGCCCCAGCGCCGATTCCCAGCCCGAGGGATAGGCGCCCGCCACGGCCAGCGTCACGTTCCACTGCAGGGCGATCCACCACGCCCCTGTGCCCACCACGTTCAGCAGCCCGCAGACCGCGGCCAGCAGCCCCGCCGCCGGCACCTGCCCCCAGGCGGAACCGCCCAGCAGCGAGCCCGCCAGGGTCGAGAGCGTCATGCCGAGCAGGGCGCCCAGCATCGGCTGGCTCCAGCCGCGCGAGAAGCGCTGCACGGCACCGAAGCCCACCGTCATGGCGCCGCCCGCGGCCACCAGGGCCGGACCCATCTGGTCCAGCAGGAAGCCCGCCAGCAGCACCAGCGCGATCGCCGGCATGCAGAGCGTGGCGATGCGCAGCTGCCGCGCCTTCCAGTCGAGGTGGAAGATCTGCTGCGTGGCGTCGCGCGCGGCCAGGAAGCGCCGCGGAAGCCGGCTCCCGATGGTGGGTTCCGGCGGCGCGCCACCCTTCCCGCTGACGGATCTGGAGATATCGGGCACGGCGGAGGAAGCCGTGGCTCCACCGGATGGTTGCGCGGCGTATGGTGACGCACCGCGGAACGGTCCGAGGTCGCCCCGGGGCCTCGCCAGGCTTGGCGGCATGGCCCTGCCCGACTATGTGGCTCAGTTGAGAACTGTTTTCATCTCAGGAGGTTCCATGGACGCGATCGACGGACAGCGGGACAGCATCGATCCGGGTGCCGTTCTCGGCGCACTGCTGGAGCGCCGCTCGGTTCCCGCGCCCATGCTACGCGCCCCGGCACCCGAGGGCGAGGAGCTCGAGCGCATCCTCGCCACCGCGCTGAGCGCGCCGGACCACGGGGCGCTGCGGCCCTGGCGCTTCGTGCTGATCCGGGGCGAGGCCCGGGCGCGCTGGGCCGACACGATCGAGGCCGCGATGCGCGCCCGCGACCCGGAAGGGCCGCAGCCGCTGATCGACAAGCAACGCGGCCGCATCCTCAAGGCGCCGCTGGTGATCGCGCTCGGCGCCCAGGTGCGGGAGGGCAAGATCCCCGAACTCGAGCAGCTGCTCACCGTCGCGGCGGGCACCATGAACGTGCTGAACGCGCTGCACGCGGCGGGGTACGGCGCCATCTGGGTCACCGGCGCCAATGCCTACGACCCGAGCGTGGCCGAGGCGCTGGGGCTGAGCGCGCCGGACCGCCTGCTGGGCTTCCTGTTCGTGGGCACGCCCGACGGCTCCGCCATGGCGCCGGCGCGGCGTGGCGCGGTGGCCGAGCACGTCCGGGAATGGCAGGGCTGAGGGTGGGCCCGAGGCTGCCGGATCGGGATCGCTCCGGCGTCCTCGCCTGAGCGTACCGTCAACCCGTACCGTCGGGCCTCGCCGCGACGCAGAAGGCTGCTCCGGTGCGGAGGCGGGCGGACGCAGTTCGTAACTCGTCATCCGTGGGATTTTTTCCCACAAACCTTGGATGAGTCTTCCACACCGGCCTCCGGCGATCCCGTCTCTTCCCTTGCATGGGGCCGTGCCGAAACCTGCCAGGCGCCGGGGCCCCATCGCCCGGGTGGGCAAGGCCGTGATCCGGAGCAAGCTGCTGACAAGGATGCTGGGCGGCTACCTGGACCTGTGCAGCCGTACCGCCCGCTGGGAACTGCAGGGCACCGAGGAGTTGCGGAGCCTCGCCGCTGCGCCCGGAGGCTTCATCCTGGGCTTCTGGCACGAGTGCCTGCCGCTGATGCCGCTGGCTTGGTCGGAGTTCTGGCGGTCCGTGGAAGACGCCACGCCGCGCAAGCGCGGGATGGTGCTGGTGTCGCGCAGCCGCGACGGCGGCATGATCGGGGCGCTGTTGTCGCGCTTCGGGCTGGAGCCGGTGGCCGGCAGTTCCTCGGCGGGCGGCACGGCCGCGACGCGCGACATGCTCCAGGCGATGCGCGAGGGCGCGGTGGTGGTGATCGTGCCCGACGGCCCGCGCGGGCCGCGGCGCCGGATCTCGCAAGGCAGTGCCCGGATCGCGATGATGGCAGGCGTGCCGGTGGTGCCCTGCGGCGCCTACGCGAAGCCCTGTCGGCGGCTCGGAAGCTGGGACCGGATGGTCATCCCCTTCCCCTTCGCGCGCTGCGTGGCGGTGGTGGGCGCCCCCGTCCATGTCTCCGGGGGCGGCACGGAACAGGCTTCGGCGCTGTTGTCGGAGTCCCTGTGCGCCGCGATGGCGGCCGCGACGCTGGCGGTGGAGGGTTCCCGGCGCGCCGCGGCAGGGCGCGGCTAGGACGTCCGGAGCCTTATCCTTCCGTCAGGCCTTCCCGGCCGGCGGTTCCGGGCCACGACCGGGTGGCCGGGCGCCGGTCCCCGCCCCCGTGGGTCGCGCCGTGCGTCCGGCCGCCGCCCCTCAGCCGGCGTCGTTTCGCCGGTACAGGACGCGCTGCCGCTTCCCGACCTGCACCCGCAGCACCGGGTGGTAGTTCTGCTCCAGGGCCTCCAGCGCCACGGCCCAGCTGCGCCGGTTGCTGCGCGGCAGCGGCGCATCGTCGGACAGCACGAATTCCGGCCGCGTTCCCAGGATACGTGCCACCTCCTCCTCCGGCACGACGCCGGTGGCGCCGGCTTCCTTGGCATCGGCCAGGTGGCTGGGAAAAGCGTAGCGCGTCGCGAGGCAGCTGCCGGTCAGGTGGTAGAGGATCGGTTCACCCTCGAAGATAAAGAGGCAGTCGTGCAGCCTCGGGCGCAGGTAGTCGGCGATCGCGCGGACCTGGCTGCCGTCGCCGCGGTTGCGCAGGTGATGGCGGTGCATGACCAACCCGGTCACCAGGGCCGCGAACAGGGCGAGAAGCGGGAAGCCCAGCCGCAGCGCATGGCCCGCCGTCACGGCGGAGGGTTGCGCGAAGGCGGCGCGCAGCGCCCGGCGCGGATCGGCGGTGGCCAGCAGCGGCGCCGCGGCGGCCGCGAGCGGCACCAGCATCGGCAGGGCGTAGTGGTTGTAATAGGTGCCGAAGACCAGGACGCCGGCGACGGACGCGCCGGCCCAGGCGACCACGAAACCCTGCGCCGCGGCCGCCTCCGCCCGCGCGGCGATGGCGGCAGGCCTGTGCGGCCAGCGCGACAGCACCGCGCAGATCGCCAGCGGCGCGAGGTAGGCCGCCATCTTGCCCAGCCTGACGAGGGATGAACCGTCTTCCGGGGCGGAGCGCTGGAAGATCGAGACGAAGTTGGCATAGGCGAAGGCCCCGCCCTGCCCAATCGCGACGAAGAACCCGAGCACCAGGGCGGTCGGCAGCAGGGCACAGCCGATCCAGGCCGCAGCGTTCGCCGCCAGCCGCCCCGGCCCCGCGCCGCCGCGCCGGGCGGCGAGCAGCAGGGCGCAGCCGAAGAAGACGCCCTCGAACACGGCGGTGTACTTGATCTGCATCGCCAGGCCGGTGAGCAGCATGACCGCGCAGCCCTGCCGCCGCAGCCGCGACGGGGTCGGTGCTCCCGTCACGGCGCCGAGGGTCAGCAGCGCCGCCAGCGCCACCGGAAGGTTGTAGAAGACGGGGGACTGGCCACCCTGCCCGCCCAGCACGTCCAGCCAGAGCAGGTAGGCGACGCCAGCCAGGATGGCGCCGCGGCCGGGTGCGAAGCGCCGGGCGATCCGGGCGATCACCGTGGCCGTGGCCGCCGCCGAAAGGGTGGCGACGAGCTGGTACTGGAGGATGCCCGTGCCACCCAGCAGCCGGATCGCGGCGTAGATCAGGAACAGCCCGGCCGGCTTGCGGTCCCAGATGTCGACGAAGGGCAGCGCGCCGTGCAGCAGCCGGTCGCCCACCAGGAGGTAGAACTCCTCGTCGACGTCGAGCACCGGATTGCCGAAGCCCGGCAGCCGCAGCGCCAGCGCCACGAGCAGCAGCGCCACGCCGGGATGCACCGCCGGCAGAACCCGGCGCCAGCCCCCGCCCGACGGCCGGCTCAATGGAGCGGCAAGCTCCGCGGCAGCGACATCCGGACCGAAGGCGGACCCGGCCCCGTGGGAAAGAGGAAGCGCCATGAACATCTCGCGGCCGTGAGGTGCCCCTCCTACCAGGGGCACCCTCCGCGCGATGTTTCAACAGGCTTGCGGCGCGACGGGCCCTGCTCTGCGCGGCTGGCCCGCGCCGTTACAGGCGGTGCCCGGGGCTCAGAGCGCCGCGGCGCTGGCCTCGGAGCGGGTGCCGCCGACGCGCTGCGCCAGGGCGGCCGCCATGAACTCGTCCAGGTCGCCGTCCAGCACCGCGGCCGGGTTGCCCTTCTCGACGCTGGTGCGGAGGTCCTTCACCATCTGATAGGGCTGCAGCACGTAGGAGCGGATCTGGTGGCCCCAGCCGATGTCGGTCTTGCTGGCCTCGACGCCCGCCGCGATCGCCTCGCGCTTGCTCAGCTCCAGCTCGTAGAGGCGGGCGCGCAGCATATCCATGGCGATGGCGCGGTTGCGGTGCTGCGAGCGGTCCTGGGTGGAGGCCACCACGATCCCGGTCGGGATATGGGTGAAGCGCACGCCGGACTCCGTCTTGTTGACGTGCTGGCCGCCGGCGCCGGAGGCGCGGAAGGTGTCGGTCTTGAGGTCGGCCGGGTTGATCTCGACCTCGATCTTGTCGTCGATCACCGGGTAGACGTAGACGCTGGCAAACGAGGTCTGGCGCCGCGCCGCGGCGTCGAAGGGGCTGATGCGCACCAGGCGGTGAACCCCGCCCTCGGTCTTGAGCCAGCCGTAGGCGTTGGGGCCGGTGATCTGCAGCGTGGCGGACTTGATGCCGGCCTGCTCGCCCTCGCTTTCCTCGGTCACGACCACCTTGTAGCCGCGCTTCTCGGCCCAGCGCGTGTACATGCGCCGCAGCATCTCGGCCCAGTCCTGCGCCTCGGTGCCGCCGGCGCCGGCGTTCACCTCGAGGAAGGCGTCGTTGGGATCGGCCTCGCCACTCAGGAGGCTTTCGATCTCGCGCCGCTTGGCCTCGGCGGCGAAGCCCTTGAGGTCGGCCACGGCGGCATCGGCGGTGGCGGCGTCGCCCTCCGCCTCGGCCAGCTCGATCAGTTCCAGCGCGTCGCGCACGTCCTGGGTCAGCTTGGCCACGCCGTCGATCTGGTCACTCAGCCGGCCGCGCTCGCGCATCACGCGCCCGGCCTCGTCGGCGTCGTTCCACAGCGTCGGGTCCTCGGCGCGGGCATTGAGTTCGATCAGGCGCACCGTGGCGGCGTCCCAGTCGAGATGGCGGCGCAGGAGGGCGATGGAGTCTTCGATCTGCCCCTTCAGGGCTTCGGCATCGGCACGCATTGGGGGCCCCGGCTGGGGCAGCGCGCCCGCGGGCCGGGAGGCCGGCGCCGGCGCGGGGCTGCCCCCCACAACAGAGTTCAGAAGGCTGCGCCCCGGTTCGCGGCCCGGGGCGGAAGCGGCCTCTAGTAGAGCCCGCCCAGGCTGCTGTCCACGGCCGATGCCGTGGGCGCGCTGCCGTAGTCCCCGCCGCCGCCCCCGCCACCGCCGCCGGAGGGCGGACGGGCGCTGTTCTCGGTGCCGGGGCGGAAGGCCTCGGTGATGGGGGCGCCGTTGAAGTCGGTGGTGCGCACCAGCGCCACGCCGGGGGGTGCGCGGAAGGGCACCGGCGGGCTGCCTTCCAGCGCTGCCGCCAGCACGTCGTGAACGATGCCACCGGCATTGCCGCCGCCCGTTTCGCCGTTGCCCAGCGAGCGGCTGTCGTCGAAGCCGAACCAGGTCGCCACCACGATGTCGGGCGTGAAGCCCACGAACCAGTTGTCCTTGAAGTCGTTGGAGGTGCCCGACTTGCCGGCGATCGGCCGGTCGAGCCCGGCGCCGACCTTGGCGCCCGTGCCGCGCTGGATCACGCCGGTCAGGATGTTGGTCATCTGGTAGGCGGCGATCGGGTCGGTGATCTGCTTGCGCTCGTCCGTGAGCGTCGGCGGACCCGCCGTCACGTCGGCCTCGCAGCCGGCGCAGGCGCGGATGTTGTTGCGCCACACCGCGTGGCCGAGGCGGTCCTGCACGCTGTCGATCAGCGTCGGCGTCACCTGCCGGCCGCCATTGGCGAAGGCGGCATAGGCGCCGGCCATGCGGATCACCGTGGTTTCGCCGGCACCCAGCGCCATGGACAGCACGCGCGGCATGTTGGGGATCACGCCGAAGCGGGCGGCGGTGTCGGCCACCTTGTCGATGCCCACCTCCTGCGCCATGCGCACGGTCGGCAGGTTGAGCGACTTTTCCAGCGCGGCGCGGATCGTGACGTAGCCGCCCGAAGCGCGACCGTCGTAGTTGCCGGGACGCCAGGGCCCTTGCGGCGTCATGACCTCCAGCGGGGCGTCGAGCAGCTGCTGGTTGGGCGGAATGCCCATTTCCAGGGCGGGGAGGTACACGAAGGGCTTGAAGGAGGAGCCGGGCTGCCGCATCGCCTGGGTGGCGCGGTTGAACACCGACATGTCGAAGCTCCAGCCGCCGGCCATCGCCATCACGCGACCGGTGGCGGGGTCGAGCGCCACCACCGCGCCTTCCACCACCGGGATCTGGCGCAGCGCGATGCGGCCGTTCGAGCCGGTCTCGATCATCACCACGTCGCCGGGCTTGACCACGTCGCTCATGCGGCGGGGTGCGGCACCGAGGCGGCCGTTCTTGTCGGCGGGGCGGGCCCAGCCGCTGACCTCGCCGAAGGAGAGCGAGCCCTGCCGCGGCTGCGGCGCGCCGCCGTTGTCGGGCCGGTCGACCCAGCCCAGCCGCGCCTCGCGATCGGACACGCCGGTCACCACGGCGAGCTTCCATTCCGCGAGCATCCCCGGCGGGCGGGCGGTGGCGGCCAGCGCCGGCATCCACTCGGTCTGCCCGTAGGCGATCTGCGTCACGGCGCCGCGCCAGCCGCCACGGCGGCGGTCGTACTCGTTAAGCCCGTCGCGCAGCGCCTTCTCGGTGGCCGCCTGCAGCTTGGGCTCCAGCGAGGTGCGGACCACCAGGCCGCCCATGTTGGTCTGCTCCTCGCCGAAGCGGGAGATCAGCTCGCGCCGCACTTCCTCGGTGAAGTAGCGGCCCACCGCCAGAACGTCCGGCCGCCCGCGGTTCTGCGAGCGGATCGGCTCGGCCTTGGCGCTGTCGGCCTGGGCGCGGGTGATGGCGCCGTCCTCGGCCATGCGGTCGATCACCCAGTCGCGCCGGGCCTTGGCGGCCTCGGGATACTTGGCGGGGTTGTAGTTGTTGGGCGCCTTGGGCAGCGCGCCCAGGAAGGCCATCTCGGCGATCGAAAGGTCGTTCAGGCTCTTGTTGAAGTAGTTCCAGGCGGCCGCCGCGACGCCGTAGCTCTGCTGACCGAGAAAGATCTCGTTCAGGTAGATCTCGAGGATGCGGTCCTTGCTCATCGCCGATTCGATGCGATTCGCGAGCACCGCCTCGCGCACCTTGCGCAGCATGGTGCGGTCCGCACCCGTCAGCATGTTCTTGGCGACCTGCTGCGTGATGGTGGAAGCACCCACCGCGCGCCTGCCGGAGCCGATCTGCTCGACATTGGTGATGGCCGCGCGGGCGATGGCGAAAAGGTCCACGCCGCCATGGGTGCGGAAGTTCTGGTCCTCGGCCGAGATGAAGGCCTGCTGCACCAGCGGCGGGATAGCGTCGATCGGCACGAAGACGCGCCGTTCCGCCGCGAGCTCGGCCATCAGCTGGCTGTCGGCGGCGTAGATGCGGCTCATCTGCGGCGGCTGGTAGTCTTCCAGCCACTTGTAGTCCGGCAGGTCGCGCGTCGCGACCTCGAAGGCGCCGTAGGCGCCCACACCCGCGAGCACCACCGCCACCATGCCGATGCCGGCCACGCCGCCCACGATGCGGCGCAGCCAGCGGCGGCGCGGACGTCGGGTCTCACGCTCGGCCGCGCGGCGGGCGGCACGGTTCGCGGCGCGGCGCGGCGCTGCCGCGGGAGCCTCGTCGCCGCTCAAGGGCGGCCGGGCGCGACGGGGATCATCGGACATGGGCGTCCTCCTACAACGGACCGGGGGGCGGGTGCCACGCTTCCCGTGCGCGTCATCCGCTTGCCAAGGCGGGATCACCGTATTGTGGCCCGGCGGGTGGATAGTTTTCGCCACATGGTCAACGGGGGGTTGAACCGTTCGGCGGCGAACCGTCACGCATCACGCCGCCGAGAGAGCCACCAGCCGAGCGGACCACCAGGAGAATTGCCGAGGGAGCTGCCGGGGGGGCTGCCGGGGCGAAGCCGCCCGGCCGGAACCGTGGGCGGCGATGCCGGGGCGCCGCCCCGCTCCGGCCTTCGCAACCCGCGGCGCAGAGGCAGCGGGCGCGGGTGCTCAGCCCAGGCCGGCCGGCACGCCGAGACCTTCCAGAGCCGCCTGCTGCTGCCGGATAAAGCCACTCGCCGCTTCCGCCAGGCAGGCGGCCACCTTGGCGCGGTGCGCCGGGCGCTTCAGCGCGGCCTCGTCACGGGCATTGCTCAGGAAGCCCATTTCCACCAGCACGGATGGGATGTCGGGGGCCTTGAGCACCGCGAAAGCGGCCTCGCGATGGGTATTGGGCAGCAGCGGTATGTCGCCGCGCAGCGCCGACACCACCATCCCGGCCATGCGGTCGGAGCCGGTGCGGGTTTCCTGGCGTACCAGGCTCATCAGGATGCGCGCGACCTCGGGCGAGACGGGCGGCAGATGGAGGCCGGCCGCGGCGTCGGCCGCGTTCTCGCGCCGCGCCAGCCCCGCCGAAAGCGCGTCCGAGGCGCGGTCCGACAGGGTGTAGACGCTGGCCCCGCTGGCGCCGGGCGCGCTGTCGGCATGGATCGACATGAACAGCGACGCGCCGCGCTTGCGGGCGAATTCCACCCGCCCGGCCAGGGGGATGAAGGTGTCGCCGCCGCGCGTCAGCACCACCCGGCAGGTGCCGGTGCGCTCCAGCCGCTGCTTCAGCTCGCGCGCCGCGGCGATCACGATGTGCTTCTCGTAGGTGCCCGACACGCCGATCGTGCCGGGGTCCTTGCCGCCATGGCCCGGGTCGATCACCACCACCGGCAGGGTCCGGGTGGCGCTGGCGGGCGCCGCCCCGCCCTCGGCCACCGTGCCGCCGCGCACGAGCCGGGCGAAAGCGGCGCTGCCGCCGGGCTGGAGGCCGAGCACCAGGCTCGCGCCGGCGCGGCTGACGGAAGGGGCGGCGACCGGGGCCTCGAGGTCGATCAGCAGGGTGCGCGACCGCGCGTCCCAGCGCAGGGCGCGCACCGGGCCCGCCCCGCCTGCCCGTGCCGGGCCGCGCCAGCCGCCGGGCAGGCTCAGCCGCAGGCGCGCGGGGCGCACCGTGGCCGTCAGCCGCCAGCGATCCGACGGTCCCACCGGCAGCGTCAGCCGGGCCCCCGCCCCGTCCGCCCGGATCAGCGCCGCGGCCTCCGCCTCGCCGGCCAGCGCCGCGCCGGCCAGCGCCGCGCCGGCCAGCTTGGTGGCCAGCAGCGACAGGCCGAGGCGCAGCGCCGCACGCCGGCCAAGCGATTGTTCAAGCACGATGCACATCCCCCAACAGCTTCGTCGGCGGGCGACCCTCCCCCCGGAAGGTGGCCCGCGACGCGCCCCCTCCCGCAGGAAGGGCCGCCGGCGGGAGCATAGGGGCAGGCATGGCGTTTTTCGACGTTTACGAAGGCGGCTCGATGGCAGGGTGTGGCATCCTGGCCGCGATCAGTGCCCTCGGGGCGGGCCGCTCGCTGGGCACCGGGGAGACTGAGCGGCCGGATTGATTGGAACCGGATGGCCTACCCTGGCCTGACTCGGCTTGGTCCAAGTCGGCCCGGGTTGGAGTGGTCCAACCTGGCTCGACCCGGCCAAGCCCGGATTGGGTAGCCTGGACTGGGCAGCCTGGACTGGGCAGCCTGGACTGGGTAACCGCCCTGCGTGGCGCTGCACCCGCGTGGGCGCGGCGGCGGAGTGGCCCGGCAGGCGGGTCGCCCCAACGACGGAGTCGCACGGAATGCCACAGTCACGCGTCCCGCACGGCAGACCGGTGGTGCAGGGCTTCTACGAACCCTGCTCCGGCAGCGTGCAGTACGTGGTGTCCGACCCGGCGACGGGGCACTGCGCGGTGATCGACCCGGTGCTGGACTTCGACCCTTGTTCCGGCTCCTTCGCGACGCGCAGCGCCGACGCCATCCTGGCGTACCTGCGGGCCGAAGGGCTGACCGCCGCCTGGATCCTGGACACCCACCCGCATGCCGACCACGTTTCGGCCGCGCCCTACCTGCGGGAACGAACCGGCGCGCCCACCGCCATCGGCGTCGAGGTCACCGGCGTGCAGCGCCTGTGGCGGGAGATCTACGGCCTGCCGGACCTGCCGGCGGACGGCTCGCAATGGGACCGGCTGCTGCGCGACGGCGAGGTCCTGCGGATCGGCGAGTTGGAAGCGCGGGTGCTGTTCTCGCCCGGGCATACCCTGGCCTCGGTGAGCTACGTGGTGGGCGACGCCGCCTTCGTGCACGACACGGTGTTCATGCCCGACAGCGGCACGGCGCGGGCGGACTTTCCCGGCGGCGACGCCCGGGCGCTGTGGCGCTCGATCGGGCGCATCCTGAGCCTGCCGCCCGAGACCCGCATCTTCACCGGGCACGACTACCGCCCGGGCGGGCGGGAAGCGCGCTGGGAAAGCACGGTGGCGGAGCAGCAGCGCTGCAACCCGCACCTGGTGGACCAGACCGAGGCCGGCTTCGTGGCGGCGCGCGAGGCCCGCGACCGGACGCTGCCGCTGCCGCGGCTGATGCTCCACGCGCTGCAGATGAACATCCGCGGCGGGCGCCCGCCGCCGCCCGAGCCCGATGGCGGGCAGTACCTCCGCATCCCGCTGAACCGCTTCCCCGGCGCGGTCTGGCCGGCGGGCTGACGGGCTAGACAGCGGCCAACGCTGTCGAGTCCCGGCGGGAACGACGCGCAGGCCACCGGGGTTGCCCCTATGGCCCGCGCCTCACACGATCAGGCGCTGGCGCCGTCCAGCGCGGCCACGTCGGCGGGCCGGATGTCCAGCGTCACGGCCTTGATCAGATCCTCCAGTTGTTCTTCCCGCGTGGCGCTGGCGATCGGCGCGGTGATGCCGGCGCGGTTCACCAGCCAGGCGATCGCCACCTGCGCCGGGGTGGCGCCGTGCTGCGAGGCCACGTCGTCCAGCGCCTCCAGCACGCGCTTGCCACGCGCGTCGAGGTACTTGCGCACGCCCTCGCCGCGCGGGCTCTTGGACAGGTCGGCCTCGGAGCGGTACTTGCCGGTAAGAAAGCCCGCCGCCAGCGAGAAGTAGGGGATAACGCCCAGCCCCTGCTCGTAGCAGTAGGGCTGCAGTTCCCGCTCGAAGCCCTCGCGCTCCATGAGGTTGTAGTGCGGCTGCAGGCTCTCGTAGCGGGGCACGCCCATCTCGGCTGCGGTTTCCAGCGCCTCGCGCAACCGGGCGGCGGAATAATTGCTGGCCCCGACGGCGCGCACCTTGCCCGTCGCGATCAGCTCGGCGAAGGCGCCCACCGTTTCGCGCAGCGGCGTATCGGGGTCGTCGAAATGGGCCTGGTACAGGTCGATATGGTCGGTCTGCAGCCGCCGCAGCGAGGCCTCGACCCCGCGCCGGATCCAGTCGCGCTTCAACCCCTTGCCGCCGCCGCCCTCGGCCCGGTCCGGCATCGGGCCGCCGACCTTGGTCAGAATGATCACATCGTCGCGCCGGCCGCGGCGCTTCAGCCAGTTGCCGATCACGGTCTCGGACTCACCGCCGCGATGGTTGGGGGCCCAGTGGGAATAGATGTCGGCGGTGTCGATGGCATTGAGGCCGGCCTCCACGAGGCGGTCGAGCAGGCGGAAGGAGGTGGCCTCATCCGCCGTCCAGCCGAAGACGTTGCCGCCGAACACCAGCGGCGGAATGGACAGGCCGGACCGGCCGAGGGGTCGTTTCTGCATGGGATGGCTCCGGGGAAGCAGGCACGGACGGTGAAGCGTCGGCCTCATCCGGATAAGGAGCAAGACGGAACCGTGGTTGCGGTGCGGCTGCCCTGCGCCTGACCACAGGGCACGGCACGGCACGGCACGGCGGAGCCGGTGGAACGCCGGGCGCAGGGTGGCAAGATGCCGTCCGGCGGCGCGGGCGCCGCCCCCGCGCCGCGCCGCCACTTTCCCGGACCGCCGCGATCCAACCAATCGATCGGACGCGGCGTTGATGCCTGGCAGAGCGGGGGCGGGAACCAGGAACGGGCATGATCAGGACCGATCGCTGGAACCGCTTCGGGCGCGTCTTCTGCGCCCTGCTCCTGCTGGCCCAGGCGGCGGCGCCGGCGACCCTCCTGCTGCTGGGCTCTGCGGGCGAGGCTTCGGCCCGGCCCCGGTCCAGCGGCGGCTATTCGCGGCCGAGCAGTTCTTCCCGCACACCCTCCTTCAGTCGCTCCTCCGGCGGATCGTCGAGCAGCTATTCGGGCGGCTATTCCCGGAGCCGCACCCCGTCCTCGGGCGGGTATTCCCTGCCCGGCTCGAGCGCGGGGCGTTCGTCCTTCGACTACGGCAGCAGTTCCGCCGGCGACCGCTCCTACGGGCGGAGCCAGGCGGGCGACGCGCTGCGGCGCATGCGGGAACAGCAGGAAAGCGCTCAGCGACAGGCCGAGGAGGCCAGCCGGCCGCGC
The DNA here is from genome assembly GCF_042433915.1 of Roseomonas elaeocarpi. Lineage (NCBI taxonomy): Bacteria > Pseudomonadati > Pseudomonadota > Alphaproteobacteria > Acetobacterales > Roseomonadaceae > Roseomonas > Roseomonas elaeocarpi. Next base: position 88,633 of record NZ_JBHLUN010000007.1, on the reverse strand, counting down.
ACCCCTTCCACCCGGGGTGGCGGGTACGGGGGCAGCTACGGTGGCGGGTATGGCGGCGGGTTCGGGGGTGGATACGGGGGCGGATACGCCGGCTCCACCGGCGGCGGCTGGGGCGGCGGCAACGGCAGCTGGTACCAGGGCCGCGGCTGGCAGATGCCGGGCGGCATGATGGGCGGGCCCCGCTCCTTCGGCGTGTGGGACGCGGCCTTCCTGTGGTTCCTGCTCAGCACCCTGTCGCAGCCGGGCCATGCCGACTTCTTCCGCAACCATCAGGACGATCCTGGCTACCGCGAATGGCGCGCCGAGGCCGAGCGCCGGGCGCAGAGCGACGCGGAGATCCGCGGCCGGCTCGATGACCTGGACCGGCGCGTGCAGGCCGGCGGCGACGCGCCGCGCGACCCGAACTACCTGCCCCCCGACGTGCCGGCCGAGGTCGCGACCGGGCAGGCGGAGCCGGACGATACCGACGTCAGGACACCCAGCGCCGAGGCCGGAAACGGGTCCGGTGGCGGCATCGCGCCGGGCGTGATCGGCGTGGTTCTGGTGGGCGGCGGCGTGCTGGGCTTCCTCGCCTGGCGCCGGCGGCGCGGCAGCGGCGGGGTGGGTCCGGGCAGAACAGGAGCGGGATCGATGACGGGCGGAACCCTGGGCACCCTGCGCAGCGGGGCGGAGATGCTGCGCCACAAGGCCTCCGGCGAGGGCTACACGCCGTCGCAGTTCCGCGTCGGCATGACCCTGACGCTGGACCCGACGCCCTTCCTGCTGGCGGCGGGCGCGACCCACCTCAGCAGCCCCGCCGATGCCGGGCAGACCGTCAGCGTCACGGCGGTGGGGCGGATGGAGCGCGACGCGCTGGTGCGGCTCTACCTGCCCGGCGACAACGCCATGCTCCAGCTGCACCTGGGCAGCGGCGGGCAGCCGGACGAGTGCCGCTACTTCGCGCCGCTGGATGAGGTCGCGCCCGCCGACGAGAACGAGTGGGGCGCCTGGCTGGACAACAACGAGGGCATGATCGGCTGGCCGGAGTTCCAGACGAAGGACGGCAAGGTTTACGCCCGCGCCTGGTCGCCCGGGAGCACGCGCGTGGCACCGCGCGTGCTGGAGGAAACAATGGAAACGGCGCAGGGCAGCCGCGTGGTCCGCAGCCAGGCGATGCTCTACGCCGCGCCCACCGGCCTCGCCGAACCGGCGCCCGCCACGGAATACATCCTGGTCTCCGCGGTGGAGGACGGCACGCAGGCCTGGGTCGAGATCCGCTGCGGCATCGACGTGAACCCGGCCTCGCTGTCGCTGGCATGAGCCGCGCGACCGACCCTGGGCGCGAACCATCCCGCCCTGCCTTTTCCGGGAGCGATCCAGTTGGATCGGTTCCGCGCGCTACCCGGCTAATCCTGGCCGGCTCCACGCCGCGCCCGGCCGGCATGGCACGGCGGCCCGGCCAGACCGCAGGCCTGGCTGGCATCACCCCTCCCCCGGCCCGCCCCGCGGCCCCCAAGAGCTTGAGAAACGGAACACCGCGATGGACGTGATCCTGGACACCCTGCGGGCCGGCCTGCCCGTGCTGATCCTGCAGTTCGCCGTGACGCTGCTGCTGCTGGCCCTGGGCGTGGTGGCCTACATGGCCATCACGCCGTTCCACGAGATGCGGCTGGTGCGGGAAGGCAACCTCGCGGCCGGCATTGTGCTGGCGGGCACCACCGTGTCGCTGGCCATCCCGCTGGCAGCCACGCTGGCCACCAGCGCCTTCACGCTGGACATCCTGATCTGGGGCCTGGTGGCCGTGATCGTGCAGCTCCTGGCCTTCGCCGTGGCCTCGGCGCTGATCCGGGGCCTGCGCGGGATGATCGAGGCCGGAAACGTCGCCGCCGCCTGGGTGTTGGTGGGGATGCAATTCGCGGTCGCGCTGCTGAACGCCGGCGCCATGGCCGGCTGAGAATTCACGAACCGGGAGAACACCATGCTCGCCTTCATCCGCAACCTCGTCGGGGTCAAGACCGACCAGGCCGTCAACAACGCCGTCGAGGCCATCGTCCGCTGGGACCCGAAATCCGCCACCGAAGCGGAGCTGCGCACCATGGAACAGCACCTCGACCAGCTGGGCCTCCAGGTCGCGGAAGCGCGGCAGAACTACGACCGGGAAAAGAAGGAGGCCGACGCCATCCAGGCGCTGTCGCAGCAGCGCATGGCGGCGGCGGAACAGCTGCAGCGCCGGCTGGAGGCCGAGGCCGACCCCACCGCCAAGGCGGGGCTGGAGCGCTCCCTCACCACGCTGGTGGGCATGCTCGAGGAGATGGCACCCGAGGTGGAGCGCGAGAAGCAGGACGCGGTGGATGCCGCCGACTTCCTCGAAACGCTGCAGCAGACCTACGAGCAGGCCGGCGCCAAGCTCAAGGCCGCGCGCAGCGACCTGACCCGTGCCCAGCGCGACATGAGCCGCGCCGACGCCCAGCGCGAGGCCGCCGAGCGGCGGGCCGAGGCGGCGCGTCAGGCGGCGGGGCTGTCGGGGGCCACCAGCGGCCTCAACACCGCGCTGAAGGCGATGCAGGACGCCGCCGCGCGCGACCTGGCGCAGGCCGAGGCCGCGAACGCCAAGGCCAAGCTGCTGACGCCGACGCGGCCGGAGAAGGACGACCCCAACATCGCCGCGGCGATGGACGCGGCCTCGGGCCGCCTGCCGGGGCCGAGCAGCCTGGGCGACCGGCTGGCGGCGCTGCGCCAGAAGCAAGGGACGCAGGCGGCGCTGCCGGCGCCCCGGGGCTGATCGCGGCCCGGCCTCGGCGGCGGACTGATCACCCCGCCCGCGGCGCCGGGTCCGAAACGGTGGCGGTCAGCATTCCGGGAAGCTGACCGCCAACCCGCCCTGCGAGGTTTCCTTGTACTTGCTGTGCATGTCGGCGCCGGTGCGCCGCATGGTGTTGATCACCTGATCCAGCGACACGTGGTGCGCGCCGTCGCCGTGCAGCGCCAGCGAGGCGGCGGTGATCGCCTTCTGGGCACCGAAGGCGTTGCGCTCGATGCAGGGGATCTGCACCAGCCCGCCCACCGGGTCGCAGGTCATGCCGAGGTGGTGCTCCATGCCGATCTCGGCGGCGTTTTCCACCTGCGCGTTCGTGCCGCCCAGCGCGGCGGCGAGGCCCGCCGCCGCCATGGCGCAGGCGCTGCCGACCTCGCCCTGGCAGCCGACCTCGGCGCCCGAGATCGAGGCGTTGAGCTTGCACAGCGTGCCGATCGCCGTGGCGGCGAGGAGGAAGTCTTCCATGCCTTGCGGCGTCGCGCCCGGGCAGTGGTCGCGATAGTAGCGCAGCACCGCCGGGATCACGCCGGCCGCGCCGTTGGTAGGGGCGGTGACGACGCGGCCGCCGGCGGCGTTCTCCTCGTTCACGGCGATGGCGTAGAGGCTGACACGATCCATCGCCGCGTGCGGTGGGGCCGGCAGCGCCGGGTCGTTGCGCCCGGCCGCGGCATCGAGCCTGGCGCGCAGGGCGGCGGCGCGGCGGCGCACGCGCAGGCGCCCCGGCAGGTGGCCTTCCGCCCGCACGCCGCGCTCGATGCAGTTCATCATCACGGCGGTCACGGCGCGCAGGTGGGCCGAAACCTCCGCCTCGGGGCGCAGGGCGAGCTCGTTGCGGCGGATGATCGCGGCGACGGTCAGGCCGGTGCGCGCGCCGATGGCCAGCAGCTCCTCCCCCGAGGTGAAGGGATAGGGCACGGGCGCGGTGTCGGCGATCGGGGTGGCGCCGACCTCGGCCTCGGGCTGCACGAAGCCGCCGCCAACCGAGCACCAGCGCTGTTCCAGCAGGGTCGCGCCGGCGGCGTCGGTGGCGCGCAGCACCAGGGTGTTGGGATGCTTCGGCGGCGGAGTGTCACGGTCGTGCCGCAGGTCGGTGGCCGGGTCGAAGCGGATCACCCGCGTGCCGCCCAGGTGGAGGCGGTGTTCCCCTAATGCTTCGTGCAGCAGCTGGGCCGCGACCTCTGGCTGCACCGTGTCGGGCGCCTCGGCGCACAGGCCCAGGATCGTGGCCGGGCCGGTGGCGTGCCCTTCGCCGGTCCAGGCCAGCGAGCCCAGCAGCACCGCCTCCACCCGCGTGACGGCGCCCAGCAGCCCCGCTTCCTCCAGCGTGAGCACGAAGGCGGCGGCGGCGCGCATCGGCCCCACCGTGTGCGAGGAGGAGGGGCCGATGCCGATCTTGAAGAGGTCGAAAACGCTGATCATCGCGAGGAGTGCGCCGCGGGGGTGGTCATCAGCCCTAGATCGCGCCAGGCCAGGGTTGGCGCAACCACCTGGGCCGGTCGTTGCGCGCGGGATGCGGAAACCGGGTTCCCCCCCGCTGCCCGCGAAGCGGCGGGCATGTGCCTGGGGGGCCGCCCTGCGGAAGGCTAGTCGATCTGGTTGGCCGTCAGGAACAGGGCCTGTTCCAGGGCATTGAAGAAGTCCTGGTAAGGCTTGGGGTCGGAGATGGCATCCAGGTTGTATTGCCCGCTGGCACGGACCGCGACCTGCGTCGCGCCCCTCGCCCGTACGGTGACGGTCATGCGCAGCACGTAGTTCTGCAGCTTCGTGGCGCTCACGGTTCCCAGCGTCTCATCGGCGCGGTCCACCACGAAACCCAGGTCCTGGAAGGTGCCGATCACCGCACGGAAGACCTGCCTGCGGTCGTTGGTGTCGAAAGCGCGGGTGGAGATCGAACGAAGCTCAACCTGGCTGCGGTCGGTGGCCAGGACCTGCTGCCGCGAGTCCGTCTGGCAACCCGCCAGCGCCAGGGCGGACAGGCACAGAACACCACGAAGATGCCGCATCAGATCTGGTTCGCCTGCAGAAAGGTTGATTTGGACAGCATCTCGAAGAACTCCGTGTAGAGCTGCGGGTCCTCCATCGTTTCCACCTTCGACACGCCGCCGCGGTTGTTGCGGACGATACGCTGGAAGCTGACCCTCGCCACGGTTGCAGCGCGGTCGCGGGCCGGGGTCACCACGATGGAGATCCGAATGCGCTGATCCTGGTCCCAGGTGGGATCGGTCCGCGCGCCCAGGGCAGCGGCCATCGCCAGCAGCAGCATCTGGCCGGCAATCTGCTGCGCCTCGATTGCGGTCCGGGACTTGGAGCCGACCAGCAGGCCGGCGGCCGGCATGCTTTCATCGACCGTGAAGCCCAGGTCCTGCAGGACACCGGTGGAGGCCGAAAGCAGCACCGTCTCGTCGCGCGTGTCGAAGCGGCGCGATTGGAGCTGGCGCAGGGCGACCGCGTTGCTGGACGGCTGCAGCGCAGCGCTCTGCAACTGCTCCTTCGGAACACAGCCGAGGAGCAGCGGCAGCGTCAGCATCGCAGCCGCGGCACGTCGCGCGCGCGTGGCGGACCGCACCGGCTCAGAAGGAGCTTGAGCGGTAGGAGAAGTCGCGCACGCGCTGCGCGGCATCGAAGCGCACGATCACGGTCAGGCTGCGCTGGGAAGTGCTGACGGCCCCGGCGCTCCCTCCGACGCCCGCCAGGAACAGGGCGTTCACCCCGCCCGAGGAGCCGCTGTACACCGTCTGGGTGGCGATGCGGTCATAAACCCAGTTCTCGCGACGCTGATCGTCGGTGCTGACCACGTTGGGCGCGCCCAGCACCTCCACCACCTCGGCACTGCTCATGCCGACGCGGATCTCGCGCTGGACCGTGCCTACGGTCAGGCGGCTGCCGGCGGCCTGACCGGCGGCCACCGAGGCTGCGTGGTCGGCGGCCGAGGAACAGCCGGCCAGCAGCAGGGCCAGGCCTGCGAGCGCCTTCACGCCCTTGCGGACAGGCATCGTGACGTTTCCGTTCATGGTTGAGGTGTGACTGCGGGGTTCAGGGCGTGGCGGCGGGCGGGTTCGGGAGGGGTGCCGCGGCATCCGCCGGAAGGTCCTGCGACGCCAGTGCGAGGCGCTGCGCCAGGGGGGCGAAGAACAGCTCCTGGTAGAAGCGCGGCTCGTCCACCTGCGTGTCGCTGCTCTGGCCGACGACGATCGCGTTGGCCCGCAGCACCGTCTGGCTGGTTCCGCGCGGCGCTGCCGCCGCGCTCATGCGGAGCTGCGACGCCTTGGTCGCGCTGACCGTGGCGGCCTGCGCATCCACCTTGTCGATCGCGTAGCCCATGTCCTGCAACGTCGCGATGGTGGTGCGCAGCACGCGCGTCCGGTCGGCCGTCTCGAAGACGCGCGACTGCATCGAGCGCAGCTCGACGGCGCTTTTCTGGCTGGCGACGACGCTGTGCTCGCCCGGCTGTCCGGCGCAGGCCGGGAGGCCGAGCACCGCCAGCAGGGACAGGTACCGCAGCCTTGCGCGAAACGAGGTCTTCACGTGCGCGCTCCGGGAGCGGATGCGAGGCCCGCGTTCAGCTTGGTGAAGAACTCCTGCATCATGGCCTGATCGGTCAGGCGCTCATGCCAGCGCAAACCGTTGCTCTTGGTCACCACCCGCTCGAAGGACACGCGCGCCGTCGCGGCAGCCGGGCTGCCGCCGTTGAGGGTCACGATGGTGACGCGAATCTCCTGCTCCTTGTCCCAGCCGACATTGGTAGGCGCCCCGAGCAGGGCAGTGGCGACCGTCAGAAGCACCGCGCCAGCCACCTGGCCGGCTTCCGTCGCATCGCGGCTCTTGCGCCCCGTCACGACACCGAACTCGGACGAGGATTCGGTGACGTTGAAGCCGAGATCCTGCAGCGTCTGCGTCGCCTCGCTCAGCAGCGTCGCTTCGTCCACCGCGAACTGGTGCGTTTCCGCGGTACGGATCGCGGCCGCGTCCGGCGCGGGCTGGCCGATTTTCATGGCAGCGTCGTTCGGCGTAACGCAGGCACACAGGAGCAGCAGGGAAGCGCCCGCAGCTGCCCTTCCAAGACGAGGAAACATGCGAATCGGCTCACGAAATTATTACACAAAAGTCTGAGTTAGTTACATTGAGTTGTAAATAGCGCGCCGTTGGCCAGAACGGCCTTTTTGAATCACCCGTGAGCCGATCCGTCCCGGTCTGCCTGATCACTCCTCGATGCGGATGCCGGTCAGCTGCACCATGCGCTGCCAGCGCGCCACTTCCTCCTGCTGGAAGGCGGCGAACTCCGCCGGGCCGGCAGGCGACAGCGTGAAGCCCGCGGCCTCGAGCCGCGTCTGCACCGCGGGATCGTCCAGCGCGCCGAGCAGGGCGCGCGACAGCGGCTCCACCACGGCCTCGGGCGTATTGGCCGGGGCGAAAAGACCGAACCAGGCATCCACGAAGGGCTCGCCCTGCCCTTGCTCGGCGGCGGTGGGAAGCGCCGGGAAGTCCGGCAGGCGCGCCGGCGCGCCGATCGCCAGCGCCCGCAGCCGCCCTTCGCGCACCAGCGGCGCCACGGAAGGGAAGGTCGCGGTGTAGAAATCCACCACGCCGGTCATGGTGTCGGTGGCCGCCGGCGCCGCGCCGCGATACGGGATGTGGGTCGCGTGCATCCTGTTGCGTCGCACCAGCGCCTCGCTGATGACGTGCGAGGCCGAGCCCGCCTGCGACGAGGCGTAGCTGAGATCCTCTTTCCGGCCGCGCTCGATCAGCGCCGCCAGCGTGGCGGATGGCCCGTCGGCCGGCACCACCAGCGCGTGATGCACGGTGCCCAGTCGCGCCACCGGCGTGAAGGAGCGCACCACGTCGTAGCGCAGCCCCGGCATCATCCACTGGTTCGAGGCATGGGTCTGGTTGTGACCCAGCACCAGCGTGTTGCCGTCGGGCGCCGCGCGCGCCACCGCTTCCGAGCCGATCGCGCCGCCGGCGCCGGGCCGGTTCTCCACCACCACGACGCGGTTGAGCGCGGGCCCGGCGCGCTCACCCACCACGCGGGCCAGGATGTCAGTGGGGCCGCCCGGCGGGGCCGGCACCACAAGGTGCAGCGGGGGCAGGCTTTCCGCGCGGGATGGCCGCGGCAGGATGGCGAGCGCCGGCGCGGCCAGGATCAGAGCGCGGCGCGGCAGGGTGAGCGGGCGGGAAGCGGGGCGGATCGACACGGGGGCGTTTCCTTGTTCGTCCTTGTTTCGGCGCAGGTCGCCCGGACGGGCGGCGCGGTCAAGCGGGGCGTGTTCCGGGCCGAACCCATCGCGCGCCGGAGCCGGCCCGCGGGTGGGGCCGGGCGGCACCTCCGGCACGGCGCAGCGGCGGGGCTGGGGCGCGGAGAGCGGGGTTCTTGCCGGAACGAACCACGATTAAGAAGGACACGCAACGAAGCTTCAGGAACCGTCCAGCCGCCATGTCATTCGTTACCCGCCTCTTCCCGCTATGGGCACTTCTGGTCGCCCTGGCCGCCTATTTCTCGCCCGCGAGCTTCACGCCCGTCGGGCCCTGGGTGACGCTGCTGCTGTCGCTGATCATGTTCACCATGGGCATGACCCTGCGGCTGGAGGATTTCCGCCGCGTGCTGCTGCGCCCCGCCCCGGTGCTGGCAGGGCTGGTGCTGCACTACCTGATCATGCCGCTGGCGGCCTGGGTGATCGCGCGGGCGCTGAACATGCCGCCCGACCTCGCGGCCGGCATGATCCTGGTGGGCAGCGTGGCGAGCGGCACCTCCTCAACGGTGATGGTGTTCCTGTCGCGCGGCGACGTGGCGCTGTCGGTGACGATCAGCGCGCTGTCCACGGTGGTGGGCGTGGTGGCGACGCCGCTGCTGACGCGGCTCTACGTGTCGGCCGACATCGCGGTGGACACGCTGGGCCTGCTGGAAAGCATCCTGCAGATCGTGGCGCTGCCGATCGCGGTGGGGCTGGTGGTCAGCCACTTGGTGCCGCGCCTGGTCGAGGCGGTGAAGCCGGTGCTGCCGATCGTCTCGGTGGTGGCGATCCTGCTGATCATCGGCGCGGTGGTGGGCGGCACGCAGGCCAGCATCGCGGCCGTGGGGCCGCTGGTGATGCTGGGCGTGGTGCTGCACAACGGCGTCGGGCTGCTCGGCGGCTACTGGGGCGGCAGGCTGCTGGGCTTCGACGAGAGCATCTGCCGCACCCTGGCGCTGGAGGTGGGGATGCAGAATTCCGGCCTCGCGGCGGCGCTGGGCAAGCTCTACTTCTCGCCCCTGGCGGCACTGCCGGGCGCGCTGTTCTCGGTGTGGCACAACCTGTCGGGCTCGCTGCTGGCCGGGTTCTGGGCGGCGCGTCCCACCGGCACAGCGGCGGATGCACGGCCGGTGGAGCGCGCGGCCTACACGGGTCACTGAACGGCCCGGGCGGTTCCACCCAGGCCGGCCCGCGGGAGCAGCGGCATTCCCTCGCGGGCCGGCCCGGCGCCATCGGGTCGCAACCGCCCCGCCCGTCCCGTGCGCGACCTTGCCGAGGCGGATGCCGCAACTTCGCCCCGCAGCGTCAGCCGCTGGCCAGAAACCCCGCCACGATGAAGCGGATCAGCCGCTCCGCCTGTTGCGGGTCGCCGGCGCGGACGGCGCCGGCGGACAGGCGCTCCACCCGGTTGTCGGCGATAAAGGTCAGCAGCGCGCCGAGCGACCACTCGTAGGCCAGCACCAGCGACGCCGCGTCCCGCCCGGGCAGGGCCTCGCGCATCGCCGCCAGGAAGCAGTGGGCGAGCGGGTCGTAATACTGCTCGACGATGCGGCGGTTCACCGCGTCCGCCTCCCAGATGGAGCGCGCCACCAGCACGGAAAAGGAGTTCGCCGCTTCCGTGGCGCGCTCGCGCAGCACCGGCTCCGCCCAGGCGCGCACGATGCGTTCGACCCGCGCCGGGCCCGCCGGGCCACCGACGGCGCGGATGCCCTCCACGCGCTCGCTGATCAGGTGCCGGTGCGCCTCGAAGATGAAGCCGAACAGCTCCTCCTTGCGGCCGAAATAGTAGCGGACGAGGGCGATCGGCACCGAGGCCGCGCCCGCGATGTCGCGGATCGACACGGCCGCGTAGCCCCGTTCCGCGAACAGCAGCTCGGCCGCGCGCAGGATCTCCGCGCGTCGGTCGCGCCCTTCCTCGATCTTCTCAGCCCCCGCAGGCATCCACCCCGTCCGCGCCGTTTTCCCGCGCGCCGTTCATAGGAGCTCCCGCGAGGGCTTGCGATATTTGTACGGTCGTACAATCGTGGTCCTGGCCAGCCGGCCAGCGAAGCCGGCGGCCACGGGAACCAAGAGAATGAACAGGACTGTTCCGGCGGAGGGCGGCAAACCCGCCGAGTTCCGCCACGGCTGGCCGGCGCTGCTGGCCGCCACGGTGGGCTGCGCGATGGGGCTCAGCTCCCTGCCCTTCTACAGCCTGGGCAGCTTCATCGCGCCGCTGCAGGCGGAGTTCGGCTGGGGACGCGGCGACGTGGCCTCGTCGTTCCTTTACACCACCGTGGTGCTGGCGCTGGTATCGCCGCTGCTGGGCGGGCTGATCGACCGCGTCGGCGTGCGGCCGGTGGCGCTGGTGTCGATCCCGCTGCTGGCCGCGGTGTTGTTCGCGATCAGCCGCTTCGAAGGCTCGGTCACGGGCTTTCACCTGCTCTACGCGCTGGCGGGGCTGGTGGGCAGCGGGGCCACGCCGATCAACTACACCCGCGCCGTCAACGCCGCGTTCGATCGCGGGCGGGGACTGGCGCTGGGCATCTCGCTCGCCGGGATCGGCGTCGCGGCCTTCGCGCTGCCGCCGCTGCTGGCCTGGATCATCCAGGCACATGGCTGGCGCACGGCCTACCTGACCCTGGCGGTGCTGGCGCTGCTGCCCTGGCCCTTCGCGCTGCTGGGCCTGCGCGAAGGCGAGGCGGCCCGTTCCGCCGTGCTGCGCGACGGCGCTTCCGTGGCCTTCGCACTGCGCAGCGGCACCTTCTGGGTGATCGGGCTGGGCTTCGCCGCGATCGCCGTCGCCGTGTCGGCGCTGGTGGTGCACATCACGCCGCTGCTGCGCGACGCCGGGCTGGACGCGATGGCGGCGGCGCGCATCGCCTCGGTGATCGGCATCGGCGTGCTGGGCGGCCGCATCCTGGCCGGCTACGTCATCGACCGCTTCTTCGCCCCCTTCGTCGCGGCCGCGATGTTTCTGGCGACCGCGCTCGGCTGCCTCCTGCTGCTGCTCGGCGGTCCCGCGCTGGCGCCGGTCGCGGCCGTTCTCGTCGGGCTGTCGCTGGGGGCGGAGGTGGACCTGATCGCCTACCTCACCGCCCGCTACTTCGGCATGGCGCGCTACGGTTTCCTGTACGCCCTGATCTACGCGATGTTCGCGGTGGGGGCGGCGGTCGGCCCGGCCGCGGCCGGCACCCTGTTCGACCTGACCGGCAGCTACACCGTGCCGCTGTGGTGCGTCATCGCGCTGCTGGCGGTGAGCTCCCTGGCCATCGCTGCCCTGCCGCGCTTCGATGCCTTCACCCGTCGCTGGCAGGGCGCGGATACGGCCGCGGGCCTGCCCGCCGCCCAGCCCTCCGTGCTTTGAAAGGTTCCCGCCTATGACCGCCAAGCCCGACAGCACGCACGACGCCGCCCGGCGCAGCTGGGTGGCATCCGCCAACACCGGCGCGACCGACTTCCCGATTCAGAACCTGCCCTACGGCCTGTTTTCCGAGAGCACGGGTGGCGAACGCAGCATCGGCGTCGCCATCGGCGATCAGGTCCTGAACCTGCGCGGCGTGGCGGAAGCCGGGCTGCTGCCGGAAGGCTGCGCCGCGGCGGCGCGGGCCACGCTTCTCGATCCCCTGCTCGCCCTGCCGGGCACGGAACTCGCGGCCTTGCGGGAACGGCTCGTGGCCCTGCTGGACGCGGGTGCGGAGGAGCGGGAGCGGTTATCGCCGCTGCTGCGCGCGCAGAACGGCGTGACGATGCATCGCCCCACCTCGGTCGGCAACTATTCCGACTTCTACGCCGGCATTCACCACGCGCGCGCCGCCGGAGCCTTGCTCACGCCGGAGAACCCGCTGCCGGCGAACTACAAGTGGGTGCCGATCGGCTACCACGGGCGCGCCTCCTCGGTGCAGGTCAGCGGCGCGCCGGTGCGGCGACCGCTGGGTCAGCTGCCGCCGGCGGAGGTGGGCGGGGCGCCGGGCTACGGGCCGAGCGGCCGCCTCGACCTCGAGCTCGAGATGGGCGTCGTGCTGGGGCGCGGCAACGCGCGGGGTGAGCCGGTGCCGGTCGGCCAGGCCGCAGAGCACATCGCCGGCTTCTGCCTGCTCAACGACTGGTCGTCGCGCGACGTGCAGCGGTGGGAGATGTTTCCGCTCGGCCCCTTCCTGTCCAAGAGCTTCGCCACCACCGTCTCGCCATGGGTGGTGACGCCCGAGGCGCTGGCGCCGTTCCGCGTCGCGGCGATGGCGCGGCCGGAGGGCGACCCGGCGCCCCTGCCCTACCTGCTGGACGCGGCGGACCAGGCGGCCGGCGGGCTCGACGTACGGTTGTCGGTGCTGATCCGCACCGCGCGGATGCGGGCGGCGGGCGAGGAGCCGGTGGTGATCATCACCTCCAACGCGCGCCACCTGTACTGGACGCCGGCGCAGATGGTGACCCATCACGCGAGCAACGGCTGCGACCTTCAGCCCGGCGACCTGCTCGGCACCGGCACGATCTCGGGCCCCACCGAGGCGGAGCTGAGCAGCCTGCTGGAGCTGACGGTCGGTGGCACCCGCCCTGCCACGCTGCCGAACGGCGAGGTCCGGCGCTTCCTGGAGGATGGCGACGAGATCATCCTGCGCGGCCGCTGCGAGCGTCCGGGCTTCGCCGCGATCGGCTTCGGGGAATGCCGGGGGACGATCCTGCCGGCACCCGGCACCGCGGGGGAAGGAGCACGGGCATGAGGCGGCTGATCGACCTGTCCATCCCGATCGAGAACGACGTTCCGGCGGACCCGCCGTTCCAGCGCGTGGCGATCCAATACAGCCACCACGCCGAAACGGCCGAGGCGGTGGCCTCGCTGTTTCCCGGCCTGCGGGCCGAGGACCTGCCCGACCGCCAGGGCTGGGCGGTGGAGCAGCTGCGGATCTCGACGCACAACGGCACGCACGTCGATGCGCCCTGGCACTATCACGCCACCATGAACAACGGCGAACGCGCCATCACCATCGACGAGGTGCCGCTGGACTGGTGCCTGCAGCCCGGCGTGAAGCTCGACTTCCGCCACCTGCCGGATGGCCACGTCGTGACGCCCGCCGAGATCGACGCCGAGCTGGCGCGTATCGGCCACCGGTTGAGCCCGCTCGAGATCGTGGTGATCAACACCGCGGCCGGGGCACGCTACGGACAGGAGGACTACATCCATCGCGGCTGCGGCGTGGGGCGGGACGGCACGCTGCACTTGGTGCAACAGGGCATCCGCGTCGTCGGCACCGATGGCTGGAGCTGGGACGCGCCCTTCTCGCACACGCTGCGGCGCTACGCCGAGACGGGCGATGCCAGCCTGATCTGGGAAGGCCACAAGGCCGGGCGCGAGGCGGGCTACTGCCAGATCGAGAAGCTGCACGGGCTGGAACAGCTGCCGGCCACCGGCTTCCTGATTTCCTGCCTGCCGGTGAAGATCCGCGCTGCCTCGGGCGGCTGGACCAGGGCGGTGGCGATCCTGGAGGAGTGACGCCGTCCCGCGGCGGTCCCGGCCGCCGCGGGACGGGACCTTCGCGGGCCAGCCAGGACGCGCGGGAGGGTGCAGGGACGTGGGGCGGGTGGCCACGCGCGGGCCAGGTCATGCCCACCCGTGGAGGAAGGGCACCTCGCCCGCAGGTTCGCGTGAGGCCGGCGGGCTTCCCGCCCCGCATTCCGGCCACGAGGCGGTTCCGGCTTGACTCGACCGGCGCTTTGTCCCCGATTCGTTCCCATGCCCCTCGACCTTTCCATTCCGGACCGCACGGCCATGGTGTGCCGCGCGGCCATGCGCCACTGCGCGCGCCTCGGCTGGGCGCCGGTGGCGGAAGTGCCGATCCCCTGCGGCCGCCGCCTCGACATCCTGGCGCTGACGCCGGAGGGCCAGCTCAACGCCATCGAGGTGAAGAGCGGCCCGCGCGACTTCCTGTCCGACAACAAATGGCCCGAATACCTCGACTGGTGCGACCGGCTGTTCTTCGCGGTGGACTGCGACTTCCCGCACGAAACGCTGATCCCGGAGGATGTGGGCCTGTGGTGCACCGACGGCTACGAGACCGCGGTGCTGCGCGACGCCCCGCACCGGCCACTGGCGGGGGCGAGGCGGAAATCCCTGCTGCACCGCTTCGCGGTGATCGCGGCCGGGCGCCTGGCGACCCTGTGCGATCCCGCCGGGGCCAGCGAGATGCGCGCCGCGCTGCGTTGCGAGTAGCCTCGGCCGGGCGCGTGCGCCCCGGAGGCGTGGCGCTTTGCCCTGAACGGGGCCTGTCTTTCTGGAGCGACTCTTTCTGGAGCGAGCCCGGCTAGGGCGGTCCCGGTGGCCTTGGCCTCGGCGACGGGGCTTCCGGTCGCCGGGCGGCCCGGCATCAGCAGGCGTAGGCGCGCCAGCGCATGTAGCCCACGATGTAGTCGCGAAAGGTCCAGCTGGTTCCGGCCTGGGTCGTGCGCTCCCCTTCCCGGCCGTAGCGGAGGCGGAAGTGCCCGGCCACCAGCGGGTTGATGGGCGCTTCGAGCGCGGCATCGTCCTGCCGGTGCCGGGTCAGGAGGTCGATCCCGTTCTGGGCGGCCCGGGCGTCGAGGCCCAGCGCATCGGCCGAGGCCGCCAGCAGCCCGCGCAGCACCTCGCCCAACAGCGGGCCGCTGGGCTGCCGGCTATTGGCGAAGAGCCGCCGGTTCCGGAAGTTCGCCAGGATGAACGGGGCCACCGCGACGTCGCTGTGCCGGTCGCGCCATTCCAGCCGCGCCCGGTCGGCGGCCAGCCGCCGGTCGAGGCGGGGAAGCTCGGGCGTGAAGCGCTCGAGGTAAAGGTCGTAGAGCGCGTCGTCGGGCAGCGCGGCGGCGCCCGGCGCGGCCGCCACGGCCTGCGCGATGCGGTCGGTGAAGGGGTAGCGGATCCCCCCGGCGTACTGCGCGGCATCGCCCGCCCGGTTCAGCCGCGGGTCCTGCCCCTCGAAGGGCCAGAGCGACGGGAAGCCAAGGGTGGGGAAGCGGACCACCGGGGTTCCCATCGGCAGCGAGGCCCGCAGCCTGTCGCGCGCGGCCGTGGCCGCCGCGCCCACCGAAGCGTCGAGCGCCTGTTCCCACAACAGCACTGGCGCCCCGCCGGTGGCCAGCGCCGCATCGGGCTGCTCCGGCGCGGCGTGGTCGAGGTGGAGCACGTCGAACTGCCCCGCCGGGGCGGGCAGGTCCCGCATCAGCGCGGCCATGCGTCGCGCCTGGGCGCCCCCGAAGACGAGGAGGCGCGGCGCAGCACCCGCCGCGCCGCGCCGCTGGAGACCGGGGCGAACGGTGCCGGCGCTCAAACCCGGGTGTCCAGGCCGCGCAGCTTGGCGGCCAGCCAGGAGGCGTAGGTGTCGGTCATGCCCGCCACGAAATCCACGGCGCAGCGCATGACCTCGCTGCTGCTCATCCCCGCGCGGGGCCGGTAGTCGAGCAGCAGCGACAGCGCCTGGCGCTGGCGGAAGGTCAGCCGCGCCTCGTCGCCATTGGCCTGCGCGAAGGCGAGGCAGGCGGGCAGGAACACGCTCAGCGCCTTGCCCAGAACGTCGTGGGCACCGATCTCGAACTCGACCTTGCGGGCGTTGAAGAACACCACCTCCTCGGTGCGCTCGGCGGCCACCGTCAGCGCGTCGTGCAGCGCCGGCGCGGTGGCGGCCAGCAGCCCGGTCAGGCTTTCGCGCGGCTTGAGGCTGCCGGCGAGGATGCTGTCGTGATGCACCAGGAAGGCCTCGGTCACCGCGCGCTGGAGGCGGCGGGTGGCCAGCGTGCGCAGCAGCGTGACGCGGCCGATCTCGTCGGCCTCGCGGTCGAGGCTCACGGCCGACACCTCGGCCAGCGGGGCGATCAGCGCGGCGTAGTCCGCGTAGCGCAGGATGCCCAGTTCCAGCGCGTCCTCGAGGTCGGCCAGGGTGTAGACGATGTCGTCCGCGGCTTCCATCAGCCACACCGCCGGGTGGCGCGGCAGCGGCCCGTCCAGCGCGCAGGCCTCGCGCACCTCGGCCAGCACCGCGCGCTCGGTGGCGAAGACGTTGAACTTCACGCCCGGCACGCCGCCCCGCGCCGCGCGCGGATCGGTGCCTTCCCAGGGGTATTTCAGCGTGGCGCCGAGGCTCGCCACCGTCAGCCGCAGGCCCCCCGTGCCGCGGTGCCCGTCGGAATGGGTGAGGATGCGGAAGCCCTGGGCATTGCCGTCGAAGTGGCGCAGGTCGGCGTCGAGCTCGAGGCCGCTGTTCTCGCCCACCTCGTTCATCCAACGCGTCATGTTGGCAGCGATCACCTCCTCGCCGGCATGGCCGAAGGGCGGGTTGCCGATGTCGTGCGCCAGGCACACGGCGTGGGTGAGGTAGCCCAGGTCGTCCGGCCGCCGCCCCGCCTCGGCCAGCTCCTCCGCCAGGTGCGTGCCCACGGCGTAGCCGAGGGATCGCCCCACCGCCGCGACCTCCAGCGTATGGACCAGCCGGTTGCGGACATGGGCGTTGAAGGGCAGCGGGTGCGCCTGGGTCTTCTGCTGCAGCCGGCGGAAGGGGCGCGAGAAGACGATGCGGTCGCCGTCGGTCTGGAACGGGTTCTGGTCCGGCTCGTCCTCGCCGGGGAAGAGTTCCGCCTGCGCGGCGGTGCCGGGGCCGAGGCGTCGGGCGTCGAGCAGGCTGGACCAGTGCATGGGGGCGGCTCAGGTTCCTCGGGCATCCGGAAGCGGGCCGGTCGGGTGTGCGACGCGGGTGCTTCCGGCGGGTCGCACCCTGCTCTAGCGGGAAGTGCCGCGTCGCACAAAGACGGCAACAGGAGATCGGGCCATCGGGCGGCGGGCCACCGGGCAGGCTACCACCCGGTCGGCCACCGGGCGGCCGGGTTCAGCCGCGGATGCGCGCCACCGTGGCGGTGGTGGAGTTGCCCGGCAGCAGCTGGGCCAGCTTCACCTCGCCGCCCCATTCCATCACCAGCTCCCCGCCCACCACCTGCTCGATGGTGTAGTCGGCGCCCTTCACCAGCACGTCGGGGCGCAGCAGGCGGATCAGCTCGGTGGGGGTGTCCTCCTCGAACACCGAAACGAGGTCCACCGGCGCCAGCGAGGCCAGCACCGCGGCGCGCGCAGCCTCGCCCTGGATCGGGCGGGTGGGACCCTTCAGCCGCGACACCGAGGCGTCGGAATTCACGCCCACGATCAGCCGGTCGCACCAAGACCGCGCCTGTTCCAGCAGGTGGACGTGGCCAGGATGCAGCAGGTCGAAGCAACCGTTGGTGAAGCCGACGCGGTAGCCGCGCTGGCGCCAGCGCTCCGCCTGCTCGGCGGCGGCGGCGCGCGACATGACCTTGCGCAGCGTGCCGCGCTCGGGCGTCAACGCCTCCAGGATGTCGTCCTCGCGCGCCACGGCGGTGCCGACCTTGCCCACCACGATGCCGGCCGCGATGTTGGCCAGCTGCGCGCCCACCGCGACGGGCAGGCCGGCCGCGATGGCGGCGGCCACCACCGCCACCACCGTGTCACCGGCGCCCGACACGTCGTAGACCTCGGGTGCCGCGGCGGGGAAGTGATGGACCCTGCCATCCTCCACCAGGGTCATGCCATCCTCGGCACGCGTCACCAGCACGGCGCCGAAGCCGTGCTGCGCCCGCAGCGCCTGGGCGGCATCCACCAGCGCGCCCTCGCTCTCGATGGATCGGCCGGTGGCCAGGCGCAGCTCATTGCGGTTGGGCGTCACGAGGTCGGCGCCGGCGTAGATGCTGTAATCCGTACCCTTGGGGTCCACCACCACCTTGCGGCCGGCGGCCTTGGCGGCGGCGATCAGGCGCTGCGGCACGTCGCCCGACAGCACGCCCTTGAGGTAGTCCGACAGCACCATCACCCGGGTCGCCGCGATGGTGTCCTGGGCGATGCGCACCAGCCGGTCGGCGAGGCGGCTGTGGATCGCCGCCGGGTTCTCGTGGTCGGCGCGCAGGAGCTGCTGCCCCTGCGCCACGAAGCGGGTCTTGGTGGTGGTGGCGCGGCCGCCCTGCACCAGCAGCCAGGGCTCCACGCCCGTCTGGCCGCCGATCAGCGCCGTCAGGTCGGAGCCCGCCTGGTCGTCGCCCACCACCGACAGGAAGGCGACCGGGGTTCCCAGGGCGGTGAGGTTGCGCACCACGTTGCCGGCACCGCCGGGCATGGCGACCTCACGCTCCACCGCCAGCACGGGGATCGGCGCTTCGGGCGAAACGCGGGCGACGGTTCCATACACGAACCGGTCGAGCATGGCGTCGCCCACCACCAGCACGGAGGCGCGCTTCAGACTGCGCACGGCCTCCGCGAGGTCGTGAGGAACCGGGGTTTCCGGCGAGGGGCCGTTCATCACCCCACGGGTTAGCCCAGGGTCGCGGGGGCGCACAAGGCTGCGTCGTTCGCAACCCGGGCGGGTGGCGCCCAGGCGGGCGGCGTGCCCGTAAGGAATGTCTTAAGCGGAACCGTGACAGTTCGTGCTTCGCCGATGCGTCCGAACCCCGCCCCCCGCACGTCGCCCGCCGAGCAGAATGCCGCGGGGAGTTCCGCCCCGGGCGCCGCCACGGGCCGCCCCAGCCCCTCCGCGTTGAGTGCAGCACCGGGCCGGCAGCCGCTGCCCGGCGCCGCGCCGCCCACTGGCGGATGGCCCGCCGGAGGATGGCTGGTGCTCCGACCCGGAAGCGCGGGGTCCCGGCGGCGGGTGGCGCGGCACCTCCTGGGTGTCCTGGCACGCGACTCGGGCGGGCTGCTGCTGGAGGTCCCGCCGGCCGGGCCGCTCCTGCTGGCCGCGCCGGAAGCGGTGCTGGAAGGGGCGCTGACGGCGCTGCTGCCGCTGTTCGGGCGCCCGGCGCTGGGCTGGGCCGAACAGCCGCCGCCCGGCGCCGTCGCGGCCGGAACCGTGCCGCCCACCGCCGCAGACTCGCCGGCAGCCAGCCCCCTGGAACTCTTTCGCGAGCCGATCATGGGCTTGGTGCCCGGAGGCCTGCCGCGCCTGGCTGGGCTGCGAATGGGGCACCGGGGCCCCACCGACGCGCCGCCCGCGCTGCACGCCGCCGAGGCCGCCGCGCTGACGCTGGCCGCAACACTGGAGGACGAGGAAGGCCGCGCGGCGCTGCTGGGCGGGGCGCCGGGGGTGCCGCTGCACCTCGACGCGCCGGGCAAGGCCGCCGCGGCCCTGAGCGCCCTCCCCCTGCCGGTGCTGCCGGTGCTGCCACCCGACACGGTTCTCGGGGTGCTGCCTCCCGGTCCCTTCGCGCTGGGCGGGCTCGAGGCCGCAACCCTGGAACTCTGCGCCCTGCGCGACCTGCCGGGCGCCGCGCTGCACCTCTGCTGGAGCCCGGCCCTGGCGGCGCTGGCACCGCGCCTCGCCGCCACGCTCGACCCGGGCCGGCTGGTGCTGGACGGCGTGGACGGTGAGGCCGCGCTGGCCTGGGGCCTCGCCCAGGGGATCGGCCGTTTCAGCGGCGCCCACCCGTCGCGACTGCTGGCGGCGACGCGGCGACGCAACTGTTCGCACCGGGCGGGGTGCAGCGCCGCCCAGTGCCTCGCCCGGGCCGAGGGCACCACCGCCACCGCGCGTGCCGGCTGTCACGACCCGGCGCGGCTGCTCCATGAGGTGGCGGCATGAGCCTCGCGCTGCTGGCCGAGCCGCCCGCCGGCAACGCGGCCGAGCTGGCGGCCCTGCTGCGCGACTGTTCCGCTGACGACCGCCCGCGCGAAGTCGCCTGGCTGCGCTTCTCGGCGCTGCCCAGCGGCATGGACCGGCCGCACCACCACCGTCTCCTGCGCGAAGCGGTGCGCCCGCCCAACAGCGCCCAGGGTCGCAGCTTCCACCTGCCCAACGGTGATTTCGCGGTGGTGGCGCTGACCCCGCGCGTCGCGGGCACCGGCATCATCGCCGCGACGCGCGAAGCGCTGGCCGGCGCGCTGGAGGCCGAAGTGCTCGGCCGCGTGTTCCGCCCGATGCGCCTGCCCGAGGAAGGGGCGGCGGTGCTGGCGGCGCTGGAAGAAAGCCTGGGCCTGGTGCCCGACGCGCCCATGCCCTCGCTCGGGCGGCTCGACGCCGCGGGGCTGCGGGCGGCGGAGCGGGCGCTGGCGCAGGCCGATGTCTGGCCGCTGCACGCCCGACAGACGATCTGCCGGCTACCCGCCGAGGATGCGCGCTTCGAGCCGGTGCGCGAGGACGTTCGCCCGATGCCCGAGGCGGTGCGCGAACAGCTCCTGGACGGCTGCGAACCGGGCAGCTTGGCCGGGCCGTTGGCCGAGGCGCTGAGCAGCCGCCTCCTGCGCTCGCTGCTGTCGCGCCGGGGCTGGCTGGGGGAACCCGCGCCGCTGCACCTGCCGCTGCCGCTCTCGGCGCTGGCGGGCGAAAGCTTCCTGCGCCTCGACCGGGAACTGCCGCGCTCGCTGCGCCCCCTGCTGACGCTGGGCATCGGCGCTGCGGAGGTGCTGCGCGACGCCGCCGGCTTCCGCTTCGCCCGGGACTTCGTGCGCAGCCGCGGCTACCGCCTGGTGCTGGAGGTGGGTGAGCCCGAGGCGCTGCGCTACCTCCCGCCCCGCGCGCTGGCGGTGGACGGGCTGCGGATCGGCTTCTCCCCCGCCCTGCCGGCGGCGGCGCAATCCTTGCGCGAGGGCTTGCGCCGCGACTGGCCGGAGGTGGTTCTCGCCGGCTGCGACACCGCCGCCGCGATCGCCTGGGGGTGGGAGGCGGGGCTGCGGCTGTTCCAGGGCCGCGCGATCCAGCGCCGTCGCGGCGACTGACCCAAGCACGCGTCCTGCGCGCCGAAACGTCATGTGCGCGGGGGTGCCGCCCGCCCGCCGGAGCCCTTAAGGATCGGCGGTGATGCAAGACGCGATCCTGGTCCAGGACCTGAGCAAGCGCTACGACGCCCACGAGGCGGTGAAAGGCTTGAGCTTCGCGATGCCGCGCGGCGCCACCTGGGGGCTGCTGGGCGGCAACGGCGCCGGCAAGAGCACCACGATCTCCATGCTGCTGGGCCTGCTGGTGCCGAGCGCGGGGCAGATCCAGGTGCTGGGCCACGACATGGCGCGCGACCGCTTCCGGGCGCTGGCGCGGATGAACTTTTCCTCGCCCTACGTCGCCCTGCCCTCGCGGCTGAGCGTGCGCGAGAACCTGCGCGTCTATGCCCACCTCTACGACGTACCCAAGGCCGAGCGGCGGATCGAGGAGCTGGCGGCCTCGCTGTCGCTGGGGGAGTTCATCGACCGCCCGGCGGGGCAGCTTTCGGCCGGGCAGAAGACCCGCGCGGCGCTGGCCAAGTCGCTGGTGAACCGGCCCGAGGTGCTCCTGCTCGATGAGCCCACCGCCAGCCTCGACCCCGACACGGCGGACTGGATCCGCACCCGGCTGGAGAATTACCGGGCCGAGAGCGGCTGCGCGATCCTGCTCGCCTCGCACAACATGGCCGAGGTGGAGCGCATGTGCTCGCACGTTCTGATGCTGCGCCGCGGGCAGCTGGTGGACGAGGGATCGCCCGAGGCGCTGGTGCGCCGCTACGGCCGCGACGACCTGGAACAGGTCTTCCTCGACATCGCCCGCGACACGGGGACGGCGGCCGGCGCGGCGCCGGGCGGCGGGGAGCGCCGGGCCACCGACCCCACCGTAGCCGACCTGCGGGAAGAAGCGTGATGCGCCCGGCGCTGCGCCGCGTCTGGGGCCTCGTGTACCGGCACCTGGCGCTCTACCGCCGCTCCTGGCCGCGGGTGATCGAGCTGATGTACTTCCCCGTGTTGCAGATCCTGCTCTGGGGCTTCACCAGCCGCTGGATCACCAGCCAGGCGGCGCTGAACCAGCCCGGCGCCGCCGGAAGCGCTGCCGTGGCGGCGGGCGCGCTGCTGGGCGGCGTGCTGCTGTGGGAGGTGGCGCTGCGCTCCCAGATGGGCATGTCGCTCTCCTTCCTGGAGGAGATCTGGTCGCGCAACCTCGGCCATATCTTCGTTTCGCCCCTCAGGCCGCGCGAGATGCTGGGCGGCTTCATGGTGCTGTCGCTGCTGCGCACCGTGGTGGCGGTGCTGCCGGCGGCGGGGCTGGCCTGGCTGCTCTACGGCTTCGGCGTCTTCGCGATGGGGCCGGTGATCGTGTTGTTCTTCGCGGCGCTGCTGCTGATGGGCTGGGCGGTGTCGCTGGGCGTGATCGCGATGATCCTGCGCCACGGCGCGGGGGCCGAGGCACTGGCCTGGTCGCTGCTGTTCGGCCTCGCCCCCTTCGCGGCGGTGTTCTACCCGGTGGCCTCGCTGCCCGTCTGGGTGCAGCCCTTGTCCTGGGCGCTGCCGGCCGCGCACGTCTTCGAGGGAATGCGCGCCGCGCTGCTGGACGGGCGCATCGCCTGGAACCATCTCGGCGCCGCCTTTGCGCTGGACGCGCTCTGGATGGCGGCGATGAGCTGGGTGTTCCTCCGCCAGTTCCGCCGGGCGCGCGAAACCGGCGCACTGGGCAGCATCGGCGAGTAGCCGCCGGCGGCCCCGCCGTCGCCTCAGTAGCCGCGGTCGAGGTCCACGCGGTGCAGCAGCGGCTCCCCGGCCCGTAACCGGCGGACGTTCTCGCGGAAGCTGTTCACCGTGGTCTCGAGCGAGGCGGTGGAGGAAGCGTGCGGCGTCACCACCAGCCCGGGCGTCGTCCAGAAGGGATGTTCCGGCGGCAAGGGCTCCTGCCGGAAGGCGTCGATGGTGGCGCCGCGCAGCTGGCCTGAGCGCAGCGCCGCGATCAGGTCTTCTTCCACCAGGTGCCCGCCGCGCCCGGCGCTGATCACCACGCCCCCCGCCGGCATCTGCCCGAAGGTGCTGGCGCACAGGATGTCGCGGGTTTCCGGCGTCAGCGCCAGCAGGTTCACCAGGATCTCGGTGCCCCGCAGGAACGCCCCGAAGCCCTCGCGTCCGTGGAAGCTTTCCACCCCCTCGATCTCGCGCGGCGTGCGCGACCAGCCGCGCACGCGGTAGCCCTGCGCCACGAGGCGCCGCGCCGTGAGGCCGCCCATCTGTCCCAGCCCCATCACGCCGACCGAAACCTCGCTTGCCGGGCGCATGGTGCGATAGGCCCATTCACGGCGCCGCTGCGCCGCAAGGAAATGTGCCACGTCGCGGTGGTGGAACATGGTCCAGCAGAGGACGTAGTCCGCCATGCGCGAGGCGAACTCCTCGTCCACCACGCGCACCAGCGGCACGTCGCGCGGCAGCGCCGGATCGCCCAGGAAATGGTCGATCCCCGCCCCGGTGGAGGAAATCATGCGCAGGTTGCGGAAGGGTCCGAGGAAGCCCGGCTCCATCCGGTACACCATGCAGATCTCGATCTCGTCCGGGTCGCCGGTCTCGGGCCAGGGGCGCAGCTCCTCCTCCGGCAGGGCGGCGCGCAGGGAGGCCATCAGGGCGTCGCCGTAGGCGGTGTGCAGGCGGCAAAGGATCGCCACGTCGGTCGGGTCTCCGGCTGGTTGGCGGCTGCGGGGTGGTCGCCGCAGCCCTGGCGGGCGCCACCGGGAAGCCTGCGGGCAGGCAGGCCGGGACACCTCTGGGAAGCTGGTGGGAAGCCTGTCAGGGGGCCGTTCGAGGGGCTCCCTGGAGGCCATCGACGAGGCCATTAGCAGGAACCGTGCCCCCGGCGGAGTAGCCGGGAGCACGACCCATGGCCACCCCTCACGGACGATCCTGAACCCCTGCCTGCCCTTGCGCCGGCAGGCCTCCGGCGGTTCGGCGGCGGGCTGCCTGCCTTCCCGCTGCCGGGCGACCCGCCAGTGCGGAAGCCGCCGCCGGCAGGACACCCATCTCTTTGCCGCACCGCAACCTGAGGATGGTTCCTTGCGCGCCATTGCACCCCGGGCAGCCCTTCGGCGTTCCCGCCGGGCACAATGTGTTTTAAGGAAGGTGTAGCGCGACGACCGAGAAGGCAGAGACCAGGCACGCATGGCGAGAGCACTGATTACGGGCGTGACGGGACAGGACGGCGCCTACCTGTCGCAGCTGTTGCTGGACAAGGGCTACGAGGTGTTCGGGCTGCTGCGCCGCTCCTCCTCGGGCGACGTGATCGACGAGCGCCTGCGCTGGCTCGGCATCGCCCAGCGCGTGCGGATGATGGACGGCAACCTGATCGACCTGAGCTCGCTGCTGCGTATCCTGCAGGAGGTTCAGCCGGACGAGGTGTACAACCTCGGCGCGCAGAGCTTCGTGAAGACCTCCTGGAACCAGCCGCTGCTGACCGGGCAGGTCACCGCGCTGGGCGCCGGAAACATCCTGGAGGCGGTGCGCCTCGCCGCCCCGAAGGCCCGCTTCTACCAGGCCTCATCCTCCGAGATGTACGGGCTGATCCAAGAGCCGGTGCAGAGCGAGACGACGCCCTTCTACCCGCGCTCGCCCTACGCGGTGGCCAAGCTCTACGCCCACTGGATGACCGTGAACTACCGCGAGTCCTTCGGGCTGCACGCCAGCTCGGGCATCCTGTTCAACCACGAGAGCCCGCTGCGCGGCATCGAGTTCGTCACCCGCAAGGTCACCGACGGTGCGGCCCGCATCAAGCTGGGCCTGGCCACCGAACTCAAGATGGGCAACCTCGACGCCAAGCGCGACTGGGGCCACGCCCGCGACTACGTCCGCGCCATGTGGATGATGCTGCAGCAGGACACGCCCGACGACTACGTGGTGGCCACCGGCCGCACCACCACGGTGCGCGACATGTGCCGCATCGCCTTCGCGCATGTGGGCCTCGACTACGAGGAGTTCGTGAAGGTCGACCCCGCCTTTCTGCGCCCCGCCGAGGTGGACGTGCTGCTCGGCAACGCCGCCAAGGCCCGGCAGAAGCTGGGCTGGGAGGCGGAAACCAGTCTCGAGGACATGATCGCCGAGATGGTGGAAGCCGACCTCGCCCGCCACCGGGTGCGGATGGGCTGAGCCGTGGCGGGCGCGGGGCCGGAAGCGGAACCAGGGATCGCAGCGGGGCCGCGTCGCGTCCTGCTCACCGGCGCGGGCGGCTTCGTGGGGCGGCACCTGCTGCCCATGCTGCGCGCCGCCCTGCCGGGCGCGCGGCTGGTGGCCACCACGCGGCACGGCGACGGAAAGGTGGCGGGCGCCGACGAGACGGTCACGCTCGACCTGCTCTCGACCGATCTGCGCCCCGCGATCCGCGCGCTGGCGCCCGACGCGGTGGTGCATCTGGCGGCCCAGGCCTCGGTGGGCGCTTCCTTCCGTGACCCGCGGCTGACCTGGCGCACCAACCTCGACGGGACGCTGGCGCTGGCGGAAGCGATCCTGGCGGAGCGTCCGGCGGCGCGGCTGCTGCATATCTCCTCGGCCGAGGTCTACGGGCTGAGCTTCCAGGCCGGCACCCCGCTGGACGAGAACGCGCCGATGCAGCCGGCCAATCCCTACGCCGCCTCCAAGGCCGCGGCCGACCTCGCGGTGGGCGAGATGGCGCTGCGCGGCCTCGACGCCGTGCGGCTGCGCCCCTTCAACCAGACCGGCCCCGGCCAGTCGCCGGACTACGTGGTGGCCGCCTTCGCGCGGCAGGTCGCGCTGATCGAGGTCGGGCAACAGGAGCCGGTGATCCGCACCGGCGCGCTGGACCGCTGGCGCGACTTCCTCGACGTGCGCGACGTCTGCACCGCCTATGCCGCGGCGCTCGTGCGGCCGGAACTGCCGCCGGGCACGGTGCTCAACCTCGCCACCGGCACGCCGCGCCGCGTGGGCGACATCCTCGACGGGCTGATCGAGCGCGCGGGCCTGAAGGGCGTGCGGGTCGAGGCCGAGGCCGCGCGCCTGCGCCCCACCGACCTGGAGCGCACCGCGGGCAGCGTTGCCGCCGCCAGGGGGACCCTGGACTGGCGCCCGGCCACGCCCTGGCAGCGCACGCTCGATGACATGCTGGCCGACTGGCGCGCCAGGGTGGCGGCGGGCTGACGCCGGTTCAGGGCCAGGCCCCGGCCTGGTTTCAGCCCGGGCGGAACACGTAGCGGCGCGACAGCGCGAAGTTGCCGGTCATCCCGACCAGCGCCCCGGCCGCCACCCCGATCACCGGCTGGTCCCGCACCGCCGGCACGGTGTTCAGCAGCAGGGCGTAGGTGCCGTAGTTCGCCACGAACCCCGCGAGGTTCACGATCAGGAAGCGCCCCCACTGCTGCGCGCGCCCCATCGCGGCCCCGTTGCCGCGAAAGGTCCAGGCCCGGTTCAGCGCCCAGTTCGCCGTGGCCGCCACGAGGTAGGACAGCACGCGCCCGCCATAAGGGCCGAAGCCCAGCCGCAGCGCCAGCAGCAGCACCGCCGAATCCACCACGACGCCCGTGGCGCCCACCACGCCGAAGCGCAGGAACTGCGCCGCCAGGGCGCGCCAACCTCCCACCAGTTATCCTCTCCAACAACGACGCGGCGGCATCCCGCGACACGCGGGAAGGTGCGCCCCCTTGCCGGCCCCGCGTCCCACCCGGCAGGCCGTCGCCGCGCCGGCTTCATGCGGTGGCGCGGCGATGGTATGAGCCGCCCGGCCTCGTCCGGAGCCGCCTGCCCAGGGTGCCCCAGGACGCGGCCAGCGACCACGCTTCCTGCCGCCCGGCACGGAACCACGCCGCAACCACACGCCATGCGCCGAGCCCCGGAGCCCCCACCATGCACGAGACCGAGCGCCGCTACGCACGGGATTACCTCGCGGAGTCCGTTCGCGCCACCGAGGACCTCGCGGCCGACACGGCGGCGCAGGAGGTGATCTTCCGCGTGGCGGAGGCGACCTGCCGCAGCCTGCGTGCCGGCGGCAAGCTGCTTCTCGCGGGCAATGGCGGCAGCGCCGCGGACGCGCAGCACATCGCGACGGAGTTCGTGTCGCGGCTGATGTACGACCGCGCGCCGCTGGCGGCGATCGCGCTGACCACCGACACCTCGGCCCTGACGGCGATCGGCAACGACTACGGCTTTGACCAGGTCTTCGCACGCCAGGTGCGGGCGATCGGACGGCCGGGCGACGTGTTCCTGGGGATCACCACCTCCGGCCGCTCCCCCAACATCCTGCTGGCGGCCGAGGCGGCGCGGGAGATGGGGCTGCACGTGTTCGGCTTCACGGGCCGCAACGGCGGGGCACTGGCGGAGCGCTGCGACGCCACGCTGCTGGCGCCGGCCGGGCAGACAGCGGTGGTGCAGCAGCTGCACATCACCGCGGCGCACGTGGTCTGCGCGCTGGTGGAGCGGCACTTCTTTCCGCCATCGGCCCCTTAAGCCGATGGTGGGGGGCCTACGGCGGGACGCGCCGCCGGCCTTCAGCCGCCCTCGGCGACCCGCAGCAGGTACTGGCCGTAGGTGCTCTTCTGCAGCTTACGGCCGAGCGCGATCAGCTGCGCCGTGTCGATCCAGCCGAGGCTGTGGGCGATCTCCTCCGGGCAGGCCATGCGGAAGCCCTGGCGCTTTTCCAGGGCGCGCACGAACTCGCCCGCTTCCAGCAGTGTGTCGGGCGTGCCCGTGTCCAGCCAGGCGAAGCCACGGCCCAGTAGCTCAACCTGCAGCTGCCCGCGCTCCAAGTAGGCGTTGTTCACGTCGGTGATCTCGAGCTCGCCGCGCGGCGACGGCTTCAGCTTGGCCGCGATCTCCACCACCTGCGGGTCGTAGACATACAGGCCGGTGACCGCCCAGTTGGAGCGGGGCTTGAGCGGCTTTTCCTCGATCGACAGGGCGCGGAAGTCCTTGTCGAAATCCACCACGCCGTAGCGCTCGGGGTCGCTCACCCGGTAGGCGAAGACGGTGGCGCCGGCGTCGCGCGCGCAGGAGCGCTTGAGCAGGTCCGGCAGGCCGTGGCCGTAGAACACGTTGTCGCCCAGCACCAGCATCGAGCAGTCGTTGCCCACGAAGTCGGCGCCGATGATGTAGGCCTGCGCCAGACCCTCGGGCTTCGGCTGCTCGGCATAGGAGATGCTGATGCCCCATTCCTTGCCGTCGCCCAGCAGCTCCCGGAAGCGCGGCAGGTCGGCCGGGGTCGAGATGATCAGGATATCGCGCACGCCCGCCAGCATCAGCGTGGTAAGCGGGTAGTAGATCATCGGCTTGTCGTAGATCGGCAGCAGCTGCTTCGAGGTGACGTGCGTCATCGGGTGCAGCCGGGTGCCGCTGCCGCCGGCGAGGATGATGCCCTTCATGGTCGCGTGTTCCTCGGTGTGTCTCAGGCCGCCGCGGCGAGCAGGCGGAGGATGCAGCGTTCGGTGGAAAGGCGCCAGTCGGGCAGCGTCACGCCGTGAACCCGCGTGAGCTTCGTGCCGTCGAGGCGGGAATTGGCAGGGCGCCTGGCCGGTGTCGGGTACTCGGCGGTGGTGATCGGCCGCACGCGCGCTTCCGGCCCGCCGTGGCGGGCGGAGATGCTGAAGATGGTGCTGGCGAACTCCGCCCAGTTGGTGCTGCCGCTGCCGGTCATGTGGAACACGCCGCGCAAGGCTTCGTCGCGCGAGGCCTCATTGCGCGAAGCGATGAGGTTGCGCCCCACCGCGATCACCGCGTCGGCGATGTCGAGGGCCGCGGTCGGGCAGCCCTGCTGGTCGGCCACCACAGTCAGCTCGTCGCGCGTGGCGCCGACGCGCAGCATGGTCTTGATGAAGTTCGCGCCGAAGGGCGAATACACCCAGGCGGTGCGCAGGATCGCGTGGTCGGGATTGGCGGCGGCCACCGCCCGCTCGCCGCTCAGCTTGGAGCGGCCGTAGGCACCGATCGGGCCGGTGGGGTCGTCCTCGCGGTAAGGGCGGTCGAGCGTGCCGTCGAAGACGTAGTCGGTGGACAGGTGCACCACCGGCACGCCGATCGCGGCCGCGGCGGCGGCCACGGCACCGGCACCGGCGCCGTTGATCCGCTCGGCCAGTTCGGGCTCGCTCTCGGCCTTGTCCACCGCGGTATAGGCGGCGGCGCTCACCACCAGGTCCGGCGCCGCGTCGCGCAGGGCGGGCAACACGGTTTCGGGCCGGGCGAGATCGAGCGCCGGGCGGCCCACCGCCACGACGGTGACGCCGTGGTGGGCGGCGCGCTCGATCAGCGACTGCACCACCTGGCCCTCGCGGCCGGTGACGGCGATGCGCATGGGGCGGTTCACGCGAAGTAGGTGGGCAGGTCGGCGAGGACGGGGTGCCTGCGGTCCTTGTCGGACAGGATCGCCGCTTCCGCCGAAACGGGCCAGTTGATCCCGAGTGCCGGGTCATCCCAGGCGAGGCCGTGGTCGTGGTCCGGGGCGTAAAGGCCGGTGACCTTGTAGAGCACCTCGGCATCCGGGGTCAGCGTGCAGAAGCCGTGCGCGAAGCCCGCCGGCACCAGCATCTGCGCCCAGTTCTCGGCCGAAAGCTCCACCGCCACGTGCCGGCCGTAGGTCGGCGAGGAACGGCGGATGTCCACCGCCACGTCCAGGATGGCGCCGCGCACCACGCGGATCAGCTTGTCCTGCGCGAAGGGCGGGCTCTGGAAATGCAGGCCGCGCACCGTGCCGACCTCGGCCGACAGGGAATGGTTGTCCTGCACGAAGTCCAGCGTGATGCCGGCCTCGCGGAAGCGCGCCTGGTTGTAGACCTCGGAAAAGAAGCCCCGGTGATCGCCGAACCGCTTCGGGCGGATCACCTTGACCTCGGGGATGGCGGTGGTTTCGACGTCGAGCATGGGGATCGCCTTTTACGCGCTGAGGCCGAGGCGCTCGCCACGGTAGGAGCCGGAGCGCACGCTCTCCCACCAGGCGCGGTTGTCGAGGTACCAGCGCACGGTCTTGCGCAGCCCCGTCTCGAAGGTTTCCGCCGGGCGCCAGCCGAGCTCGCGCTCGATCTTGCCGGCGTCGATGGCGTAGCGGGCGTCATGGCCCGGGCGGTCGGTCACGAAGGTGATCAGTTCGGCATGCGGCCGTTCCGCCGGCGCCATCTCGTCCATCAGGGCGCAGATGGCGCGCACCACGTCGATGTTGGTGCGCTCGTTGTGGCCGCCGATGTTGTAGGTCTCGCCCACCACGCCCCGCTCCGCCACCAGGATCAGCGCCTCGGCATGATCGTCCACGTAGAGCCAGTCGCGGATGTTCTCGCCCTTCCCGTAGACCGGCAGGGGCTTGCCCTCCAGCGCGTTGAGGATGGTGAGCGGGATCAGCTTCTCGGGGAAGTGGTAGGGGCCATAGTTGTTGGAACAGTTGGTGGCCACCGTCGGCAGGCCGTAGGTGTGGTGCCAGGCGCGCACGAAGTGATCCGAGGCCGCCTTGGAGGCCGAGTAGGGCGAGTTCGGCTGGTAGGGCGTGTCCTCGCGGAAGAAGCCCTCCGCGCCCAGTGAGCCGAACACCTCGTCGGTGGAGATGTGGTGGAAGCGGAAGGCCCCCTTCCCGGCCTCGTCCAGCCCGCGCCAGTGGTCCAGCGCCGCCTGCAGCAGGGTGAAGGTGCCCACCACGTTGGTCTGGAGGAACTCGCCGGGCCCGTCGATCGAGCGGTCCACGTGGCTCTCGGCCGCCAGGTGCATCACCGTGTCGGGCCGGAACTCGGCAAAAGCGGCGCGCATGGCCGCGAGGTCGGCGATGTCGGCCTGCAGGAAGCGGTAGCGGTCGCTGTCGGCCACCGGCCCCAGGGATTCGAGGTTGCCGGCATAGGTCAGCTTATCGACCACCAGGACCTCGTGCGGGGTGTCGCGGATCAGCTTGCGCACCACGGCGGAGCCGATGAAGCCGGCGCCGCCCGTGACGAGGAACTTCTTGCGCATCGGCGGGGGATCTTCCTTCAACGCTGTGCCAGTCTGGCTTTGCCGGTCCGGCTGTGCCGGTCGGGGGAGGTGGCCGGCCGGCAGGACGCCGCTGACCGGGAACCCACGGTCACCCGCGCCTCCACCGGTCCGGGCTCCCACAGGTCCGATCCCCGGAAACAGGGGCCGGTCGCTACCAGATCGCACCAGGGCCAGCAAGCAGGCGCGGCGGGACGTGGCGGCCTGCCCCTTCCCCTGGCACGACCCTCCCCCTGGCACGAAGGGTGGCGCCGCTTCCGCCCCCCGGCTAGGGATGGCGGGACATGAGCCCCGCCCAGCACCTTCGCCAGATCGCCGCCGCCGCCCGTCGGGAGCTGCGCCGGCGCCCCGCCCTGCACCGTCCGCTGCGCCGGGCGGTGATCCTGGCCATGCGGGTGCGGCCGGTGGCGGAGCTGGTCACCCGGCTGCTGGAGCCGCACCGCCGCGCCACGATCCTGGCCTACCCGCAATGGGTGCGCGAGAACGACACGATCACCGAGGCCGACCGCGCCGCGATCCGGGCCGCGATCCCGGGCCTGGCGCGTAAGCCGCTGATCTCGGTGGTGATGCCCGCCTACAACACCGACCCGGCGCTGCTGCGCGCCGCGGTGGCCTCGGTGCAGCGGCAGCTCTACCCGCACTGGGAGCTCTGCGTCGCCGACGATGCCTCGCCGGATGGGCGCGCCTGGGCGCTGCTGCAGGAGCTCGCGGCCGCGGACAAGCGGATCAAGGTGATGCGGCGCGAGCAGAACGGCCACATCAGCGCCGCCACCAACTCGGCGCTGGCGCTCGCCACCGGCGAGTTCGTGGCGCTGATGGACCATGACGACCTCCTGCCCGAGCACGCGCTGTTCGAGGTCGCGGCCGAGATCAGCGCCTACCCCGACGCCGACATGATCTATTCCGACGAGGACAAGATCGACGGCCGGGGCCGCCGCTCCGCCCCCTACTTCAAGCCGGACTTCAACGCCGAGCTGCTGCTGGGCCAGAACTTCATCAGCCACCTGGGCGTGTACCGGCGCAGCCTGCTGGAGGAGATCGGGGGCCTGCGCGTCGGCTTCGAAGGCAGCCAGGACTACGACCTGGCGCTGCGCGCGACGGAACGGACCACGCCCGAGCGCATCCGCCACATCCCGGCGGTGCTGTACCACTGGCGCCAGGGCGCGTCGGAACAGTCCTTCTCGGAAAGCGCGCTGGCCCGCTGCGCCGACAGCGCCCGCCGCGCCGTGGCGGAGCATCTGCGCCGCACCGGCGTCGGCGATGCCGTGGTGGGCAACCTCGAGGACATGCCGGCCTGGGTGGAGGTGCGCCGCCCCCTGCCCGCGCCGCTGCCGCTGGTGTCCGCCATCATCCCCACCCGTGACCGCGCCGGGCTGCTGCGCACCTGCGTCGAGGGTCTGCTGCACCGCACCGACTACCCGGCGCTCGAGGTCATCATCGTGGACAACGGCAGCGAGGAGGCGGAAACGCTGGCGCTGTTCCGCGAGCTTTCGGCCGATGCGCGCGTGCGGGTGCTGCGGATCGAGGGGCCGTTCAACTACGCCGCCCTGAACAACCAGGCCGCCGCCGAGGCGCGGGGCGAGATCCTGCTGCTGCTCAACAACGACATCGAGGTGATCGAGCCGGGTTGGCTCAAGGCGATGGTGGCGCACGCCGTGCGGCCCGAGATCGGCGCGGTGGGCGCGCGCCTGCTCTACGCCGACGGGCGGGTGCAGCACGCGGGCGTCATCCTGGGTGTTGGCGGCGACCCGGCGGTGGCGGGTCACCTCCATTCCACCGCGCTGCGCTCCGACCCCGGCTATTTCGGCCACCTGCGCCTGGCGCGCGAAGCCTCGGCCGTGACCGCCGCCTGCATGGCGCTGCGACGTTCCGTCTTCGAGGAAGCCGGCGGCTTCGATCAAGAGAAGCTGAAGGTCGCCTTCAACGACGTGGACCTTTGCTTGAAGATCCGCGCCCTGGGCTACCGCATCGTGTGGACGCCGCTGGCCGAGCTTTACCACCTCGAGTCCGTCTCCCGCGGCTCCGACCTGCGACCCGAAACCATCGAGCGCTTCAAGCGCGAGATCGCGGTGATGCGCGAGCGCTGGGGCCCGGTGCTGGACAACGACCCCTTCTACGGCCCGAACTTCGCCCGCATGGGCGGCCATTACGAGCTGGCGGCGCGGACGCGGCGGGTGCGGCCGTGGCAAGCCGGCCACACGGCGGCGGGTACGGGCTGACACCCCTGCCCGCGACGGGTGCAAGGCACGCCGGCGTCTCGCCAGACGCGAACGGGACCCCTATCGTGCTTTCGTCGTCGCCCATGGCAGCCGGTCCACGAGGCCATCCGGTCACCTTGACGTCCTGCCCCACCTGAGCCTCCCGGCCTGAACACTTCCATGCAGATGTCTGACGCGTCCACCCGGGGCCGGCACGGCCGGCTCGGCCAGGCCTGGGACGTGCTGTCCGGGCTGCTGATCCTTCTCGCCTGCGTGGTGGCCTTTGTTCCGCTGCTGCCGCTCATGCCGCAGACCGGGCTGGACAGCGCCTGGGCCTTCGCGGTGAACGCCGCCGTCGGTCAGGGGCTGGTCTTCGGCCGGGACCTGGTCTTCACCTTCGGCCCCTACGCCGCCGACTACACCCTGCAGTACCACCCGGCGACCGACACGCTGGCGCTCTGGAGCAGCCTGCTGCTGGCGGTCTCGATGGCGGGCGGGCTTTGCGTGCTCAGCGCCCGGCGCGGCAGGGTGGCGGCGCTGGTGCTGGCGGTGTTCCTGGCGACGGCCTGGCTGCGCGACCCGCTCTTCTTCCTGCTGCCGGCGCTGTTCCTGGTTCTGGCCTGCCGCGTGGCGGGGGCGCCGCGTCCCGCCGTCCCACCGGCGGATCCTCGCCCCACCGCCTCGCCCAGGATGGCGGTGGCGAGCCTGGTGCTGCTGATCCTCAGCCTCGCGCTGTTGCCGCTGATCAAGGGGACCTTTGCCGCGGCGTCGGGGGCCGTGCTCGGGCTGGTGGTCCTGCTCCTGCTGCTGCGCCGGCGCTGGCGCCCGGCGGTGGCGATGGCGGTGCTGTTCGCCGTAGCGATGCCGCTGTTCTGGTGGCTGGCCGGGCAGCCGCCGTTGGCACTGCCGGGCTTCTTCCTGGCGCAGGGGCCGATCATCAGCGGCTACACCGAGGCGATGTCGGTCGAGGGGCCGTTCTGGCAGGTTCTCCTGGCGGCGGCGGCGGCGATCCTGATCCTGCTGTTCAACCTGCCGGTCCACATCCGGTGGCCTGCCGGCACCGCCTCCTTCGGAACGGCGGCTCCGGCATCGCGGGACTGGCTGGGCGAGGCGGCCCTGTGGCTCGGCCTCGCCGCGCTGCTGTTCCTGGCATTCAAGGCGGGGCTGGTGCGGCACGACGGCCACGTCGTGATCACCGGCGTCAGCCTGGCCATCCTGCCCTGGCTGCTGGTGCTGGGACGGACCGGTCGCGGCCCGTGGTTGGGCCTCGCTGTGGGGCTGCTCTGCTGGGCCGCGCTGGTCTGGCCGGAGCCGGGGACGACGCCCTCCCGCTACCTCGCCACCACCTACCGCGACGCCGTGCGGGGCGGCCTGGCCCGGCTGGGCAGCCGCGATCCCTTCGGGCAGCAGTTCGACGCCACCCTGGCCCAGATCCGGCGGGAAAATCCCCTGCCGCCGCTGCAGGGCACGATCGACAGCTATTCCACCGGGCAATCGGTGCTGCTGGCGCACGGGCTGCGCTGGTCGCCGCGGCCGGTGCTGCAAAGCTATTCCGCCTACCTGCCGGAACTGGCCGAGGCGAACCGCCGGCACCTCGAAGGTTCCGGGGCGCCCGACAACCTTCTGTTCGCGATCGAGCCGGTGGACGACCGCCTTCCCTCGCTGGAGGACGGGCTGAGCTGGCCGGACCTGCTGGTGAACTACGAGGCGGTCGCGCTGAGCCATGAGCGCGCCCTGCTGCGCCGACGCCCCGCCGCCGAGCGCCCGCCGCCGATGCTGGGCGACCTGCTCGGCGCCGGCCGCTACGCCATGGGCCAGCCGATCGCGCTGCCGGGCGGGCAGACGGCGCTCTGGGCCAGGGTGTCGGTCAAGCCCACCCTGCTGGGGCGCCTGGTCGCGATGCTCTACAAGCCGCCGCAGCTGCGGGTGCGGGTCGCGCTGATCAACGGCAAGCAGGAGGAATACCGCTTCGTGCCCGGTATGGCCGAGGCCGGCTTCCTGATCTCCCCCGTGGTCGGCGACACCACGCAGTTCCTCAGCCTGACCCTGCCCGGCGCCGGGCTCTACGAGGGGCGCATACCGGTGTCCTTCGCGATCCTGGGTTCGAGCGGCAGCCGCTGGCTGTGGCAGAACGCCGTGGATGTCGGCTTCCGGGCGGTGCGGCTGCCGCAGTCGGAAACGGTGCGCGCCCTGATCTTCCCGCCGCCCCTGCGCGAGGAACCCGCAGAGCGCCCCCTGCTGACGGGCCACGGCAAGTGCTTCCTCGACACGCTGGACGGACATGACTTCCCCCGCAGCGGGCCGATGCGCCTCGACGGCCGCCGCCGGCTGGCCGGCTGGGGCTTCCTGGAACTGCCCGCGGCGGTGGACCCCGAGGCCATGCGCCTGGTGCTGACCGAGCCCGACGGCGTGGCGCACGTCTTTCCGGTGCGCACGAGCCTGCGGCCCGATGTCGGCGTGTATTTCGGCCAGCAGCAGCTGAACCGCATCGGCTTCGAGGCGCTGGTGGACGTGGCCGGCATGCCGGGCCGCTACGGGGTGGAGCTGGAGATGCGCGGCGCCGGGCGCGTGCAGACCTGCACGCTCTATCCCACGGCGGAGGTCCCGCCCTGAGCCCGGCGCCACCATGCCCGCGGGCTCACCCTCCCGGCGGCGCCTCGGCTCGCCACGCGGCGGGGCCTCTGGCCCATGCCCCGGGTCAATCCCTGGCTCACCCCCTGGTTCACCCTCTGGCCCACCCCCTGGCGCACTCCTCGGGTTGCACTTTGGGCGACGTCCCGGTGCGACCCTTGAACCGGCCCGCGCGTGGTGCTTCCGGGCGGTCGTGTAACGGACGCATTGCACGCGCCCGGCGCATCGCCTATAGGCGCCGCCGCACCGGCACCCGCCCTGTCAGGGCAGGCCGCCAGGCCCCGCACCCTTTCCCGAGCCTTACGCCGCGCCCGGTCACGGGCGACGGGGGACAGACAAAGTGATCGGCACCGCCCGGATGGATCAGACTGCAAGCCACCCGGCGCCGCTGCCTCGCGTTTCGCCTGCCTCGGCCGTATCCGCAACCCTGCCGGAACAGGCGCCGGGCGCCGACCTGGGCCCGGCGCCGCGCCCGATCGTGGTGGACCTGGACGACACGCTGCTGCGCACCGACACGCTGCTCGAGGTGGTGCTGCTGATGCTGCGGCAGCGCCCCTGGACGCTGGTGCTGCTGCCTTTCTGGCTGCTGGGCGGCAAGGCGCACCTCAAGCGCCGCATCATGGAACATGTCGAGGCTGACCTTTCCACCCTGCCGGTGAACGAGCCGCTGCTGCGCTGGCTGCGCGAGCAGCACGCGGCCGGCGTGCCGCTGCACCTGTTCTCGGCGGCCGACGAGCGGATCGTGCGGCCGTTGGCCCGGCACTTCGGCATCTTCGGTTATGCCCGCGGCAGCGACGGCACGGTGAACCTGTCCGGCGCCCGCAAGCTCGAGGCGATCCGCGCCCTGGTGGGCGAGCGCTTCGCCTACGTGGGCGACCACCTGAAGGACGTGGTGATCTGGCAGGCCTGCGGGGCGGCGGTGCCGGTGGGCGACGTCGCGCGGCTGCGGCGCGCCATGGGACCGGGGGTGGAGGTGGTCGCGGTCTTCGAGGCCCCCTCGCCCGGCCCGCGCACCTGGATCAAGGCGCTGCGCCTGCACCAATGGGCCAAGAACGCGCTGCTCTTCGTGGCGGCGCTGCTGGGCGGCAACGTCCTGGGCGACCTGCCGCTCTCGGCGCTGGGCTTCCTGAGCTTCGGGCTGCTGGCCTCGGCCACCTACCTCGTCAACGACATGCTCGACCTCGCGGCCGACCGGGCACACCGCTCCAAGCGCTTCCGCCCGCTGGCCTCGGGCGCGCTGCCGCTGCGCCAGGGCGTCGTCGCGGTGCCGGTGCTGCTGATCCTGGCGGGGCTGCCGATGCTGTGGATGCCGGTGGCCTTCGCCGAGGTCGCCCTTCTCTACGTCGCCGTGACACTGGCCTACTCGTTTCACGTCAAGCGCGTGCTGATGCTGGACGTGATCACGCTGGCCGGCCTGTTCACGGTGCGCATCCTGGCCGGCATCGCGGCGCTGCACCATCCGGTCACGCCCTGGCTGCTGGCCTTCTCGATGTTCTTCTTTCTCAGCCTCGCCTGCGTGAAGCGCCACAGCGAGTGCCTGGTGATGGCGGCCGAGGGCACCACCTCCGCGCCCGGCCGCGCCTACCGGCCGGGCGACGCGCCCTGGCTGATGGCGATGGGGGCGGCCAGCGGCTTCTCGGCCATGTCTACCTTCTTCATCTTCCTGGTGGGCTTCGGCTCGCCGATCCTGCTCTACCCGCACCCTCGCTGGATGTGGCTGGTCTGCATCATCCTGGGCTATTGGATCTGCCGCACCTGGGCGCTGGCGACGCGCGGCGAGATGAACGACGACCCGGTGCTCTTCGCGGTGCGCGACCCGCTGTCGCTGGTCCTGGCGGGGCTGATCGGCGTGCTGATGCTGCTGGCGCGCTACTGACCGTGCCCGACCACCCTTTGCGCGAGGACTACCTGTCCTGGGGTCGCGTCCGGCGCCTGGCCCAGCGCGTGATCCGCCCGGGCTTCCGGGACGAGGCCGTGCAACTGCTGCCCCGCCTCGCCGCCGAGGCGCCGGTGCTGCCCTTCGGCCAGGGGCGTTCCTACGGAGATTCCTGCCTGAACGGCGGCGGCGTGCTGGTGGACACCGCCGGGTTGGACCGTTTTCTCCGCTTCGACCGGGAGGCCGGGGTGATCGAGGCCGAGGCCGGGGTGACGCTGGCGCAGATCCTGCTGCTGCTGGGCCGCGCGGCGGAGCCCGGCCGCAGCTGGTTCCTGCCGGTGACGCCGGGCACCAAGTTCGTCACCGTCGGCGGCGCCATCGCCAACGACGTCCATGGCAAGAACCATCACAGCGCCGGCTGCTTCGGCAACCACGTGCTGTGGCTGGACCTGCTGCGCTCCGACGGCACGGTGCTGCGCTGCTCGCCCACCGAGAATGCCGAACTCTTCGCCGCCACCGTGGGCGGGCTGGGGCTGACCGGGCTGGTGCTGGCGGCGGCGATCCAGCTCAAGCCCGTGCCCTCGCTCTGGCTGGAGGCGGAGGACATCCGCTACGACACGCTGCGCGAGTTCCACCAACTGAGCGCGGAGTCGCTCGCGGAATGGGACTACACCGTGGCCTGGGTCGACTGCCTGGCGCGCGGCCCGGCGCTGGGCCGGGGCATCTTCAGCCGTGCCCGCCACGTCAGCCGCGCCGAGCCCGCGCCGCCGCCGGTGATGCAACCGAAGCTGCGCGTGCCGGTGGACCTGCCGGGCTTCGTGCTGAACGGCGCCACGATCGGCGCCTTCAACGGGTTCTACTGGCGCCGGGCCAAGCGGCCCTCCACCCCGCGCATCACCGCCTACGAGCCGGTCTTCTACCCGCTGGACGCCATCGGCAACTGGAACCGCATCTACGGGGCGCGCGGCTTCTTCCAGTACCAGTGCGTGGTGCCGCCCGAGGCCGCCGAGACGGCCATCCCGGCGCTGCTGGAGGCGATCGCCGCGGCGCGGCAGGGCTCCTTCCTGGCGGTGCTGAAGACGCTGGGGGAACGCCGATCGCCGGGGATGCTGTCCTTCCCCATGCCGGGCGTGACGCTGGCGCTGGACTTCCCCAATCGCGGCACCGCCACGCGCGACCTGCTCGACCGCCTCGACGCCGTCACCGCCGCGGCCGGCGGGCGCGTCTACCCGGCCAAGGACGGCCGCGTTTCGGCGCGTGACTTCCGGCGCGGCTACCCGGAGTGGCGGCGCTTCGCCGCCCAGGTGGACCCGCGCTTCTCCTCCAATTTCTGGCGTCGCGTCGCGGGGCCTGCTGGAACGGACGCATGAGACGCATCGTGATCTTCGGCGCGACCTCGGCCATCGCGCAGGCCGTGGCCCGCCTCTTCGCGGCGGACGGCGCCCGGCTGTTCCTGGTGGCCCGCAATGCCGAGCGGCTGGATGCGGTGGCCGCCGACCTGCGCGCCCGCGGCGCCGGAACCGTCGCCACCGCCACGGCCGACCTCGCGGATGAGGGCGCGCACGCCGCCCTGGTGGCGCAGGCCGAGGCGGCGCTGGAGGGCCTCGACGCCGCGCTGATCGCGCACGGCACGCTGGGCGACCAGAGCCGCAGCGAGTCCGATGCCGACGCCGCCCTGGCCGAGCTGCGCAACAACTTCCTCAGCCCCGCCTCGATCCTGACGCACCTTGCGAACCGCATGGCGGCGCAGGGCCACGGCACGATCGCGGTGATCGGCTCCGTCGCCGGCGACCGGGGACGGATGAGCAACTACGTCTACGGCAGCGCCAAGGGCGGCCTGCGCGTCTTCGTGCAAGGCCTGCGCCACCGTCTCGGCAAGTCCGGTGTTTCCGTGGTGCTGGTGCAGCCGGGCTTCGTGGACACGCCGATGACGGCGGGCGTCGCCAACCGGGGCGGTCCGCTCTGGGCGAAGCCGGAGCGTGTGGCGCGCGACATCCGCCGCGCCATGGATCGCGGTGGCCCGGCGATCCTTTACACGCCCTGGTTCTGGAGCCCGATCATGACGGTGGTGCGCAACCTGCCCGACGCCGTGTTCCGCCGGACCAAGATGTGACGCCATGCTGAACCCAGACAGCAAGATCGTCCTGTTCGGCGCCGCCGGCCTGCTCGGGCAGAACCTCGTGGTGCTGCTCAAGGATGCGGGGTTCCGCAACCTCGTCGCCGTGGACAAGCATCCGGCCAACACCCGCATCCTGCGCGAGCTTCACCCGGATATCACCGTGATTGAGGCCGATATGGCCGAGCCCGGCGCCTGGGAAGACGGCTGCGCGGGCGCCGCCGCCGCGGTGATGCTGCAGGCGCAGATCGGCGGCGAAGTCGAAGACGAGTTCCGCCGCAACAACATCGTGGCGACCGAGCGCGCCCTCGAAGCGATGAAGCGGCACGCGGTGCCCTACCTCGTGCACATCTCGTCCTCGGTCGTGAACTCCATGGCGCGCGACTGGTACACCGAGAGCAAGAAGCAGCAGGAAGCCATCGTGGCGGCGGCCGGCATCCGGCACTGCGTCTTGCGCCCGACGCTGATGTTCGGCTCCTTCGACCGCAAGCACCTGGGCTGGCTGTCGCGCTTCATGCAGCGCGTGCCGGTGTTCCCGATCCCGGGCCACGGCCGCTACATGCGCCAGCCGCTCTATGCCCGCGACTTTTGCCGCATCATCCTGCGCTGCCTCCAGGACCAGCGGGAGGGTGCCTACAACATCACAGGGCGAGAGCGCGTGGACTACGTGGACATCATCCGCGAGATCAAGCGCGCCACCGGCGCCAAGGCGCGCATCCTGCATATCCCGTACTGGAGCTTCTGGTCGCTGCTGAAGGCTTACGGCACGGTGAAGCCTAACGCCCCCTTCACCACCAAGCAGCTCCGCGCCCTGGTGACGCCCGACGAGTTCGAGCTGATCCCCTGGCACGAGATCTTCGACGTGCGCCCCACGCCCTTCGCCGAGGCGGTGCGCGAAACCTACGGACCCGGCCCCTACGCCGCGGTGGTGCTGGAATTCTGAGATGACCGACGTGGCCGTGATCGGCGCGGGCGCCATGGGCCTGGCCGCCGCCTACCACCTGCTCAAGGCCGGGCACCGCGTGGAGGTCTTCGAGAGCGACGACCGCCCCGGCGGCATGGCGGCGCATTTCGACCTCGACGGCCTCAGCATCGAGCGTTTCTACCATTTCATCTGCAAGTCGGATCAGCCGACCTTCGCGCTCATGCGGGAGCTCGGCATCGAGGACCAGCTGCGCTGGCGCCCGACTTCGATGGGCTACTTCTTCGAGGGCAAGCTGCATCCCTGGGGCGACCCGGTGTCGCTGCTGCGCTTCCCGCACCTCGATCTCGTCTCCAAGATCCGCTACGGGCTGCACGCCTTCACCTCCACCAAGCGCTCCGACTGGCGCAAGCTAGACCACGTGCGCGCCGACGACTGGGTGCGCGCCTGGGGCGGCGAGCGGGTGTGGAAGGTGCTGTGGGAAAAGCTCTTCACCCTCAAGTTCTTCGAGCACTCGCACGACGTGTCCGCCGCCTGGCTGTGGACGCGCATCAAGCGCGTCGGCACCTCGCGCCGCTCCATCTTCCAGGAAGAACTCGGCTATATCGAGGGCGGCTCGGAAACGCTGATGAAGCGGCTGGTCGAGCGCATCGAGGCGATGGGTGGCCGCGTTCACCTGCGCGCCAGGGTCGAGCGCATCGACGCGGAGAACGGCGCCGTGTCCGGCATCACCGTCGACGGCGCGCACCGGCCCTTCGCGGCGGTGATCAGCACCGTGCCGCTGGTGCTGCTGCCCGACCTCGTGCCCGCCCTGCCCGAGCCGGTGAAGGCGCAGTACCGAAGCTTGCAGAACATCGGTGTGTGCTGCGTGGTGCACAAGCTGCGCCGCGCCGTGACCAAGGACTTCTGGGTCAACACCAACGATCCGCGCATCGAGGTGCCGGGGCTGGTGGAGTTCAGCAACCTCCGTCCGCTCGGCCCGGACCACATCGTGTTCACGCCCTACTACATGCCGGTGACGCACCCGAAATTCGCGTGGAGCGACGAGGCGCTGATCCGGGAGTCCTTCGACTACCTCAAGATGATCAACCCCGCCGTGACCGATGCGGACCGCCTCGCCTCGGCGGTGGGGCGGCTGCGCCACGCCCAGCCGGTCTGCCCGCCGGGATACCTCGAGATGCTGCCGCCGGTCGAAACGGCGATCCGCGGGCTGCAGGTGGCCGATACCTCGACCTACTA
The DNA here is from genome assembly GCF_042433915.1 of Roseomonas elaeocarpi. Classification (NCBI taxonomy): domain Bacteria; kingdom Pseudomonadati; phylum Pseudomonadota; class Alphaproteobacteria; order Acetobacterales; family Roseomonadaceae; genus Roseomonas; species Roseomonas elaeocarpi. The sequence continues at coordinate 46,993 of NZ_JBHLUN010000007.1, read as the reverse complement.
CCCCGAGGACCGCGGCATCAGCGAAAGCGTCCGCGTGGCGCAGGAAATGGCCGCCCGTGTCCGGTAGAGCAGCCCTGGGTAAGTCGGCCCCGGGTAGCCCAGCGGCGGGCGGCACGCAGGGGGGCGACGGCACCGCGCAACCCACGGCCCATTCTCCGGGCAGGCCACCGGAAGGCCGCGCGGCCGCCCCCGTTGCCGGCGGCAACCACCTCCGTCGCCTGTGGGACCAGCAGTTCATCCGCTTCCTGGTAACCGGCGGGCTGGCCGCGGCGGTGAACGTCGCCAGCCGCATCGGCTTCAGCCAGCTCATGCCCTACGAATGGGCGGTGCTGGCCGCCTACCTCTGCGGCATGACCACCGCCTGGGCCCTGTCGCGCCGCCTGGTCTTCGCGCGCAGCGGCACGCACTGGTCGCGGGAATACACCCGCTTCGCCCTGGTGAACCTCGTGGCCGCGGCGCAGGTCTGGCTGATCTCGGTGGGGCTGAACAACTGGCTGTTCCCGGCCATAGACTTCCGCTTCCACCCCGGGCTGGTGGCGCACATGATCGGCGTGGTGGCGCCGGTCTTCACCAGCTATCTCGGGCACAAGCACTTCAGCTTCGCCCCCGGCAGAACCGCCCGGACGCCGCCGGAACACTGATCCGCACGGGCCTGCACGAGGCGGGCGAGCCCCGGTGCCCCTGCCGGGGGCGGGCGCGCGGTTTTGCGCCCCCGGAGGATATGGCTATACCCCCCGGCGGGGTGCCGCCCGTCCGAGGGCGGCGTCCGGATCATCGACCAGGGACCTGGAGCCGGTTTCATCATGCAGAACTGGGAACAAGAGCTCGGCCTCGGCGATGAGATCTCCTGGGATCCGATGCGGATCGTGCCGCCCGATCCCTGGGTGGGCCACCTCCCCTTCGCCTTCTGGCTGGTCAAGGCGCTGCGCCCCACCAACCTGGTCGAGCTCGGCACCCATTCCGGCAACTCCTATTTCGGCTTCTGCCAGGCCATGGCCGCGCTGGTGCCGGGCGGCCGCGCCTATGCCGTGGACACCTGGCAGGGTGACCCGCATGCCGGCATGTACGGCGAGGACGTCTACGCCGACGTCGCCGCCTTCAACGCCGAGCATTTCCGCCAGTTCTCGACGCTGATGCGCATGACCTTCGACGAGGCGCGCGCCTACTTCCCCGACGCGGGCGCCACGGGAAGCGCCGGCATCGACCTGCTGCACATCGATGGCCTGCACAGCTACGAGGCGGTGGAGCACGACTTCGAAACCTGGCGCACCGCGCTGTCGTCGCGCGGCGTGGTGATCTTCCACGACACCAACGTGCGCGAGCGCGAGTTCGGCGTTTGGCGCCTGTGGAAGGACCTGAGCGCCCGCTTCCCGTCCTTCGAGTTCAACCATTCCAACGGCCTTGGCGTGTTGGGCGTAGGCCCGGATCAGGCGCCCGCCCTGCGCGCCCTTTTCGCGCTGGAAGGCGAGGCCGCCGCCTCCTTCCGCCGCCGCATCTCGGCGCGCGGCGAGGTGTTCCAGCGCCAGGTGCAGGTGCTGAACCTGCGCGAGCAGCTGCGCAATGCCGAGGCGCACGCGCAGAACCTCACGCAGCAGATCGCCGCCGCCACGCACAATGCCGAAGCCGCGCGGACCGAGATCGCCTGGCGCGACACGCTGCTGGGGACCAAGGAGCAGGTCCTGGCGTCCAAGGACGCCATGCTGGCGGAACTCGGCAACCTGACCGCCGCCAGCGCTGCGGCGCTCGCCGCGCGGGACCAGGTGATCAACGCGCGCGACCTGCTGGCCATGCAGCTCACCGCCGACATGCGGCACCACCGGCACGAGCACGGCGTGGCGATCCGCAAGCTGGAGGACGAGCGCGACGCCGCCAACCGCAACGCGGAAGCCGTGCACCGCGACGCCGAGGCCGCGAAGCGCGCCACGGAGAACCACCTGCGCAACGTCCATGCCGAGGCGCAGGCCGCGCTGGCCAGCGTGCAGGCGCAGGCCGCGGCGATCATGCAGGTCTACGTCAACTCGACCTCCTGGCGGCTGACGCGGCCGCTGCGCGTGGCGACGCGGCTGCTGCGCCGTCAGGGCCTGACGCCGCCCGGCATGGGCATCGCCATGCCGGCGCTGACGCCGCCGCCGGCCGCGCTGGCCGCCCTGCCCGCGCCCGCGGCTGAGGCCGAGGCGCAGGCCCCCACCACGCCGGAGGTCACCGCCACCACGCCGCTCAAGGCCGCGATGCGCGGGCTGCTGCAGGCCCGCCTCGATGCCTTCCTGGCCGGTTCAGGCGACCTTCACCTGCCGCGGGCGGCGCAGCCCGACGTCAGCATCATCCTGGTTCTCTACAATCAGGCGGAGCTGACCTTCGGCTGCCTCGCCTCGATCATCGAGACGCTGTCGGGCGAAGGGCCCAGCGTCGAGGTCGTCATCATCGACAACGGCTCGACCGATCAGACCGGGGCGCTGCTGGACCGTCTTCAGGGCGCCACGGTGGTGCGCAACGGCTCGAACCTGCATTTCCTCAAGGCCGTGAACCTCGCGGCGAAGTCGGTGCGCGGGCGCCACATCCTGCTGCTCAACAACGACGCGCAGCTGCTGCCTGGCGCCGTGGCCTCGGCGGTGCGGACGCTGGAATCCGCCGACGACATCGGCGCGGTGGGCGGGCGCATCATCCTGCCCGACGGCACGCTGCAGGAAGCGGGCTCGATCGTGTGGCAGGACGGCGCGTGTTCCGGCTACGGCCGCGGCGAGGACCCGAACGCGCCGGACTTCATGTTCCAGCGCGACGTGGACTACTGCTCCGGTGCCTTCCTGCTGACACCCGCGAAGCTGTGGCGGGAGATGGGCGGCTTCGACGAGCGCTACGCCCCTGCCTACTACGAGGAAACCGACTACTGCCTGCGCCTGTGGGAAGGCGGTCACCGCGTGGTGTTCGATCCGGAGGTGGCGATCCTCCATTACGAGTTCGGCAGTTCCTCGGGCTCCTCCGAGGCGCTGGCGCTGCAGGCCACGAACCACCGGATCTTCCGGGAACGGCACAAGGAATGGCTGGCGGGGCAGTTCCCGAACTCGCCGCTCAACACCATCGCGGCGCGCACCGCGCGTTCCGACGCGCCGCGCATCCTCGTTTTCGAGGACCGCGTGCCCAAGGTGGAGCTCGGCACCGGCTACCCGCGCGCCAACCGCTTCCTGCATGAATTGGTGGCCGCCGGCGCGCAGGTCGCGCTGTTCCCGATGCATCGCCATCCGGAAACCTGGCACGGCGTGCGCCGGGCGCTCGACAAGCGCATCGAGGTGCTGATCGCCGCCGATGGCACGCAGGTGCGCCCCTACCTCGAAGCGCGCCGCGGGCATTTCGACGCCATCATCGTGTGCCGCCCGCCCAACATGGACACCTTCGAGCAGGCGATCGGCCACCACCGCGACCTGATCGGCGATGCGCGGGTGATCTACGACGCCGAGGCGCTGTTCGTGACCCGCAACCTCCAGCACAAGGAGGCCGAGGGCCAGCCGGCCGGCGCGCTGGAGCGGCACCAGATGGTGGCGCGCGAGGTCGCGCTGACGCGGCTGGCCGACGCCGTGATCTCGGTGGCGCCGGCCGAGCAGGCCACGCTGGAGGACTACGGCGCGCGCGAGGTCACGGTGCTGGGCCACGCGCTGGACGACCAGCCGATTTCCACTGGCTATGCCGAGCGCGACCAGATCGTGTTCCTGGGCGCCATCCAGGAAGACAGTGCCCCCAACGCCGACGCGGTGCTCTGGTTCGCCCGCGAGATCCTGCCCAACATCCGGACGGAACTTGGCGCGAATTTCCGCCTGACCGTGGTGGGCCAGAACAAGTCGCCCGCGGTGAAGGCGCTGGATGGCGAGGCGCTCGACCTCGTCGGCATGGTGCCGGAACTGCCGCCCGCCCTGGCGCGCGCCCGCGTGCTGGTGGTGCCGACGCGCTTCGCCGCCGGCATCCCGCACAAGGTGCACCAGGCGGCGATGCTGGGCATCCCGATGGTGGTCACCGGGCTGATCGCGCAGCAGCTCGGCTGGCAGGACGGGCGGGAAGTGCTGGTGGCCGACACCGCGCCCGACTTCGCCGCCGCCTGCCTGCGCCTGTTCAACGACCAGGCGCTGTGGGAAGCGGTGCGCCGCGCGGCGCTGGACAAGGTGCGCCAGGAATGCGCGCCCGAGGTCTTCACCCGCACGGTGGAGCGCATCGTGGACGCCATCCCCGTCGTGCGCCGCCGGCCCGAGCCGCCCAAGGATGCGAAGCGGGTGGAAAAGCCCGTCCTGCCCGCCCCGGCGACCGAGCCCAACACCAGCCGCCCGGCCGAGCTCGACTTCAGCGCGGCCGTGCCCTTCGGCTTCGCGCCGCTCGATGGCCCGGCGCCGCGCATCGGCGTGATGTGCCACCTCTTCCATACCGCGATCGGGCGGGAGGTCCTGTACTACCTCCGCAACCTGCCCAACGGCGCGGACCTGATGATCTCCACCGACACGGAGGAGAAGCGGCGCGAGATCGAGGCCACCTTCAACAACTGGACCGGCGGCACGGTGGAGGTGCGCGTCACCCCGAACCGCGGCCGCGACATCGCGCCCAAGCTGGTGGGCTTCGCCGACCGCTACGGTGACTACGACCTGGTGCTGCACCTGCATTCCAAGGTGTCCACCCACGCGCACTTCCTGGAGCCCTGGCGCTCCTTCCTGTTCGAGAACCTCCTGGGCTCGCCGGCGGTGGTGCGCTCCATCCTCGACGCCTTCGCCCGCCTGCCAGAGCTCGGCATGGTGGCGCCGCAGCACTACGAATCCATCCGCCGCTGGCTGGGCTGGAACGGCAACTTCGAGGCCGGCAAGGCGCTCGCCGCGCGCATGGGCGTGACGCTGTCGCCGACGCGGGCGCTGGACTTCCCGTCCGGCTCGATGTTCTGGGCCCGCCCCGCGGCGCTGAAGCCGCTGCTCGACCTCAAGCTGCGCTTCGAGGACTTCCCCGAGGAAGGCGCGCAGCTCGACCACACGCCGGCGCACGCGATCGAGCGGCTCTACTTCATCGCCTGCGAGCGCTCGGGCCATTCCTGGATCAAGGTCGCGCAACCGGTGCTGATGCGCGACAGCTCCACGGTGGTGAACCTGCCCACGCCCACGGCGCTGGCGCAGTTCATGGCGGAGCACGGCGTGGCGCTGACGGGCGTGGCCACCCTGCCGCACCGCGACAGTCCCGCGCCGATGATGACCCGGATCCCGCCCGGCCTCGTGCAGCGGCTGGCGGGGCGGCAGATCTGAGCTTGCGGCCCGCCTACGAGGCTTCGGAGCCCGTCGCTCCGCTCGGCACCGCGACCCGTCGCCGCGAGGCCGTCGGGCGCCGGGGCGTGGCGGCGTGGCTGTTGCCGGGGCTGGTGATGCTGGCGGGCCTCTACGCCCTCATCTCCACCGCCGTGATGGTGGTGCGCTGCTGGACGCCGCTGCCGATCATGGACCAGTGGGTGCAGCTGGCCAGCAACCGGCCGCTGACGCTGGGCTGGCTCTGGTCGCAGCACAACGAGCACCGGCTGTTCTTTCCCCGCCTGATCTTCGTGGCGGACCGCTGGCTGCTGGGCGAGCGCAACATCCTCGACCTCGCGGCGGGCTTCGCGATGCAGCTGGGCATGGCCTGGCTGCTTTTCCGCCTCGCAGTCGGGGCCGGGCTGCGCGGCGGGCCGCAGCGCCTGGGTGCCGCAGGCCTGGCGCTGCTGGCGATGTTCTGGGCGGTGCAGTTCGAGAACTTCACCTGGGGCTTCCAGGTGCAGTTCTTCGGCGTGCTGCTGGCCACCGCCGCCACGGTCACGGCGCTGGTGCGGGTCGGCCCGGGCCCTCTGGGCGCCCTGCCGGTGCTGCTGCTGGGCTTCGTGGCGGCCTTCACCTTCTCGTCGGGGGTGCTCGCCCCCTTCGTGGCCGTAGCGCTGGCCATCTGGCTCGGCCGGCCCTGGCGGCAGGTCGCGGTGCTGGCGCTGGGCGCGGTGCTGATCCTGGGCGTCTACCTCATCGGCTACGAGACGCCGCCCCAGCACGCCAGCCCTGCCGACATCCTGCCGCACCTGCACGGCATCCTCGCCTACACGGTGGTGGAGATCGGCGCCCCCTTCGCGGAAGCGCTGGGCTACTTCACCGGCAGTCGCAGCACCCCCGTGGCGATGCTCACCGGCGCCGCGGGCCTGATCCTGCTGCTCCTGCTGCTGTTCGACGGGCTCCGTCACCGGCGCAGCCTGCCGCCGGCGGCCGGGGCGCTGCTGGCGCTGGCGCTGTTTGCGCTGAGCATGGCGCTGCTGACCGCCACGGGCCGCGTCAGCTTCGGCATCTTCTCGGCCATGACCAGCCGCTACGCCACGCCGGTGATGCTGTTCTGGTGCTGCCTGCTGCTGCTGGGCAGCAGCCGCTGCGGCACCGCCGCCGGGATGCCGCCGCAAGGCCCCGCCGGTGCAACCGCGCAGTCCTCCGCCGCAACATCCCCGTGCGCCTCCGCCGCAACATCCCCGTGCGCCTCCGCCGCAACATCCCCGTGCGCCTCCGCCGCAACGTCCTGGCCCGACTTCGCCGCGACGCCGCTGCACGCCGTGATGCTGCTGCTGGCGGCCACGGTGGCGCTGAGCCAGGGCTCCTTCGCGCGCTCGGCCCAACTGCTGGCGGGCAACCGCGCCGCGGCCCTTCCGGCGGTGCTGGCCGGCGTGGCGGACGAGGAGCTGCTGGCGCAGATCTATCCCGGCCCCGAGGTGCCGCTGCAGCTCCGCCAGAACCTCAGCACCGTGGGCACCTCGATCTACGCGGCCCCTTGGGCCAACTGGCTCGGGCAGCCGCTGGCGCAGCGGGTGCGGCTCCTGCCGGCTGGTGAATGCCGGGGCAGCCTCGACACCGCGGTGGTGGTGGACGACCCCGTGCATGGCGGCTGGCGGGCCCAGGGGCAGGTCGGCGTGCCCGCCCTCGGCCCGCGCCGCACGATCCTGCTGGCCGACGGGTCAAGCCGCATCGTGGGCTTCGGCCTCAGCGGCTTTGATGGGTCGCGCGTGAACTCCGTCAACATCGACGCCGCGCCGGGCATGACCGGCTGGGTGGGGGCCTTCCGCGCCACCGACCCGGCCACGGTGCGGGCCTTCCTGCTGACCGAAGGCGGTGACGCGGCCTGCCCGCTCGGCGGCCAGCCGAAGGTCTCCTTCCAGCCCACGGTCGCCGTGGGCGGCCCGATCCCGCCGCGCACCTGGCAGGGTGGCCAGGTGGACGCGATCTACGGCGACCAGGTGCTGATGCTGGACGGCTGGGCGCTGATGCAGCTGCAGGACGGCGCCCCCAAGGTCTGGCTGGACACCAACCTGCCCTTCGCCGACACCAGCATCGTGACCAAGCCGCGCCCGGACGTGGCGGCCTCGCTGAACGATCCGCGGCTGCGGGACGCGGGCTTCCGCATCCTGTTGCGACTCGATTCCAGCCAGCCGCAGCCGGAACATCCGCACCTGTGCATCTGGACCGAGGACAAGCTGCTCGGCCGCTACTTCCTGGCCATGAACCGGCCCGATCTTTGCTCCCATGTTCCGGGCTGACGCGGCAGGGTGGCACCATGCAGAACAATGTCTCCGGAACCATCCCGGAGCACGGGGCTGCTTCCCCGGCGCCCCATAGCCAAGCCCGCCCGCGATGGGGGATAAGGACCGCCGCCCTTCTTCCAGCGGTGTCCGGCAGCGATGTCCGACCGGGCCCTGAACGACGCCTCGGATGACCATGCGAGGAAACCGGAACCACAGCCGATGACAGGTAAGCGCCACGCATGATCCTTGATCGCCTGAAGGCGCAGTTGACCGGCCGTTCCGCCGGGCCGGAAACGCCCACGGTCGCGCAGGGCCCGGCCGGCGCCGCGGGAACCGCCCCCGGCACGGGCCGTGTCTCGGTGGTGATCCCCCTCTACAACCACGCCCGATACATCGGCGAAGCCGTCCGCAGCGTGCTGTCCCAGGGTCCGGTCCTGCGGGAGCTGATCGTGGTGGACGACGGCTCGCGCGACGATTCCGCCGCGGTGATGGCGGGTCTCGCGCGGACCGACCCGCGCATCGTCTTCTGGTCGCATCCCAACCGCGGCGCCCACGCGACCCTGAACGCCGGCATCCATCGCGCCACCGGCGACTACGTGGCGATCCTGAATTCCGACGACAGCTTCGAGCCCGGGCGCCTCGACCGCCTCGTGGCGCTGCTGGAGGGTGATGCGGGGGCGGACCTCGCGGCCTCCTCGATCAGCTTCATGAACGGCGAAGGGGCCGCCATCGAGAATGCCTGGCACGCCGAGGCGCTGGCGGAGCTGGAACGCTCCGGCGACATGGCGGCGGCGCTGATCAACGGCAACTTCCTGATGACGACCTCGAACTTCGTGTTCCGCCGCAGCCTGGTGGAGGAGGTCGGCGGCTTCGCCCCGCTGCGCTACGCCCACGACCTCGACTTCGCGCTGCGGCTGCTCGCGCGCGGCCGCCGCATCGTGCTGAGCCCTGAGAAGCTGCTGCGCTACCGCATGCACGACAGCAACACGATCAGCGAGAGCCACGACCGCGTGCGCCTCGAATGGGCGGCGGTCACCGCCTTCTTCCTCCACGCGATCTGGGACCGGCCCGACGCGCCGCCGGTGGACTGGGCCTGCGCCCGCGCGCTGACGGAGGTGACCGACCGGCACCTGCTGACGCGGCCGGTGCTGCTGCTGATGGCCTGGTTCCGCCGCCATCCTTCCGACAGCCTCGAACACAGTGCCTTCGCCCAGGACCGGGCGCTCGTGGACGCCCTGGGACCCGACGTTCGATGAAGATCCTGTTCGTCAGCAACCTTTACCCGCCCAACGTCGTCGGCGGCTACGAGCGCCTGTGTTTCGAGGTCGCTTCCGCCATGGCGGAGGCGGGCCACGAGGTCACGGTGCTGACCAGCAGCTTCGGCGGCAAGGTGGCGGACTACCCGCGCCAGACCGTGCTGCGCACGCTGCGGCTGATGGTGGGCGAGAACATCTATTCCCCCTGGACCGGCACCGAGGCCGACCGCGACGCGCTGAACGCCGGCAACGTCGCGGCGCTCGACGCCGCGCTGGACCAGGCGCGGCCGGACGTGATCTTCGCCTGGAACCTGTTCTTCCTTCATCCCGTCTTCCTCGGGGCGCTGGAGGCGACGGGGCGGCCGGTGGTGATGATGCTGACTGACAACTGGCTCATCAACATGCGCGAAGGCCAGTGGATGGGGGAGTTCTTCCGCGACCACGTCTTCGGCGACAAGCCCTTCGACCCGGCGCAGCCGGCGGAGCCCGCGCCGGTGCGGCCCGCCCCCACGGGGGTAAAGGCCTGGCTGCGGGCCCTGCTGCACCCGGCGCCCTCGCCCTCCCACCCCCCGCCGGTGCGGGAGCCGCGGCACCGCCTCGGCGCCTCTGCCATCTTCGGGGCGGAGTTCATGCGCGATCTTCATCACGCCGCCGGCTTCCGCTTCCGGCGCGAGGTCGTGGTGCACAACGGCGTCCACCAGTCGCCGCGCCCGGCGGCGGAATACCGCGACCGCACCAGCACCGTGCAACCGGGCGAGCTGCGGCTGCTGTTTGCCGGGCGGTTGGTGGACCTCAAGGGCGCCGACACCGCGGTGGACGCGCTGGCGCAGCTGGATCGTGAGGCGCTGCGGCGCGCCGGCATCGAGCGGGTGCGGCTGACCCTGCTGGGCGATACGCAGGACGAGAACTACCTGCGCCTGCTCAACGACCGCATCGCCGCCAGCCCCTTTGCCCACGAGATCGAGCGGCGCGAACCGGTGGCCCACGACGCGCTCTTCGCGCTGTTCCAGGACCACGACGTCTACCTCTTCCCCTCGCTCTACGAGCCCTTCTCGCTGACGCTGATCCACGCGCTGGCGGAAGGCATCCCGACCATCGCTTCGCGCGCCGGCGGCAACACCGAGATCGTGCGCGACAACGAGACCGGGCTGCTGTTCCGCAAGGGCGACGCGGCGGACCTCGCGCGCGCGATCAACCGGATGGGCGCGGACGGCGCGCTGCGGCAGCGGCTGATGCTGCGCGGTCAGGCGGTCGCGGCGGAGTTCACCTTCGCGCGCATGATCGGCCAGATGGAAGAGGCGCTGCGGGCCCCGTCGTGATGCCCACCCCGTCCGCCATCCCGCCCGCCGCGCGGCGCACCGGCGGCCTGCCCCCCGGGACGAGCTGCGTGGTGCTGGGCGGCGGCGGCTTCATCGGCACGCACCTGTGCCGCAGGCTGGCGGCGGATGGGATGCGGGTGCTGGGCTTCGGCCGCAGGCAGTCCTTTCCCGAGGCGCTGGAGGGCATCACCTGGCTGGGTGGCGACTTCACCGACCGCGCGGCCCTGGCGCGCGCCGTCGAGGGCGCCGAGGTGGTGTTCCACCTGCTCGGCGGCTCCACCCCCGAAAGCGCCAACATCGACCCGGTGGCGGACCTCGGCGCCTCCGCCGTGGCGACGCTGCACCTGCTGGAAATCTGCCGCGCGGCCGCGGTGCGCAAGCTGGTCTTCGTGAGCTCCGGCGGCACGGTCTACGGCATCCCCCGCGCGACGCCGATCCCCGAGGACGCGCCCACCGACCCGATCTCTGCCTATGGCATCAGCAAGCTCGCGGTGGAGAAGTACCTCTACCTTTACCGGCACCTGCACGCGCTCGACTACGCGGTGCTGCGCGTGGCCAATCCCTTCGGCCCCTATCAGAGCCCGACGCGGCGGCAGGGCGTGGTGGCGGCGCTGATGCACCGGATGATGACGGCGCAGCCGGTCGAGGTCTGGGGCGACGGCCAGGTGGTGCGTGACTTCGTGTTCGTGGAGGACGTGGCCGAGGCGCTGGTGACGGTGGCGGCGCACGATGGCCCGCAGCGCGTGTTCAACGTCGGCTCCGGCGAAGGGCGCAGCGTCAACGCGGTGATCGCCGACATCGCCGCCGTGCTCGAACAGCCCGGCATCGTGCCGGTGCACAAGCCGGCGCGTGCCACCGACGTGCCGGTCAGCATCCTCGACATCCGCCGCATCCGCGAGGCCACCGGCTGGGTGCCGCGCACGCCGTGGCTGGCAGCCCTCGAGGCCACGGCGGAGTGGATGCGGCACAGCTACCGCTGAGCCGGCGCCTCCTCGGGCAGGGCGTCGATTGTCCACAGCATCTCGCGCAGCCGCTCCCGCCAGCCCGCGATCGAGAGCTGCGCCGCGGCATGCTCCTGCCCGCCGCGCGACAGCGCCGACCACAGTGCCTCGTCCCTGTAGGCCTCGCGCACCCGCGCCGCGAAATCCTCCGCCGTGGCGGCCACCAGCACGTCGCGGCCGTCGCGCAGGTGCATCCCTTCCGAGCCCACCGGCGTGGTGACGCAGGGCACGCCCGCCGCCAGCGAGGAAGCGACCTTGCCCTTGGCGCCCGCCCCGAAGCGGATCGGCGCCACGGTGAGGCGCAGTTCTTCGAACCAGGGCGCGACGTCGGGCACGTGGCCCAGGTAGCGCACCTCGCCCGGCACGCCGCGCAGCACATCCTCCGGCAGGTCGGCGCCCACGATGCTGAAGGCGCAATCCGGCATGTCGCGCAGGATCAGCGGCCAGATCTCATGGAGGAACCAGCGGATCGCGTCGATGTTGGGCAGGTGCGCGAAGCCGCCGATGAAGCCGATGCCGCGACGCGCCGCGAAGCCGTTGCGGCGCGGCTGCACCCGACGTGCCAGTGGCATCTCCACCACCAACGCCTCGGGGAAGCTGGCCTGCAGGATCTGCCGCTCGGCTGAGGACACCACGATGGTCGCGTCGCACTCGCGCGTGAGGAATTCCTCGCGCGCACGCACCTGCTCGATCGCCGCGAGCGGCGGCGCGGTGTCGCTGTTGCCCAGGCTGCGCTCACGCTCGGCGCGCAGGAAGTGCAGGTCGACCGAGTTGAACACCACCCGCGCATCCGCGCAGTGCCGCCAAACGTCCTCCGCGAAGCGGCCGCCGCCGTAAACGCGGCTGAGCACGCAAAGCGACACGGCGGAACCCTCGCGCCGCAGGAACTCGCGGATGCTGGGCGCATCATCGCTGCCCAGGCAGCGGACGCCGCGCGCGGCCAGCGCGTCCCGATCGGGCGAGGCGAGGTCGTGCTCCATGTCGGCGCCGAACCACAGGTCGTAGCCCAGAGCCAGCAGCGCCTCGACCAGGTTCTGCATGTCGACGGAGCCAGAATCCCGGTCCGGCTGCGGCCAGCGGTTCTCGATGATCAGGGCCACCGGCTTGGCCGCCGGACGCGCGGTGCCGGCCGGGGCGCCGCCAGGAAAAACCACGGAGGAACCCACAGGGCTACCCACGGGGCCAACCACCGGGGCAACCGTCGTGCCAGCCATCGGCGCGGGCGCCGCCGGCTGGCGCGCGCGCTGCCATTCGCCGAAGCGACGCGGCAGCTGCATCGTGGCCGTCCACCACAGCAACCGGGCGGAGCGCCGCAGCGGTCGGCGCAGCGGCACCGGCACCGCGTCCTGCGCCCGCGTCAGCGCCCGCCAGCTCGGGCTGCTGCGCAGCGCGGCGAGCTCGGCCTTCGCCCCTTCTGCTTCGCTGCGCCAGCGCGCCGCCTCGCCACGCACCTCGCCCATCTCCTCCCGCAGGTGCTCCAGCCGCCGGCGAAGGAAATGCGCCCGCTGCCGCTGCCGCAGGTCGTCGGGTGACACGGCGGCACGCGCCCGCAGCCAGCGGCCAAGTGCCTGGAGATCGCCCGCTTCCGCCATGGCCTGCTCCGCCTCGCCGGCCTCCGGATCACGCCCCAGCACGAGACGGAAGGCGGTGGCGAGCTCTGCTTGGGTGATCATGCGGACTCTCTGGAGCGCGGGCTCTGCTTGCCGCGACGGTGCGGGATCGTCCGGCGGGATGAACGGACCCCACGGCCGTCGCGCCGACGTGGTCGGGACGTAACGGCTGGCAGATTATCGTCCCAGCCCGTGGCGGGCGATCCCCGGGAGGGTGATTCCCTCACCGCGCGTGCGGCGACGCGGCACCGGCGACACGGCCATGCACCGTCGCGGGCTCGGCAGGCTCTGCCGCAACGACGTCGCCCGTGTCAGGCGGCAAACGCTCCGGCCAGGGGTTCCGCCCCGACCGCCAGGGGACGCGACCTCAGAACCCGCCGCGTCGCCCCACCCCGAGGCGCCCGCGCAGCCCGTCCGACAGGCCCTGCCGAAACGCCCGCAGCACCGTGGCGCGCCGCCCCGGCGAGGCCGCGAGGTAGACCGCCGCCTGCACCGCCATGTGCGGCAGGAGGCGCAGCTTCCAGCGGCGCGGCGTGTGCGGCAGCCGCAGCATGGCCACCTGGTTGCGGACGTAGGTGTAGAGGCGCGACGGCGGTTGCCGCGTCAGGCGCATGTTCACGACCGGCAGGCGGATCGTGCCCTGGCCCAGACGGTGCGGCATCCGCACCGCGCCCTCGATCCAGCAGGACCAGCCGGCCGCCCAGGCGCGGAAGCACCACTCGATATCCACCGCGTCGATAAAGAAGTCCTCGCGGAAGCCGCCGACGGCGCTGAAGGCGCCGAGGTCGAGCAGCGAGCCCGAGGAGATCACGAATTCCGCCGGCCAGGCCGTGCCGTGCGGCCGCGTCGCGGCGCTGGGAAAGCTGCGCGGCGGCTTGAAGCCCACTGCGTCATCCGCCGAGACCGCCAGCGGCCCCACGATCGCCGGCCGCTCACCCGCCGCGCGCAGAGCCGCGCGCGTGGCCCGCAGCTTTTGCAGCATGCCCGGCGGCGGCGAGGAGTCCTGGTCGAAGATCAGCAGCTCCGCCGCGCCCGCCGCCCGCGCGGCCTCGGCCATGCGGTTGTAGGCGATGCCCAGCCCCGGGTTGCTGCCGTCGTTGAGCAGCCGCAGCCCCGACCGGCAGGCGGCGCGCAGCCGCGCCTCGGCGCCCGGGGGCAGCACCGAGTTCCGGAACAGCCAGACCTCCTCCACCTCGGCGGACACGGCTTCCAGCAACCCGCACAGCACCGCGAGGTCGGGGTTGTAGAGCACCACGCCCACCGCGCAGCGCCCGCCCGGCGCGGTTTTCGGATCGGATCGCCCAAGATCCGGGCCGCGGTCGGGCGCGGGGTCGGACGCGGAGCCCGGCGCACCGTTCAACGCACACCCTGGGTCGGCAGGGTTCAACGCACGGCCCGGCCCGGCCGGCGCGGCAGCGGCCCCGACGGTGCCTTCCGCACCGGTTGCCCTGCCCGTCGTGCCCACGCTGCTCACGCCGCACCCGCGCGGGGCGGCAGCCCCAGCAGGTCCAGCGTGCGGCCCACGACGTGGCGCTCGGTGTAGAGTTGCAGGGCCCGCGCCCGCCCGGCCTCGCCCATGCGTGCCCGCAGCGCCGGATCCCCCGCGAGGCGCGCCAGGGCCTCGGCCAGCGGCTCGGCCTCGTGCGGCGGCACCAGGAAGCCGGTCTCGCCCTCCACCACCATCTCGCGCGGGCCGCGGATATCGGTGCTGACCACCGGCAGGCCGGACAGCATCGCCTCGATCACCGACATGGGCAGGCCCTCGAAATGGCTGGGCAGGGTGAAGATATCGGCCGCCGCCAGCACCCGCGCCACGTCGTGCCGATAGCCCAGCCGGCGCAGGCGCGGCCCCAGCATACGCCCGGCATGGGCGAAGAAGGGCTCCATGTCCTCGCCGTGGTCGCTGCTCAGCCGCTCCCCCACCACCCAGAGCGTGGCACCTGGCACCGCCTCCATGGCGGCCAGCAGCTCCGGGTAGCCCTTGTGGCGGACCAGGCGCGACACCGCCACCACGACGCAGGCCTCGGCGGGCGTGCGGAACTCGGCCCGCAGCGCCGCCCTCGCCTCCGGGTCGGGGTGGAACACGGCCGGGTCGCGGCCGTTGCCGCAACTGACCGCGTGGCGCGCGATGCCGAGGCGGCGGGCATCACGCGCTTCCTCCTCGCTGACCGTCATGAACACGTCGGTGAGCTTGCCGCCGAACCATTCCAGCGACAGCGACAGCCAGCGGCGCCAGAGCGGCCCCGGCTGGTTGAACAGGAAGCCGTGCCCCGTATAGGCCACGCGCGGCACGCCCTCGAGCCGCGCTGCGACCCGCGCCAGCAGCCCGCTGATCGGGAAATGCCCGTGCACCAGCGCCGGCCGCACCTCGCGGATCAGCCGCCGCAGCGCCCGCAGCGCCCGCCAGTTCGCCCCCACCGACAGCGATCGCGCCATCGGCACGGCCACGACGCGGAAGCCTTCCGCGCGCACCACCTCCAACAGGGGGCCTTCCGCGCAGGCGCCGATCGGCTCGTAGCCGCGCGCGCGCGCCTCGCGCATCAGCGGCAGCAGGAAGTGGCGCAGCGCGAAATCGACGTTGGCCACGAACAGCACCGGCGCGCCGGCCGGCACAGCGTTCGCCTCCGGTACCACCCCCGGCTCCAACCTGGGTTTCAGCCCTGGGGCCACCGCCGGGGCTGCCCGCCCGCTCACCCCTCCGCGGCCGCCACGCGGCGGATGGCCCATTGCACGCTGGTGGTGCCGGTCTCGGCCTCCAGCACCACCTGCTGGGTCGGGCGCGGCTCGCCCGCCACGTAGAGGCTTTCTTCCAGCGACAGGCTGGCCCCTTCGGCGCGCAGCCGCCACTGGCTGCCCGAGGGCAGGCGGAACATCACGCCCTTGCCCTCGTCGACGACCGAGGCCTCGACCGCCGGGTGTAGGTGGAAGCGGATCGTGAAGCCGGGCGGGTTCTCGCCCTCCACCACGTCCTCGCCGCGCAGGTCATCGCCGGTTTCCGACAGCCAGAGCCGGCGGCGATGGATCGCGTCCAGGGTGCGCTTCCAGCCGTCATGCGTGGCGTCGAGCCACTGCGCGCCCTCGGCCTCCTGCCGGTCGGCCTCGACATGTTCGGGACGTCGGCCGAGGCCCTCTTCGCGCAGCTCGGCGCTGTTGGTGTCGGCCAGCACCAGGGTCGAATGCGCGGCGGTGGAGCGCAGCGCGTCGCGCCACTCGCCCTCGGCGGCGGGCGCCGCGCCGCAGTTGACGATGAGACGGTCGCGCCCGACCGACATCTCGAAGCTCAGCGTGCCGGCGTGATGGAGGCGGTCGGCGCCGCGCGGCAGGGCACCCGGCGTGGCGTTGGTCCGGCCCGGTGGGGGCGCGCCGCAATCGGCGATCACCAGCGTCCGCCCGGCCTGGAGGCGCTGGAACCCGCCCTCATGGAGGATCAGCGGCGCGCGGCCGCGCGTCTGCGCCTGCGTCAGCACGAGGTCGAGCAGCGTCGCCGCCTCGCCCCTGGTGCCGTTGAAGGCGGCGAGCCCGCCGTCGCCGTGGCGGAACACCCGCAGCGCCGGCCCGGCGCGGTCGAGCGCCAGCGCCAGGTGCGCCGGGGCTTCCAGCTCGGCGCCATGAAGGAGGTTGCGCAGCTCGATCAGGTCCTGCAGCGCCGCCAGGTGCATGGCGGGCGAGCGCTCGACATGGCAACCGTCATGGAGGAACTGCCGCTCCAGCTCGCCCGGCAGGACGCGCAGGCAGCGGGCGAGCCAGGCTTCCTCTTCCAGCGCGACCGCCGCGGCCAGCGCGCCCTTCAGCGCCACCAGCGCGCCGCGATGACCGCAATCGGCCGGCAGCGACGCCACCAGCCCGCGCGCATCATGCGCCAGGCGCTGCATCAGCATCCGGCGGAAGCCGTCCTCGGCGGTGGCGGCCAGGAAGTCCCAGTGGCCCAGCCAGGCGGAGAGCCGCGCGCCGGTGATCTCGGGCGCTGCCGCCAGCGGCTCGGCCCCGGTGCGGCCCAGCCAGTCCTGGGTGAGCGCGCGGGCGCGCAGCCGGGCGCTGTCGGTGCCCAGCGCGCGCAGGTCGCGCAGCCAGGCGAAGCCATGCAACGCCGAGCGCCAGGCAAGGCTGCCGCCGCGCATTTCCTCGGCAGCACCCGGAACGCTGCGCGCCGCCTCGGCCGGCAACAGGGCGCGGGTGGTGCCGAGATACTCGAACTCGCCCTTGAGCAGCCGCTGCCCCCGCGCCGCGTCGCCGGGCCACAGGTCCCGGAAGGCCCGCGCCGGGGCGTCGGGAACGCGGATCGGCTTCAGCCCCGCGATGGTGCGCCGGGCGCCGCGCATCCAGTCGCTCATGCGGCCACTCCCCGGCTGCCGGTGCCTCGGATCGCGTCCCCCCGAATGGCCTCGATGGCCGCGCGGTAATCGGGCTTGGCGAAGACCGCGGTGCCGGCCACCAGCGTGTCGGCCCCGGCCTCGATGCAGGGGCGCGCGGTCTCCGCAGTAACCCCACCATCGACCTCCAGCGCGATCTCGCGGCCGGAGGCGTCGATCATGCGCCGGATCGCGGCGATCTTTGGTAGCTGGGAGCGGAGAAAGGACTGCCCGCCGAAGCCGGGATTGACCGTCATCACCAGCACGAGGTCCAGCATGTCCAAGACCGGCTCGATGGCCGCGGCCGGCGTCGCCGGGTTCAGCACGACGCCCGCCTTGCAGCCCAGCGCGCGGATGGATTGCAGCGACCGGTGGAGGTGCGGCCCGGCCTCGGCATGCACCGAGATCACCGCGGCCCCGGCCTCGGCAAAAGCCGCGAGGTAGGGGTCCACAGGCGCGATCATCAGGTGCACGTCGAAGGGCAGGCCGCAATGCGGCCGAAGGGCCTTCAGGATCTGCGGGCCGTAGGAGATGTTCGGCACGAAATGGCCGTCCATGATGTCGAGGTGCAGCCAGTCGGCGCCGGCGGCCTCCACGGCGCGCACTTCCTCGCCCAGCCGGGCGAAATCGGCGGCGAGAAGCGACGGGGCGATGCGGACTGGTCTGGACACGGTGGCGAGTTTTGCCAGCGGGTGCCGGGCGGGGCAACCTCGTGACATCGCCTTTAACCGCGCATCAACAAGGTGTGGCGACGCGCCGCACCCGCGCGCCGCCGGGTGGGGAGGTTCCGGCTCGCCCCGCCGTGGCCGGGCGCGGCGGGGCAGAGGGGCCGCCGGCCCGACTGACACGCGACCGGCCGGGCGGACACCCTGCGGGCTCGCCCGGACCAGCCTGCCCCCAATCACTCCGGCTTGCGGAACCGCGCCACGAAGAACCCGTCCAGCCCGCCATGCTCCGCCCAAAGGTCGGGACGGGTGCGGACATGCCCCTCCGGCGTCAGCGCCTCGGCCAGACCGGGCAGTTCATCGGGGGTCACCGGGTCGGGCCGGAGGCCGAGCGAGGCAGCGAAGCCCACCTGCCCTTCGCCTTCCTCCGGCTGGAGGGAGCAGGTCGCGAAAACCAGCCGCCCGCCGGGGCGCAGCGCCGCCGCCGCCGCCTGGATCAGCGGCCGCTGCAACGCCACCAGCGAGGCCACGTCAGTGGGACGCTTGAGGAAGGGCACGTCCGGGTGCCGGCGCATGGTGCCGGTGGCGGAGCAAGGCGCGTCGAGCAGGATGGCGTCGAAGGGCTCGGCCGGGCGCCAGGCGGTGGCGTCGGTGACGGCGATCTCGGCCTCCAGCCCCAGGCGCGCGAGGTTGGCCTGCAGCCGCTCGGCGCGGCGGGCGTCCTTTTCCACCGAGGTCACCCGCGCCCCCGCCGAGGCGAGCTGCGCCGTCTTGCCGCCCGGCGCCGCGCCGATATCGGCCACGCGCTCGCCCGCGCGGGCCGCCAGGAGGCGCGCCGGCAGGGCGGCCGCGGCATCCTGCGCCCAGAAACGCGCTTCCCCCGCACCCGCGAGATCGGTGAAGCGGGTGCCGGCGGGCAGCCGCACCGTGCCGGTGGGCAGCAGCACCCCGCCTTCGGGCACCGCGGCACCGGGCAGGAGGCTGAGGTCGAGCGGCGCCGGCAGCCGGTGGGCGCGGGCGATGGCGCGCACCGCCGGGCCGTAGGCCGCGTGCCAGGAGCCCCAGAGCCAGCCCGGCGTGTCGAGCCGTTCCCCGTCCAGCGCCTCGATGGCCTCCGCCCCTTCCGCCGCCACGCGGCGCAGCACGGCGTTGACCAGGCCGCGCAAGGGCTGAGGCACCAGCGCCACGGCGGCCGACACGGCGGCGTGGGCGGGGGTGCCCAGCACCAGCAGCTCCGCCACGCCGATGCGCATGGCCGCGCGGGCGATGTCGGGCGGCTCGCGCCGCAAGAGCGGCTCCAGCACCGCGTCGATCGAACCGAGGCGGCGCAGCACCGCCGAGGCGATGCGGTGCGCCGCCGCCCGGTCGCGCGCTTCCATCGCCGGCAGGGCGTCCAGCGCTTCTTCCAGCGGGCGACGCCGTTCCAGCACCGCCTCGATCAGCGCGGCCGCGCCCTGGCGCACGGGGTTGGCAGGTTCTGCGCGTCGCCCCGGCGCGGATCGCCCGCCGCCGGACCGGCCGCCGCCGCCACGGTTCTCACCGGGGGCGGCGCCGGGGCCGGAACGGCGGGGCGGGCGGGAACCGCCCGGGGGGTTGCCCGGGGGTTTGCCGGGGGGAGTGTCGGAAGGGTTGGCCATGTCACGCCCCGTATGTCCCCCCGCGCGTCCGCGTGCTAGAGGCCGCCGCGCCCGCCGCCCGCCGGGACCCGCCATTCACCCCGCGTGGAGGCGCGCCCGGGCAGTTTCAGTCCCCTCGCGCCGCACCCGTGCCGGACCGGCCGCCGCGGCGCGCGCAACGGAAGCGACTCACGCCGTGCCGCAATTCCTCGACAGGCTGCCGGAAACCCGACGCCCGCGGCTGTGGCTGACGCTGCTCTGCCTGCTGCTCTGGCTGCCGGGCTTCTTCACCCTGCCGCCCGGCGACCGCGACGAGAGCCGCTTCGCCCAGGCCTCGCGCCAGATGGTCGAGAGCGGCGACTGGGTGCGCATCCGCAACCAGGAAGAAGAGCGCAACAAGAAGCCGGTGGGCATCTACTGGGCGCAGGCCGCCTCGGCGGAGGTGCTGGGGGCGGCGGGCCTCCCGGTTCAGGACAGCATCTGGACCTACCGGATCCCCTCGGCGCTCGGTGCCTGGCTGGCGGTGCTGGCCACCTTCCAGTTCGGCCGCGCGCTGGTGGGACGACGCGCCGCCTTCCTGGGGGCCGCACTCCTGGCCTCGGCGGTGCTGCTCTGCGTCGAGGCGCATATCGCCAAGACCGACGCGGCGCTGCTCGCCACCGTGGCGACCACCATGGGGCTGCTGGGCCGCGCCTACCTGTCGCCCGACACCTTCACCCGCCGGCACGCGGCGGCGTTCTGGGTGGTGCTGGGGATCGGCATCCTGCTGAAGGGCCCGATCGGGCCGATGATCCCGCTGCTGACGGGAATCACGCTCCTTGTCACCGATCGTCGCGCACCCTGGTTCCGGGCGCTGCGCCCGCTCTGGGGGTTGCCGCTGGCGCTGCTGGTCTGCGTGCCCTGGCTGGTGGCGATCGGGGTTGCCACCGAGGGGCGCTTCTTTGCCGAGGCCGTGGGCCACGACATGCTGGGCAAGGTGGGCAGTTCCGCCGAGGCGCACGGCGCGCCGCCCGGCACCTACCTGCTGATCTTCGGGCTGACAGCCTTTCCGGGTGCCTTCCTGGTGCTGCGCGCCATCCCCGGCGCCTGGAAGGCGCGGCTGCAGCCGGCGACGCGCTTCCTGCTGGCCTGGGCGGTGCCGAACTGGATCGTGTTCGAGGCGGTGTCCACCAAGCTGCCGCACTACGTCCTGCCGGTGTTTCCCGCGCTGATGCTGCTGGGCGCCACCTGGGCCATGGACCCGCTGCGCCGCGTCCCGCCGCGCTGGCTGGCGGGGCTGGGCTGGCTGGCGCTGCTCGGCGTGGCGGCGGGCCTCGCGGTGGCGGCGCCGGCCGTGTTCTGGCTCGCGGACCACCGCGTCGACGGCTGGAGCCTGCTGGGCATCCCCTTCGCGGCGGTGCTGGCCTGGCGCGTCCTCCACCATGCCCGCGAGGGCGGCTGGGCACGCGCCGGCCTCGCCGCGGTGCTCTGGGCCATTCCGCTGCAATGGGTGGTGATGCAGGCGACGCTGCCGCGCCTCGAGGCGCCCTGGGTGGCGCCGCACCTGGCGGCGGCGCTGGACCGGGCGGCGGCAACCGTGCCGGGCGGGGTGCCGCGCGGGCGCGTCGGGCTGCTGGGCTTCCACGAGCCCTCCGCCGTCTTCGCGCTCGGCACGCCCGTCCGCCTGCTGGACGACGGCGCCGAGGCCGCGCGCTTCCTGGGCGAAGGCCGGGCGCGCGGCGAAACCCGCCTCCTGGCCGTCGAGGCGCGCGAGCAGCCGGGGCTCGACGCCGCGGCGGCCGCGGCGGGCGAGCGGTTGGAGGTCGTGGGAAGCGTGGAAGGCTTCAACTACACGCGCGGCCGGCGCGTCCTGCTGCGCGTCATCCGCCTGGGCGCCTGAGGCCGTCCGCCGGCGACGCGTCCCCAGCGGCCGGGCACCCTGCCCCGCCGATGGCGGGACGGGATGGAAAGCGCGCCCGCCACCTCGAAATCAGGCGCCTGAGGACCAGCCGCCTCACGGCCAGGGGCCGATCTCCAGGAAATCCCAGCCCAGCTCCGGCCCGGCCAGGATCTCCACCACCCGGGCGATCTCCACCCTGGCGCCGGGCGCCACCCCCACCGCGAGGTCCGTGAGGTCGCCCAGCAGGGTGCGGCGGGCGTTGCTGCAGGCGGCGTCGCTGCCCAGCAGCCGCGACGCCATTTCGAAGCGGCGCAGCGCCAGGGCGCTTTCTTCCAGCGTCGTGACCTCGGCATCCGTGGGGCTGCCGTCGCGGAAGCGCTGCGCGGGCTCCAGGATCTGCGCCGCGCCGTACTCGCCATAGGTCGTGCGGCACGAGGCTTCCACCGCGTGGCGCCAGCCCAGCAGCCGCCGGCGCCACTGCGGGGCGCGCGCGCCCATGACCTCGCTGATGTTCTCCAGGATGGCGGCCAGGATCTCCAGCCGCTCCGGCAGCAGCTCCATCTTCAGGTAGTTCAGCTCCGCCACCCGCCGCTCGACGCTTTCCACCAGCAGTGCCTGCGCCGGCACGCTGGAGCGTGACGAGAGGCTGCCGGCGATGGCGCAGACGGTGGCCGGCCGTCGGGACACGGTCAGCAGCGTGGCCATGGCAGCCAGCATCGGCTCAACACCTGAGCGCGACACTCCCATCAGCGCGTAGCGGACCAGGATGTCCGGCGGCCCGCCGCTGGCGGCATGCACGGCCCGCATGATCGCGGCGCCCTGCACCAGCACCGTGGCGGAGAAGCGGGCGAAGGGGATGAAGTGTTCCTTGCCCCAGGGCCAGTCCGCCGGCGGCTCGGTCACGCGGCGCAGCGCCTCGGCCGCGCGCGGCCAGACCTGCTCGCCGATCTGCAGGATGCGCGGGTGCTCGTCGCGGTGCAGCCCGGCCAGGGCCTCGGCGAAGCGGCGGGCATCGTCGCCCAGCATGGGCAGGATGGCGCTGGCCAGCGGCAGGAGGATCGAGCGCGGCAGCCGGCTCTCGCCCGGGCGCCAGAGACGGGCATCCACGATGGCGCCGTCGAGCGGCAGAAAGATCAGCCGCGGCAGCGTCAGCCGCCGGCGCGGGTCGAGCGTGCGCAGCCGGGTGCGCGCCACGTCCAGCACCGCGTTGGCGGCCTCGCGGTCCGGCATGGCGTCGAGCACCGCGACGATGCGGGTCAGCTGCTCGGGCGGGCTTTCCGCCACCGCGGCCGACAGCGCCATCACGTCGGCGCGCGACAGCACCGGCTCCCGCGCGGCCTCCTTCACGGGCGCCGTCCCGCTTTCCCCCTGCGACATCAGGCGGCCACCGCGCGCAGCCGCTCGTTGCGCCGGTTGACGTCGAGCACGGCGGAAGCGCGCCAGTCGCGCCCCTGCGTCATCATGCGGCGCTGGAACTCGTCGGCCCAGGGCAGGTTCACGCGCTCCGCAAGGGGCACCAGCTCCTCCGCCTCCACCGGCATCATCGGCACCAGCCTCACCAGGTCACGCAGCGAGGCGAGGCCACCGACCTGCCACAGCGCCAGCACCAGCTCCCACCCATCGAGCAGCCATTCCGCCTGGGCCGCCTTGCGCTGCACGGGCACCGGGTCACGCAGCCACTGCGCCAACAGATCCGCCGCATCCTCCATCAGGGTGCGCCCGGCGGTCAGCGCCGGCCGCGCCAGCGAGATGAGGTGGCGCACCGCGTCGGTCATGAACAGCACGCAGTTGCGCTCATCCTCGGTGTTCGTGGTGGCGGCGCGCATGGCCTTGGACATGGCATGGAGGTCCAGCAGCCGCTGCGGCAGGCGGCCGCCGGCGCGGTCCTCCGGCAGGCCCAGCGGCTCCAGCAGTTCCGCCAGCGTGCCGATCGCGGCGTAGATCTGCTCGGGCCAGGCGGCCACCGAGGTCATCCGCTCCAGCGCCGCGGCGAGCCCGCCGCCGGCGGCGCCGGGCTGGTCGGGAAAGCGCGCGCCCGACTGCTGCAGCAGCCGGTAGATCAGGGCGCGCCGGGTGACCTCGCGCGAGGCCTGCTCCGCTTCCGCCGCCGCGGCCGCGGCGCGCGCCGCGGCACGCCCGGCATAGCCCGCGACCGCGACCTCGCGCAGCACGGCGCGGACCTGCGGCGGTGTCACCGAGCCCGTCTGCGCCAGCCGGCGCCAGGCGTGCCGGTCGTGCAGCGTCAGCGCGTAGATATCGGGCAGTGCCCCCCAGGGCAGGACGTAGACGCCCTCGCCGCCCGAAGGATTGGGCACCATCAGCTCCAGCCCACCTGTGCCCACCGCGTCGTCGTTCATGTGGACGCGGCTTCCCAGCAGCGTGGGGGTGGTGAAGGTGACGCAGGCTCCCCGTTCGGCAAAGGTCGCGGGCCGCCAGCGGGCATCCTTGTGCCGCGCCAGGGTCTGAAGGAGCTGTTCTTGCTTCATGCAGGCGGCATGTGACGCCGTCCCGGTGAACACCCGCTTAAGATCGCCCCCGCCCACTCATCGGGCCGGGCGCACAACCCCGCGCGGGGGGCGGCGTTAGCGCCCAGAGCAGCGGCGTCAGGGCAGCAGGGTCACGGAGCGTGGGAACCCGCGCCCGGTGCGACCGCCCGTCCGCCGGAGCCGCTCCAGAGGAGACAGAGCGACCATGACCGACACCCGTCACGACCGCGCGGCCCAGAACAAGGTCTGGGACATGATTAAGTCCATCAAGGTCGCCACCATGGTGACCCTCGACGGCGCCGGCCGCCTCCGGGGACGCCCCATGTGGGCGCAGCAGGAAAGCTTCGAGTCGACCCTGTGGTTCTTCGCCAAGGACGGCTCGCCGGTGGTGGAGGAGATCGGCGCCGAGCCGCGCGTCCTGCTGAGCTACGCCGAGCCCGCCAGCCAGGACTACGTGAGCCTCTTCGGCAAGGCGCGCGCCTTCAAGGACCTGGCCAAGCAGAAGTCGCTCTGGAGCGAGGGGATGCGCGTCTGGTTCCCCGAAGGCCCGGAGGACCCCTCGCTGGTGGTGATCGCGGTGGAGGTCGAGGGCGCCGAGTACTGGGACGCGCCGTCCTCCAAGGTGCTGCACGCCTGGGGCTACGTGAAGGCCGTGACCACGGGTGAGCCGCCCCAGGGCGGCGAGAACGCCAAGGTCAGCTTCACCTGAAGCGCGGCCCCGGCTGAAGGGCGCGGTGCCGGCCACGCGGCCGGCATCTTCCCGGCGCCCCTGATCTCAGTGTCCCGGATCGCGGCACCCCTGGACCCTGGGCCGCCCTTCCCGGCGGCGCCCCTCCCCTCAGCGGGTCGGGCGCGGCGGGTCCTCGCGGTAGTCGTAGAAGCCCCGGCCCGACTTGCGGCCGAGCCAGCCGGCATCGACGTACTTCACCAGCAGCGGGCTGGGGCGGTAGCGCGGGTCGCCCGTGCCTTCCTGCAAGACACGCAGGATCGCCAGGCAGGTGTCGAGGCCGATGAAGTCGGCCAGCTGCAGCGGCCCCATCGGCTGGTTGGTGCCGAGCTTCATGGCCGTGTCGATCGCGGCCACCGTGCCCACGCCCTCGTTCAGCGCCGTGGCCGCCTCGTTGATCATCGGCAACAGGATGCGGTTGACGATGAAGCCCGGGAAATCCTCGGCCACCGCCGTGGTCTTGCCCATCCGCGCCGCCAGCGCTTCCACCGCCGCCACGGTCGCGTCGGCGGTGGCGATGCCGCGGATCACCTCGACCAGCTGCATCACCGGCACGGGATTGAAGAAGTGCATCCCCACGAAGCGTTCCGGCCGGTCGGTGGCCGCCGCCAGCCGGGTGACCGAGATGCTGCTGGTGTTGGTGGCCAGGATCGCGTCGGCGCGCAGGTGGGCTGCGAGGTCGCGGTAGATCCGCGCCTTCAGCTCCTCGCGCTCGGTCGCGGCCTCCACCACCAGGTCGCAGGCACCCAGCGCCGCCATCTCGGGCGCCAGGGCGATGCGCCCCAGCGCCGCGTCGCGCGCCGCGGCGTCGAGCGTGCCCTTGGCGACCTGCCGCTCCATGTTGCGCGCCACCGTGGCGCGCGCCTTGTCGAGCGCCCCGACCTGGACGTCGAACAGCACCACCTCCAGCCCCGAGGCCGCGGCGACGTGGGCGATGCCGCCGCCCATCTGCCCCGCGCCCACGACGCCCAACGTCCGGACCTCTGGGGCGGGCGCCGCGGACTCCTCCCGGGTGGTGCCGCTCACGGCGCTCAGCCCTTCGCCAGCTCGGCGTCGAGTTCGGGCAGCACGGTGAACAGGTCGCCCACCAGCCCGTAATCGGCCACCTGGAAGATCGGCGCCTCGGCGTCCTTGTTGACCGCCACGATGACCTTGCTGTCCTTCATGCCGGCCAGGTGCTGGATCGCGCCCGAGATGCCGAAGGCCATGTAGAGCTCCGGCGCCACGATCTTGCCGGTCTGGCCCACCTGGTGGTCGTTGGGGGCGTAGCCCGCATCCACCGCGGCGCGCGAGGCGCCGACCGCGGCACCCAACCGGTCGGCCACCTTGTCCAGCAGGTGGAAGTTCTCGGCCGAGCCCAGCGCCCGCCCGCCCGACACCACGATCCGCGCCGCGGTCAGGTCGGGCCGCTCGCCCTTGCTGATCTCGGCGCCCGCGAAGGTGGACAGGCCGGGATCGGCGGGCACGGCCACCGTTTCCACCGCGGCCGCGCCGCCGGCGGCATCCACCGGGTCGAAGGAGGCGGCGCGCACCGTCAGCACCTTCACCGCATCGGCCGAGCGCACGGTCGCCAGCGCGTTGCCGGCATAGATCGGCCGCACGAAGGTGTTGCCGTCCACCACGCCCGAGATGTCGCTGACCGGCTGCACGTCGAGCAGCGCCGCCACGCGCGGCATCACGTTCTTGCCCACCGCCGAGGCCGGGGCGAGCAGGTGCGTGTAGCCCGCGGCCAGCGACACGATCAGCGCCGCGGTGGGCTCGGCCAGCAAGTGCCCGGCATCCTCGGCCACCAGCACCCGGGCCACGCCAGTGATCGCGGCGGCCGGGGTGGCCAGGGCTGCGGGGCCCACCACCAGCAGGTGGACCTCGCCCAACGGCATCGCGGCCGCGACGGCCGAGCGCGTGGGCTGGGAAATCGCGGTGCCGTCGTGATCGGCCAGTACGAGAACGGTCATGATCAGATCACCTTGGCTTCGGTCTTCAGCTTCGCCACTAGCTCCGCCACGCTGGCGACCTTCACGCCGGCCTGGCGCGTCGGCGGCTCCTCGACCTTGAGCAGCGTCAGGCGCGGGGCCGGGTCGACGCCGAGGTCGGCCGGCCTGATCGTCTCGATCGGCTTCTTGCGCGCCTTCATGATGTTGGGCAGCGAAGCGTAGCGCGGCTCGTTCAGACGCAGGTCGGCCGTCACCACCGCCGGCAGCCGCAGCTGCACCGTTTCCGCCCCGCCATCGACCTCGCGCTTCACCGTGGCGGTGTCGCCCGCGACCTCGACGCTGGACGCGAAGGTGCCCTGGCCCCAGCTCAGCAGCGCCGCCAGCATCTGGCCGGTGGCGTTCATGTCGTCGTCGATCGCCTGCTTGCCCATCACCACCAGGCCCGGCTGCTCGCGCGCCACCAGGGCCTTGAGGATCTTGGCCACCGCGAGCGGCTCCACCGTCTCAGGGTGTTCCACCAGGATGCCGCGGTCGGCGCCCATGGCCAGCGCGGTGCGGATCTGTTCCTGCGCCTGGGTGGGGCCGACCGAGACCACCACGATCTCGGTGGCAATGCCCCGCTCCTTCAGGCGCACCGCTTCCTCGACCGCGATCTCGTCGAAGGGGTTCATCGACATCTTCACGTTGGCCGTTTCGACGCCCGAGCCGTCCGCCTTCACGCGGACCTTGACGTTGTAGTCGACCACCCGCTTGACGGGCACCAGCAGCTTCATGTGATCGGACCGTTCCAGCAAACGAAGGCGGGGGCCAGGTCCGTGGCGGACCGTGACCCCGGCGGAGGAGGCGTGACCGGCCCCGGCCACCGCGACGGGTCGGGCCAGCACCGCGTGAGGCAGATTTGCGCCCGAACATAAAGGGCGCGATCCGGCCCTGGCAAGGCGAGGGCCACGCGCCCGGCCTCGCCCTGCCCTGTTGTCACGACGCGGCGAAGCGGAACACCGTGTCCACCGCTGCCGAGGACCACCCGACCATGCGCCGCTTGCTGCTGCTTGCCACGATCCTGTTCCTGCCGGCCGCGGCGCCGCCGCCCGCGGTTCCGGTTTACCGCCAGTTCGGCCACTGGTTCGTGGCCTGCGACAACACCCGCGCCTGCGTCGCCCGCGGCTTCGACGAGGCCACCAGCGCGCAGCTCGACCTGATCCGGCCGGCCGGCGATGCCCCGCCCACCCTGACGCTGGCAGCCGAGGACCCGGTCGATCCCGCCGCCCTCCGGCTCGACGGCAAGCCTTTCCCGCTTCCCGCCCCGGCCTGGACGAGCAAGGACGGCGCCGTGTCCACCAGCGATCCGGCCGCGGTCGATGCCTTCGTCGCGGCCGCCCGCAACGCCCAGTCCATCGCCCTCGACGCGGCCCCCTCCGGGGACGACGCCCCGCGCACCGTGCCGCTGGACGGGTTCACGGCGGCCGTGCTGCTGGTGGACGCCGTGCAAGGCCGGCCCGGAACGGCGACGGCCCTGATCGCGCCCCGGGGCACGGCGGCGGTGCCCGCGGCGCCCCCGGTTCCGGCCGCACCGGCCTGGACCCCGCCCCCGCCGCTGACGCGCGCCGAAACGGCGAGCCTGCTGCGCCAGGCCCGCAGCCTGCGATCGGTCGCCTTCGAGAGCTGCGACGTCCGCGACCCGCCGGAGGTCTTCGCGCTCGACGCGACGCGGGCGCTGGCCATCCGCCCCTGCTACATGGCGGCCTACCAGGGTTCCTCGGTGGTGGCCGTGCTGCCGCGCGGCGGCGGATCGCCCGTCCCGGTGAAGCTCGCGCTGCCCGGCCTGCCCGAGGACGCGACGGAGGGGCCGGACATGGTGGACCCGGAGTTCGACCCGGCGAGCGGCACCCTGACGACGGTGTCGAAGGGCCGCGGCCTCGCCGATTGCGGATCGAGCGAGAGCTGGGTCTGGAGCCGCGGCGCGTTCCGGCTGACGGCGCTGAGCTACCAGAACCAGTGCGGCGGCGCGGCACCCGGCGACTGGCCGACCCTGTTCCGGACCCGCTGACCCGGCCGCCCCGGTGCATCGCCCGACGGCCGGCGCGAAGCCCCGGCGGGCGCGTGAGCGGCCCTGCGCGCCCGGCCGGCGCCGCGATCCCTAGCGGCTGCGCATCAGCAGCAGGAGCAGCGCGAAGAGCCCCAGCGCCACGCCCTGCAGGATCACGCGCCAGCGCATCAGCGCGTTGGAGCGCGCCCCGTCCCCATTGCCCCGCACCATGCCCAGCATGCCCGCGAACAGGACGCCCAGCGTCGCCAGCATGGCGATGCCGACAAGGATGGTGAGCAGCGTGATCATGCCCTGCCATCTGGGGTGCCGGAGCGGTGGCGCAACGGATTTTCCTTCCGCCGCAGCCGGCACGGACCGACGGCACCGGCGGCACGGCCGGCCATGCGCCGGTGCCCTGCCACCCAGGCGACACCGGCCGCGCGACAACCCCGGACCGGCGCAGCGAAGGCGGATTGACCGAGCGCCGCCGCCGGGGTCCAAGGCCGCATGATGCGCCGCCTTCCGCACAGGCTTCTCCTGCTGCTCCCGCTGCTCCTCCTCGCCGCGAACCCCTGGCCCGGCGCCACCGGTACGGCACGGGCCCAGACGGCGGCCGCGCCCGCCACGGTTCCCCCGGCCGCCCAGCCCGGCGCCGCGCCGGGCGAGGCCGAGCGGATGCTGGACATCCTGCGCAACGAGAACCGCCGCGCCGAGCTGATCCGCAGCCTGGAAACCCTGGCCGCCGCCGAGCGCAACGCCCGCGCCCATCGGGAAGGCCCCGCGGCCCAACCCGCCGCCCCTGCCCAGGCCGCCGCGGCGCCCACCGGCACGGCCCCGGCGCAGAACGGCGCCGCCCCGGCAGCCCCGGCGCAGGCGGGCACGGGCCAGGCCGCGCCGGCCGCCGACGCGCCGCCCCCGGAAACGCCGCCCGGCAACACCGCCGCCGCACCCGCACCCGCCCCTGCGCCGGCGGCGCCCGCGATCGTGGTGCCCAGCACCTTGGTGTCGCAGCTCCTGTCCAGCCTGTCGGAGCGGCTGCAGCACGCGGCGCAGCAGGTGACCGCGGGCACCCGCGTCCTGTCGGACCTGCCGGCCGTGGCCTCCTGGGCCTCGGGCGTGGCGCGCGACCCGGTCAGCCGTACGCGCATCGCCGACGCGTCCTGGAAGCTCGCGCTGGTGTTCGGCCTCGGCATCCTGGCCGAGGTCGGGATCTTTCACGCCCTCCACCGCCCGCGCCGCCGCCTCGACACGCTGGCGCCGGAGCCCGGTGCCAAGTGGAGCTGGCTGCGCCGCGTGCCGATCGTGCTGGCGCGCCTGCTGCTCGACCTCGTGCCGGTCTGCGGCTTCGCGGTGGTGAGCTACGGGCTGATCGAGGTGGTGCACCCGCTGCCCACCACGCAGCTCATCATGCTGACGCTAAACAACGCCTACGTGCTCGTGCGCGCCATCATGATCGCCTCGCGTATGCTGTTCTCGCCGGCCTCGGCGCATCTGCGGCTGATCCGCATGACCGACGAGACCGCGGCCTACATCACCGTGTGGCTGCGCCGCATCGTGGGGTTGGCGGTGTTCGGCTACGGCGTGGCCGAGGCGGTGCTGCAGTTCGGCGTGCCCTGGGCGGTGTATGACGGCATCATTCGCGTGGTGATGCTGCTGGTGTCGCTGCTGCTGGTGATCGTGGTGCTGCAGAACCGCCGCGCCGTGGCCGACCTGCTGCGCGCCCCGCCGCTGCTCGATGGCGAGGAACCGGGCCGCAGCCGCCGCGCCGGGCGCGCCCTGCGCAACCGCCTGGCCGAGATCTGGCACGTGGTCGCCATCCTGTGGCTGCTGGCGCTGTGGGGCGTCTGGGCGCTGGAGATCGAGGACGGCTTCGGCCGCCTCCTGCGCGGCACCGCGGCCACGCTGCTGATCCTGGCGGTGGCCAAGGGGCTGGACTACGCCGTGCGGCGGCTGGTGGACCGCGGCTTCCACGTCGGACCGGAATTCTCGCACCGCTACCCGGGGCTGGAGGAACGGGCCAACCGCTACACCCCCATCCTGCACGGTGTGCTCAGCGGCCTGATCACCCTGGTCGCGGGGCTGGTGCTGCTGGAAGCCTGGGGCATCGGCGCCTTTGCCTGGTTCACGCAGGGGCGCCTGGGCGCGCGGGTGATCGGCGGGCTGGTGTCGATCGGCCTGACGCTGGCCATCGCGCTGGCGGTGTGGGAGGTCGCCAACGCCGCCATCGCGCGACAGCTGGCCAAGGCCTCCCGCGAAGGCCAGGCCGCGCGCTCGGCCCGCGTGCGCACGCTGCTGCCGATGATGCGCACGGCGCTGATGATCGTGATCGTCATCTTCCTCATGCTGAACATCCTCAGCGAGATCGGCGTCAACGTGGCGCCGCTGATCGCCGGCGCCTCGGTGGTGGGTGTCGCCATCGGCTTCGGCTCGCAGACCCTGGTCAAGGACGTGGTCACCGGCCTGTTCCTCTTGCTGGAGGATGCGGTGGCGGTGGGCGACACAGTGACGCTGGGCTCGCCCGCCCTGACCGGCGTGGTGGAGCGGCTTTCCATCCGCTCCATCCGGCTGCGCGCGGTGGACGGGGCGGTGCACATCATCCCCTTCAGCGCCGTGACCTCGGTCACCAACATGACCCGCGACTTCGCCTTCGCGATGCTGGAATTCTCGCTGCCCTACGGCGAGGACACCGACCGCGTCGGGCGCGTGCTGCGCGAGATCGCCAAGGAGATGCGCGCCGAGCCGCGCTGGGGCCATGCCATCCGCGATGAGATGGACGTGATGGGCGTGGAGAAGCTGGCCGAGACCGGCGTGGTGCTGCGCGCCCGCCTCAAGACCGACCCGTCGCAGCGCGCCCCCGTGGCGCGCGAGCTCAACCGCCGCATCCAGGCCCGCTTCGAGGAGCTGGGCATCCTGATCCCCTCGCCCTGGCGCAAATCCACCGAGGAGGCTGCGGCGGAAGAAGGGGGGTTGCAGGCCACCCCGGCTGGTGCCTAGGCTGGGGGCATGACGCTTCGGATCATCATTCGGCGAATTACGCGCCCGGTCGCCTGACCGCCTCTGCGCAAGGTTCCCCGAAGGGACCCTTCCCGCGCGGAAGGGGCGGAGGCGGCCGGGATACTGCGTCCCCACCCTCCCCGCCGATGATCCCCGAGGTCCTTTCCATGTCCGAACCCGTTCGCCCCGCCGCCTTCAACCTCCTGGCGGAGCCCTCCGTCGGTTTCCTCCCCCGCGCGCTGGAAGCCTTCAGCAAGCGCGGCCTGCTGCCCGACCGGATGTCGCTGCGGCGCGAAGGCGCGCTGGTGCGCCTCCAGGTCGAGCTCGACGCCATGCCGGCCGACATGGTGCACCGCGTGGACGGCGACCTGGCCCGCCTCGTGGGCGTGGTGGAACAGGTCGCGGCCGGGGCAACCCCCGCGCCGCTCGCCGCGGCGGCCTGACGCACCGGGCGGGGGCCGCGGTCCGGCGGATGCACCGGGCGGCGCCTTCCCGCCCCACCCGATGCGCATCCGTGTTCTGGTGGACTGACAACCGGCCCGCGCGCATTGCTGCCCTGATTTGACGCTCCTCCGCCGGCGCAGGATGACCCCTGCATCCCAGCGGAGTGGACGTGATGACGGCAGCCTGGAACGGCGGCGATACCCTGCTTCTCGCCGCCGTGGCCCTTGCCCTGGGCGTGATCGTGCTGCTGATCGCCTGGGGCCGGATCGCCGCCTTCCTCGCGATCATGCTGGGCGCCGGCGTCTTCGCGGCCGTCGTCGGCCTGCCCTTCGAGAAGCTGACCCCGGCCTTCGAGCATGGGGCCGGCGGCGTACTGGGCGACATCGGCGTGGTGATCGCGCTGGGCGCCATGCTGGGCAGCATCCTGACCGCGGGCGGCGCGGCCGACCGCATCGTGGACGGCGTGCTGCAGCACGCGACCGCGCGAAGCCTGCCCTGGCTGCTGGCGCTGGTGGCCATGCTGATCGGCCTGCCCCTCTTCTTCGAGGTCGGGCTGGTGCTCATGATCCCGATCATTTTCTCGCTGGCCCAAAAGACCCGGTTGCCGGTGATGCAGGTCGCGATCCCGGCGCTGGCCGGCATGACCACGCTGCACGCCCTGGTGCCGCCCCATCCCGGACCACTGATCGGCATCGCGCAGCTGCACGCCGACCTGGGCCTGACGCTGGTGCTGGGCCTCGTGATCGCGGTGCCGGCGGTGGCGCTGGCCGGCCCCCTTTACGGCCGGTTCATCGGCCGACACCCGGCGCTGCTGGAGGCCGGGCGGGACGGCGCCGCGCGGGACGGCGGGCACGACGCCGCCTGGGTCGGCGGTGCGGCGCGCCCCTCCTTCACGCTCTCGCTGACCGTGTTGCTGCTGCCGGTGGCGCTGATGCTGTGCCGCACCGTGGCACAGATCGCCCTGGGGGAAGGCCCCGTCCGCGCGGCCCTGCTCACGGTGGGCGAACCGATCATGGCGCTGGCGATCAGCGTCGTGGTGGCGGCGCTGGCGCTGGGCTGGGGCCGCGGCGCCAGCCGCGCCGAGGTGGGCGAGGCCATGCGCGCCGCCCTGCCGCCGATCGCCATCCTGCTGCTGACCATCGGCGCCGGCGGCGGCTTCAAGCAGGTGCTGGTGGAGGCCGGCATCACCGGCACACTCGGCAAGATCGCCCACGACACCGGCATCCCGCTGGTGCTGCTGGCCTGGCTGATCGCCGTCTGCCTGCGCCAGGCCACGGGCTCTGCCACCGTGGCCACGACCGCCGTCGCGGGGCTGATGGCGCCGCTGGTGGGCGATTTCGGGCTGACGGCGGCGCAGACCTCGCTCTTGGTGCTCTCGATCGGCTCCGGCTCGGTGTTCTTCTGCCACGTCAACGACGCGGGCTTCTGGATGGTGCGGGAATTCTTCGGCCTGCGTCTGGGCCAGACCGTGCTGGTCTGGTCGGTGCTGCAAAGCATCGTGGCCGTCACCGGCCTGGTGCTGACGGCCCTGCTCTGGGCCCCGGCCGGCTGGATGGGCTGAACCCGCCCGCCGCCACGGCACCGACGCGGCGGCCGGCCTGAACACCCCGGGGCCGCGGCGGCTCCAAACAGTTTCGCGCGTGTCCTCGCCGCCCCTTGCGCCGGGACCGCGCTGCGCGCCCGGCGGCGCGACGGTTCCGGCAGTGACGGAACCTTTACCGCCGCCCTCATCCCCGGGGCGAGCCCATCGGCAGCAACGGCGCTTCCCACATTCTTTGACGGCCGGAAGGCCCGGTGCGGCCCCGCGGCGGGCCGGCGCCACGGGACAACTGCCACCGATTTGATGCCGGTCTGACGGAGCGGGAACTTGCATTCCGGCTCCTTCGGCCAATATCGTTATTTCAGAAATTTCTGAAATTACGGGAACCATCGGAACGTGAACCTCCCGCCGCTGATCCAGTCCTTCGTGCTGCACTTCGGTGAGATGGGCAGCCGATGGGGCATCAACCGTACGGTCGGGCAGATCTACGCCCTGCTCTACGTCTCGGACGCGCCGCTCTCGGCCGACCAGATCGTGGAAGCGCTGGGCGTGTCGCGCTCCAACGTGTCGATGGGCCTGCGGGAGCTGCAGGCCTGGAACCTCGTGCTGCTGCGCCACCAGCCGGGCGACCGGCGCGACTTCTTCACCACGCCCGACGACGTTTGGCAGATCCTCCGCACGCTCGCCGAGGAACGGAAGAAGCGCGAGGTCGATCCGACCCTGTCGGTGCTGCGGGAGCTGCTGATGCAGCAGCCCGACAGCGCCGCCGAGCAGCACGCCCAGGCCCGCATGGCCGAGATGCACGGCCTGATCGACCGGCTGACCACCTGGTACGAGGACATGCGGCAGGTGGACACCGACCGGCTGGCGGCCCTGCTGGCGCTGGGCACGCGCGTGACGCGGCTGCTGGACGCCAAGGACAAGATCATCTCGCTCGGCCGCGGGCGCCGGGCGTCGCCGGCGGACGGGGAACGGTCATGACGCGCCACTCCGCCATCCCGGCGCGGCGACGGGGGCGCCCCACCCCGCCGCGCCCCACGATTTTCACTTGCGCATCCCGGACCCGTCCGGGTGACCTGCTTCCGCGGAGGCAACGCCGATGATCGACTCCCTCCTTCCCAGCGCGCTCGACCTGGCGCGCTTCCAGTTCGCCTTCGTGGTGGTCTGGCACTTCCTGTTTCCGGCCTTCACCATCGGCCTCGCCTCCTACCTGGCGGTGCTGGAAGGGCTGTGGCTGTGGACGGGGCGCGCCGTGTACCTCGACGTGTTCCGCTACTGGCTGAAGATCTTCGCCATCGCCTTCGCCATGGGCGTCGTGTCGGGCATCGTCATGTCCTACCAGTTCGGCACCAACTGGTCGGTGCTGTCGCAGAAGGCAGGGCCGATCATCGGGCCGCTGATGGGCTACGAGGTGCTGACCGCCTTCTTCCTGGAGGCCGGCTTCCTCGGCGTGATGCTGTTCGGGCTCGAGCGCGTGGGCAAGCGGCTGCACTTCGCCGCCACCTGCCTCGTCGCCTTCGGCACCAGCATGTCCGCCTTCTGGATCCTGTCGGCCAATTCCTGGCTGCACACGCCGGCGGGCTACAGCGTGGCGGCCGACGGCTCCTTCCACCCGGAGGACTGGTGGGCGATCATCTTCAACCCCTCCTTCCCGTTCCGCTACGCCCACACCGTCACCGGCGCCTACCTCACCACCGGGCTGATCGTGGGCGCGGTCGGCGCCTTCCACGTCCTGCGTGAGCGGCGCAACGAGGCGCTCGGCACGCGGGATGCCAATCCGCGCGCCCGGCTGATGTTCTCCATGGCGATGTGGCTGCTCTGCGTCCTCGCACCCCTGCAGCTGGTGCTGGGCGACCTGCATGGCGGCAACACCTTCGAGCACCAGCCTGCCAAGCTCGCGGCCATGGAAGGCCATTTCGAGAGCCATGACGGCGCGCCGCTGGTGCTGTTCGGCATCCCCTCGGCCGAGCAGGAGCGCACGCGCCTCGCCATCGAGGTGCCGCACGTCGCCAGCCTGTACCTGACGCACAGCTGGAACGGCCACGTTCCGGGGCTGAAGGACCTGCCGCGCGACCACTGGCCCACCAACATCCCGCTGGTCTTCTTCGCCTTCCGCATCATGGTGGGGCTGGGCGTGCTGATGATCACGCTGGGCGCCGCGAGCCTGGTGATGCGGCTTCGCGGCCGCTTCTACGAGAACCCCTGGCTGCACCGCGCCGCGGTGGCGATGGGCCCCGCCGGCCTCATCGCCGTGACCTGCGGCTGGATCGTGACCGAGGCCGGGCGCCAGCCCTTCACGGTCTACGGGTTGCTGCGCACCGCCGACAGCGTGGCGCCGATCGCGGCGCCCGCGGTGGCGGCCTCGCTCGCGGCCTTCGCGCTGGTGTACTTCGTGGTCTTCGGCGCCGGCATCTGGTTCCTGTTCCGCCTGTTCGCGCAGGCACCCAAGGCGCACGAGGCGGGGCCGCCGACCGACAAGCCGATCCGCTCGGCCGGCACCACGCCCGCTCCCTCGACGCGGCACGGCGTCGACCCGCGTCCCCAGATCCAGCCGGCGGAGTGAGAACCGATGCTCGACGCGCACACCCTGGCGACGATCTGGGCGGTGCTGATCGCCGCCGCCGTGTTCCTTTACGTCTGCCTCGACGGCTTCGACCTCGGCATCGGGATCCTGTTCCCGGTGCTGCGCTCCAAGGAGGAGCGCGACGTGGCGGTGAACACCGTGGCCCCCGTCTGGGACGGCAACGAGACCTGGCTGGTGCTAGGCGGCGTGGGCCTGCTGCCGGTGTTTCCGCTGGCCTACGCCACCATTCTGCCCGCGCTCTACATGCCGCTGATCCTGATGCTGCTGGCGCTGGTGTTCCGCGGCGTTTCCTTCGAGATGCGCTTCCGCGCCGCCAATGACTGGCAGCAGCGCTGGTGGGACCGCGCCTTTTCCTGGGGCTCCTACGTCGCGACCTTTTCGCAGGGCGTGGCGCTGGGCGCCTTCGTGCAAGGCATCCGGGTGGAGAACGGCGCCTATGCCGGCGGCTGGTGGGACTGGCTGACGCCCTTCTCGATCCTGACCGCCCTGGCGCTGATCACCGGCTACGGCGTGCTGGGCTCCTGCTGGCTGATGTGGAAGACGGAGGGCAGCCTGCATGACCGCGCCCGCGCCCAGGCGCGCTCCATGGGCGTGGTGCTGCTGGTCTTCATCCTGGCCGTGTCGGTGACCATGCCCTTCCTGCAGGCCAGCTTCCGCGCCCGCTGGCTGAGCTTCCCCAACATGCTCTACGCGGCACCCGTGCCGGTGATCCTGGCGGCGCTGACATGGGGCTATTTCCGCGCGGTGGAGCGGGCCGACAAGAACGGGCTCTGGGCCGATGCCAAGCCCTTCGTGCTGATGCTGCTGATGTTCCTGCTGACCTACCTGGGCCTCGGCGTCAGCATGTATCCGCACATCGTGCCGCCCTCGATCACCATCTGGGATGCCGCGGCGCCGCGCTCCTCGCAGGTCTTCCTGCTGGCGGGGGCCGCGGTGCTGATCCCGATCATCCTGTGCTACACGGGCTACGTGTACTACCTGTTCCGGGGCAAGGTGACGGTTGATGGCGGATACCACTGACGGTGCCGGCTGGCCGCGCGGCCAGGGCGACGGCGCGCCGGCGAACGCCGGGAGCGGAGCCGGCAGCGGCTGGCGGCGCCTCGGCTGGTTCGTGCTGCTCTGGGTCCTGGGCGTCGTGGTGGTGGGTGCGGTGGCCTACGGGCTGCGGCTGCTGATCCCGCGATGACGCCGCGTCCGCCGGCACCCGGCCCCCGTCCTGGCCTTGGCGCCCCGCGCGTCGTGGTGCTGGGCGGCGGCATCATGGGCCTTTGCACCGCCCGGGCGCTGCACCGCCAGGGCTGCGCCGTCACCGTGGTGGACCAGTCCGCCCTGCCAAACCCGGCCGGGGCCTCGGTGGACCAGCACCGGCTGATCCGCCACGCCTACGGCGCCGAGCGCGGCTACATGCGCATGGTGGACGAGGCGCACCGCGCCTGGACCGCCCTGTTCCGCGAGATCGGCGAGGCGCCCTACCACCCCACCGGAACCCTGGCCCTGTCGGACGTGCCGGTCGCGCCGCAGAACGCGGAGCACCGTGCCGCCAGCGGGTGGGAGGCGCCGGGCACCCCGGCCGCCGCGCCCCCGGCGCACCGCCCCACCGCCGGCACCGCTGCGCCGGGCGCCCTCGTACCCGCCAGTCCTGGCCCTGACCCTCGCCCCGGCCCCGGCCCCGGCCCCGGCCCCGGCCCCGGCCCAGGCCCAGGCCCAGGCCCAGGCCCAGGCCCAGGCCATTCCGACCTTAACAACTCCGGTCCCGGCAACCCCGACCTCGCCGCCCTCGGCCCGCAGGACGGCACCGCCGCCTCCCCCGCCGACTGGCTCGCCCGCAGCCGCGAGACGCTGCTGGGCGACGGCTACTTGGCAGAGGACCTCGCCCCCGCCGGCCTCGCCGACCGCTTCCCCATGCTGCGCCCCGACGGGCTCGCCGCGGCGCTCTGGGTGCCCACTGGCGGCGTGCTGCTGGCCGACCGCATCGTGGCCGCGCTGGCGCGGCACCTCGCGGCGCTGGGCGTCGCCTTCCGCACCGCCACCGTTCGCGAGGTCGACGGAGAACGCGCCCGCCTGACCCTGGACGGGGGAGAGGTGATCGAGGCCGACCGCCTCGTCCTCGCCGCCGGCCCCTGGACCGCCCGGCTGCGGCCGGAGCTGCGCCCCCGCGCCACGCCCTCGCGGCAGGTGGTGGTCTACCTCGAACCGCCGGAGGAACAGCGCGCCCGCTGGGCCGCGGCGCCGATGCTGCTGGACCTGTCGGCGGCGGGCGGCTTCTACGCCGTGCCGCCGGTGGCGGGCACCGCGCTGAAGGTGGGCGACCACCGCTTTTCCTGCCGCGGCGATGCGGAGGACCGGCGTGACGCCAGCGCGGCCGAGGCGGAGGAGATCCTGACCCTCGCCCGCCCGCGCCTGCGCGACGCGGCGCGCCACCGCGTGCTCGGCGCCCGCGCCTGCTACTACGACGTCGCGCCGGAGGAGCGCATCGTGGTGGAGCCGCTGGGCGCCCGCGCCACCGTGGTCTGCGGTACCAGCGGCCACGGCTTCAAGTTCGGCCCGGTGCTGGGCCAGGCCGCAGCACTCGGCGCGCTGCGGCCCGAGGAGGCACCCGGGATCGCGGCCTGGGCGGCCGGCACGGCACCCCCGCCCGCCTCGCTCCGCGCCCTGTTCGAGGAGGCGTAGGGTAGCCTGTCGTAACGGCGGCGCATCATCGGCACGCGAAGCTGTGATCCTTGCGAAGTCGCGCATCGGACGAACATGCTTCATCAGCCTGTGACACCCCCGCCCGGATCGACTTGCCCGCGATGAACGCCCCCCTCTACGCCCCCTCGATCCGACGCGACCGGCCCGAGGTCGCGGTGATCGGCGCGGGCCCCGGTGGGCTGGCCGCCGCGATGCTGCTGGCCTCGCGCGGGGTGCGCGTCACGGTGTGGGAAAGGGACGGGGTGGTGGGCGGCCGCAACCGGCTGCTGGACGCCCCGGGCGGCTACCGTTTCGACCTCGGCCCCACCTTCTTCCTGTACCCGCGCATCCTGGAGGAAATCTTCAGCGAGTGCGGCGCGACGCTGCGCGAAGAAGTGGAGATGATCCGCCTCGATCCGCAGTACCGCCTCCTGTTCGAGGAAGGCGCGGGCGGCGTCACCGTGGATGCCACGCCCGACCTCGCGCGCATGGAAGCGGAGATCAGCAAGCTCGACCCGCACGACGCGCGCAACCTCACCCGCTTCCTGGCCGACAATCGCCGCAAGCTCGCGGCCTTCCGCCCGGTGCTGGAACGCGCCTTCAACAGCCCAGCCGACGTGATGCGGCGCGACATGATGGGCGCCCTGCCGCACCTCAGGCCGAACCGCTCCGTCGATGGCGACATGCGGCGCTTCTTTCGCGACCCGCGCACGCGCCTCGCTTTCTCGTTCCAGACGAAATACCTGGGGATGAGCCCGTATCGCTGCCCCAGCCTCTTCACCATCCTGAGCTTCCTGGAATACGAGCACGGCGTCTTCCACCCGCGCGGCGGCTGCGGCGCGGTGGCACTGGCGATGGCACGCGTGGCGGAGCGCCTGGGCGTGGAGATCCGGCTCAACAGCCCCGTGGAGGCCCTGGCCTTCGAGGGCCGCAAGGCGCGCGGCGTCGAGGTCGGCGGCCGCCGCCACGCTTCCGACGCGGTGGTGCTGAACGCCGACTTCGCCCATGCCGTGCCGCGCCTCATCCCCGACGCGCTGCGCCGCAAGTGGTCGGACCGCAAGATCGAGAAGGCGCGCTATTCCTGCTCGACCTTCATGCTCTACCTGGGCGTCGAGGGCACCTTCCCGGAACTCGCCCATCACACGATCCTGCTGGCCGAGGACTACGCCCGCAACCTGCGCGAGATCGGCGACGGCATCATCCCCGATGTCCCTTCGGTCTACCTGCAGAACGCCGGCGCCTCGGACAGCGGCATGGCGCCGCCGGGCCACTCGGCGCTCTACCTGCTGATCCCGGTGCCCAACCTGCGCGGCGGCGCCGATTGGAGCGTGGAGGCCGCGCGCTACCGCGAACTGGCGCTCGACCGCGTGGCCAAGCTGGGCGTCGGCGACCTGCGTCCGCGCATCCGCTACGAACGCATGGTCACGCCGCAGGACTGGCAGGACGAGTTCTCGGTGGGCTACGGCGCGACCTTCAACCTGGCGCATGACCTCGGCCAGATGCTCTGCTTCCGCCCCGGCAACCGCTTCGGCGATGCCGAGGGCGTTTATCTGGTGGGCGGCGGCACGCATCCGGGCTCGGGCCTGCCGGTGATCTACGAGGGGGCGCGCATCAGCACTGACCTGTGCCTGCGCGACCTCGGACTGCACGGTGTCGATACGCGGATGCACGGGGCGCTCGACGCCGCCGTGCCGGCCTGAGTGGGGGAGTAAGCGGCGATGGCGCGCGTGGTGGTGGTGGGCTCCGGCCTGGGTGGGCTCGCGGCGGCGGCGGTGGCGCAGGCGCGCGGGCACCAGGTGACGGTGCTGGACAAGAACCCCTGGCTGGGCGGCAAGGCGGCGGTGCTGCACCTCGACGCGCCGGACGGCAGCGGGCAGTTCCGCTTCGACATGGGGCCGACGATCCTGACGGTGCCGCGCGTCCTGCGCCGCATCTTCGCGGAAGCCGGCCGGGACCAGCAGACCGAGCTGCCGCTGATCCGCCTCGACCCGCAGTGGCGCTGCTTCTTTGACGACAACACGCAGATCGACCTGCTCGAAGGTGTCGAGCCGATGGCGCGCGCGATGGAAGCCTTCGCGCCGGG
Organism: Roseomonas elaeocarpi; assembly: GCF_042433915.1. Taxonomy (NCBI): domain Bacteria; kingdom Pseudomonadati; phylum Pseudomonadota; class Alphaproteobacteria; order Acetobacterales; family Roseomonadaceae; genus Roseomonas; species Roseomonas elaeocarpi. The sequence goes on along the minus strand of NZ_JBHLUN010000007.1, from coordinate 6,279 downwards.
TCGCGGCCTGGGCACGGGCTACGAGCGCTTCCAGAAGGTCGCGAAGCACCTGCACGGCGTATCCGAGAAGTTCTTCTTCTGGAAGCCGGTGGAGGACCTCTTCGACACCATCAACTGGAAGGACAACCTCCAGCCCGGCACCATGAAGGACGTGCTCAGCCTGCGCATGGGCCAGAACGTCGCCAAGGTGATCCGCGGCCACGTCCCGGATGAGCGGCTGGCGCAGATGCTGGACCACTACTGCCAGTATGTCGGCTCCAACCCCTACATGGCGCCGGCGGTGCTGTGCTCGATCGGCGACATGCAGGCGAGCGAGGGCGTCTGGTACCCGGTGGGCGGCACCCGCGCCGTGGCGGAAGGGCTGGCGAAGCTGGCGGGCGACCTCGGCGCCGACCTGCGCCCCAATTCGGAGGTCACCGGCTTCGAGGTGGTGGACGGCGCGGTGAAGGCCGTGATGGTGGGCTCGGAGCGCATCCCCTGCGACGCCGTGATCTCCAACATGGACGCCATCCGCACCTACAAGGAGCTGGTGGGCGGCGACACGGGCCGGAAGTACGCCAAGAAGGGCTTCGAGCCGGCCTGTTCCGGCGTGGTGCTCTACCTCGGGCTGAACAAGCGCTACGACCACCTCGCGCACCATGACTTCGTGTTCTCGCGCGATGCCGAGGAAGAGTTCGACGCGATCTACAAGAAGGGCATCCCGGCGCCCGATCCCACCGCCTACCTCGCCGCGCCCTCGGGCAGCGATCCGGGCGTGGCACCGGAAGGGGGCGAGGCGCTCTACGTGCTGGTGCACACGCCCTACCTCCGCGAAGGGCAGGACTGGCAGAAGATGTTCCCGGCCTACCGGCAGGTGATCCTCGACAAGCTCAAGCGCACCGCGGGGCTGGAGGACATCGAGGAGCGCATCGTGGTGGAGCGCGCCCTCACCCCGCAGGACATCCACGAGCGCTACAAGGTGCTCAACGGGGCGATCTACGGGCTCGCCTCGCACGGCACCTTCCTCGGCGCCTTCAAGCCGGGCAACCGTTCCAAGGCGGTGAAGGGCCTCTACCTCGCGGGTGGCGCGGCGCATCCGGGGCCGGGCATGCCGATGGTGATGATGTCGGGCTGGATCGCCGCCGACGCGATGGATGCGGACCTCGGCGGCCGCGGCATGAGCGAGGAAGCCGACCATGCCGGCCGGCGCGAGGGCGACATCCCGGTCCGCGTGCCGCAGGCCGCCGAGTAACGGGCCGTGCTGCTCGGGCGGTCGCGGGACAGGCGCCTGGGGGCGGCGCACACGGCGCCCGATGGCCGTGCCGCCGCCGCGCCTTTCCCGCCGATCGCCCGCCCCGCCGCGAACGGGGCGCCGCCCGCAGCTGCCGGAGCGTCTTCGGCCACGGTGCCCGTCGCGTCGCCTATCGTGTCGCCCGTCGCGCCCCAAACCGTGTCCCCCACCGGCCCGGTTCCCGTCGGCACTTCCTCAGGCACGTCTCCCGACGGCGCGTCGGGCGCGCGGTACCGATCACCCTCCCCCACTCCGGCCTCCATTTCCTCACCCTCGTCCTCTCCGGCCCCGGGCAAGGACGACCCGGTCACCCTCTTCGACGCGCGGCGGTTCAACTTTTTCCATCTGATGTTCAGCCGCTTCCTGCGCCGCCACGTCCGGGCGCTGCGGCTGCCGCGCTGGGGCCTGCCCGATCCCGGGCCGCCGGACGCCCCGCTGGTGGTCTTCGCCAACCACCCGTCCTGGTGGGATGGCGTCGCCTTCATGATGCTGGCCGCCCGCGCCCTGCCGGAACGGCGCATGTTCATCCCGATGGAGGCCGCGGCGCTGCGCCGCTACAGCTTCATGCGCCGCATCGGCGTTTTCGGCATCGAGACCGGCTCCTCGCGCGGCGCCGTCGCCTTCCTGCGCGTGGCCGGGCGCGTGCTGGCGGACCCGGCCCACGCGCTGTGGATGAACGCCCCGGGCCGCTTCCAGGACGTGCGGGAACGCCCGGTCGGCATCACGCCCGGCCTCGTCCGCCTGGCCGAGATCGCGCCGAATGCCCGCTTCCTGCCGCTGGCGCTGGAATACCCCTTCTGGAGCGAGCGCAAGCCCGAGATGCTGGCCGGTTTCGGCACGCCGATCCTGGCCGCCGACCTCCTCGCCCTCGGCCGTGAGGCACGGGCGGAGCGGCTGCGCGATGCCCTGACCGTGACCATGGACCGGCTTGCCGCCGATGCGCTGTCGCGCGACACCGAGCGCTTCACCGTGCTGGTACAGGGGCGGGAAGGAATGGGCGGCATCTACGACCTGTGGCGTCACCTGCGCGCGACGGTCACGGGCCGAAGCTTCGACGCGCGGCACGACGCGCCGTGACCACCCTGCTGATCGCGGTGGCGCTGATCCTGGCGCTGCTGCCGCTGCTGATGGCCGCCGTGAACCTGTGGCACCAGCCGGTGCTGCGCGACCGGGCGCTCGACGGTTCGCTGGTGTCGGTGCTGATCCCGGCGCGCGACGAGGCCGCCAACATCGAGAACTGCGTCCGAGCCGCCCTCGCCTCCACGGGTGTCGCGGTCGAGGTCGTGGTGATCGACGACGGCTCGCGCGACGGCACGGCCGCGATCGTGGAGCGCCTGGCCGCTGAAGATCCGCGCCTGCGCCTCCTGCGCGCCCCGCCGCTGCCGCCCGGCTGGACCGGCAAGGTCCATGCCTGCGCCCGGCTGGGCGAGGCCGCGCGCGGCACGCACCTGCTGTTCATCGACGCCGATGTCCGCCTCCTCCCCCACGCCGCCGGCGCCATGGCCGCGCACGCGCAGCAGCACGGCATCGCGCTGGTGACCGGCGTGCCGCGGCAGGAGATCGGCACGCTGGGTGAGGCGCTGACGGTGCCGGTGATCAACCTCCTGCTCCAGGGCTACCTGCCCGGCGGCGGCCGCGCCTTCACCGCGCACCCCTCGCTCGCCGCGGCCTGCGGCCAGTTGATCCTGATCGACCGCCACGCCTACACCGATGCCGGCGGCCATGCCGCGGTGCGCGGCGTGCTGCATGACGGCCTCGCCCTGGCGCGGCGCCTGCGCACGCAAGGGCACCGGACCGAGGTGGTGGACGGCGCCACGCTGGCCTCCTGCCGCATGTACCGGAACTTCCGCGAGGCCTGGCGCGGCTTCCTGAAGAACGCGCGAGAGGGCATGGCGACGCCGTCGGGCCTGCCGGTCTGGACGGTGCTGCTGTTCGGCGGCCACGTCCTGCCCTGGCTGCTGCTGCCCGCCCCCGGCGCCGCGGTGGCGCTGGTGGCCAGCTACGCTTTCCGCTCGCTGGTGACCTGGCGCGGGCGAGAGCCGTCCTGGACCATTCCGCTGCACCCGGCCGCGATCCTGGTGGCGCTGGCCATCCAGTGGACGGCGCTGATCCGCGCTGCCATGGGGCGCAAGGAAGGCTGGAAGGGCCGCGCCTACTCCGCCAGCAACGAGGCATGAGCGCGCAGGCGGCGGGAGGTTCCGCGGCCGCCCCCTTGCCGGGTCGGCCCTGCACCACGCCCGATGCCGTGACGACCGCCGGCTCGGGCGAGCCTGACGCGGCATCCGCCGGACCGGATGAGGCCGCCGTCGCAGCGTCCGGAGCGCGCGAAGGCACCGCGAACGGAGCCCGATCCTCCACCAGCACGGCGTCGGCATCCCCGGCCGGCGTGGCACCGGCCCTGCCGCCCGCCGGCCCCTCGCCCGCCGAGGCGCTGGCCGCACTCCGCGCGATCCCCGGCCGCCTCACCATCCCCGAGCGCCGCCGCCTGCTGCGCGCCCTGGCCGACACCCTGTCGCGCCGGGCGGAAGACGTGGTGGCCGCCCTCGACGCCGACTACGGCGGCCGCTCGCCCGAGGACACGCTACTGGCCGACGTGCTGGTGGTGCTGCAGGCCGCCCGCCGCGCCCGCCGCTGGCTCCGCTGGTGGGCCCGGCCGCGCTTCGTGCTCGCCCCCTTCGCCTTTCAGCCCTGCCTCAGCTGGGTGGAGCCGGTGCCCAAGGGCGTGGTGGCGGTGATGGCGCCCTGGAACTACCCCGTGCAGCTCGCCCTCTGGCCGGCGCTCGAGGCGGTGGCCGCCGGCAACCGCGTCGCCCTCAAGCCCAGCGAGCATGCCCCCCGCACCGCCGCCCTGCTGGCCGAGATCCTGCACGAAGCCTGGGGCCCCGCCGTGGCGCAGGTGGTGCAGGGCGACGCCGCCGTCGCGGCCGATTTCGCGGCGCAGCCCTGGGATCACCTCGTCTTCACCGGTGGCACCGCCACGGGCCGGCGCATCGCGGCGGCGGCGGCGGCGAACCTCGTGCCGCTGACGCTGGAGCTCGGCGGGCAATGCACCGCGCTCGTTCTGCCGGGCGCCGACCTCGCGCGCGCGGCGCGGGCGATCCTGGTGGCCAAGGCGGTGAATGCCGGCCAGACCTGCGTGGCGCCCGACACGGTGCTGCTGGTGGGCCACCGCCGCGAGGCCTTCCGCGCGGCCTGCCTCGCCACCGGCATCGCAGCCGACAGCCAGGTCGCCCCGGTGCAGCGCGCGCGGCAGGCGGCGCAGGCGGAGGGCACCGAACCCCTCGCCCCCGGCCCGACTCCGCTGCGGCTGGGCGGCGACGGGGCGGAGGAACGCTTCGGCCCGGTGCTGGGCGCGGTGGAATGCACGGACCTCGACGCGGCGCTGCGCTGGCTGGCGGCGCGCCCCGCTCCGCTGGCGCTGTCGCTCTTCGGCGCCACCGCGGCGGAGGAGGCGCGCCTGGCGCACGAAACGCGCTCCGGCGCCATCGTCACCAACCGCGTCATCGACCACGTGGCCTTCCCGGCCCTGCCCTTCGGCGGCGTCGGCGGCTCCGGCCACGGGCGCTATCACGGCCGGGCGGGGTTCGAGAGCTTCAGCGACTGGCGCGCCCGCGTCCGTCACGGCCCCTTCGCCCTGGCCCGCCTGACCGACCCGCCGCGCGGCGAATTCAGCCGGAAGCTCGCCCGCCGCCTCGCGCGCTGACCGGACGGCCTGATGCCTCCCCGCGTCACGAAAACGGCGCTGGGGTTTCGGGCGGAAAGGTCTGGGACAGCAAGCCGTCCGGCGTCGTGCTGTCCCGGGGGAGAGAAGGAATTCTCTCCCCCGAACCCCCACTCATCTTTTTTTCGGAACGCTGCCGCGGGAAGGGTGAAAGCCGGTCGCGGTACGGCGGCCGCCGGCGCTGCTGAAAAGAAGCGAAGCTTACTGTCGGCCCTAGCTGACGCGTCCCTCGCTCCGGCTCAATGAGCCGGAGCGCACGACGCTCACCACGCTCCTGCGGCAGCGTCCCGGAAAAAGATGGGGGCGGAGGGGTCCGGGGAGGGGGAGAATTCCTTCTCCCCCCTTCCCGGGGCTGGCCACCGGCGCGCCCGAGAAGCCGACCTTACCCTCTCACTCCCCCCGCACTCTTTCGATGTTGGCGCCCACGCCGGCGAGCTTGTGCTCGACGGCCTCGTAGCCGCGGTCGAGGTGGTAGACGCGGCTCACCGTGGTCTCGCCGCGGGCGGCAAGGCCTGCCAGGATCAGCGACACCGAGGCGCGCAGGTCGGTGGCCATGACGGGTGCGCCCGAGAGGCGCTCCACGCCGCGCACGATGGCCGACGAGCCATGGACGTTGATGCGCGCGCCCATGCGGACCAGCTCCGGCACGTGCATGAAGCGGTTCTCGAAGATCGTCTCGGTGACCATCGAGGCACCATCGGCCACGCTCATCAGCGCCATGGTCTGCGCCTGCATGTCGGTGGCGAACCCTGGAAAGGGCTCGGTCATCACGTCCACGCCGCGCAAGCCCCCGGTGCGGCGCACGCGCAGGCCGCCCGCCTCGTCACTGAGGTCCACGCCCGCCTCGCTCAGCACCCGCGCGCAGGCGCCCAGGTGCGACACCGCCGAGCCCTCCAGCAGGAGGTCGCCGCCGGTGATCGCGGCGGCGCAGGCGAAGGTGCCGGCCTCGATGCGGTCGGGCAGGATCGGGTGGGTGGCGCCGCCCAGCCGCGTCACACCCGTGACCGTCAGCCGGTCGGTGCCGATACCCTCGATGCGCGCGCCCATGCGGATCAGGCAGGCGGCGAGGTCGCCGATCTCGGGCTCGCGCGCGGCGTTGATCAGCTCGGTGGTGCCATCGGCCAGCGTGGCCGCCATCAGCAGGTTCTCGGTGGCGCCCACTGAGACCTGCGGGAACACGATGCGCGCGCCCTTGAGCCGCCCCTCGACGGAAGCGCCGATATAGCCCTCCGCCAGGTCGATGCGCGCGCCCATCGCCTCCAGCCCGCGCAGGTGCAGGTCCACGGGC
>NZ_JBHLUN010000006.1:0-370459 GCF_042433915.1 Roseomonas elaeocarpi | reverse complement strand
CAACCCGCCTCAGCAAGTCAGGCCAGAAACCCTCACCAGCGCTCCGTCCCGGTGTGAGCGGCGATATAGGCCCCACAGACACACCTGTAAACACCCTTGTCGCACTTTCCTCAGACGAAATGAAACTATCGCCCACCCCGCCGTTTGCGCAGCAACAGGCCACCCCCGAGCGCCAGCGCGATCACCAGCAGCGACATGCCGGTGGTCACGGTCCCCAGGGCATAGATCTCCGGCGTGGTGACCGTGGTGGTCAGCCCCTGCAGCTCCAGCGGCAGGGTGTTGCGCCCGCCGATCGCCTGGGAGGTCCGGGCAACCTCGTCCCAGGACAGGGTGAAGCCGAACAGCGCCACGCCCACGAGCGAGGTCGCGATGATCGGCAGCACCACCCCCGTCAGGATCTGCCTCGGCGAGGCCCCGAGGTCCCGGGCGGCCTCCTCGTAGGCAGGGTTGAAGCGGTTGAAGACCGCGAACAGGATCAGAAGGCCGAAGGGCAGCGTCCAAGTCAGGTGCGCCCCCAGCGCCGAGGTATAAAGCCCGGCCGCCGTGTCGAAGCCCGCCAGCCAGCCGATGCCCCAGCGCTCGCCCAAGGCCTTGATCGCGTCGTCCAGCAGCCGGAACTCCAGCCCGATGCCCAGGCTCACCACGATCGAGGGCACGATCAGGCTCGCCACCGCCACGTAGAACAGGAAGTCCTGCCCCCGGAACCGCTTCCGGAAGGCGAGCCCGGCCGAGAGCGCCAGGATCAGCGTCAGCACCATCACCACCGCGCCCAGCCGGAAGGAGCGGCCGAAGGCGGCCCAGATATCGACCACCCCCACCCCCTGCCACAGCCGGCTGAACCAGTAGGTGGACACCCCGTTCATCGGAAAGGTCAGTCCGCCCGACGGTCCCTGGAAGCTCAGCACCACGATGGTGATGATCGGGCCGTACAGGAACAGGATGAAGCTGCCGAACAGCACCGACAGCCACCAGAAGGAGGCCGGGCGCTTGTCGCTGATCCGCTTCACAGCTCGCGCCTCACATCCACCAGCCGGGTCAGGGCCCAGATCATCATCAGCACCACCGCCAGCAGCACCACCGCATTGGCCGCGGCGATCGGGAACTGCAGGTAGCTCATCTGCACTTGGATCACCTTGCCCACCGAGGCGATCTGCTGCCCGCCCATGATCCCCACCGTGACGAAGTCGCCCATCACGATGGTCAGCACGAAGATGGAGCCGATCACGATGCCCGGCTTGCACAGCGGCAGCACCACGTTCCACAGCGTCTGCCAGCCCGTGGCCCCGGCATCGCGCGCCGCCTCGATCAGCGAACGGTCGATGCGCGACATCGAGTTGAAGATCGGCACCATCATGAACAGCGTGTAGAGGTGCACGAAGGCCAGGATCACCGAGAACTGCGAGTAGAGCAGCCACTCCAGCGGCCCCGAGGTCAGCCCCAGCCCCATCAGCGCCTGGTTCACCAGCCCGTTGCGCCCCAGCAGCGGCACCCAGGCCACCATCCGGATCACGTTGGAGGTCCAGAACGGCACGGTTCCCAGCAGGAACAGCGCCATCTGCACCGTGGTCGAGCGGATATGGAAGGCCAGGAAATAGGCGATCGCGAAGCCCAGCACGAGCGTCACCGCCCAGGCCGTCAGGCAGAAGCGCAGGGTGGACAGGTAGGTCGCGAAGGTGACGCAGAGATCCGGCAGCTTGGCCAGGCAGCCGTCAAAGACGTCGTGGTAGTTTTCCAGCGTGAAAGCGGGGGTCAGCTGGTACTCGTCGTAGTGCCAGAAGGACACCACCACCGTCAGGATCAGCGGCAGCAGGAAGAACAGCAGGAACACCAGCGCGAAGGGCGCGGCCTGCCAGTAGACCGAGATGCCCCGCCCCCGCACGCGCCGCGCGGCGGCGGCCCTGCCCGGCCGGGTCGCCGCGGCCGGCGTCGCGGCATCCATCATGCCCCGGTGCCCCCGTGCAACACGCGGCACCCGGACACGCCGGGCAAGTGGCCGGTGCGCCCCATCCCGGCCGAAGCCGACCGCGCGGCAGCGCAGCTTCCCCGCGCCATCAAAACACCCATGCCCGTCTTCCTGACTTCCCGCTCCGCCGGATCACCCCCCGGGAACGACCTTCGCCGCCCCGGGGGTTTAGTCGCCGCCCCGATCAGGCGGCGATGAACTCGTTCCACTTGCGGATGAGGTAGGTGTTCTCGTCCATCACCGCGTTCCAGCAGGCGATCCGCCCCATGCGCTGTTCGTAGGAGCCGCCGTCGCGGGTGGTGCCGGCCTTTTCCAGCAACGAGCCGTCGGGCGCGTGGATGTCCTTCTCGGCCGGCTTGCCTTCCATCCAGTAGGCCCACTCGTAGGGCTCCATGTTGGCCTTGGCCGTCGACAGCACCGCCGAGTAGTAGCCCTGCCGGTTCAGGAAGGCCCCGGCCCAGCCGCTCAGGAACCAGTTGATGAAGTCGTAGGCCGCGTCGAGCTTGCGCCCTTCCAGCGTGCGCGGGATGCCGAAGCCCGAGGCCCAGGCACGGTAGCCCTCACGCAGCGGCTGAAACACGCACTGGATGCCCTGCGAGCGGACCTTGGTCACGGCGGGCGACCACATGGACTGGATCACGGTCTCGCCCGAGGCCATCAGGTTCACGCTCTCGTTGAAGTCGCTCCAGAAGGCGCGGAACTGCCCGGCCTTCTTGGCCTCGGTGAGGATGCCGAGCGTCTTGTCGATCTCGGCCTTGGTCATGTTGCCCTTGTCCGGGTAGGTGTAGTCACCCAGTGCCTCCACCACCATCGCCGCGTCCATGATGCCGATGGAGGGGATGTTCAGGATCGCGGCCTTGCCCTTGAACTGCGGGTTGAGCAGCTCCTTCCAGCTCTCGACCGGGCGGCCGATCAGGTCGGGGCGGATGCCCAGCGTATCGGCGTTGTAGGTGGTGGGGATCAGGCTCATCCACTCGGTCTGCTCGTCCGCGAACTCCTTGGAGTTGCGGCCGCGCATGAACTGCACCTTCTTGGGCGCGGTCCCCTGCTCGCCGATCTTCTTGCCGTCGATCTCACCCTTGGTGAAGACCGGCGTGATGTTGTTGAATTCCTTGATCCGGCGCGCCTCGATGCCCTGGAGGTTGCCGGACGGCGCCACCCGCTTGGCCGAGAAATACTCCATGTCCAGCAGGTCGAAGGTATTGGGCTGCGTCACCGCGCGGCGGATCACGTCGTCGGTGGTGACGGGGATGTACTCGATGGTGATGCCCAGGTCCTGCTTCACCTTGGCGGCGATCTCGGCGCTCTGGTTCACCGCGGTGCCGAGGTAGCGCAGCGTCACCGGCTCCTGCGCATGGACCGCGGGCGCACCCAGCCGGCTCAAGGAGGCACCGGCGGTGGCCAGGCCCACGCCCGCCCCGAACAGGGTGCGTCGGCTGATCATGGAACCCGAGCCGTTCTTGTCGGTCATCTCAGTTCTCCTCCAGCACCGGCACGCGCGCCGGCGCATTGTTTCCGTGCAGCGGGTGGGCCTCGGCGCCATCCCAGCCGAGCGACACCGCCTCGCCTTCCCGCAACGGCGCGGCGTCGAAACTGTTGTCGGGCAGGATCGCCACGAGCTCGCCCAGCGGGCCGGCATCGAGGCGCAGCTGCACGAAGCTGCCCTGGTACTCCACCATGGCGACCCGGGCCGGGATCAGGCCCGGCACGGTTCCGGGCAGGACGCGGAGCCGGTCGGTGCGCACCGCGATAGGCCCGGCGCCGCCCGGCACGTCCACGACGTTGTGGCCGCCAATGAAGCGCGCCACGAAGGGCGTGGCAGGGCGCGTGAACACCGCGCGGGCCTCGGCCGCCTGCTCGATGCGGCCGCCATTCATCACCACCACCAGGTCGGACAGCGCCATCGCCTCCTCCTGGCTATGGGTGACGTGAATGAAGGTGATGCCGAGCTCCGCCTGCAGCCGCTTCAGCTCGGCACGGACCTGGACGCGCAGGAACGGGTCGAGCGCCGAGAGCGGCTCATCCAGCAGCAGCACCGAGGGTTCGGTCACCAGCGCGCGGGCCAGCGCCACGCGCTGCTGCTGCCCGCCGGAAAGCTGCGACGGCAGCCGCCCGGCATAGTTTTCCATGTGCACCAGCCGCAGCATGGCGGCCGCGCGCTCCCGCCGCTCTGCCTTGGCGACGCCGCGCATGCGCAGGCCGAAGGCGACGTTGTCCAAACAGTTGAGGTGGGGGAACAGGGCGTAGCTCTGGAACATCATGGCGGTGCCGCGCGCGGCGGGCGGCAGCTCACTGACATTGCGCGAGCCAATCAGGATGTCGCCGTCCGAGATCGTCTCGTGCCCCGCGATCATCCGCAGCGTGCTGGTCTTGCCGCAACCCGAAGGACCCAGCAGGCAGCAGTACTGCCCGGCCGGAACATGCAGGTCGATCGCGTCCACGGCCACGGCATTGCCGTAGTGCTTCGACACCCGGACCAGCTCGACACTCGCGCCCCGCATGGACCCCCCAGAAACGTTGCGGATGAGGATGGCAAGCAATGTGCCAGCCGATGTGCCAGCCCAGCCGACCCTGGGCCTGTCCCCGAACCACCCCAGGATTGCCCCTGGGATTACGCTTAGGATTGCCCTTGAGATTACCCCTGGGATGACCCCTGGGCACCTCTGAGATCGCCTCTGCGATCGTCTCCGGGAAACGTCACCAGGAAGCGTCGCCGGAAGATGTCCTTGGTGCACTGGCGGGAGCATCCCTGCCGCCACGACGACCGCCGCCCTGTCCCGGTCGCATTCTGCCGGTCACTTAGGCGTTCTGCCACAGCCGCGCGCAGTCCTGCCCCTCCGCCCCCGTCGCAGCCATCCGGCCGGGCCTGCCCTTGACCTTCCCGGAGAGGGAACCCTCATCTCCCCGGCATGCCTGATGATCTCCGCGGCCTCGGGGTCGCCCGTCCCTCCGCAGCAGAGCCGCCGGCGACGCGCGGCGGCGTCTCGATCGAGCTGGATATCGAGGGGATGAGCTGCGCCTCCTGCGTCCGCCGGGTGGAGCGTGCCCTCCGCTCGGTGTCGGGCGTGGAGGCGGCGCAGGCGAACTTCGCCACCGGCCGCGCCCAGGTCGATGCCGCCCCCGGCACCGACGCCGGGGCGCTGGAAGAGGCGGTGCGCCGCGCCGGCTACGAGCCGCTGCCGCGCGCCGGCACGCCGGAAGCCGCGCCGCGCCGCGCCCCCGCGTGGCTCCGTCCCCTTGCGGCCGTGGCGCTGGCCGCGCCCTTCCTGATCGGGATGCTGGGCATGGCGGTCGGCCGCGACTGGATGCCCGCGCCCTGGGTGCAGTTCGCGCTGGCCACCGCGATGCAGTTGGGGATCGGCGCCGACATCTACCGCCGCGCCTGGGGTGCCCTGCGCGCGCGCACCGGCAACATGGAGCTGCTGGTGGCGCTGGGCACCAGCGCCGCCTGGGCGCTCTCGGTGTTGCTGCTGCTGCGCGGCGAGCATCACCTTTACTTCGAAGCCTCCGCCGTGGTGCTGGGTTTCGTGGCGCTGGGCCGCTTCGGAGAGGACCGCGCGCGCCTCGCCGCCGGGGCCGCGGTGCGCAGCCTGCTGCAGCTGCGGCCCGAAACCGCCCGCCGCATCATGCCCGACGAAAGCGAGGAGGAGGTCGCCACCGACCGCCTCCGCCCCGGCGACCGCGTCGCGGTGCTGCCCGGCGGCCGCATTCCCGCCGACGGCACCGTGGAACAAGGCCGCGCCGACCTCGACGAGGCCGCCCTGACCGGCGAAAGCACGCCGGTTCCCGCCGCCCCGGGCCGCGCCGTGGCGGCCGGCACGCTGGTGCTGGACGGGCGGCTGGTGCTGCGCGTTTCGGCCGTGGCCGGCGCCACCCGCATCGCCCGGATCGCCGCGCTGGTGGAGGAAGCCGGCAGCAGCCGCGCCCCGATCCAGCGCCTGGCGGACCGGGTCAGCGCCATCTTCGTGCCCGCCGTCGCCGCCGTCGCGTTGCTGACCTTTGCCGGCTGGCTGCTGGCCGGCGGCGGCGCGGACAGTGCGATCCTGCACGCGGTGGCGGTGCTGGTGGTGGCCTGCCCCTGCGCCCTGGGCCTCGCGACCCCGGCGGCCGTGGTGGCCGGCACCGGCGCCGCGGCGCGCGCCGGCATCCTGCTGCGCGACGCCGAGGCGATCGAGCGCAGCCGCGCCCTCGCCCTGGTAGGTTTCGACAAGACCGGCACGCTGACCGCCGGAACGCCGCGGCTGGCGGCCCTCCACGCCGCCCCGGGCACCACCCGGGCCGAGGCGCTGGCCATCGCCGCCGCGCTGCAAAGCCACAGCGAGCATCCGCTGGCCCGCGCGACCGTGGCCGCCGCGAGTGCTCCCGATCTCCCCCATGCCGAGGATCTCCGCACCCTTGCCGGTCGGGGTGTCGAAGGACGGGTCGCCGGGCGTGCCTTCCGCCTGGGCAGCGACGGCTTCCTCGCGGAGGACGTGACGCCGGGCGCCGTTCCGGACGCGCTGCAACGGGCCCGCGACGAGGAGGCCGCACTCGGCCGCTCGGTCGCCTGGCTCTGGCAGGAGGGAGGCGACGTGCTGGCCCTGCTGGCCTTCGAGGACAGCCTGCGCCCCGAAGCGGCCGAGGCCGTGCGCCTCCTGCGGCAACAGGGGGTGCGGGTGGCGATGCTCAGCGGCGACAACGCCGCAGCGGCCGGCGCCACCGCCCGACAGCTCGGCATCACCGAGGTGCTGGCGCCCTTGTCGCCCGAGCAGAAGGCGGCGCAGCTGGCCGCCTGGCAGGCCGAGGGGCTGCGGGTCGCCATGGTGGGCGACGGCATCAACGACGCCCCGGCCCTGGCGGGGGCGGATCTCGGCATCGCCATGGGCGGCGGCACCGAGGTCGCCTTCAACGCCGCCCACGCGGCGCTGCTGCGGCCCGACCCGCGACTCGTGCCGGCGACGCTGGCGGTGGCGCGCGCCACCTGGCGCACGATCGCCGGCAATCTCGCCTGGGCCTTCCTGTTCAACCTGCTGGCCATCCCGGCCGCGGCGCTGGGCGGGCTGTCGCCGGCACTGGCGGGCGGGGCCATGGCGCTGTCCTCGCTCACGGTGCTGGGCAACGCCCTTTGGCTGTCGCGCTGGCGGCCCCGTTATGAGGAGCCGGGGCATGGGCGTCCCGGCACCCCTTCGACCCTCGCCCCGGAGGCATCCGCATGAACATCGGTGAAGCGGCGCGCCTGAGCGGGCTCAGCGCCAAGGCCATCCGCCGCTACGAGGAAGCCGGCCTGATCCACCCGCAGCGGCGCGGCAACGGCTACCGCGCCTACGGCGAGCGCGACGTGGCGGCGCTGCGCTTCGCCCGCCACGCGCGGGAACTGGCCTTTCCGCTGGCCGAGGTGAAACGCCTGCTGGCGCTGTGGAACGACAGCAGCCGCGCCAGCGCCGAGGTCCGCTCCATTGCCCAAGGCCACGTGGACGCGCTGGAAGCCAAGGCCGCCTCGCTGCAGGCCATCGCCGGCAGCCTGCGCCATCTCGTGTCCTGCTGTCGCGGCGACAGTCGCCCCGACTGCCCCATCCTGGAGGAACTGGCGAAATGATCGAGTTTCACGTGAAAGGCATGGACTGCGCGCATTGCGTGCGGGCCGTCACCGAGGCCGTGCGCGGCGTCGACCCGCGCGCCGAGGTGCATGTCGACCTGCCCACCGGCATCGTCAGGGCCGAAACCACCGCCGAGCGCGCCGCGCTGGCCCAGGCCATCGCCGCCGAGGGCTACGAGGTAGCGGAGAACTGATCCCGCTGGCCCGGGGCACGAACCCGGGCCGCGGCCTTCCCGGTACGCCCTGTTCGGCACTTTCCGGACAGCATTTCCCGGCTGGCGTTTCCCGGCTGGCGTTTCCCGCTTGTCGCTTTCCGGCCGGCGTCTTTCCCGTGCATCGTTCCCCGGCAGCTTTCCCCGCTGGGCGTCCGCCGCGGCCACGGCGCAGCCGCGCGGACCCGCTCCCGGCCCCGTCTGCCCCGTCGCAAAAGCGACCTTGTGGAGTTCCGGACCTCTGCCTATGGTGACCTGCCCCGGCGGCACGCCGCCGATGGGGGGGAATTGGAACCCGGCCGGCCAGCACCATGGGCCGCTGAGGACCGCCCTGCGCGCCCGGACTGGGTCGCTTCTGAGGACCCGCTCCCGCGGGACCGCGATCGGGGGCGATGCACCGTTTCCCGGAATCGACGCGCGGTTGAGCCCCCATCGGTGCGTTTCGCGGCGCGCATGGGCCAATTCGCCAGGCTTCGACCTGCCGCCATCCAGCCCGCTGCGCGCCCGTCGCCGGCCCGTTCGCGCCCGCCTTCGCGTTGCGCGCCAAGAACGGGGCCTGCGCGCGGTGCGCTCAACCTTCGGGTTCCCCTCCATTCCTGGGGCGGAACCCTGTGCGAGAGAGGACGGAAGCCCGGCATGGCCGTGACGACGCGAGATCTGCGTTCCGTTGCGCCACCCCCCGTGGCCCGCCGCTCCGCGCCCCCACCCATAGCCGACGCCGGCGCGACACCCTGTCGCCGGCAGTCGCGGAGCACACGCTTCCATGACCAAGCGCATGCTGATCGATGCCTCCCACCCGGAAGAAACCCGGCTGGTGCTGATGGACGGCAATCGGATCGAGGACTTCGACGTTGAGGCGGCCGACCGCCTCCCGCTGAAGGGCAATATCTACCTCGCCAAGGTCGTCCGCGTCGAACCGAGCCTCCAGGCCGCCTTCGTCGAGTACGGCGGCAACCGCCACGGCTTCCTGGCCTTCAGCGAAATCCACCCCGACTACTACCAGATCCCCACCGCCGACCGTCAGCGCCTGCTGGAGATGCAGGCGCAGGAGGAAGAGGAGGACGACGAGGCGGAGCTCGACACCGCCGCCGAGCGCCCCGCCCCCGACGACGACCGCGACCTGCGCCGCCGCAACCGTGAGGGTGGCCGCGAAGGTGGCCGCGACGACCGCCGTGGTTCCCGCGACGACCGCCGCAACCGCCGCCGCGATGCCGGTCCGGCCCGCAACGAGGTGCCGATCCAGGAAGGCCAGCCGCCCGAGAGCGCGTCCGGGGACGTGCCCGGCGAGGTGCCCGAGGAATTCACCGGCGGCTCGCTGATCACCCCGGTTGAGCCCGGCAGCACGCCGGCGCCGGAAGCCCCGCGCACTGAGCTGCGGATCGAGCCGCGCATCATCGGCGCCGCCCCGACACCGGCCACCGTTCCGGCGTCCACGCCTGACGCGCCCTCCGCCCCCGAGGCGGCCGAGGCCCAGCCTGCCGCCGGCTCCTTCGACAGCCTGACCGGCACCGACCTGCCGCCCCCGGCCGAGGCCACCGCCAGCAGCGACGCCGCCGGCAATGCCGCCCCGGCCGGAGCGCCGTCCGCCGAAGCGACCCCGGCCGAGCAGGCGCCGCACCAGACCTTCGGCGAGGCGATCCCCGAGGAAGGCTCCGCCGAGCAGCCCCGCGGTGGGCGCGCCCAGCCGATGAGCATGCACGTCGACCAAGTGGTCGAGGAGGCCCCGGCCGCGCCCGACACGCTGGAGGACGAGGAGCCGGCGCCCGAAACCATCGGCGGCGACGAGAACGGCGAGGGCCCGAGCGAGGAGCGCTCGCGCGAGCGCCGCTCCACGCCCCGCTTCATGCGCCACTACAAGATCCAGGAGGTGATCCGTCGCCGCCAGATCCTGCTGGTGCAGGTCGTCAAGGAGGAGCGCGGCAACAAGGGCGCGGCGCTGACCACCTATATCTCGCTCGCCGGCCGCTTCTCGGTGCTGATGCCGAACTCGCCCCGCGGCGGCGGCGTGTCGCGCAAGATCACCCAGGTCGCCGACCGCAAGCGCCTGCGCGAGGCCGTGGACGAGATGAACCTGCCCAAGGGCATGAGCATCATCGTCCGCACCGCCGGCGCCCAGCGGCCGAAGCCCGAGATCCGCCGCGACGGCGAGTACCTCCTGCGCCTGTGGGACGACATCCGCGAGCGCACCATGGCCTCCACCGCGCCGGCGCTGATCTACGAGGAAGCGGACCTCATCAAGCGCGCGATCCGCGACACCTACGGCCGCGAGGTCGAGGACATCGAGGTCGAGGGTGAGCAGGCCTGGAAGCAGGCGCGCGAGTTCATGCGCATGATCATGCCGCAGCATGAGCGCCGCATCCGCCTGTATCGCGACCCGTCCATGCCGCTGTTTGCCCGCGCGGGCGCGGAGCAGCAGCTCGACGCCATGATGTCGCCGGTGGTGCAGCTGAAGTCCGGCGGCTACATCGTCATCAACCAGACCGAGGCGCTGGTCGCCATCGACGTGAACTCCGGCCGTGCCACGCGCGACCGTCACATCGAGGACACCGCGCTGCGCACCAACTGCGAGGCCGCGGACGAGATCGCGCGCCAGCTGCGCCTGCGCGACCTCGCGGGCCTGATCGTGATCGACTTCATCGACATGGAGTCCAGCCGTCACGACGCGCAGGTCGAGCGCCGCATCAAGGACGCGCTGCGCAGCGACCGCGCCCGCATCCAGGTCGGCCGCATCTCCCACTTCGGGTTGCTGGAGATGTCGCGTCAGCGGCTGCGCCCCAGCCTGACCGAGCACGCCTTCATGACCTGCCCGCACTGCCAGGGCCGCGGCATCGTGCGCTCGCTGGAAAGCAGCGCGCTGCACGTGCTGCGCGCGATCGAGGAGGAAGGCGCCAAGCGCCGCGCCTCCGAGATCGTGGTGCACGCGGCCGAGCCGGTGGCGATGCACCTCCTCAACCGCAAGCGCGACCGCCTGGCGGGCATCGAGACGCGCCACGCCATGGCGGTACTGATCTCGGGCGATCACGCCCTGTCGGAAGCGCAGTTCCGCATCGAGCGCACCCGCGCCCAGACCGCGCCGGCGCCGCAGCCGCTGGAGCGCGCGCCCGCGCTGCGCATGGACTACGCCCCCGAGGCCGTGCCTGAGCCCGAGGAGATCCTGCCCGAGCCCGCGGAGGAGGTGGCCGAGGAAGGGATCGAGACCGGCGTCACGCCCGAGTCCGAGACCGAGGAAAGCCGCGCCGAGAACCGCCGCCGCCGCCGCCGCCGCCGTGGTGGCCGTCGCGAGAACGGGGACACCGCGTCCGAAACCGCCTCCGACGAGGAAGGCCAGCCCGGCGCCGAGGCCCCGGCCGCGGAAGCGGACGCCGTAACCGAAGCCGCTCCGGAGGAACCCGCGCCCGCCGAGGCCGCGGCCGAAGCCACCGAGGGTGCCGCCGAGGGCCGTGGCCGTGGGCGCCGCCGTCGCGGCGGACGCCGCCGGCCCGAGGACGGCAGCGCCGCCCCCGAGGCCGACAAGCCCGAGGAGCCGGTCCGCCGCTACGCCGGGCCGACGCCGGCCGACCCCTTCGGCGGCAACTTCGACCCCGTCTTCGACGCCCTGGCGGCGGCCGAGGCCGTGGCGGAAGCCGCCGCGCGCCGCGCCACCGTGCCGGCCGCACCCGCGGCAGACACGGCCCAGCCCATGGAGGCTCAGCCCACGGAGGCCCAGGCCGTACCGGCGGAGGCCGCGCCCGTGCCGGCAGACGACCTGGCGCCTGCCAATGCCGCGGCGGAGCTTTCCCAGCCTGCCGCGCAGCCGGAGGGTCCGGAACCCCTGACCGCGGAGCCGGCGCGCGCCGAGCCTCCGGTCACCTCCGACGCGACGGTTGCGGACACGGCACCGTCCGAGGCGCACGCAGCGGAAGCACCGGTCACGGAAATGCCGGTCGTGGAGGCCGCGCCGTCGGCCACCCACGACCACGCGCCGGCCACCGGCCCCGACGCCGCACCGGTTGAAGCCGCCCGCGCTGAAGCCACACCGGCGGAGCCTGCACAGGCCGAGCCCGCGCCCGCCGCACCCGCGCAGGCTGCCCCTGCACAGGTCGCCCCCGCGCAGGCCGAGGCCACCTCGGCCTCCGTGGAGCCCGTGGTGGGTGAGCCGGTGCGCCCGGTGGTGCTGGACGGTGCGACACAGGCCCCCCGCCGCGCGGGCTGGTGGAAGCGTTGACGGTGGACCCGGCCGCCGCGGCGGGGGATGACGGCGCGCCGTCCTTCCCGCCGCTGCGGACGGAACGCCTGATCCTCCGCCCCTTACGGGCGGAGGACGCGGCCGCGCTGCATCGCCTGGTCAACGACTGGGAGGTCGCGCGCATGCTCTCGCGCGTGCCCTTCCCCTATCCTCGCGAACTGGCCGACGAGTGGATCGCTTCCACCCGGGCGCAGATCGCCGCCGGCACGGCCTGGCACCTCGCCATCGTCGAGGAACAGGACGGCACGGAACAGCTGGTGGGCTGCGTCGCCCTGGCCCGGCCCGAGCGCATGGCCCCGCGCGAGGCTTCGCTGGGCTACTGGGTGGGCCGGCGCTTCTGGGGCCGCGGCATCGCCACCGAGGCGGCGCGGCGGCTGACGCACTGGGCCCTGGCCAATCTCGACCTCGACGTGATCCATGCCAGCGCGCTCACCGAGAACGAGCGCTCCGCCGCCGTGCTGCGCCGCATCGGCTTCAGCGACTGCGGCGAGGGCGAGCAGGAATTCTCGGCCCGCAACGCCCGCCTGCCGGTGCGACTGTTCCGGGCCGGCCGGGCGGAGCTTTCCGCCGGCGCGCCCGCCGCCACGGAGGCCGCCGCGACACCGCCCGCGCCGGGCGCCGGTGCCGGCTCCCGCCTGCTGCTGGTGTCCGCCGTCGCGCTGATCGACAGCGACACCCGCGTGCTGCTGGCCCGCCGCCCGGAGGGCAAGGCGCTGGCCGGCCTGTGGGAATTTCCCGGCGGCAAGGTGGAGCCCGGCGAAACGCCCGAGCAGGCGCTGATCCGCGAGCTGCACGAGGAGCTGGGCATCGACGTGGCCGAGGCCTGCCTGGCGCCCTTCACCTTCGCCAGCCACGCCTATGACGGCTTCCACCTGCTGATGCCGTTGTTTCTTTGCCGCCGCTGGGAGGGTACGCCCGTTGCGAAGGAAGGGCAGGCCCTCGCCTGGGTGCGCCCGCAAAAGCTCGCCGACTACCCGATGCCGCCCGCCGACAAGCCGCTGGTCGCGTTGCTGAGGGACTTCCTGTAGCGCCCACGGAGAACACACCATGAGCCGCAATCCGACCGCCTGCCTCCTGATCATCGGCAACGAGGTCCTGTCGGGCCGCACCAAGGATGCCAACCTCCAGTTCCTCGCCACCCGGCTGGGCGAGATCGGCATCCCGCTGCGCGAGGTCCGGGTGATCCCCGACGTGCCCGACACCATCATCAACACCGTCAACGAGGTGCGGCAGCACTTCGACCACGTCTTCACCACCGGCGGCATCGGTCCGACGCATGACGACATCACCGCCGAGTGCATCGCCCGGGCCTTCGGCGTGCCGTGGGAACAGCACCCCGAGGCCATGGCGCTGCTGGCCGCCCATTACGAGCGCCAGGGCAGCGAGTTCAACGCCGCCCGCCAGCGCATGGCCACGATCCCGCGCGGCGCCACGCTGATCGAGAACCCCGTCTCGGTGGCGCCGGGCTTCACGATCGGCAACGTCCACGTCATGGCCGGCGTGCCGCGCATCATGCAGGCGATGTTCGAGACGCTGGCCCCGGGCCTCGAGGGAGGGCAGGCCGTGGTGTCGCGCAGCGTTCATGCCGACGGGCTGCTGGAAGGCAACCTCGCGGAAGGGCTGGGTGCGATCCAGGCGCGCTTCCCGGCGCTGGATATCGGCTCCTACCCTTATTACCGCCCCGACCGGCAGGGCGTGTCGCTGGTGGCCAAGGGCGTCGACGGGGCGGCGGTCGAGGCGGCGGCAGCCGAGATGGCGGCGCTGATCCGCGGTCTCGGGCTGGAACCCGTGGAGGGCGAGGTCGCCTGAGAACGGGCGTGGCACGGTTCGCCGCAGCCTGACCGGCGCGCCGCCGGCAGGTCGCACAGCATCCCTGCCGCCCTCACGGCCTCAGGCGGACCGACGCCACCTCACGCCGTCACCCGCCGGGCCAGCCGCACCGCCGTCTGGCCGGGAAGCGCCGCCTGCCCCGGCAGCACCAGCAGGCAGTCGTCGTGCGGCGTGCGGATCTCGTCCTCCCCGTCCAGGGCGATCAGCGTGTTGCGCCGCGCGATCACGTCGCCGCCGCGGAACGGGCGCAGAAAGGCGAAGTCGCGGCGCCGCGGCACGACGCGGCGGGTCACCTGCCAGGCCACGCCGCGCGGGGGCGGGCGGGCCGGCGCCGGCAACTGGCCGCACAGCGTCAAAAGCCGCGTCGCCGTCTGCTCCAGCACCGTGTCCGTGCCGGGCTCCCAGTGCTGTCCTCCTTCGGCCAGCAGGGCACGGGCCTTGCCGTCCGGGTCGGCGAAGCGGGCGTGCTCCAGCAGCCGTCGTCCTTCCGGATGCCCCCCATCGGCCACCACGTCGCGCGGCGTGCCGAGGGCCAGCGCCAGCGAGCGGGCGCGGGCAGTCTCGCCGCACAGCACCAGCGGCGCCGAGGGCCAGAGGGTGGAATGAAGGTCCAGCAGCACGTCCACCTGGAGCAGCAGGGGCAGCAGCTCCCGCGCGCGGCGAAGCTCCTCGGACCGGCGGGGACCTTCCAGGACCTGCCGCGCCCAGACGCGGTTCATGTCCTCGTCCACGTAGCGCGACTGGATCGGGTCGCGCGGGTCGAAGCGCGCGAAGGCAGCGAGGTTGGCGAAGATCAGCGACAGCCGGCCGCACTCCGGGCGCAGCCCGGCGTGCAGCCAGCGCGCCAGCACCGCCGCGCCCGCGATCTCGTTGCCGTGGATCAGCGCCACCACCGCGACGTGCGGCCCCGGCAGAGGTGCCGCGAAGGACCAGACGCCGGGAAGCACGTTGCCTGCCAGGAAAGGCGTGAGGTCGGGAACCGGAACGCGGACGGGAAAATGCGGCAACGTCCACCCCTGGGCGTGCCAGGCCTGCCGCTCGCCCGACCTGTCAGCCCCGCTCATTCGAGGTCCTGCCCCATTCACCCTCCCCGTCCCATCGCGCCGCTGCCGGTGTCCGCCCTGACGGGCCGCTCCGTGCTTCCCCGCGGGGAGGACTTCCTTAACCCGCCCCCCGGATGGTGCCTCCACGGGAAAGATCCCCGCCGGAGCCGCCGCCATGGGCCAGAAACCCTTCGTCTTCATCGCCACGCCCTGCTTCGGGGCGCTGCTGCACCAGAGCTACGTCCAGTCGCTGATCGCGCTGCTGCAGCACCTTTCCGCGCAGGAGATCCGCATGACGCTGGGCCTGCTGGGTCATGATTCCCTGATCACGCGATCGCGCAATACCCTGCTGGCACGTTTTCTGGAGACGCCCGAGGCGACGCACCTGCTGTTCATCGATGCCGACATCGCCTTCGACCCCCGCATGGTCGAGCGCATGCTGCGGGCGGACAAGGAGGTCGCGGCGGGGATCTACCCCCTCAAGGTGCGGGACTGGAGCGCACCCGCGCGGGCCCGTGCCCGGGGCGGCGAACCGCTGGACAGCGCCCCGCTGCTCTACGTGGGCCGCTTGTGCGAGGGCGAGGCGCTGGAGCGCGACGGCAGCTTCGCCACCGCGGTCTATGCCGGCACCGGCTTCATGATGATCCGCCGCGACGCGGTGCTGCGGATGGTCGAGCATTATCCCGAAACCCGCTACCGCGGCATCCACGCCCATACCGGTACGGGCGCCTCAGCCGGTGAGGGCTACGCCCTGTTCGACTGCGTGATCGATCCGGAAACCGGAACCTACCTCAGCGAGGATTACACCTTCTGCCATCGCTGGCGGGCGATCGGCGGCAAGATCTGGCTCGACACGGAAGGCTCGCTCACCCATGTCGGCGCGCATGATTTCGTCGGCGCGCCGCTGTTCCGCTTCTCGGAAGCCGCGGCACTGGACCAGGCTGCGGCGCTGAGCGCCTAGCCCGCAGCACGGACGCCCAGCCTGCGGCGTCGAGTACCCACTTTGCAGCGCCGGGCATGTAGGCGTCGAGCACCCGGCCTGCGGCGCCGGGCACCTAGCCTTCCGCCCGGGCCCGCGCCACGAGCTGGCGCAGCGACGGCAGGTCGGTCGCGCCCTGCACCATCTCGGAGCCGATCACCAGGGCCGGCGTGCCCTCGACCGACAGGGCCTGCGCCAGGCGCAGGTTGGTGTCCAGCCGCGCCTGGATCGCCGGATCGTCCATGTCGCGGCGCAGCCGGGCCCAGTCGATGCCGATCTTGCCGGCCTCGGCCTGCAGCACCGCCTCGGTCGGCTCCGTACGAAGGCGCATCAGCGCCTCGTGAAAGGGCGCGTACTTGTTCTGCCGCATGGCGGCCAGCAGCGCGCGAGAGGCCACGACGCTGTTGGGCCCCAGCACGGGAATGTCCTTCATCACCAGCCGGACATTGCCGTCGCTCGCCAGCAGCTCCGCCATCGCGGGCGCCATGATCTTGCAGTAGCCGCAGCGCGGATCGAAGAACTCCACCACCGTCACGTTGCCGCGAGGGTTGCCCAGAACGGGATCGGCCGGGTCACGCAGCAGCGCGTCCGCGTGCGCCAGGATCGCCGCGCCCTGCGCCTTGGCCTGGTCGCTGCGCTCGGCCTGCTGCATGGCCGTAACGGCGTCGCGCAGGATCGAGGGATCGCTGCGCAGCGCGTCGCGCAGGATCGCCACAATCTCGCTGCGCTGCGCCGCGGTGAACTCGGCCGCCGTCGCGGGGCCGAGGGAAAGCAGCACGGCGGCACCGCCGGCCAACAGGGTCCTGATCATCGCGGTCTCCGTTCGGGCCGAGTGGAACAGCGCTTGCCGGCCCGACGCAAGGCCGATCGCCACCGCTCCGGACGCCGCCAGCCCGGAAACGGCAGGCTTGGAAACGGCCGACCCCAGGACGGTAGGCCCGGAACGGCTAACCCGGGAGCGGCCGGACCAGAAACGGAAAGGGCCGCCCCGGAAGCGGCCCCGCGCCGTCGCGGCGCCCGTTGGTGACCTGCCGTCGCGACGGCGTCCGCCGGTTACTTGAGGTGCTGCGCGATGTGCTTGTTCATCTCGAACATCGTGACGCTATCCTTGCCGAAGATCTTCTTCAGCTTGTCGTCGGCCAGGATCTCGCGCCCGTCCTTCGGGTTCTGCAGCTTGTTGGCCTTGATGTATTCCCAGACCTTGCTGACCACCTCACCGCGCGCGAGCTTGCCTTCACCCACGACCTCGGCCAGCTCGGGCGAGGGCTGCAGCGGCTGCTGCAGGGCGTTCGGCTTCGCGCCCTTCGCGGGGGCATCCACCTTCTTGCCGGCGGGCTTCTTTTCCGCGGTGGTCTTCTCCGCGACCTTCTTCTCGGCGGGCTTCTTCTCGGTCTTGGCGGTCATCAAAAACTCTCCGGTTCCGTGGCTATCTCAGGATTCGCACCCTGATGGTCGCATACGCCTGATCGGGCCGCGAGGGCCAGAGGCACAAGGCCTCCGCGCTCACGCCCCTGGCGGAAACCGCCGGCGCGAGGCATCGAAATCACGGTTGCCGCTGCAACAACGCGCGGAACGCCCCGAGTTGCGGCGCAAGCCCCCTGACAGTCTCTTGGCCCTCCTCCTCGCAGCCCCCTTGGCATCCTGCCCCATCCGGAACCCCACGCCCCACACGTCACGAGGTGGCAGGCGGCCAGAGGCGGGGCGCCGGCCCGAGGTTGCTGCCCTTCGGGAAGGCGTTTATGCGCGCTCTGGGGCAGGTCCTGGCAGGGGGGCGCTTCCGGTTCGGCCGGAAACGGCGAATCCGGCCGGGCACCGCGGCCCCGCGCGGAACCGACCCTCCGCACAACACCGCAGCCCGTGTCTGGCGGGGCGGCTTCTTTGAGGAGCAGGGGCATCAGCATGGCGATGGCACGACCACGGCGAGGCAGCACCCCCAAGGCGGGTGAGGCGAGCCCTCGGCCCCTGGCCGCCCACCCCTTGGCCGCCCACCCCCAGCCCGCCCGTGCCGGCACCTCGCTCCCAACCGCGCTCCCACGGGCGCGGCGTGCCGTCTCCGCCCTTGCCGCGCTGCTGGTCCTGTCGGGCTGCTCCTCGATCAACCAGGTCACCTCGGCGCTGGGCCTGACCGGTTCCGGCCCACGGCCGGGCGAGCCGGGCTACGTCACCGGCTTCGCGGGTGCCGTGGCCAGCGAGGACCCGCGCGCGGCGCTGGTGGCGCGCGACATCCTGGCGGCCGGCGGCAGCGCCGCCGACGCGGCCGTGGCGGCAGGCCTGGTGATGACCGTGACGCTGCCCTCCCGCGCCGGGCTGGGGGGGGGCGGCGCCTGCCTCGTCTTCGACCCGCGCCGCGGCACCACCGACGCCATCGTCTTCCCGGCCGCCGCCCCGGCGCAGAACGCCCCCGGTGCCGATCGCCCGGCCGCCGTGCCACTGATGGCGCGCGGCCTTTACGCCGTGCACGCCCGGATGGGCCGCCTGCCCTTCGAACAGATGGTGGCGCCGGCCGAGCAGCTCGCCCGCTTCGGCGCGCAGGTGTCGCCGACGCTCGCCGCCGACCTCGCCACCGTCGGCCCCTCGCTGCTGGTGGACCCGCGCTCGCGCGCCGTGTT
Source organism: Roseomonas elaeocarpi (assembly GCF_042433915.1). Classification (NCBI taxonomy): domain Bacteria; kingdom Pseudomonadati; phylum Pseudomonadota; class Alphaproteobacteria; order Acetobacterales; family Roseomonadaceae; genus Roseomonas; species Roseomonas elaeocarpi. The sequence goes on along the minus strand of NZ_JBHLUN010000006.1, from coordinate 352,023 downwards.
CGAGGGCGCCACGGGCACGGGCGCGCAGATCGTGCAGCCCGACCTCGCCACCACGCTGGGCCGCCTGCGCACCCTGGGCGTGGGCGACTTCCACCAGGGCGCCCTGGCGCAGCGCATCGCCGAGGCCTCCGTGGCGGCCGGCGGCGGCCTGCGGGTGGCCGACCTGCGCGACGCCCTGCCGCGCCTGACCACCCCGATCAATGTCGCGGTGGGCAACGACGTGGCCTCCTTCCTGCCGCCACCGGCTGATGGCGGCCTCGCCGCCGCGGCCGCCTTCAACGCCCTGCGCGCCGGCGCCTCGCCGGCCGCGGCGCAGAACACCGCGCTGTCGGTGGCGGCCGGCGCGCGGGCCGGCGGCGACCCGGCAACGCTGCTCGCCAACCCGCCGGCCGGCGGCTCGACGGGCGCCCTGCCCGCCTCGACCTCGCTGACGGTGGCCGACCCGGACGGCGGCGCCGTGAGCTGCGCCTTCAGCATGAACAACCTGTTCGGCACCGGCCGCACCCTGCCCGGGCTCGGCTTCCTGCTGGCCCCCGCGCCGCGCGGCGCCATCGCGCCGCCGCTGCTCTCGGCCGTGCTGGTCAGCAACAGCAACGTGAAGGCCTTCCGCTACGCCGGCGCGGGCTCCGGCCAGGAAGCCGCCCCGATGGCGGTGGCGGTGCCGATGGTGCCCTCGCTCGCCGGGCGCGGCATCCTGCGCGACGCCCTGGCCGCGGCGCCGGAGCCCGCGCGCGGCGTGGCGATCGGCTGCCCCGGCTACCTGCCCACCGAGCCCACCAGCTGCCAGGCGGCGGTGGACCCGCGCGGCGGCGGACTGGCCGTGGTGAACCGGGGGAACTGAGAGCTGCAACGGGAGCCGGGCGCTTGCTGAAGGTCGGACGCGGCGCCGAGGCGCCACCCTTCCTGGTGATGGACGTGATCGCCGCCGCCAACGCGCGCGCGGCGGCGCTGCCCCCGGGCGCCCCCGCGATCCTGCGCATGGAGGTCGGGCAGCCCGGCACCGGCGCCCCGCGCGGCGCGGCCGAGGCCGCGGCCCGCGCCCTGCTGGCCGGCGAGCCGATGGGCTACACCGAGGCCTTCGGCCGCCGCAGCCTGCGCGAACGCCTGGTGCTGCACTACGCCCAGCGCTACGGCTGCCCCGTGGCGCCGGGGCGCATCGCCGTCACGGTGGGCGCTTCGGGCGCCTTTCCGCTGGCCTTCCTGGCCGCCTTCGACCCCGGCGACACCGTGGCCATGGCGGCACCCTATTACCCGCCCTACGCCAATATCCTCACAGCATTGGGCATGCGCCCGCAGGTGCTGCCCTGCGACGCGTACACCCGCTTCCAGCCGACGGTGGCGATGCTGGAACGGCTCGACCCGCGCCCCGCAGGCCTGATCGTGGCCTCGCCCTGCAACCCGGCCGGCACGATGCTGCGGCCGGAGGAACTGCGCGCGATCGCGCTGTGGTGCCACCAGAACGGTGTCCGGCTGATCTCGGACGAGATCTACCACGGCCTCAGCTACGGCATGGAGGAGGCCACGGCGGCCGCCTTCAGCGAGAGCGCCGTGGTGGTGAACAGCTTCAGCAAGTACTTCTCCATGACCGGCTGGCGCATCGGCTGGATGGTGCTGCCCGAGGACCTCGTCCGCCCGGTGGAGTGCCTGGCGCAAAACATGTTCATCTCCGCCCCCCACGTGTCGCAGGTGGCGGCCGAGGCCGCTTTCGACTGCACCGCCGAGCTGGACGCGAACCGCGACGCCTACGCCCGCAACCGCGCCGCGCTGCTGGGCGCGCTGCCCACGCTGGGCTTCCGCCGCATCGCCGAGGCGGACGGCGCCTTCTACCTGTGGTGTGACGTGTCGAATCTCACCAACGACAGCGTCACCTTCTGCGCCGAGATGCTGGCCCAAGCCGGCATCGCCGCGACGCCGGGCGTGGACTTCGACCCCGACCGCGGCCACAGCTTCCTGCGCTTCTCCTATTGCGGCCCCGAAGCCGCGCTGCGCGAGGCACCGGACAGGCTGGCGCGTTGGCTGGCCGATCGCGCCCCCGCCGGCTGAGCGCCGCTCACCCGCCGCCGCGCGGGTGATCTCTGGCTGCCACGGCCATGCCCCGGCGTGGTGGACGGGTCATACCCCGCACCCCGCCGCGGTTATTCTCCCGGTCTGACGAGCCTCCGCCCCGCTGACCGTCCGGCCTGACCGTCTGCGCCCCCTCCACTTTGGCCCGCGCCAGCAGCGCCGGCGGCAGGCCGTGCGCGGGCCCGCCGCCGCGCCCGCGCGCCCGCCCCGCATCCGGAAGCGAACCGGCCGTGCCCAGCCCCGCCACGCCGGGGCGGTTCACGGAACTATCCTCCCGCCGGCGGACAACCGATCCACGAAGCCCGCGTTGCACCCTCGAACCCCTCACGCGCCTCACGCGCTGTTGCGGGGTTCGTCGCTTGGCCGGGCCCGCCCTGCCTGCAATGAACCTTTGTCCTCAGCCGTCGATCGCCCCGCGGTCGGCCACACGGAAGCGCCCTGGGAATTCATGACCGACGCCACCCGCACTGAGCCGTCCACCTACTACCTGCTCCCCTCGCTGCTGGGCCCCTTGCGGGACTGGTCGGGTGAGCTCCAACGCATCGCCGCGCTGGGCTTCCGCGCCGTCGCCATGCCGCCGCCGCTGGCGCCCGGGCGCTCGGGCCACCCCTTCTTCGTGTCGGACCACGACCGCGCCCACCCGCTGCTGGAAGCGCCTGGCGACGGCACCGACGCCATCGCCCGCATCGCCGCCGCCGCGCGCGAGGCCGGGCTGACGCTCACGCTCGACCTCGTGCTGAACCGCTTCGCCGACGACCACACCCTGCGCACGCAGGAGCCGGGCTGGTTCCGCGACAACGGCGCCGGGCGCGCCGACCCGCGCGAGCTGCCCGCGCTGCGCGGCACGGTGGAAACCGACCTGCACCATGATGGGCTGATCGGCTGGTGGGAGGACCGGCTGCGACGCTGGGCCGCCGCCGGCGTCGCAGCCTTCCGCTGCGAGATGCCGGCCGCCGTGCCGCCCGACACCTGGCGCCGCCTCATCGCCGCGGTGCCGGACTGCCGCTTCATCGCCTGGACGGTGGGCACCGCGCGCTCCGACCTCGCGGCGCTGCGCGGGCTGGGCTTCGCCGCCACCGCCTCCTCGGCCGCCTGGTGGGACTACGCCTCGCCCTGGCTGATGGAGGAGCGCGAGGCGCTGCTCGCCGTGGCGCCGCCCGTGGCCTTTCCGGAAGCGCCCACCGGCGCGCGCGTGGCGGCGGACCAGGGCGACCCGGTGCTGCGCGCCCGCACCGCGCGCCGCGCGCTGGCCTTCGCCGCCGCCTTCGGTGACGGGCTGCTGGTGCCCATGGGCTTCGAGTTCGGCGCCCGCACGCCGCTGGACGCCGCGCAAGGCCGCCCGGGGGATTGGCAGTGGCTGCGCGAGCACGCGCCCTATGACCTGTCGGAAGACCTCCGCGCCGCCAACGCCGTGGCCGCCGCCGCGCGGGGCGCCGGCGGGGCGCTGCAACAGCTCACCGCCCCGGGTGCCGCCGTCACGGCGCTGCTGCGCGTCGACGGGGCGGATGCCCGCGCGGCCGGGGGCGCCACGCTGATCCTCGTGAACTCCAGCCTGCGCGTCGCCGCCACGCTGCAGCCCGAAACGCTGCTGCCGATGCTGGGCGGCATGCTCGGCACCTTTGAGCGCGACCTGACACCCGGCACCCCGGTGACGCTGGAACCGGGCGAGGTCCGCACCCTGCGCACCGGCCGCGGGGTGCCCGTGCTGATCCCCGAACCCGCGCGAATCCCGGCCGCGGCCGCGGTCGAGTGGCCCCGCATCGCCATCGAGGCCGTGACGCCGGCGGTGGACGAGGGCGCCTTCCCCGCCAAGCGCACGGTGGGCGAGCTCGTGACCGTGGAGGCCGACGTCTTCACCGATGGCCACGGCAAGCTGGCCGCTGCCCTGCTCTGGCGCGCGGCGGATGAGGAGAACTGGCACGAGGTCCGCCTGCGTGCCCTGCCCAACGACCGCTGGACCGCGAGCTTCCCGCTGGAGCGCCTGGGCCTCCATCAGTTCGCGGTGGAAGGCTGGATCGACGTTTTCGAGGCCTTCCGCGACGAGGTGACCAAGAAGCACGCGGCCGGCGTGCCGATCCACCTGGAGCTCGAGGAAGGCCGCCTGCTGGTGGCCGCCGCGGCCGAGCGTGCCTCGGACGCCCAGGCCGGGCTGCAATCCCTGGCGGCCGCGCTGGTGAACGCCCCGGATGGCGAGCGGCTGACGATGCTGCTCTCTGCCGACACCGCCGCGCTGATGGCAACCGCCGACGACCGCCCGCACCGCTTCCGCGCCGGCCCCTTCCCCGTCGATGCCGAGCGCACCGCGGCCAGCTTCGCCAGCTGGTACGAGATCTTCCCCCGTTCCCAGAGCGGCGACGTCAACCGCCACGGCACCTTCCGCGACGTCATCACCCAGTTGCCGCGCGTCAAGGCGATGGGCTTCGACGTCCTTTACTTCCCGCCCTTCCACCCGATCGGGCACAAGAACCGCAAAGGCCGCAACAACACCCTCACGCCCGGCCCGAACGATCCGGGCAGCCCCTACGCCATCGGCTCCGAGGCCGGTGGCCACGACGCGCTGCACCCCGAGCTCGGAACCTTCGAGGATTTCGAGGCGCTGCGCCTCGCGGCCGTGGAGCACGGGCTGGAGCTGGCAATGGACTTCGCCATCCAGTGCGCCCCGGACCATCCCTGGCTGCGCGAGCATCCCGAATGGTTCGACTGGCGCCCGGACGGCTCGCTGCGCTACGCCGAGAACCCGCCCAAGAAGTACGAGGACATCGTCAACGTCGACTTCTACGCCGAAGGCGCCAAGCCCTCGCTGTGGGTGGCGCTGCGCGACGCGGTGATGTTCTGGGCAGACCGCGGCATCCGTACCTTCCGCGTCGACAACCCGCACACCAAGCCGCTGCCCTTCTGGCAATGGATGATCGCCGACATCAAGGCGAAGTACCCCGACAGCATCTTCCTCAGCGAGGCCTTCACCCGCCCGAAGGTGATGTACCGCCTGGCCAAGGCCGGCTTCTCGCAGAGCTACACCTACTTCACCTGGCGCAACACCAAGGCGGAGATGCAGGACTACGTGACGGAGCTCGCGACCACCGCGCCGCGCGACTTCTTCCGCCCCCATTTCTTCGTCAACACGCCCGACATCAATCCGCGCTTCCTGCAGACCGGCGGCCGCCCGGCGCACCTCCTGCGCGCGGCGCTGGCCGCCACGCTGTCGGGTCTGTGGGGCGTCTACAACGGCTTCGAGCTGTGCGACGCCACGCCGGTCCCGGGCAAGGAAGAATACCTCGACAGCGAGAAGTACGAGATCCGCGCCTGGGACTACGAGCGCCCCGGCAACATCGTGGCCGAGATCACGCGCCTGAACAGCATCCGGCGCGAGAACCCGGCGCTGCAGACGCACCTCAACGCGCGCTTCCACAACGCCTTCAACGACAACGTCCTGTATTTCGGCAAGAACACGCCGGACCGCGCCAACTGCCTGCTGGTCGCGATCAGCATGGACCCCTTCAACGTGCAGGATGCCAGCTTCGAGGTTCCGCTCTGGGAGTGGGGCCTGCCCGACAACGGCGTGCTGGAGGCGGAGGACCTGATGCGCGGCCACCGCTTCCGCTTCGAGGGCAAGACGCAGCACCTGCGCCTCGACCCCAACGACCTTCCCTTCGCCATCTGGCGCGTGCGCCCGGCCGGCACCTGAGAACACGAGATGACGATGTCCGAAGACCCCCACTGGTACCGCGACGCGGTCATCTACCAGCTGCACATCAAGAGCTTCTTCGACAGCAACAACGACGGCATCGGCGACTTCGCTGGGCTGATCCAGAAGCTCGACTACATCGCGGAACTCGGCGTCGACACGCTGTGGCTGCTGCCCTTCTACCCCTCGCCGCGCCGTGACGACGGCTACGACATCTCGGAATACCGGGATGTCAGCCCCGATTACGGTACCATGGAGGAAGCGCGCCGCTTCATCGACGAGGCGCATCGCCGCGGGCTTCGCGTCATCACCGAGCTGGTGATCAACCACACCAGCGACCAGCACCCCTGGTTCCAGGCCGCCCGCAAGGCGCCGCCGGGCTCACCGGAGCGCGACTACTACGTGTGGTCCGACCGTGACGACCTGTACAGCGGCACGCGCATCATCTTTCTCGACACCGAGAAGTCGAACTGGACCTGGGACGAGGAAGCCAAAGCCTATTTCTGGCATCGCTTCTACTCGCACCAGCCGGACCTGAACTTCGACAACCCGCGCGTCATGGTGGAAGTGCTCAACACCATGCGCTTCTGGCTCGACGCCGGCGTGGACGGGCTGCGCCTCGACGCCGTGCCCTACCTGATCGAGCGCGACGGCACCACCAACGAGAACCTGCCCGAAACGCACGAGATCCTGAAGATCCTGCGCCGCAAGGTCGACGAGGAATACCCCGACCGCATGCTGCTGGCCGAGGCCAATATGTGGCCCGAGGACACGCAGCAGTATTTCGGCCAGGGCGACGAATGCCACATGGCATTCCACTTCCCGCTGATGCCGCGCATGTACATGGCGATCGCCCAGGAAGACCGCTTCCCGATCAGCGACATCCTGCGCCAGACCCCGGACATCCCCGAGGGCTGCCAGTGGGCGATCTTCCTGCGCAACCACGACGAGCTCACCCTGGAGATGGTCACCGATCGGGAGCGGGACTACCTCTGGAACACCTACGCCGCCGACAAGCGCGCGCGCATCAACCTCGGCATCCGCCGCCGCCTGGCCCCGCTGCTGGAGCGTGACCGCCGCCGCATCGAGCTGATGAACGGGCTGCTGATGAGCATGCCCGGCACGCCGGTGATCTACTACGGCGACGAGATCGGCATGGGCGACAACATCTATCTCGGCGACCGCGACGGCGTGCGCACGCCGATGCAGTGGAGCCCCGACCGCAACGGCGGCTTCAGCAAGGCCGACCCCGCCGGCCTCGTGCTGCCGGCCATCCAGGATCCGCTCTACGGCTTCGACGCGGTGAACGTTGAAGCGCAGATGCGCGACGCGCACTCGCTGCTCAACTGGACGCGGCGGATGCTGGCCACCCGCAAGCGGTCCCGCGCCTTCGGTCGCGGCGAGATGCGGCTGCTCTATCCCGGCAACCGCAAGGTGCTGGCCTACCTGCGCGAGCACGAGGGCGAGACCATCCTGTGCGTCTTCAACCTCAGCCGCGCGGCGCAGGCGGTGGAGCTGGACCTGTCCGCCTTCGCCGGCCGCGTGCCGGTGGAGATGCTGGGCGGCACCGCCTTCCCGCCGATCGGGCAGCTCACCTACCTGCTGACCATCCAGCCCTACGGCTTCTACTGGTTCGTGCTGGCCACCGAGCAGGCGCTGCCGCCCTGGCACGTCAAGGCGCCCGAGCCGCTGCCCGACCTGCGCACCCTGGTCTTCCCCGCCACCGCCACGGCCTTCGGCGAAGCGCAGAAGCGGGAGCTGGAGCGCGAAGTGCTGCCCAGCTACCTGCCCAAGCGCCGCTGGTTCGCCGCCAAGGGCGAGGCGCTGGAAGGCGTGGCACTCCGCGCCATGGCGCCGATGCCGGGCGCCCGCTACGTGCTGCTGGCCGAGATCGAGGCGAAGCTGCCCGGCCGCACCGAGCGCTACTGCCTGCCGCTCGCCGCGGTGGAGGATGACGACAGCGCCAGCCCGCTGGCCTATCAGCTCGCGGTGTCGCGGGTCCGGCAGGTGCGCCGCGTCGGCTACCTGACCGACGCCTTCGCCTCCGACGACTTCGCCCGCGGCGCGGTCGAGAACTTCCGCAACGGCGCCTCGGTGGACAGCGAGGACGGCACGATCCGCTTCATCGGCAGCGACCGCCTCGGGGCAATGGAACTGCCGGCGGAGCCTGAGCTGCGCCGCCTGTCGGCCGAGCAGTCGAACTCCTCCATGATCATCGGCGACCAGCTGGTGCTCAAGATCATCCGCAAGCTGGCGCTGGGCATCCACCCGGAAGCGGAAATGACCCGCCACCTGACGGAGGCGGGCTTCGAGAACATCGCGCCGCTGCTGGGCGAGGTGGTTCGCACCGCACCCGACGGCACTCCCGTGACGCTGATGCTGCTGCAGGGCTTCGTGCGTAACCAGGGCGACGGCTGGGGCTGGACGCTGGACTGGCTGGGCCGCGCGGTGGACGAGGCCGCGCTGTCGGACAACCCGGCGCAGGACGTCTTCGCGGGCTATCTCAGCTTCGCTTCCGCCCTCGGCCGCCGGCTGGCCGAACTGCACGCCGTGCTGGCCCGCCCCTCCGCCAACCCGGCCTTCTCGCCGGCGGAAGCGGAGGAAGCCGACCGTGCCGCCTGGCGCGACGGTGCCCTGGCGCAGCTCGACCCGGCGCTCGATCTGCTGCGGCAGGTGCGCGACCTGAACGAGGCCGACGCCGCGCTGGCGCAGCGCTTGGTCTCCCAGGCCGAGGCGCTGCGCGAGGTGGTCGGCCGCCTGGCGCAGTCCGCGGCCGGCGCGCTGAAGACCCGCGTCCACGGCGACTTCCACCTGGGCCAGGTGCTGGTCTCGCAGGGCGACGCCGTGATCGTGGACTTCGAGGGCGAGCCCGCGCGCTCGCTGGAGGAACGCCGCGCCAAGGGCTCGCCGCTGCGCGACGTGGCGGGCCTGCTGCGCTCCTTCGACTACGCCGCCGCGGCCGCGGCGCAGACCGGCGTCACCGGTGCGGGCGACGCCGCCCCGCCGGAGCGCCGGATGGCGCTGCTGGAACGCTTCCGGGGCGAGGCCTCCGACGCCTTCCTCCAGGCCTATCGCGCGGTGGAGCGTGCCGCCCCGAACCGCTGGGCACCGGAGGCGAGCGAACAGGCGCTGCTCGACCTCTTCCTGATCGAGAAGGCGGCCTACGAGATCCGCTACGAGGCGGCCAACCGGCCCGCCTGGCTTCCCCTGCCCCTGCGCGGCCTGGCCGCGATCGTCGAGAGGCTGATCCCCGATGCGAAGTGAAGCCGACGCCCGCGCCCTGATCGAGGGGCGCCACGGCGATCCCTTCGCCGTGCTCGGCCCCCATGGCGGCTGGGTCCACGCCTTTCTGCCCGGTGCCCAGACCGTCGAGGTCGTGGCCCGCGAGGGCGAAGAGGTGCTGGCCAGCCTCCAGCAGACCGATCCCGCCGGCCTGTTCGAAGGGCCGGTGAGCCGCGAGGTCCCCTATCGCCTGCGCATCCAGTGGCCGGGCGGCGTGCAGGAGGCCGAGGACATCTACAGCTTCGGCCCGCAGCTGGGCGAGATGGACCTCTACCTCTTCGCCGAGGGCCGCCACCGCGAGCTGGGCAAGGTCTTCGGTGCCCAGGCCACCACGGTCGACGGCGTGCCCGGCGTCCGCTTCGCCGTCTGGGCCCCCAACGCGCAGCGCGTCTCGGTGGTGGGCGACTTCAACTCCTGGGACGGCCGCCGCAACGTCATGCGCCAGCGCGTCGAGGCCGGCGTGTGGGAGCTGTTCATCCCGCGCCTGACGCCCGGCACCGTCTACAAGTACGAGATCCGCGGCCATGACGGCAGGATCCAGCCGCTCAAGGCCGATCCGGTGGCGCTGGCCGCGCAGCTGGCACCAGCCACTGCCTCCATCGTGGTGGACCCGGCGCCCCATAGCTGGGGCGATGCGGAATGGATGGCGCGCCGCGCTGCCGCCGGCGCCCCGGACGCACCGATGGCGATCTACGAGGTCCACCCGACCTCCTGGTGGAAGAGCGACCGCAACGAGGCACCGGACTGGGACGGGCTTTCGGACCGGCTGATCCCCTACCTCACCCGCATGGGCTTCACCCATGTCGAGCTCTTGCCGATCATGGAGCACCCCTTCGGCGGCTCCTGGGGCTACCAGCCGCTGGGCCTTTTCGCGCCCACCGCGCGCTTCGGCACGCCCGACGGCTTCGCCCGCTTCGTGGACCGCTGCCACCAGGCCGGCATCGGCGTGATCCTGGATTGGGTGCCGGCGCATTTCCCGACCGACGCGCACGGGCTGGGCCGCTTCGACGGCACCGCACTGTATGAGCACTCGGATCCGCGCGAAGGCTTCCACCAGGACTGGAACACGCTGATCTACAATTTCGGCCGCAACGAGGTCCGCGGCTTCCTGATCGCGTCCGGCCTCCACTGGCTGGAGCACTACCACGTCGATGGCTTGCGCGTGGATGCGGTGGCGTCGATGCTCTACCGCGACTATTCCCGCAAGCACGGCGAGTGGGTGCCCAACCAGTATGGCGGGCGCGAGAACCTCGAGGCCGTGGCCTTCCTGCGCGAGATGAACACGGTGGTGAACGAGCGCTGCCCGGGCGCGCTGATGATCGCCGAGGAATCCACCGCCTGGCCGGGCGTCACGCGCCCCGTCGAGGAGGGCGGCCTGGGCTTCCACTACAAGTGGAACATGGGGTGGATGCACGACACGCTCCACTACATGCAGGAAGACGCGATCAATCGCCGCTGGCACCACGACCAGATGACCTTCGGCCTGGTCTATGCCTTTTCCGAGCGGTTCGTCCTGCCGCTGAGCCACGACGAGGTGGTGCATGGCAAGGGCTCGCTGCTCGGCAAGATGACGGGCGATGCCTGGCAGAAGCGCGCCAACCTGCGCGCTTATCTCGGCTTCATGTGGTCGCATCCCGGCAAGAAGCTCATCTTCATGGGCATCGAGCTGGCCCAACCCACCGAGTGGAACCACGACATCTCGCTGCCCTGGTACCTGCTCGACGATCCGGGCCATGCCGGCGTGCAGGACCTCGTGGCCGACCTCAACGCCGCCTACCGCGCGGTGCCGGCGCTGCACCGGCGCGACACCTCGCCCGACGGCTTTTCCTGGGTGATCGGCGACGACCGCGACCAGAGCGTCTTCGCCTTCTACCGCTGGGGCGAGTGGGGCGACGCGCCGGTGCTGGTGGTGTGCAACATGACGCCCGTGCCGCGCGAGAACTACCGCATCGGCGTGCCGTCCGAGGGCACCTGGCACGAGATCGTCAACACCGACGCGGCGCGCTACGGCGGCAGCAACATGGGTAATGGCGGCACGGTGGAGGCCGAGGCCATCGCCTCGCACGGGCAGGAGCATTCCCTGTTGCTGACCCTGCCGCCGCTGGCGACGGTGGTGCTGTCCACCGCCCCGCTGCCCACCGCCGCGCCCGCCAGCCTGCCGGGCGCCTGATGGCCGCGCGTCCGGACCGTCTCGACCCCGGGCGCCCTTATCCGCTGGGGGCGCACTGGGACGGGCTGGGCGTGAACTTCGCGGTCTTCTCCGCCCATGCGGAGCGGATCGAGGTGTGCATCTTCAACGCCTCCGGCCGCAAGGAGGTCGAGCGCTTCACCCTGCCGGAATGCACCGACGAGGTGTGGCACGGCTACCTGCCCGGTGCGCAGCCCGGCCTCGTTTACGGGTTGCGCGCCCACGGCCCCTACGAGCCGGAGCGCGGCCACCGCTTCAACCCGCACAAGCTTCTGCTCGACCCCTACGCGCGCAAGCTGCTTGGGCAGGTCGCCTGGTCCGATGCGCTCTACGGCTTTCGCGTCGGGCATCCGCGCGCCGACCTGAGCTTCGATCGCCGCGACAGCGCCGCCGCCATGCCCAAGGCCGTGGTGGTGGATGAGGGCTTCACCTGGGGCGACGAGCGCCACCCCGAAACGCCCTGGCGCGACACCGTCATCTACGAGGCGCACCTGCGGGGCCTGACGATCGGGCGCGACAGCATCCCCGCCCGCCAGCGCGGCACCTTCGCGGGCCTGGCCGACCCGGACATGATCGAGCATTTCCTCAAGCTCGGCGTTTCCGCGGTGGAACTGCTGCCGGTGCACGCCTTCGTGCAGGACCGCTTCCTGGTGGAAAAGGGCCTGCGCAACTATTGGGGCTATTCCACCCTGGGCTTCTTCGCACCCGAGCCCGCCTACCTCAGCAACAACTCCGTGCGCGAGATGAAGGTCGCCGTCCGCCGCCTCCACGCGGCCGGGATCGAGGTGATCCTCGACGTCGTCTACAACCACACCGCCGAGGGCAGCGAGCTCGGCCCCACGCTGAGCTGGCGCGGCCTCGACAACCGTTCCTACTATCGGCTGGGCGACGACAACCCCCGCTACTACGTGAACGACACCGGCTGCGGCAACACCGTCAACCTGCGCCACCCGCGCGTGTTGCAGATGGTGATGGACAGCCTGCGCCACTGGGTCACGACCTATCACGTCGACGGCTTCCGCTTCGACCTCGGCACCGTTCTGGGGCGCGAACGCGACGGCTTCGACCCGAACGGCGGCTTCTTCGACGCCATCCGCCAGGACCCGGTGCTGTCGCGCGTGAAACTGATCTCGGAACCCTGGGACCTCGGCCCCGGCGGCTACCAGCTCGGCAACCACCCGCCGGGCTTCGCGGAATGGAACGACCGGTTCCGCGACGACGTGCGGCGCTACTGGCGGGGCGACGCGGGGATGCGCCCCGGCATCGCGACCCGCCTCACCGCCTCGAGCGAGCTGTTCGACCGCCGCCGCCGCCGCCCCTGGGCCACGGTGAACTACGCCGCCTCGCATGACGGCTTCACCCTGCGCGACGCCGTGTCCTTCGAGGCGCGCCACAACCTCGTCAATGGCGAGGGCAACCGCGACGGCCACGGCGACAACCATTCGCGCAACTGGGGCGTGGAAGGCCCGACCGACGAGGCCGCCATCCTCGAAACACGCGCCCGCGTGCAGCGCGCCCTGCTCGCCACGGTGTTCTTCTCCGCCGGCACCCCGATGCTGCTGGCGGGCGACGAGATGAACCGCACGCAGCGCGGCAACAACAACGCCTACTGCCAGGACAACAGCACCTCCTGGGTGGACTGGAACGAGGCCGCCTCGCCCGAGGGCCGCGCGCTGACGGAGTTCGTGGCGCGGCTGCGCCGGCTGCGCCGCCGCTGGGCCCCGCTGCATCCCGACCATTTCCCGCATGGCCGGACGGAGCCGGCGCCCGGCCTGCGCGACACCGAATGGTTCGACCGCGCCGGTCAGGTCCTGCAACCGAACGACTGGCAGCACGGCAGCGAGCAGTGCCTGGTGCTGCGCCGCGTCGAGGCGGGTGCCGACGGCACGGTCCAGGCCGTGCTGCTGCTGCTGAACCCCGGCGCGGCGGAGCGTCGCTTCGCCCTGCCGCCCTCCACGCTGTCCTGGCAGCTGCTTCTCGACACCGCCCGGCCCGAAGCGCGGGAGCGCCTGCTCACCGCCGGTGAGCGCGACGTCGCCGTGGCCGCCCATTCCCTTCTTCTGCTCGGCGCAAGGATTTCTGACGTGCCCTCATCCCCCTCCACCCCGGCGACGCAGTGGGGCGCCCAGCTTCTGCCCGACGGCCAGCACGCCCGCTTCCGCCTCTGGGCCCCCAGCGTCACCGCCGTGACGCTGGAGCTCGACGGCCACGACATCGCCATGAAGGCGGAAGGCGACGGCTGGTTCGGCACCGAGGCCGCGGCCCGGCCCGGCGCACGCTACCGCTTCGCGGTGGGCGATGACCTGCGCGTTCCCGACCCGGCCTCGCGACGCCAGCCCGAGGACGTCCATGGTCCGAGCGAGCTCACCGATCCCACCTCCTATCGCTGGCAGACGGTGGACTGGCGCGGCCGGCCCTGGCACGAAACCGTGCTCTACGAGCTGCACGCCGGAACCTGCGGCGGCTTCGACGGCATCCGCGAGATGCTGCCCCGCCTGAAGGATCTGGGCATCACCGCTGTCGAGCTGATGCCGATCAACGAATTCCCCGGCAATCGCAACTGGGGCTACGACGGCGTTCTGCCCTTCGCGCCCGACGCCGCCTACGGCACGCCCGACGCGCTCAAGCGCATGATCGACGAGGCGCACGCGCTGGGCCTCAGCGTCTTCCTCGACGTGGTGTACAACCACTTCGGCCCGGACGGCGCCTACCTGCACGCCTATGCCAAGACCTTCTTCGACGAAGGCCAGCACACGCCCTGGGGTGCCGCGATCGACTTCAAGAAGCCCGCGGTGCAGAGCTACTTCGAGGAGAACGCGCTCTACTGGCTGCGCGAGTTCCGCTTCGACGGTCTGCGCTTCGACGCGGTGCACGCGATCTCGGAACAGGGCTGGCTGCGCAAGCTCGCTGCGCGCATCCGCAGCGAAATCACCGGCCGCCACGTCCACCTCGTGCTCGAGAACGAGGGCAACACCGCCAGCCTGCTGCGCGCCACGCCCGATCAGCCGCTGTTCGACGCGCAGTGGAACGACGACGGCCACAACGTCCTGCACCCGCTGCTGACCGGCGAGAAGGACAGCTACTACGAGGACTTCGCCGAGAACGGCGCCGAGAAGCTCGCCCGCGTGCTGCAGGACGGCTTCCTGTTCCAGGGCGAGATGATGCCCCACCTGGGCAAGCGGCGCGGCGAGCCCAGCAAGCAGCTGCCGCCCACTGCCTTCGTGCTGTTCCTGCAGAACCACGACCAGGTCGGCAACCGCGCCTTCGGGGAACGCCTGCCCGCCCTGGCCGAGCCGGCAGCCCTTCGCGCCGCCACGGCGCTGCTGCTGCTGGCGCCGCAGGTCCCGATGCTCTTCATGGGCGAGGAATGGGCGGCCAGCGCGCCCTTCCTGTTCTTCACCGACTTCCAGACGCAGGAACTGGCCGACGCGGTGCGCGAGGGCCGACGCAAGGAGTTCGCCAAGTTCGCCGCCTTCCAGGACCCGGAGAAGCGCGAGCGCATCCCCGACCCCAACGCGGAGTCGACCTTCACCGCCTCGATCCCCGACCTCGCGGAAGCCTCATCCGGCGAGCACGCAACCGTGCTGCGCCTCCACCGTGAGCTGCTGGCGCTGCGCCACCGCGAGATCATGCCCCGCCTCGTCGGCGCGACCTCGCTGGGCGCCGAGGCCGTCGGGCCCAAGGCCGTCACCGCCCGCTACCACCTGGGCGACGGCACCGAGCTGACGCTGGCCACCAATCTCGGGGCCGAGCCCGTCAGCCTGACCGCCCGCGGTGCCAGCACCCTCTTCGAGAGCAACCCGGGCGATGCCGAGGCGTTGGCGGGCGGCACCCTGCCGGCCCACAGCACCGTGGCGCTGCTCGACCTGCCAGAGAATTCCGGACCATGAGCGACCCTTCCCCCGCCGACCGGGACCTCCTCGCTCTCGCGGAGGATGCCGGCGTCGCCGCCGAATGGCAGGACGCGCGCGGCGAACTGAAGCGCACCGAGCCCGAGGTGATCCGCACCGTCCTCACGGCGCTGGGCCTGCCCAGCAACGACGCGGCGGCGATCCGCGACAGCCGGGAACGGCTGCGCCAGGCCGCGGAGCTGCCGCCGCTCTGCACCGCCGCCGCGAACCGGCCGGTGCTGCTGGGCGTTCCCGGCACGCCGGAGTTCACGATCACGCAGGAGGACGGCCAAACCGTCAGCGGCCGTGCCGAGCGCGAGGGCGCGCTGCTCCGCTTGGCCGTGCAGCTGCCGCCGGGTTACCACCGCCTGCAACTGGGCGATCGCGACACCACGCTGGCGGTGGCGCCGGACCGCTGCTTCTCGGTCGCCGATGCCCGCCGGCGCGGGGATCGTGACGCACGCCCCCGGGACAACCGCCCCTGGGGCCTGTCGGTCCAGCTCTACGGCTTGCGGCGCGAGGGCGACGGCGGGGTCGGCGACTTCACGGCGCTGGCGCAGTTCGCCCGAGCGGCCGCGACCAAGGGAGCGGACGCGCTGGCGATCAGCCCGGTACACGCGCAGTTCTCGGCCGATCCGGACCGCTTCTCGCCCTACGCGCCCTCCTCGCGCCTGTTCCTCAACGTCCTCCACGCCGACCCGGCCGCGGCGCTGGGCGAGGTTCCCTTTCGCGCCGCCCTGACCGCCACCGGCCTGGGCGAACGCTACGCCGCCCTGCAATCGACGGAGCTGGTGGACTGGCCCGAGGTCGCGCGCACCCGCCTCGCGATCTTCCGCTCCCTCTTCGACCACTTCACCCACGACGCCGATTTCGAGCGCTTCCGCGCGGAAGGCGGCGAGGCGCTGGAAAGCCATGCCCGCTTCGAGGCGCTGCACGCCCACCTCATCGCCCGGGACCCGGAGCACTGGGAATGGCGCGACTGGCCGGCGCAGTTCCGCGATCCGGCGGGTCCCGCCGTGGCGGAGTTCGCCCGCGACCACGCGCGCGAGGTCGGCTTCCACGTCTTCCTGCAATGGCTGGCCGATCGCGGCCTCGCGGATGCGCAGCGCGCCGCCACCGAGGCGGGCGCCCGGATCGGGTTGATCGCCGACCTCGCGGTGGGCACCGACCGCGGCGGCAGCCATAGCTGGAGCCGGCAGCGCGAAACCCTGCAGGGCCTGACCGTTGGCGCCCCGCCCGACATCTTCTCGCCGCTGGGCCAGAGCTGGGGCATCACCGCCTTCTCGCCGCTGGGGCTGAAGGGCGGCGGCTACGGCGCCTTCCTGGAAATGCTGCGCGCCTCCATGCGCCACGCCGGCGGCATCCGCATCGACCACGCCATGGGCCTCCAGCGCCTCTGGGTCGTGCCCGACGGGGCGGAGGCCAAGGACGGCGCCTACGTGCAGTTCCCCTCCGACGACATGTTCCGCCTCGTGGCGCTGGAATCCCAGCGGCACGAGGCCGTGGTGGTGGGCGAGGACCTCGGCACCGTGCCGGAAGGCTTCCGCGACCGGCTGGACAACATCAGCATGCTGGGCATGCGCGTCCTCTGGTTCGAGCAGGACGAGGACAAGAACTTCACCCCGCCCGCCAGCTGGTCCGCCAACGCCGCCGCGATGACCACGACGCACGACCTTCCCACCGCCGCCGGCTGGTGGTGCGGCAACGACATCGACTGGCGCGCCAAGCTGCACCTGCTGGGCAAAGGCAACGACGGCTCCGAGCAGCGCGAGGAGCGCGAGCACGACCGCGAGAACCTGTGGCGGAGCCTCCTGTCGAGCGGCGCGGCCGACGGTCCGATGCCGGCACCCGACGACGCCGCCACCATCGCCGACGCCGCGGTGGCGCATGTGGGCCTCGCCGCCTGCGACCTGGCGCTGCTGCCGATGGAGGACGCGCTGGGGCTGGTGGAACAGCCCAACCTGCCCGGCACCACCGACGAACACCCCAACTGGCGCCGCCGCCTGCCCGCCGTGGCGGCCGAAGTGCTCGACCTTCCCGATTGTGACCGACGCCTGGGCCGCTTCGCCGCCGGGCGCCATGGAGAAAACCGGACGTGATCCCCGAGACCCCCCGCGCCACGGCCCGGCTGCAGTTCCACAAGGACTTCACGCTCGACCACGCGGTGCCGCTCGTGCCCTACTACAAGGCGCTCGGCATCAGCCATCTCTACGCCTCGCCGCTGCTCAAGGCCCGTCCCGGCTCGACGCACGGCTACGACATCGTCGATCCCACCGTGATCAATCCGGAACTCGGTGGCGAGGAAGCGCTGAACCGGCTGGTGGAAGCCCTCCATGCCGAGGATATGGGCCTGATCCTGGACATCGTGCCCAACCACATGGGCGTCGGCGGCGCCGACAACCGCTGGTGGCTCGATGTCCTTGAGTGGGGCCGGCAGTCGCCCTACGCCGCCTTCTTCGACATCGACTGGAACCCGTCCGACAACACACTGCACAACAAGCTGCTGGCGCCCTTCCTTGGCGCGCCCTACGGCACGGTGCTGGATTCCGGCGACCTGACCCTGAAGTTCGAGCCCGAGACGGGCAAGTTCTTTGCCCACTACTTCGAGCACCGCTTCCCCATCGCGCCGCCGACCTACGACAACGTGCTGCGCGTCACCGGCGAGGATTCGCTTTCCGGCCTGGCGCAGCTCTTCGCCGGCGTCGGCACGCCCGGTCGCCAGGAAGCGGTGCGCGCCGCGGCCGACCTCGCCTGGGGCGCCCTGGCCCGCCACGCCGCGACGCCGGAAGGTCAGCGCAGCATCGAGGCCGTTCTCGCCGCCTTCGACCCCAAGACGCCCGCGGGACACGAGCGCCTGCACCGGTTGTTCGAGGCGCAGAACTACCGCCTCGCCTGGTGGCGCGCCGCGACGGATGAGATCAACTGGCGCCGCTTCTTCGACGTCACCAGCCTCGGCGGGCTCCGCCAGGAAGTGCCCGAGGTCTTCGACGCCACCCACGCGCTGATCCTCAAGCTTTATCGTGAGGGCAAGATCGACGGCGTGCGCGTGGACCACGTGGACGGCATGGCCGACCCGCGCGCCTATTGCCGCAAGCTGCGCCGCCGCCTGCGCAACGAAACGCCGCACCGCCCCGATGGCGCGCCCAAGGGCGAGCCGCTGCTGGTGATCGAAAAGATCCTGGCCCCGCGCGAGCACCTGCGCGGCGACTGGATGGTGGACGGCACCACCGGCTACAACTTCATGGACCAGGTGGCCGGCCTCCTCCACGACCCGGCCGGCGAGAAGCCGCTGACGGAGCTCTGGCACGACCTCACCGGCCGCCCCGCCCATTTCGAGGACGAGGCGCACGAGGCCCGCCGCCAGATCCTGCGCGAGAACCTGGCCAGCGAGCTGAACGGCACCGCCATCGCGCTGCATCGCGTGGGCGCGCGCGACCTCGCCACCCGCGACTTCACGCTGACCGCGCTGCGGCGCGCCGTCGCCGAGGTGCTGGTTCATTTCCCGGTGTACCGCCTCTACGTGAACTCGGCCGGCCGCAGCGAGGAAGACCGCCGCATCCTGGACCGCGCGCTGAGTGGCGCGCGCCGCACCATCGGCCGCGCCCAGCGCCCGCTGCTCGATCTGCTCGACAGCTGGCTGGGGGGTGAGCTGCCGCGCTCGCTGCCGATTGACCAGCGGCGCGAACGCTGGCGCGCCGCGGTGCGCTTCCAGCAGCTTTCCGCCCCGGTGGCGGCGAAGTCGGTGGAGGACACCTCCTTCTACCGCTATGGCCGGCTGATCTCGCGCAACGAGGTCGGCTCCGAGCCCAGCCACTTCACCGAGAGTCCCGCCGCCTTCCACGCCGCCTGCCGCGAGCGCCAGAAGCACTTCCCGCGCGAGATGATCACCACCGCCACGCACGACCACAAGCGCGGCGAGGACAACCGCATCCGCCTGGCCGTGATCTCGGAACTGCCCGAGGAATGGGCGGCGGCACTCGCCCGCTGGACCCGCCTGAACAACAGCCTCAAGCGCGAGGTCGAGGGCGGCCCGGCGCCGGACGCGACGGATGAGCTGATGCTCTACCAGACGCTTGTGGGCGCCTGGCCGCTGGACCTCGACCCGTCCGACGAGAAGGGCGTGGAGGCACTCATCACCCGCGTCGCCGCCTGGCAGGAAAAGGCGTTGCGCGAGGGCAAGCGCCGCTCCGAATGGGCCGTGCCGAACGAGGCCTACGAGAGTGCCTGCCAAGAGTTCCTGCGCAACATCCTGGCCCCAGGCCGCGCCAGCCGCATGCGCGAGGAGATCGCGGGCTTCGCCATGCGCCTCAGCCCCGCCGGCGCGCTGAACGGCCTGGCGCAGACGATCCTGCGCTGCACGACGCCGGGCATTCCCGACCTCTACCAGGGCACGGAGTTCTGGGACTTCTCGCTGGTGGACCCGGACAACCGCCGCCCGGTCGATTTCGAGGCCCGCCAGGCGGCCGAGCGCGAACATGCCGAGCCCGCCGCCCTTCTGGCGCACTGGCGCGACGGGCGGGTGAAGCAGGCGATCGTGTCGCGCGCCCTGAACCTGCGCGCCCGCCTGCCGGCACTCTTCGGCGAGGGCGAGTACATCCCCCTCGAGGTCACCGGCGCCCAGGCGGAGCACGTCCTCGCTTTCGCCCGGCGCCATGATGGCCAGACCGTGGTGGTGGCCGTCACCCGCCTCGCGGCCGGGCTGCTGGGGCCGGCGGAAACGCCGCTGGTGCCGGCCGACCGCTGGGGCGACACGGCGGTGCAGCTGCCGGATGAGCTGGGCGCCTCCTCGCTGAGCAGCACGCTGGGCGGCGAAACGGTGGAGGCGGGGCCCGCCATCCCGGCCGCGACCCTGTTCGCAACGCTGCCGGTGGCGCTGCTGGAAGCCGCCCGCTGACGCCGCGCGCCTGACGGGCCCGGGGCGCGCGCACCCTCCGCGCGCCCCGGAAACCGCCTGGCTAGCCCTTCCCGACCGGTCCTCCCCGCCTGGGTTCTTCCCGAGCAGGTTCTTCCCCCGGCAGGTTTTCTCCCTCAGGGCCGCAGGCGCAGCCCCTGCGGCCGGATCAGCCCGTCGATGTTGGGCACGAAGCCGTCCACCCGGTCGCTCATCCCCCACAGCCAGGTGTAGTGGTACAGGGTGATCTGCGGCATGTCGGTGCGGGCGAGTTCCGCCACCTGCCGGTACAGCGCCGCGCGCGCATCCGGCTCCGACAGGGCACGCGCCTCGGACAGCAGCGACTCCATGCGCGGATTGCAGTAGCGCCCGAAGTTGAACGGCCCGGCGCAGTTCAGCCAGATCGAGGCATTGGCATCCGGGTCCGCCCGGCCGCTCCAGGTCAGCAGCGCCGCATCGAATTCGCCCGCGAGGTTCTGCTGGTTGCCGGCATTGCTTTCGATCTGCTGCAGCGTGATGTCGAAGCCGGCCTCGCGCCCCATGGCCTGGATCACCTCGCCGATCTGCGCGTCGATCGGGCTCGTGCTCAGCGACAACGTGAAGCGCACCCGGTCCACCCCGGCCTCGCGCAGCAGCGCCTTGGCGGCCGCCAGGTCGGCACCCTTCACCGGCAGCGCCGGGTTCCAGTAGCGGCTGCCGGGCGCCTCGGTCTGGTTGCTCGGCACGAAGAGCCCGTCGAACACCACCTGGTTGATCGCTGCCCGGTCGATCGCGAGGTCCAGCGCCCTCCGCACCCGCGGATCGCGCCCGAGCGGCGTGTCGGCACGCGGCCCGTGCGCGGTGTTGAACTGCATGATCCGGTAGGCGGCCGCCACGTGCCTGGCCACGCGCAGGCGCGGATTCGCCTGCACCGCGGCCACGTCGTTGGGCGCCAGCTGGTCCGCGATCTGCAGCTGCCCGGACTGGAGGTTCAGCAGCCGCACGGTGGTGTCGGGGATCGGGCGGTACACGATGCGCCCGATCGTCACGGCGGCGGCGTTCCAGTAGCCGGGGAAGCGGTCCACCACGATGCGATCCTGCGCCACACGCTCCGTCAGCGTGTAAGGCCCGGCGCAGACCGGGCGCTGCGCCATGGCCTCGCCCTGCTCCTCGATGGCCTTGGGCGAGAGCATCATGCCCGAGCGGTCCGCCAGCACCGCCAGCAGCGGCGCGTAGGGCGCCGAAAGCCGCACCCGCACCGTCAGCGGGTCCACCACCTCGACCGCCGTGATCGGCGCCAGCTCCGCCCGGCGCAGGCTCTTGGGCATGGTGCGGGACCGTTCGAGGTTGCGGCGCACCGCCTCGGCATCCAGGCGCGTGCCATCCTGGAACTGCACGCCGTCGCGCAGGTGGATCGTCAGCGCCAGGCGGTCTTCCGACCATTCCCAGGAGGTCGCGAGCTGCGGCACCAGGTTCATCTCGGCATCGGTGTCGATCAGCTTGTCGCAGAGGGAGGCGAAGACGTTGCGGTCCACGTAGTTGCCGCTCTGCGCCGGGTCGAGCAGCCCGGGATCGCCGGCCAGCGCGATCGTGAGCACCGAGGCGCCCGCCGGGGCCGGCGTTCCACCCTGGACACCCTGGGCCGCGGCGGCCCCCAGCAGCGCGGCGGTGACCGCGAAGGTGGCGCCGAGGAGGCTCGAGGGGGATCGCACTGGCATTCTCCGTTCATCACGCACCGGCGCGCCCGGCGCCTCGCGGCGAGTGTTCCGCCAGCGATCCGGCTTGGCAATGGAGCGCGCGCCCTCCCGGGCCCCTTCTCCGCCACACCGATGCAGCGCCGCGGCGACTGGCGCGTTGTTGCGGTGATCCCCCACCCCCACTCCAGCGGTCGCACCCCATGGGCGCGCCGCCCGGTGGTTCAGGAAAGACCTGCGGCATGAGCATCCTCTCCACCCTCGGCATCACCTCCGGCCGGAAGGTCCGCTACGGCTTCGTGGCGCTGGGCGACATCGCGCAGGAAGCGATGCTGCCCGGCGTGTCCCATACCGGGAATTCCGAGATCACGGCGCTCGTCACCAGTGACCCGGAAAAGGCGCAGGGCGTCGGCAAGCAGTACGGCGTGGATCGCCACTACAGCTACGAGCAGTTCGACGAGATGCTCCGCTCCGGCACGGTGGACGCGATCTACCTGGCCACGCCGAACTGGCGCCACGCCGAGTTCGCGGTGCGCGCGCTCAAGGCCGGCATCCACGTGCTGCTCGAGAAGCCGATGGAGATCTCCACCGCCAAGTGCCGCGAGATCCTGGAGGCGCAGAAGGGTTCGAAGGCGAAGCTGATGATCGCCTACCGCCTGCACTTCGAGCCCGCGACGCTGAACCTGATCGAGAAGATCCGTGGCGGCGAACTGGGCGAGGTGACGACCTTCACCTCCACCTTCATCCAGATGGTGGACCCGCAGAACCACCGCGCGAAGAACGGCGTGGAAGCGGGCCCGATCTTCGACATGGGCCCCTACCCGGTGAACGCCGCGCGCTACGTCTTCGGGGCGGAACCGACCGAGGTCGTCTCGGCCGTCGGCACGCGCCATCCCGATGCGGGTCTGGGCGCCTTCGACGACACCGTGGCGGTGACGCTGCGCTTCCCCGGCAACCGCCTGGCGCAGTTCGTGCTCAGCTACTACGGCAACACGCTCGACAGCTACACGGTGGTCGGCACCAAGGGCAGCGTGCAGATGAACCCCGGCTACATGTACGGCAAGCCGCTGGAACAGAGCATCACCATCGGCCAGACCAAGTCGACCGAGAGCTTCAAGAACACCGACCATTTCGGCGGGGAGCTGAAGTACTTCTCCGACTGCATCCTGAACGACCGCGACCCCGAGCCCGATGGCGAGGAAGGCTACGCCGACGTGCGGGTGCTGGAGGGCATCGTGCGCGCCCTCGAGACCGGTGAGCGGCAGGTGCTGGAACCCTTCGCGCGAGAGCGGCGCATCGACACCGAGGCGCAGCTGGAAACGCTGCGGGCGCAGAGCTCGCCGGAGCTGGTGAACACCTCCAATCCCGGCAAGGGGCAGGAAAAGGTGCCGAAGAACTAGCACCCGCCGGGCCGCGTGATCCGGGTGTGGGCCGGGTCACGCGGGCGGGGCATGAACGGCGCCGCGCGCCGACGACCCGCCTGGCCCGCGCCGGACGCCGCGCCGCCTCGCCGGGGTTTCCGCCCCGGCCTGGAACCATCCGCGCGGCGGGCCGATATGCACTCGTCCCACCGCCCCCGGACCCGCCCGTGAACCAACCCCTCGCTCCCATGGCCAGGCTGTCGGCGGCGCCGCTCCCTCCGCTGGCGCTGCTGCGGGCGATCCTGCGCAATCCCATGGAGGCCATCCCGGCCGCCACGCTGCGCGAACCCATCCTGCTCCAGCCCTTTCTCGGCCGCGGCCGCGTCTTCGTCATGGCGCCCGACCTCGTGGGGCAGGTCCTCAACGCCGAGGCCGAAAGCTTCCACAAGGCCGAGGCGATGCAGCGCGCCCTCAAGCCCGCGCTGGGCGAGGGCCTCCTCACCGCCGAGGACGAGCACTGGCGCCGGCAGCGGCGCGCCGCCGCGCCGATCTTCCGGCACGACCGCCTCCTGGGCTTCCTGCCCGCCATGATCGCCGCGGCCGGGCGCACCCGCGCGCGCTGGGCGGCCCAGCCCAATGAGCAGCCGCTCGACCTCGGGCACGAGATGATGCGCACCACCTTCGATATCATCGTGGAAACCATGCTGTCGGGCCACAACGACATCGACGTGGACCGGGTGGAGCGCAGCATCACCGACTATCTCGGCGCCACCTCCTGGGCGATCGCGCTGGCGATGCTGCGCGCCCCGCTGGGCACCCCGCATCCCGGCCGCGGTCGTGCGGACCGGGCCCGGCACTACCTGCGGGGGGAGTTGCTGCGCCTGGTGGCCGCGCGGCGCGGCGCGGCGGAGCGCGACGACCTGATCTCCCTGCTGCTGCGCGCCGCCGACCCCGAGAGCGGCGAGGCAATGGACGACCGCGCGATCGCCGACAACCTGCTGACCTTCGTCACCGCCGGCCACGAGACCACGGCGCTGGCGCTGTGCTGGAGCCTCTACCTCCTCGCCACCCATCCCGAGGCCGAGGCGCGCGTGCTGGGCGAAATCGCCGCGGTCACCGGCGGCGCCCCCCTCGAGCCCGGGCACGTGCCGAAGCTGCACTACACCCGGCAGGTGTTCCAGGAAGCGCTGCGCCTTTACCCGCCCGCCCCCATCGTGGCCCGCAGCGCGCGGCGCGACGTCCAACTCGGCGGCCTCGCGGTGCGGGCCGGCACGCCGGTCTATATCCCGGTCTACTCGGTGCACCGCCACCGGAGCCTGTGGGAGGAGCCGGACCGCTTCGACCCCGACCGCTTCGCGCCGGAGGCGGTGAAGGCGCGCCACCGCTACAGCTTCCTGCCCTTCGGCGCGGGGCCGCGGATCTGCATCGGCGCCGCCTTCGCCACGCTGGAGGCCGTGGCCATCCTGGCCACGCTGCTGCCGGCCTTCCGCCTCGCCCCCGCCGGGAACGAGCGGCCGGAACTGCTGATGCGCATCACCCTGCGCCCGAGCCCGGCCATGCGGATGCTGGCCAGCCCGCGCGCGGCCTAGCCCCGCCGCGCCCGGATCGGCCGGGTGCCCTTACCCCTTCTTGCGCAGCGGCCGTTCCCGGTCACCGCGCAAGGTGCAGGCGGCGTGCACCAGTGCCAGGTGGCTCAGCCCCTGCGGCGTGTTGCCGAGGTAGTCGCCGCTCACCGGGTCCACCATTTCGCTCAGGATGCCGACCTCGCCGCGCAGGGCGCCCAGCGCGTCGGTGAACAGCGCTTCCGCCTCCTTCTGCCGGTTCAGGGTGGCCAGGGCCTCCACCAGCCAGAAGGTGCAGGCCAGGAAGGCGCCTTCCTCCTCCTGCGCGCCGGAATAGCGATACAGGAAGGGGCCGCGCCCCAGCTCGCTGCGGATCGCGTCCAGCGTGGAGGAGAGCCGCGCCTTGCCGTCGAAGCCGAAGCGCACCGCCAGCGCCAGCGAGGCGTCGAGGCGATCGGTGCCGGCGAAGAAGGTGTAGGCCTGCCGCGCCTCGCTCCAGCAGTTCTCGTTCACCCACTGCTCGATGCGGTCGCGCTCGCGCCGCCAGCGCGGCACGCAGGTGGAGGGCAGGTGGTCGTGCTCGGCCAGTTCCACCGCGCGGGCCAGCGCCTGCCAGGCGCTGATCTTGGACATGGTGTAGTGCTGCGGCTTCTCCAGCTCCCAGATGCCGGCATCCTTCTGGCGCCAGCGGTCGGCGCACTCGTCCGCCAGTTCCGAGAGCACCTTGGCGCTGCGCTGGTCCAGCACGTTGCCCAGGCCCACGAACAACGCCGCCGTTTCGAAGATGTCGCCGTAGATGCCGTGCTGGTGCTGCCGGGTGGCGACGTTGCCCACCACCACGGGGCGGGAGCCGCGATAGCCCGGCAGGTCCAGCTCGCACACGTCGGGCGCGTCCTGCCCCGACAGGGTGTAGAGGACGCTCGGCCCCCGCTCCGCCATGCGGTGCATCAGCCAGGTGAAGGCGGCCTTGCTTTCCGGCATGGCGCCGACGCGCAGGAAGGCGTTCACGGCATAGGCCGCGTCGCGGATCCAGGCGAAGCGGTAGTCGTAGTTCTTGCCGCCGCCGACCCGCTCCGGCAGCGACGTGGTCGCGGCCGCGGCGATGGCGCCGCTCGGCGAGTACAGCAGCAGCTTCAGCACCAGCGCGGAACGGCGCACCGCCTCGCGGTGCGGCCCGTCGAAGTGCAGCCCGTCCGCCCAGGCGCGCCAGGCCTCGTCGCTGGTGTCGATGCGCGCGTCGATCTCCTCGATCGGCGGGACGCCCAGCGGCTCGTCCTGCCCGGCCAGGATCGCCACCGTGGCGCGCTCGCCCTCACCCAGCACGACCTCGGCCGAGATGGTGCGGTCCTCCTCCTCGGTGATGCGGAGGTTGTCGGTGTAGCGGACCATCCCCAGCACCGGGCCGACGTGGAAGATGCAGCCGTTGGGATTGGGCTGCAGCCAGGGCGAGGCCGTGTCGCCGCGCGTGCCGAACACCACCCGCACCAGCATCCGCACGCGGCCCGAGACGCCCTCGATCCGCCGCGCCAGCTCCGACCACGGGAGGCGCCCGGCGAAGCTGCTGTTCAGCGCCTCGGTCATCCGCACCTCGCCGCCCTCGGCGTGGAACACCGTTTCCAGCACGTTGCTGTCGGCGCGGTAGCGTCGCGTCAGCGTGAACTCGCCCTCTGGCCGGACCTGGAAGAAGCCGCCCGCCTCCGGGCTCAGCAGCCGGTCGAACAGCGGCGGGCAATCCATGGCCGGCACGCACCACCAGGCGATGGCCCCGTCGGGCGCCACCAGCGCCACCGAGCGGCCGTCGCCCAGCGCGGCGTAGTCCTGGATGGGGAACTCGGCCCCTTCCGGCCCCGGACCCGGTTCCTGCCTGGACCCGGTCCGGGCCGTGGTGTGCTGCGAGAGTTCCATGGTGCTCCTGCGGTGTGTTGCCGCAGAGATAGCGGCGCGATCCGTGCTGGGAACCCCCCCGGGGATTCCTCCGAAAATCCCCAGGAAAGCCGCCTGCACACGATGTTGCGCGCCGCGGACGATGCCGCGACGACCGGCTTCCCGGGCGGAATGGACCGGGGCGGGCCGGGAAAGCCGTGGCTGAGCCCGACCTCGTGATCGCGTCGCCCGCTGGCATCCCGCCCGCGCCGACCGACATGGGGGTGGTGAATGATCTTCTCGACCTGCTGACTGCCCAGGCGCCCGGCGCGCCCTCAGCCGTTGGCGCGACCAGCGGCGGCGCGACCAGCGGCGGCACGACCAGCGGCGGGGCTGCCAATGGGACGGCAGCCCGCGGGTCGGCAACCATCGGCCCGGCACCCGCTGCGCCTGCGGCCGGTGCCGCCGCGGACGATGCCCCAGCCTCCGGTGCCGCCGCCCCGCGCCCCTGGGCGCCGTGGGTGCCGCGCCGCGTGCTGGTCACGCCCTCGGCGCTGGGCTGGGCGCACGGCGCCGCGGTCGTGGAGCGTGCGGCGGCGCTGGGCGCGGAGATCGTGCGGCTGAAGGCCGACCGCCTGACCGGCCTGCCCGACAGCTACCGCGACGCCAAGACCACCATGGCCGTGGTGGTGGCCTCGCCCTCGCGGCGGCGACCGCAGCCCATCCCGCCCTCGGCCGACTGGCGCTTCGACCTGGCCGAGGGCTGCCCGGCGCATTGCCAGTACTGCTACCTCGCGGGTTCACTCGCCGGGCCGCCGATCATCCGCACCTACGCCAACCTGCCCGAGATCCTGGCGGAGCTGCCGCCGCTGATCGGCCAGGGCAGCGTGACCTCGCGCGACCCGGCCCGCGCGGCGGAAGGCACGACCTTCGAGGCCTCCTGCTACACCGACCCGCTGGGAATCGAGCACCTCACCGGCGCCCTGGCCGAGGCCATCCGCTTCTTCGGCCGGACGGAAGCCTTCGGCGGCGCCCCGGCGCAGCTGCGCTTCACCACCAAGTTCGACGCCGTGGCGCCGCTGCTGACCTTGCCGCACGGGCGGCGGACCCGCATCCGCTTCTCGGTCAACGCCCGCGCGGCCGAGCGCTTCGAGGGCGGCGCGCCCCGCATGCCCGCCCGCCTCGCCGCGCTGCGCGCCGTGGCGCTGGCCGGCTACCGTGTCGGGCTGACCGTGGCGCCGATCATGCCGCTGCCGGACTGGCGGGCGGAATACGACGCCCTCCTGCGCGACGCCGCCGCGGCGCTGCAGGGCGTGCCCGACCCAGACCTGACGGTGGAACTGATCACCCACCGCTTCACGCCCGGCTCCAGGGAGGTGCTGCAGGGCTGGTACCCCGGCACGAAGCTGGAAATGGACGAAGCGCAGCGGGTGCGGAAGACCACCAAGTTCGGCTCCACCAAGTGGGTCTACCCGAAGCCGGTGATGGTGCAGATGCGCGAGGCGCTGGAAGACGGCGTGGCCCGGCACCTGCCCGGCGCGCGCATCCTGTACTGGACCTGACTGTCGCACCCTGGCGACCCCCGTGGCACACCCCCGGCGCCCCGGGGCACCCCGCCGGCGCCGCCCCGCCACCGCCTGCCCCGCGTTGCGCCGCCCCCGCGTTGCGCCGCGCGGCCGGAGCGGCGAAGAAGCCCGCCACCGAGCGCGAGACCCATCCATGACCGATGACGACGAGGCCCGCACGCCCCGCCTGCCGCAGGGCCGCTTCTACATGACCCCCGCCGGCCACGCCGCCCTGCGCGCCGAGCGCGAAGCCTTCCGGGCCGAGCGTCACCGCGTGGTGGAGATCGTGAGCTGGGCTGCCGGCAACGGCGACCGCAGCGAGAACGCCGACTACAAGGAAGGCAAGCGCCGCCTGCGCGAGATCGACCGCCGCCTGCGCTACCTGACGCAGCGCCTCGACGCGGCGGAGGTGGTGGACCCCGCCCGGCAGGCACGCCGCGACCAGGTCTTCTTCGGCGCCACCGTCACCTGCCTGAACGAGCGCGACGAGGAAGTCACCGTCACGGTCGTCGGCGTGGACGAGGCCGACATGGCGGCCGGCAAGATCAGCGTGGGCTCGCCCATGGCGCTGGCCCTGCTCGGCAAGCGCGTGGGCGACGAGGCAACGGTCCGCACGCCTGCCGGCCCGAGCACGGTCGAGGTCACCGCCATCCGCTATCCCGACGCCCCCGCGAACTGAGCTGCCGTCCCGCCCGGCCGCCGGCGAAAGCCGGCCTCGCAACGAAGTTCATCCTTAATTCACTACCATAGGTTGCAATTGCCGGCGCGCCGGGTGACCGTTCCGTTCGCTTCGCAAAGCCGCCATCATCGGCCGCGAGGATTGGTTCGCCGACTGACCACGAGGAATGTCCCAGCCATGACCACCGACGCAGCGACCGCCGGCCCGATGGCCGCAGACACCGCCGGGGCGGAGCTTCATCCGGGCGGCGCGACATCGCCGGAGGCGCACGGCTCCGCTCCCCACAGTGACCCTGCCGTGGAAGCCCTGCGGCAGCAGATCCTCGACCGGCTGATCTACGACGTCGGCGGCACCCCCAAGCGCGCCAGCCCGCGCGACTGGTTCGTGGCGCTCGCACTCGCGGTGCGCGACCGGGTGGTGGACCGCTGGCGCGCCGCCAACGCCGAAACCCAGCAGCGCGGCGACAAGTCCGTCTGCTACATGTCGCTCGAATTCCTGGTGGGCCGCCTGCTCGCCGACTCGCTCGGCAACATGGGGCTGCGGGACACGGCGCGCGACGCGCTGGCCGCACTCGGCGTGGACCTGGGCGAGATCCTGGAAGAAGAACCCGACGCCGCGCTGGGCAATGGCGGCCTGGGAAGGCTGGCGGCCTGCTTCATGGAAAGCATGGCCAGCATCGGCGTGCCCGCCTACGGCTACGGCATCCGCTACGAGAACGGGCTGTTCCGCCAGGTCATCACCGACGGTACCCAGCACGAGCTGCCCGAGGACTGGCTCCAGCTCGGCAACCCCTGGGAGTTCGAGCGCGCCAACCTCGTGTACCACGTGGGCTTCGGCGGCCACGTCGTGGCGGAAAACGGCGCGCTGGTCTGGCGCCCGGGCGAAACGGTGCGCGCCATCGCCTACGACACGCCCGCCGTCGGCTGGCAGGGCCACCGCGTCAACACGCTGCGCCTGTGGTCCGCGCGCGCCAGCGACCCGCTGCGTCTCGACGCCTTCAACCACGGCGACCACCTGGGTGCCCAGGCCGACCGCATGAAGGCCGAGGCCATCTCGCGCGTGCTCTACCCCGGCGACGAGACGGCGGCTGGCCAGGAGCTGCGGCTGCGGCAGGAATACTTCTTCGCCTCCGCCTCGCTGCAGGACATCCTGCGCCGCCACCTCAGCCAGTACGACGGCGTCGCCAACCTGCCCGAGAAGGTGGCCGTCCAGCTCAACGACACCCATCCCGCGATCGCGGTGTCGGAGCTGATGCGCCTGCTGATCGACCGTCACGGGCTGGAGTGGGATGAGGCCTGGCGCATCACCCGCGGCTGCTTCTCCTACACCAACCACACGCTGATGCCCGAGGCGCTGGAAAGCTGGGCGGTGCCGCTGATGGAGCGCCTGCTGCCGCGCAACATGCAGATCATCTACCTGATCAACGCGGCGCATCTCGACGCAGTGCGGCAGATGGGCGGCGACGACGCGCTGCTGCGCTCGGTGTCGCTGATCGACGAGGGCAACGGCCGCCGCGTGCGCATGGGTCACCTGGCCTTCGTCGGCTCGCACCACGTCAACGGCGTGTCGGCGCTGCACACCGGGCTGATGCGCGACACCGTCTTCGCCGACCTCAACCGCGTTTGCCCGAACCGCATCGTCAACAAGACCAACGGCATCACCTTCCGCCGCTGGCTGCTGCGCGCCAACCCGGCGCTGACCTCGCTGCTGGTGGACACGCTGGGCGAGGGCGTGCAGAGCGATCCGGAGCTGCTGCAGGGCCTCGTGCGCTTCGCCGACGACGCGGGCTTCCGCGACCGCTTCGCCGCCCAGCGCCGCACCGCCAAGGAGCGCCTGTCCCACGTGATCGCCGACCGCCTCGGCCTCGCGGTCAACCCGGCCGCGATGTTCGACGTGCAGGTCAAGCGCATCCACGAATACAAGCGCCAGCTGCTCAACATCCTGCAGACGGTGGCGCTCTACAACGACATGCGCGCCCAGCCGACCCGCGACTGGGCGCCGCGCGTCAAGATCTTCGCCGGCAAGGCCGCGGCCAGCTACCACGAGGCCAAGCTGATCATCCGCCTCGCGCATGACGTGGCGCGGGTGGTGAACAACGACCCCTCGCTGCGCGGGCAGCTGAAGGTGGCGTTCCTGCCCAACTACAACGTGTCGCTGGCCGAGGTCATCATGCCCGCGGCCGACCTGTCGGAGCAGATCTCCACCGCCGGCCTCGAGGCCTCGGGCACCGGCAACATGAAGCTGGCGCTCAACGGCGCGCTGACCATCGGCACGCTGGACGGCGCCAACGTCGAGATCCGCGAGCGCGTGGGCGACGAGAACATCTTCATCTTCGGCCTGACCGCGGCCGAGGTCGCGTCGCAGAAGCGCGACGGCTGGGACCCGCGCGCGGTGGTGGCGGCCTCGCCGGCACTGAGCCAGGTGCTCGACGCCGTGGCGAACGGCGTCTTCTCGCCGGAAGAGCCCGGACGCTACCGCGGCCTCGTGGACCGGCTGCTCAACCACGACAACTTCCTGGTGACCGCCGACTTCGACAGCTACTGCCGCAAGCAGGAAGAAGTCTCGGCCCGCTGGCACCAGCCCGACCGCTGGTGGCGCTCGGCGGTGCTCAACACCGCCAACGTCGCCTGGTTCTCCTCGGATCGCACGATCCGCGAATACGCCGAGGAAATCTGGAACGTCGCGCCGCGCTGAGAGTCGGCACCGCGTTTTGGGGGAGAGAAAGTATTCTCTCCCCCAAGCCCCCACTCATCTTTTTCTGAAACGCTGCCGCGGGGCGGTGGCGATGGGCGCCACGCGGGAGGATGCGGCGCAAGGGCGGCACCTCGCGGCTCAAAAAAATCAAGCTTGTTATCAGCCCTGGCTGAACCGTCCCTCGCTCCGGCTCCGTGAGCCGGAGCGCACGACGGCAACCACCCTCCCGCGGCAGCGTCCCGAAAAAAGATGAGGGTGGAGGGGTCCGGGGAGGAGGGAGAATTCCTTCTCCCTCCTCCCCGCGCGACGCCGGCCGGAACTAAGCCGCGATGGCCCGATACAGCGCGGCGTAGCGGCGCGCCGGGCGTTCCCAGCCGAGCGAGGCGGTCATGCCGTTACGCTGCGTTTGCGCCCAGGCCTGCCGGTCGTCCCACAGGCGCGCCAGGCGGTCGATCGCCGCTTCCAGAGCCGCGCGCGTGGTGGGGGCGAAGACCACGCCCGTGGCGGCGCTGCTGCTCAGCGCGATCTCGTTGGCATCCACCACCGTATCCGCGAGGCCGCCCACGCGCGACACGATCGGCACCGCGCCGTAGCGCTGGGCGCAGAGCTGCGTCAGGCCGCAGGGCTCGAAGCGCGACGGCACGATCAGCGCGTCGGAGCCGCCCTGCACGAGATGCGCCAGACCTTCGTCGTAGCCCAGGAATAACCCGACCTGCCCCGGGAACTGCCGTGCGGCCGCCTGAAACCCCTCCTCCAGCCCGCGGTCGCCGGCACCGAGCACCGCCAGCTGCATCCCGTGCGCCACGAAGCGCGGCAGCGCTTCCAGCACGAGGTCCATGCCCTTCTGCCAGGTCAGGCGGCTGACGATGCCCACCACCGGCGCGCCGTTCTGCGGCCGCAGCCCCAGGCGCGACTGCAGCGCCACCTTGTTCTCGCCCCGCGCGCCGATGCGGTCGGCGTCGAACGGCACCGGCAGATGCGGATCATTGGCCGGGTTCCACACCGCGGTGTCGATGCCGTTGAGGATGCCTTCCAGCGCCGCGCCGCGCCGGCGCAGCAGCCCGTCCATCCCCATGCCGCCCTCGGGCGTGCAGATCTCGGCGGCGTAGGAGGGCGACACGGTGGTCACCCGGTCCGCCAGCTGCAGCCCCGCCTTCAGGAAGCCGAGCGAGCCGTAATATTCCACCCCCTCCACCGACCAGGCCTGCGGCGGCAGTTCCAGTTCGCTCAGCAGCGAGGGCGGGAACTGACCCTGGAAGGCGAGGTTGTGGATCGTCATCACCGTGCCGGGGCGGCGGCCTTCGCCGTAGTGGAGGTAGGCCGGCATCAGCCCCGCCTGCCAGTCGTGGCCGTGCACGACCTCGGGCGCCCAGTTCGGCAGCGCGCCGCGCCCGATCCGCTCCGCCACCCGGGCCAGTGCCGCGAAGCGCTGGGCGTTGTCGCCCCAGTCCCCGTCCGGCCCGGCATAGGGGCCCCCGGCGCGGTCGTAGAGGTGCGGCGCCTCGATCACCAGCAGCCGCAGCCCGGCCATCTCGGCCGCCAGCAGCCTCGCCGGCCCGCCGAAGAGGTCAGGCGTTTCCCACACCACCTCGGTCGCGGTGTCCTGCAGCTTGCGCAGCACCGCCGGGTAGCCCGGCAGCAGCGTGCGCGTGTCCCAGCCCTCGGCCGCCAGCGCCGCCGGCAGGGCGCCGGCCACGTCCGCCAGCCCCCCGGTCTTGATCAGCGGATAGACCTCGGAGGCGACGGCCAGAACAGGACGCAAAGCTTACAGCTCCAAACGCTCGATCATCGGCTGGGTGATCAGGGTGACGCCGCGCGCGGTGCGACGGAAGCGTTTGGCGTCGAGCACCGGATCCTCGCCCACCACCAGTCCTTGCGGCAGGTGCACGCCGCTGTCCACCACCACGTTGCTGAGGCGAACGTCACGCGCGACATCCACGCCCGGCAGCAGCACCGCGTTCTCCACCGTGCAGAAGGAATGCACCCGCACGTTGGTGAACAGCACCGATCGCCGCACCAGCGAGCCCGACACGATGCAGCCGCCCGACACCATGGAGTCCATGGCCTGCCCGCGCCTGCCGTCGTCGTCATGGACGAACTTCGCCGGCGGCGTCAGCTCGCTATAGGTCCAGATCGGCCAGTCGCGGTCGTAAAGGTCGAGCGCCGGCACCACGTCGGTCAGGTCGATATTGGCCTGCCAATAGGCATCCACCGTGCCGACGTCGCGCCAGTAGGCCTCGGCCTCGCCGGCGGTGCGGACGCAGGACTGCGCGAAGCGGTGCGCCACCGCGGTGCCGCGCTCCACGATGCGCGGGATGATGTCCTTGCCGAAATCGTGCTCCGACGCCTCGTCCGCCGCGTCGCGGCGCAGTTCCTTGGCCAGGAACACCGTGTCGAAGACGTAGATGCCCATGCTGGCCAGCGCCACGTCCGGGTTGCCGGGCATGGCCGGCGGGTCCTTGGGCTTTTCCAGGAAGGACAGGATGCGGTCGCTCTCGTCGATATGCATCACCCCGAAGGCCGAGGCCTCCTCGAGCGGCACCTCGATGCAGCCCACCGTCACCTCGGCGCCGCTCTCGACGTGCTGGCGCAGCATCTTCTCGTAGTCCATCTTGTAGATGTGGTCGCCCGCCAGGATCACCATGAAGCGGGGGCCGTAGCTCTCGATGATGTCGAGGTTCTGGTACACCGCGTCCGCCGTGCCGGCGTACCAGGAATGCTCCGAGATGCGCTGGCTGGCGGGAAGGATGTCGAAGGTTTCGTTGCGCTCGGGGCGCATGAAGTTCCAGCCGCGCTGGAGGTGGCGGATCAGCGAGTGCGCCTTGTACTGCGTGGCCACGCCGATGCGGCGGATGCCGGAGTTGATGGCGTTGCTGAGCGCGAAGTCGATGATGCGCGACTTGGCACCGAAGAACACCGCCGGCTTGGCGCGCCGGTCCGTCAACTCCATCAGGCGGCTGCCTCGCCCACCGGCCAGGACGTAAGCCATCGCCGATCGAGCCAGCGGTGCCCCCGAATGCGGGCGGAGTGGCATGGCGACGTTCTCCCTGTGTGTGACCGCGGTTTTCCGCGCGTTGGCGGCAACCGTGTCCCCTGCGATACTCCCATGTCCAGCGTTGCAAGTCTGCGCCGCCCACCGCTTACATTTTCGTGCGCTGAACCTTTCGAAAACGGCGTTGCACAGGCCCGCCAACGCAACAAAACGCCGTATCGTCGCCTCTTCCGCAACCTCAGGTCGCACCCGCCGCGCATTTCCACGCGCAGCCTCCTGCGGTTCCATCGCCGCGGCGTGCGTCAGGCCTGAGCCCTGACAAACTCCGCGTGGATCGAGCCCAGCGCGCGCGCCAGCGCGTCGGGATCGATCGGCTTGCGCAGCAACAGGGTGGGGCCCTGCCGTTCCGCCTCGGCCGCCCGCGCCGCCGTGCGTTCATCGGCGTAGCCGGTCACCAGCAGCGCCCGCAGCCCGGGTCGCTCGCGCCGCGCCGCCTCGATCAGCGACAGCCCGTCGGCGCCGCCCGGCATGGCGAGGTCGGTCACCAGCAGGTCGAAACCTCCGCCCTCGGACCGCAGGCATCCCAGCGCCTCCGCGGGGGAGGCGGCGGTGGTGACCGCATGCCCCTGTTCCTCCAGCACGCCGGCCAGCACCGCGCGCACCGCGTCCTCGTCATCCACCAGCAGGATCCGCAGCGGCGGCGGCGTTTCCGGCCCCTCCCCGGAGGGCGCGGCGGGGCCGGCCTCGTCCAGCACCGGCGCCGCCGCCGTCTCGTGTGCGCAGGGCAGCCAGAGCGACACCATCGTGCCCCGGCCCGGCGCGCTGCGGACCGACAACGCGCCGTGCGACTGTTCCGCGAAGCCGCGCGCCATGGCCAGGCCGAGGCCGGTGCCCTGCCCCTGCGGCTTGGTGGTGAAGAAGGGCTCGGTGACGCGTGCCAGCACCTCGGGCGTCATGCCGCTGCCCTCGTCGCGCACCGTCAGGCGCAGGAAATTCCCCCGGCGCAGCTCCGCCGGACGCTCCGCCCCGCGCGGGATGGTTGCGGTCGGGGGCGCATCCGTCGGATCCGTGCCAACCGGGTTCGCCCCTGGCGAGCCGGTGCCGGCCGGGGCGGCGTCCGTTTCGGCAGCCTCGGTCAGCGCCACGCCGGTCGGGTTTGCTTCCGCCGGGACCGCGTCCACCGGGTTCGCCCCCACTGGATTCGCCCCCGCCGGGTTCGCCCCCACCGGGACCGCGCCGGGCCAGGCCGCGCCCGGCGGGTCGGTGCCGTCATCGGCCAGCAGCACCATCCGCCCGCCCTCCGGCATGGCGTCGCGCGCGTTGATCGCCAGGTTCACCAGCACCGTGTCCAGCTGCGCCCGGTCGGCCAGCACCGGCGGCAGCCCCGGCTGCACGTCGAGGTCGATCGTGACCCCGACGCCCAGCGTCGCCCCCAGCACCTCGCGCAGGTCGCGCAGCAGCGCTTCCGCCCCGATCGCCTCGGCCCGCAGTTCGCCGCGCCGGGCGAAGCCCAGCAGCCGGCGCGCCACCGCGGCGCCGCGCTCGGCCTGCTCGCCCACCAGCTGCGCCAGTCGTTGCACGCGGGCCGGGTCGTCGGAGCGGGTGCCGATCAGGCGGGCGCCGCCCAGCACCGCCTGCAGCACGTTGTTGACGTCGTGCGCCACGCCGCCCGCCAGCCGGCCCAGCGCCTCCATCTTCTGCGCCTGCGCCAGCCGGCGCTCGCTGTCGCGCAGCGCCGCGGTGCGCTCCTCCACCAGCCGCTCGAGCTCCGCCGCGCGGTTGGCGCGCAGTTCCCGGGCGGCGACGATCTCGGTGATGTCGGTGCAGGTGCCGAGCCAGCGCAGGATCCGCCCCGCCTCGTCGCGCAAGGGCAGCGCCTGCCCCAGGAAGGGATGGTAGATCCCGTCGGCGCCGCGGAAGCGGTACTCGATGCCGTAATCCGCGCCCGTCCGCAGCGAATGCCGCCAAGCGCTCATCATGCTCTCGCGGTCCTCGGGATGCACCAGGCGCACCCAGCTTTCGCCATCCGTTTCGCCCGGCAGCGCGCCGGTATAGCTGTACCAGCGGCGGTTGAAGTAGTCGTGGAACCCGTCCGGCCGGGCGGCCCAGACCATCTGCGGCATCGCGTCGGTCAGGGTGCGGAACTCTTCCTCGCTGCGGCGCAGGGCCTCGGCGGCGCGCACGCGGTCGGACATGTCGCGCAGCACGCCCACCATGCGCACCGCCCGCCCCTGCTCGTCGCGCAGGACGCGGGCGCGGCTTTCCAGCCAGGCGACGCCGCCCTCCCCCTCGCCCGCCTCCCCGGCCGCGGGGCGCACGACGCGGAAATCCGCCGCGAACCGGTCGCCGCCGCCCTCCGCCAGGGCCTTGACGGTGTTGCGCAGCAACGCGCGATCCTCGGGCGGGACGTGGATCATCCACTGGGCGTGCGGCAGGATGACCTGGCGGGGCGGCAGGCCCAGAAGCGCCGCGGCACTGGCCGAGAGCGTCGCGGTGCCGCCGAAATCCTGGCTCCAGGTGCCCAGGCCGCCGCCCTCCACCGCCAGCCTGAGGCGCGTTTCGCTTTCCGCCAGCGCCACCGCGGCGCGGCGGGCCTCGGTGATGTCGGACGACAGGCCGACCCATTCCTGGACCTCGCCCAGCGGGGTGATCAGCGGCACGGCCCGCACCGAGAGCCAGCGGTAGCCGACGGCCTCTTCACCCGGGGCAGCGGCGGCGACCGCGGTGGCGGGCGCGGCGTCGCCCGAAGCGTTGGGCGAGGTATCGCCCGGGGCGCCCTGCGCGCCGCGCAGGAAGCGCCATTCTCCTTCAAACCCCTGCCGCCGCGCCAGCGCCGCACGCCAGCGCGCGGTGGCCACCACGCGGTCCTCGGGATGCAGCGCCACCAGCCAGTTCTCGCGCAGCAGCACCGCCGCCGGCAGGCCGGTCAGGCGGGCCCAGGCGGCGCCGCTTTCCGGCAGCAGCCGCCCGCCGGCATCCGCCACCCAGACGATCTCGCTGCTGGCTTCCACCAGTGCGCGGTAGCGCGCTTCCTGCTGCCGCAGCGCGCCCGAGGCCTGATTGCGCTCCCGCGCCGTGGCGGCGATCGCGGCGGAAAGTTCCGTGATCTCGTGGATCCGGGCGGCCACAGGCTGGGTGGAACCGGCGCGCGCCTGATCCGCCACCCGCGCCAGCACCCGCCGCAGCCGCGCCGCCATGGCCGCCCCGGCCAGCAAGCTCGCCCCCAGCAGCAGCAGCGCCACCGTGGCTGCCGGCGCCACGTCCCGCATCAGCGCCGCGTCGAACGAGGTCTGCGCCACCGCCACCACCACGGTGAAGCCGCCGCCCTGCGCGAAGGCCAGGGTGGACAGCTCGTCATCCTGGTTGCGGATGTTCTGGATGATGCCGTCGCGCGACTGCCGCATGGCCGCCAGCGTCGGCGCCAGCGCCGGCGTGCCCACCACCGAATCCTGCCGGCGCGTGCGCCCGATCACCACGCCCTGTCGGTCGAGCACCGCGGCCACCCAGCCATCGGGCAGGTTCCAGTTCTGCAACGCGCGGCTGAACACTGCGGGCGGCAGCCAGCGCGCCAGCACCGCCACGGGCGCCCGGCCCTGCGATGCCGGGGCTTCCGGCACCGGGGGCACCGGGTCGGATGGGGCGCCGGCAGGCTTGGCATCCTCGGGGGCGGGCCGCGGCACCGCCGGCACCAGCACGCCCAGGCGCCATCCGCCCGGTCCGTTCACCAGCGCCGTCATGGTCGGCCGCCCGTCGGCCACCACGCCGCGCACCGCCTCGGCCAGCGCCGGTGCTTCGGGCACCGGCGCCGAGGCGCCCAGCAGCCCGCCTGCCGCGTCGTAGAAGGCGAGTTCGCCCTCGCTCCCACCCTTGTCCGGGGCGCCGTCCGCACGGCGCAGCAGCGCGGCGAAGCCTCCGGTCCCGCCCGGCGCGTCGCCGCCCGAAACGAGGATGCTGCCGCCGGCCTCGGCCAAGCCGCGCAGGCGCCCGGCCGCCACCGCCGTGACCTGGGTCGGCGCGGCGGACAGGGCCCGCACGGTGGTCAGCAGGTCGGCCGCCGCCCGGGCGTGGTCACGCCGGTACGCGTCGGCCAGCGCCCAGCAGGCGAACAGCACGAAGGGCAGCACCACGGTCGCGACCAGCAGCAGCAGCCGCGTCCGCAGCGTCGTGCCGCGCTGCCCCGCGGGGGCGTTGCGGGGCACGGCGGAACCGGATGGCTGGGACCCGGCGCTCAAGCGCCGCCCTCCGACGCCGCGACAACGCGCCCGCGGGCCGCCGGGCATGGCGGCGGGGCCAAGGGAAGGGTCCGGGGAAAAGCCCGGGCACGGGAAAGGGCTGGGGGCGGCGAAACCGGAGCCGGCCGTGGGCGCGCGGGACGCGGCGGCAACGGCAAGGTCCCGGCCGCGCCGGAAACACGCAGCATGGTTCCTCCCAGCCGGTGTGCCCGGCTTGCCGCAACCTCGCGGAACTGTCCAGCGCCGCAGCGTGAACATAGCCGTAACGGTCTGTTCACGCCGCCCCGGCGATGCAACCTTGCGGAACCATGCCGCTACCCCGCTGTGACATTCTCCTCCTGCCGGCCGAGGGGCTGCGCCGTCGCTTCATCCTGTCCATTCCCGCCGAAGGCTTCGAGGCAGCGGTGAGGGAAAAGCTGGAAGCGCTGCGCACCAGCCTCGCCCCGGTCAGCCCCACCCCGGCCAGCCCCACCCCGGCCAACCTCGTTCCGGCCGCCGCCGCGCCCGAGCTGCCGAGCCCCGAGGACACCGCCCGCCGCTTCGGCCGCGGCGTGCGCGACGGCCTCGCGCGCGACATCGCCAACGAAGCCGCCGCCCAGCTGATCCGGCGCGACGCGCTGCGCCCGGCCGAGCCGCCGCGCTTCGATCCGCTGGCGCCCGGCCCGGCGGGCGAGGTGCGCGTCGCCGTGAGCTTCGAGGTGATGCCGCGCGTCACCCCGCCCGACCTCGCCGGCATCACCCTGCCGGAGGAGGCCGCGGAACCCGGCGCGACCGAGGTGGACCACGCCTGCGCCGCGCTGGGGCTGAGCCGCGGCCGGGGCGAGGACGCGCCGCCCGGCCACGTCGCGGCGGCCGGCGAGGTGGCGCTGGTGCGGATCCGCGCGCGCCGCCTCACCATGGCGCCCGACCTCCTGCCCAACCCGCGGGCCGAGGGCGCCTCGGTCACCGACGGCCGACCGCCGCGCGGCTGGGGGCTCGCCTGGCGCAAGGAAGGCATCGCCGCCGTGGTCGGGCAGAACGAGGAGGACGGCCGCCCTTCCCTCGACATCCGCGTGAACGGCGTGGTGTCGCCCCGCGTCACGCCCACGGTCGCCTTCGGCTGGGCCGGGGGCGCCGCGCTGCTGCCGCCGCTGCGGGTCGGCGAGGAGGTGGTGCTGGCCGGCCGCTGGCGCCTCCTGGCCGGCGCGCTGCCGCCCGGGATGCGCGCCTCGGCACTGATCGAGGAAGGCGACGCGAGCGAGAAGGTGCTGGCCCGCGCGGCGGGCGACGTCGCGGCGCCGCAACTGGCCCCCCTGGCCGGGCAACTGTTCACGGCGCGCTTCACGGTCACCCAGGCCGACACCGTCGCGCTGCGCCCGGCGCTTCGCCTGCGCCCGACCACGGAATGCGAGGCGAGCTTCATCCTGCGCCTGTCCGGCGTGCGGCTGATGCGCCTGCCCGCCGCGTCGGACACCGGCGCCGGGGCCGGAACTGCCCCGGGGATCGTTGCCATGATGGCTGCCGGGGCCACCGCAGGGGTGGCCGTCGAGACTGCCGCCGGAACGGCCGCAGGGGCGGTCGCTGGGGCTGTTCCCGGCGCGGTCGCCTTGGCTGCCGCGGGAACAGCCCCAGGCGCGCCAGTCGGGGCGGTTTCCGGGACCGCTCCCGCAGCCTCCCCTGGGGCCACCCCCGCAGCCCCCCCCGAGGCCATCTCGGAAGCCGAGGCCCTGCCGGCGCTGGAGCACGACCTCCTCGCCCTGCCGGTGGGCGGGGCGGATGCGCCCGGCCTGCCGCCCGGCCTCGCCGCGCGGCTCGGTGGCTGCCGGGTCGGCGACACGCTGGTCCACGACCTCGCCCTGCCCTTCGCCACGCTGCCCGGCCCCGGCGAGGCCCGGCTGCACGTCACCGTCCAGAGGCTGCTCCAGCCGCCCAAGGTGGACGAGGCCCTGGCCGCCCACCTGGGGGAGCGCGACCTCGCCGCGCTACGGGCCCGCGTCGCGGCGGCGCTGCGGGAGCGGCGACGCGACGCCGCCGCGCTGAGGCGCCGCCGGGCCCTGGTGGACGCCATCCTGGCGCGCAGCGACGTCCTCGCCCCGCAGATCCTGGTGGACCAAGTGCAGGCGCCGCGGCAGGCCACGCTGCGCGAGCGCATCGCCGCCGGCCGCCTCAGCCAGGAGGAACACGCGGCGGGCATGGACGCCCTCCTCGCCGCGCTGCGCCGGGACTGCGAGCGCGCGGTGCGGGCGGAGCTGCTGTTGAACGCCCTGCGCCGGCCGGGGGAGCCCGCGCCCGATCCTGCCTCGGCCGTGCCGGAGCAGCGCCACCAGCTGTTGCTGGACCGGCTGATCGCCGGCCTCGCGCCGGCCGGCACCCCGGCGGAACGGAGCGCGCCGCGGGCAGAGGCGGTGCCGGCCGGGGCAGCGGAGGGTGCCCCCGGCGCCGCGCGGTAACGATCCGGCAGGAAATCCGGCGCATGCTTTCGCCATGCGTGACCTTCTCCGCCGCCTGATCGACAGCCTGTCGGAGCTGACCCACTGGCTGGGCGACCAGCAGGAACGGCAGCTCAGCCTCGGCGCCGTGGTGGCCGAGGTCCACGCGGTGGCGAGCGCCCTGGCCAGGGTGAACGACCCCGCCGACCTGCCCGCCCTGACCCAGCGCCTGCGCGTCGCCGCCGCCGCGACCGAGAGCGAGATGGAGCGCACGGTCCACGACCTCGACCAGGCGCGGCACGCCGCCTTTCGCGCCACCGTGCTGGCGGCGGAACTCACGGTCCGCACGGTGCGGCCGGACGAAGCGGCGCAGTTCGTGTCCGCCGCGCAGCCCCCGCAGCAGGCCCTCGACACGGCATCTGAGCCAGCACCCGTCGCGGCGCCCGCGGCCCCGTCGATCCCCACCGCGCCCGCGCCGCGCAACGGCCGGCCAACCAAAGCGATGGCGCCGGAGCCCGCCGAACAGTCGCAGCGCGGCCTGCGCTGGATCTTCGGCAACCGCCGGCCGGAGGTCGCGCCGAACTGAGGCGCCCCCGCGCCGCGGTCGACCCGGCGCGCCAGCGTCCCGCCACGCCGGCCGGTGCGGGCGGATAGCCCATGTCAGGGGGCGGGCGCGGACACGTCGCCCGCTTCAGGGTCGCCAGCGCGGGCGTGCTGCCCGTGTCGGCGCAGCCGGTACGGGCGCGCCGCCCGCGTCAGGCCAGCCCGCGTCAGGCCAGCCCGCGTCAGGGCAGCCGCTTCCAGGCCAGGTGGTCAAGGCAGGATGTGGATCACCGCCTCGATCTCCACCGGCACGTCGGAAGGCAGCGATCCCATGCCCACTGCCGAGCGCGCGTGGCGCCCGCGCTCGCCCAGCACCGCCTGCAACAGGTCGGAGCAGGCGTCGATCACCCGCGGCTGCTCGCCGTAGCCCGGCACGGCGTTGACCATGCCGAAGACCTTCAGGAACTCCACCTTTTCCAGGCTGCCCGCCGCTTCGCGCGCCACGGCCAGCAGGTGCAGCCCGCACAGCACCGCCGCCGCCCGCGCTTCTTCCAGCCCCAGCGCGTCGCCGACCTGCCCGATGATCAGCGAGCCATCCGCGAGGCGAGGCACCTGGCCCGAGATATAGGCAATCTCGCCCACGCGCCGGTACGGCACGTAGGAGAAGAGCGGCTTGCCCACCGCCGGCAGGGTGTGGCCGAGCTCCCGCAGCTTCGCTTCCGGATCCATGTGCGTCTTGCTCCCTTCCCGCTTCCGCCCGGGCCGCCGCGAAGGCAGCCCGGTCAGGGATGGCTTAGGGGTCCGGGCCCCGCCGCTCAACGGTGATCCGCACCGCCCAAGCGCGACGCCGCACCGGCGCGGCGCTTTCCCGCCTCGCCCGCAGAGCGTCTGCCAAGGCTGGCACGGGGCCTGCATGGCCCGGCAGGCTGGAAACCACGCCCATGGGGCGGTGCGGTTCTTGCGCAGGGAAACGGCGCCGTTCGCGGCCCCGGCACGACGGCCGGCAGGCTCCCCGGGCAGGGCGGCCCCGTCGGGTGCCGGAACAGGAACAGGGGAAGCGGAACAATGGATATCGGCGTCTTCATTCCCATCGGCAACAACGGCTGGCTGATCTCCGAGACCGCGCCGCAATACCGGCCGAGCTACGACCTCAACCTCGCCGTGGTGCAGGCGGCCGAGCGCCACGGCCTCGACTTCGCCCTGTCGATGATCAAGCTGCGCGGCTTCGGCGGCAAGACCGAGTTCTGGGACCACAACCTCGAATCCTTCACGCTGATGGCCGGGCTGGCCGCCGCCACCTCGCGCATCAAGCTGTTCGCCACCGCCGCGACCCTGTGCATGCCGCCCGCCATCGTGGCGCGCATGGCGGCCACGATCGACAGCATCTCGCACGGGCGCTTCGGGGTGAACCTGATCACCGGCTGGCAGAAGCCGGAATACACGCAGATGGGGATGTGGCCGGGCGACGATTTCTTCAGCACCCGCTACGAGTACCTGGCCGAGTACGCGCAGATCCTGCGCGAGCTGTGGGACACCGGCCGCTCCGACCTCAAGGGTCGCTTCTTCCAGATGGAGGACTGCCGCCTGTCGCCGCAGCCGCAGGTGCCGATGAAGCTGATCTGCGCCGGGCAGAGCGGGGCGGGCATGAGTTTCACCGCGCGCTTCGCCGACTACAACTTCTGCTTCGGCAAGGGCGTCAACACGCCCAAGGCCTTCGCCCCGACCTGCGAGCGGCTGCAGGAGCAGACGGCGCTCACGGGGCGCGACGTCAGCTCCTACGCCCTGTTCATGGTGATCGCCGACGAGACCGACGCGGCCGCGGAAGCAAAGTGGGCGCATTACCGCGCCGGCGCCGATACGGAGGCGCTGCGATGGCTCACCCAGCAGACCGGCGCCGACACGCGTTCGGGCGCCGACACCAACGTCCGTCACATGGCGCAGGCGGAATCGGCGGTGAACCTGAACATGGGCACTCTGGTCGGCTCCTACGAGACCGTGGCCCGCCTGCTCGACGAGGTGGCCGAGGTGCCCGGCGCCGGCGGCGTGATGCTGACCTTCGACGACTTCATCGCCGGCGTGGAGAATTTCGGCACGCGCATCCAGCCGCTGATGCGCTCGCGCCGCCACGTCAATGCGCAGCCCGTGGCGGAGATGGCCTGAGATGAGCGACGCGAACCTGATCCCCGGCCACGCCCCGGCCCGCCCCACGCGCGGTGCGGTGATGTTGCCGGCCCGGCCGGAGCCGCTGCGCCTCGACCCCTCCGAGACGGCGATGATCGTGGTGGACATGCAGAACGCCTACGCCTCGCCGGGCGGCTACCTCGACCTGGCGGGCTTCCCGATCGACGGTGCGGCCGCCGCGATCGAGGGCGTGGCCGTG
The DNA here is from genome assembly GCF_042433915.1 of Roseomonas elaeocarpi. Lineage (NCBI taxonomy): Bacteria > Pseudomonadati > Pseudomonadota > Alphaproteobacteria > Acetobacterales > Roseomonadaceae > Roseomonas > Roseomonas elaeocarpi. The sequence continues at coordinate 308,071 of NZ_JBHLUN010000006.1, read as the reverse complement.
GCGGCCGAGGCCGCGCGCGCCGCCGGCATCCCGGTGATCTTCTTCCAGAACGGCTGGGACCCGGAATACCACGAGGCCGGCGGCCCGGGCTCGCCCAACTGGTACAAGAGCAACGCGCTGAAGACGATGCGCGCCCGGCCGGAACTGCAGGGCAAGCTGTTGAGCAAGGGCGGCTGGGACTACGCGCTGGTGGACCGCCTCAAGCCGCAGCCCGGCGACCTCGTGGTGCCCAAGACGCGCTACAGCGGCTTCTTCAACACCAACATCGACAGCCTGCTGCGCGCGCGCGGCATCCGCAACATCGTGTTCACCGGCATCGCCACCAATGTTTGCGTGGAATCCTCGCTGCGCGACGCCTTCCACCTGGAATATTTCGGCGTGGTGCTGTCGGACGCGACGCACCAGGCCGGGCCGGACTTCGCGCAGAAGGCTGCGCTCTACAACATCGAGACCTTCTTCGGCTGGGTCTCCACGGTGGCCGACTTCTGCGGCGCCGTGGGCCAGGCCGCGCCCGCCAACGACTGAGCAGGAGCCAAGCGATGCCCATGACCCCCATCGTCCCGCCCGGCTCGGGGGTGCCGATCGCGCCCTTCTCGCCCGGCGTGCGGGCCGACAACACCGTCTACGTCTCGGGCACCCTGCCCTTCGACGCGGAGAACAACGTCGTCCACCTGGGCGACGCGGCGGCGCAGACGCGGCACGTTCTCCAAACCATCCAGCGCGTGATCGAGACCGCCGGCGGCAGCATGGCGGACGTCACCTTCAACGCGATCTTCCTGACCGACTGGGCGAACTACGCCGCCATCAACGGCGTCTATGCCGAGTTCTTCCCGGGCGACAAGCCGGCGCGCTACTGCATCCAGTGCGGGCTGGTGAAGCCGGGTGCGCTGGTGGAGATCGCCACCACCGCGCACCTCGCCCGCTGATGCGCTTCGAGACCCACGGTCGCACCGACGCGGCCGCCGAAACGGTGATCCTGAGCGCCGGCCTCGGCGGCGCCGCGGCCTACTGGCGCCCGCAGATGGCGGCGCTGGCGGAGCGTTTCCGCGTCCTCACCTACGACCAGCGCGGCACTGGCCAGAACGCCGAGCCCTTGCCCGACCCCTACGCCATCGGCAGCATGGCCGACGACCTGCTGGAAATCGCCGAGGCCGCCGGCGCCGGGCGCGTGCACCTCGTGGGCCACGCGCTGGGCGGCCTGGCCGCGCTCGACTTCGCCCACCGCTTTCCCGAGCGCACCGGCCGCGTGGCGGTGGTGAACGGCTGGGCCCGCGCCGACGCGCACACGCGCCGCTGCTTCACCGCGCGCACCACGCTGCTGCGCCACGCGGGGCCCGAAGCCTACGTCGCCGCGCAGCCGATCTTCCTGTATCCCGCCGCCTGGCTTTCCGCCAACGCCGCGGCGGTGGAGGCCGAGGTCGCGCACGGCCTCGCGCATTTCCAGGGCGAGGCCAACCTGCTGCGCCGCATCGACGCGCTGCTGCGCTTCGACGCCACCGAGGCACTCCCCTCGATCCACGCCCCGGCGCTTCTCGTGGCGGCGCACGACGACGTGCTGGTGCCCTGGACCGCCTCGCGCGCACTGGCGGAGGCCCTGCCCGACGCGCGCCTCGCCGCGATGGACACGGGCGCGCATGCCTGCAACGTGGTGGAACCCGACCGCTTCAACGCCCTGCTGCTGCCTTTCCTCGAGGGCAGCGAGCCGGCATGATCGCCCCGGCATCGGGAACACCGCGGGCATGAACCACCTCCAGGCCGCCTCCCTCACTGGGCAGGTGGCCCTCGTCACCGGCGCGCAGCAGGGCATCGGCCGCGCCGCCGCCCTGGCGCTCGGCACGGCCGGGGCCGACGTCGCGGTGAACTTCCTCGACGACCCCGCGACCGCCGAGGCCGTCTGCCAGGAACTGCGCGCCCTCGGCCGCCGCGCCGTGGCGGTGCGGGCCGACGTGTCGCGCACCGACGAGGTCGCGCGCATGGTGGCGGACGCGGAGGCCGCGCTCGGTACCGTCACGGTGCTGGTCAACAACGCCGGCATCTTCCCGCGCGTGAACTTCCTGGACATGACGGAAGCGCAGTGGGACGCGGTGCTTTCGGTGAACCTGAAGGGCACCGCCTTCACGGCGCAGGCCGTGGCGCGCCGCCTGGTGGCCACCGGGCAGCCCGGCGCGATCGTGAACCTCAGTTCCGCCGCCGTGCGCGGCGCGCCGCTCGGGCCGCACTACAGCGCCACCAAGGCCGGGATCATCGGCCTGACGCGCTCGCTGTCGCAGTCGCTGGCGCCGCACCGCATCCGCGTCAACGCCGTGGCCCCGGGCCTCACCGACACGGCGCAGCCGCGCTACGGCAATGACGAGGCGGAACTCGCCGAGATGGCGCGCGCCATCCCGCTCGGCCGCATGGGACAGCCTGAGGAGATCGCGAACCTGATCGCCTTCCTGTGCTCGCCGGGGGCGGCGTGGGTCACCGGCCAGTGCTGGCATATCAACGGCGGCGCCTACCTGCAGTGATGGAGGGCATTCCTCCCAAGGCCCTGCCCTTCCCGGACCAGCCGGCGGAAACGGCCGCCCTGGCGTGACAGTGGCGGACAAGGCGGCAGAAGGGCCGCGGAAGCGTCGCTGGACCATCCGGCTCGGCGCGATCGCCCTCGTGGCGGTCGCCCTCGCGCTGATGCACTGGGCCGACGTGACCAAAGCCATCCTCTACAACGCCCACTGCCAGCCCTACGCCACCGGCTACCCGGTTTGGCGGCTTTCCCCGATGACCGTGGCGGAGTTCCTCCTGCCCGCCATACCCATTCTCTTCCTGCGACCGGGAAAGCGCCTCTACGTCCCGTTGTGCCTGCTCCTGCCGTTGCTGCCCGCCGCTTTCTCCTACGTGCAGGAGGCGCAGATCCCCACGGACTGCTTCTCGGGCCAGCGCGACGGGAACGAGCATTACGAACTGATGGGGATGGGGGCCGAGTTCCTTTACCTCCTGCTGTCGCTGTCGCTCTGGTGCAGCTTCCTCTTGGACCTGCTGTTCCGCGCCCTGCCCCTGCCGGGCGCGACGACGCCCCGCTGACCCGGCCGGGCCGCGGGGCGAAGCAGGACAGGTTCAGCCCGTGGCGTATTCCAGCTGCGGCTCCAGCACCCGCTCGCCCTCGGAATGCACCGTCACCGGGATGGTCTTGGCCGCCGGCGTCTTGCTGCCTTCCGCGTAGTGCCAGATCGGCAGCAGCACGTTGCATTCCGGGTAGTAGCCGCCGATGCAGCCGATCGGTACGTCGTAGGCCACCACCAGCATCCCGCCCAGCTGCCGGTCCACCCCGTCATGCGCCACGGTGCGCAGCGTCACCGCCTGCCCGATCTTCAGGCCCAGCCGGTCGATGTCGGACCGGTTCATCAGCACCACCTTGCGGGTGTTGTTGATGCCGCGGAACCGATCGTCGTAGCCGTAGACGGTGGTGTTAAACTGGTCGTTGGAGCGCAGGGTCATCAGTCGCAGGCTGTCATGCCCCACGTCGGGCATGTCCTTGTCCTCGTCGAGGCCGCGCGGCGTCACGATATTGGCCCGCTTCGTGTCGGTGTGCCATTCGCGCCGCTTCGCCGGCAGGTCGCGCTGGAAACCGCCCGGCTCCCACATGCGGCGCTCGTAGTCCCAGAAGGAGTCCGGCAGGGTGTGGCTGATCTCCCGGCGGATCTCGGCATAATCGCGCTGGTAGTCGTCCCAGCGCACGCGCGGGTTGGGCTCGAAAACCTTCTTGGCCAGCTCGCAGATCAGCCGGATCTCGCTGATCAGGTGCGGCGAGGCCGGCTTGCGCAAACCGCGGTTGCCGTGGACGCAGGCCGAGGTGTCCTCCATCGACAGCACCTGCTGCCCGTTCTCGGTCACGTCGATCTCCAGCCGGCCGATCACCGGCAGGATGTAGCTGATCTCGCCCGGCAGCAGCGCGGAACGGTTCAGCTTGGTGATCACGTTCACCGTCAGGCGCAGCTTGCGCCAGGCCGGCTCCATCTGCCCATGATCGGGAATGGCACGGACGAAGTTGCCGCCCAGCATGAAGAAAGCCTTCACCTCGTCCCGCAGGACTGCCTCGCAGGCCTCGACCGTGTTGTAGCCGGGCTCACGCGGCGGTTCGAAGCCGAACTGCTCACCCAGCCGGTCCAGCGGAAACAGCTCGGGCTTCTCGGTCACGCCCATCGTGCGCTGCCCCTGCACGTTGGAATGTCCGCGCACCGGGCAGATGCCGGCACCCTGGCGGCCGATATTGCCGCGCATCAGCAGCAGGTTGATCAGCATCCGGATCGTCTCGACGCCCGCTTGGTGCTGCGTCAGGCCCATGCCGTACACGGCGACCGCGGCCTTCGCCTGCCCGTAGACCAGGGCCGTGGCCTCCATGTCGGCCCGGTGCAGGCCCGAGCGGCGCTCCAGCTCATCCCAGCTCTGCAGGCGCAGCCAGTCGACGAAACTTTCGAAACCGTGCGTGTGGTCGCGGATGAACTCCTCGTCCAGCACGGCCGCCCCACCATTGGCCTTCGCCTCGTCGTGCATGGCCAGCACGGCCTTGCAGATCCCGGCGATCGCCGCGAGGTCGCCGCCCGCCTTGACCTGATGGTACTGCGAGGAGATGCGCGTCGCCTTGCCCGTCAGCATCTCGGTGGGCGACTGCGGGTTCAGGAACCGCTCCAGCCCGCGCTCGCGCAGGGGGTTGTAGGTGATGATCGGCACACCGCGCTGGCTCGCCTCCTGCAGCGGATGCAGCATGCGCGGCGCGTTGCTGCCGGGGTTCTGTCCGAAGAACATGATGCAGTCGGAATGGGCGAAGTCGTCCAGCGACACGGTGCCGACGGCCTGCCCGATGCTGGCCGGCAGCGCCACCGAGGTCGTCTCGTGGCACATGTTGGAACTGTCGGGCAGGTTGTTGTTGCCGTAGAGCCGGGCAAAGAGCTGGTACAGGTAGCTCGCCTCATTGCTCAGCCGGCCGGAGCTATAGAACACCGTGCCCTTCTGCCGGTCCTCCACCGCGCGCAGCTCGCGCGCGATCTCCTCCACCGCGTGGCCCCAGCTCACCGGCACGTACTTGTCCGTTTCGGCGTCGTAGCGCAGCGGATGGGTCAGCCGCCCGGGCTGCTCCAGGTGGTAGTCGTCCCAGTTCCGCAGTTCCGTCACCGTGTGCTCGGCGAAGAACTCCGGCGTGCACCGATGCGCCGTCAGTTCCCACGCCACGGCCTTCACGCCGTTCTCGCAGTATTCGAAGGGCAGCGGGCTCGCCGGCTTCACCCAGGCACAGCTGTTGCACTGATAGCCGTCGACCTTGTTGTGCCGGCTCAGCGCCAGGGGGGCGCTCGCCAGCACGCCCTCGCGGCGCAGGATGTTGCCGACGGACTTGGCGGAGCCCCAGCCGCCGGCGGGAAGGCGGTAGGGCTTGAAGCTGGGCTTGTTCAACGACTGTACTCCGGCCGGGTATTGCCTGTGGAGAAACACCTGCCGCGCCGCCGCGTTGCCCATGAAACCGGCGCACGCATGCTTTTGTGCGTGGCGGTACCATCGGGTCCCCGGGGGCGGCATGATCATCGGACGCGACTACCTGTTGCGGAAGCCTGCGGGCCCTTCCGCGCCCAAGCTGTTCCTGGACACGCGCGTCGTTCCGGCGGCGGTGAACGTGGCGGGCGCCGTGGAAGTGGCGCTGGACCGCGCCTCGGCGCGGACGGGCGTGCGGCCCGCGGTGATCGTGGCCGGCGCCACCGCGGCGCTCGCCCTCGTGGTGCTGGGCCTGCTGCGCAACCGCGGAGGCGACGCCTACGACTACTAGGCTCGGGCCCCATCAGCGCGTCGGGACGGTGGAAGCCGGCGAAACCATCCTTGCTGAGAACGGACACGGGTCCGGCCATGCGGCTGCGACCTTGTTGCTCCGTTCAGCGGGATGACCGTCACTGGCCGACAGGGAGGACCACGGAGGACTGTTCAGCGTCCTCCTGCGGAGCCGACCCGGAACGATCCCTTCCCTGACGCTTCAGCCGTCGCCGATGCTTAATTCCGGCTCCTCGGCGCAGATCGCCGCCAGAAAATCGATGAACTGCCGCACGCGGGACGGCATGCGCCGTCCCGCGGCGGTCACCGCGCTGATCGGAAAGGGTGGCGGCGCATGCTGGTCCAGGATTCGCACAACCTCGCCGGAGGCCAGCACATCCGTGAACAGCCAGCTGGCATGATGGGCGATGCCGAGACCCGCCAGCACGGCGCCGCGAACATGCTCGGCGTCGTTCGTGCGGAATGCTCCCCCACCGTCGACCGTGACCTGCCGGCCATCCACGTGGAAGCCCCATCCGACGATGTCCCCCTGGTGGACATAGCCGATGCGCTGGTGGCCGCGCAGCTCGTCCAGGGTTTGCGGCGTGCCGTGCTGGGCGAGGTAGCCGGCGGAAGCCAGGGTTATCATCCGCATGTCGCCGATGCGCCGGGCAACAAGTGCCGAATTCGAGAGCCGGCCGATACGGATCGCGACGTCCATCCCCTCCTCGATCAGGTCGACGTGTCGCGCGGAAACCTCCATCTCGATCGTGACGTCGGGAAAGCGGCTCCTGAAATCCGATAAGCGGGGGATGACGAACATCCTCCCGAAGGCTGGCGAAAGGGTCACGCGGACCAATCCCGAAGGCGCAGACTGCCCCCCGAGCACTTTTTCTTCGGCCAGATCGAGATCCTGAAGAATACGGAGCGTGGCCTCGTAATAGTCCTGCCCTGCCGGCGTCGCGGCAAGAGCACGGGAATTTCTCGCAAGCAGTTGCGTTCCGAGCCGCGTTTCGAGCGCGGCGACGTGTTTGCTGACCGTTGGCTGGCTGACGTTCAGGTCACGCGCCGCCTGCGAAAAGCTTCCACTTTCGACGACGCGCACGAACATCCGCATCGTATCCAGCTTATCCATCACGTTTATCCCGAACAGCGAGAGAAGGCTCGGCCGCGCCCAATCCTGCCTGATGACCAAGCCACGGCCCGCCGCGCGTACAGGTCTCATCCATTCCGAAACGCAATAGATTCTATTCCCCGCACGTCAATTCCATTCGCAGCACGAATATGAGACGTGGCGCTCAGTCGCTCGATCGCGGGCTCCGAAACCCGAAGGAAGAATTATGGCAATCAGGATCTATGGTGACGCGGGCTCGGGCAGCTTGCGTCGCGTGACCACGGCCGCGAAGCTCATGGGCATCGAAGTCGAACGCGTCAACGTCGACCTGTTCAAAGGCGAAAGCCAAACCGACGAGTTCAAGTCACGGCTCAATCCCCACGGTCTGACGCCGGTTCTGGAGGATGGAGATACCATTCTTTGGGAAGCTTCGGCGATCAACCTGTACCTCGCCAACAAGGTGAATTCACCGCTGGTCGGCATCACCCAGGAGGAGCGTTTCCAGGTTCTTCAATGGATGTTCTGGTCGGGCGAGCAGTGGCGCACCTTCACCACCACCATGTTCGATGAACGCGTCGGCAAGACGGTCATGGGGATGGCGAAGAACGATTCCCTTATCGAGTTTGCCGAGGGCAAGATCCGCGCCGCGGCGAAAGTGCTCGACCAGCATCTCAAAGGCCGCAAGTTCATGGTCGGCGATGCCCTGACCCTTGCTGACATCGATATTGCGGCACCCTTCTCCCAGATCGACCGCGCGAGGTTCCCCTTCGGGGAATACCCGAACCTGATGGCCTGGCATGACAATCTTCTCCGGTCGTTCCCGGCCTGGGCGGAGACCAAGGCAGAACTCGACAACCGCATGGAACGCTTCCTCGCGAGCGTCGGCGTCAAACTGTGATCTCTGAACCTTCCGCCTGACCGGCGCGCATGTTGATGGTGCGCGCCGGCAAAGATCGCGAAACGCCGATCGGTGCCGTGGCAGGCGGCCTTGTGGCCACCGGCCATCTCCCGAAAACTCAGGCCTGATCGACGGGTTCAGGCGGAACGGCTTTCCTGACCCGTGGTGAAGCTGGATCACGGCGGTGTCGGAATGGCGCTGCTCTGGTTGTCGGGCGAGGCATGGCTCGCGATCGAACCACGCCGGCCGAGGAACCCGCCCGGAGGAAACCTCCACCCGGCCGGGGCGCCACCGCGTCGCGCCGGGCAAGGCCCTGGCGCTCCCGCCCCACCCGGCCCATAGGGTGGGGTCTGCAGGAAGGACCCGCCCGATGGACAAGACCCATGGACAAGGATGAGCTGACCGCCTGGGCGCTGCGCAACGGCTGGCAGGTCCTGGCCGGCGCGCCCTCGCTAACCAAGCCTTCGGCGCCCAAGGAAGCCATCGTGCGCATGGTGTTCAAGGCGACGGTGGTGAACGTCGAGGTCAAGAAACCCGCCGGCAAGTGGGAGAAGGTGTCCGGCGAAAGCTACGGCAAGATCCAGCCCGATCCCGATACCGGCGTGCCCCAGGGGCTGGGCTTCGAGAAGATCCCGAGCTTCTCGATGCTGATGCAGGACAACAAGGATCGTCAGGTCTTCAGCAGCATGGGCGGCCCGCCGAAGCGCCGCTGACCGGCGCGCGCAGCGCCGCGCACCCCGCGCCCGTCACGGAAGCTTCACCGAAACGCAATCCCTGCGTCACCGCCGGCGCCTAGCAGGCGCCCCGCAACGCAGGGACCACCGTGACCCCCATCGAACTTCAACACGTCGGCAAGCGCTTCGGCGCGACCACGACGCTGCGCGACCTGTCGCTTTCCGTCGCTGCCGGCGAGTTCGTGGTGCTGGTCGGCCCCTCCGGCTGCGGCAAGTCCACCCTGCTGCGCATCATCGCGGGCATCGAACACGCCGACACCGGCACCGTTTCCATCGGCGGCCGCGACGTCACCGCCCTGCCGGCCGCCAAGCGCAACGTCGCCATGGTGTTCCAGAGCTACGCGCTCTACCCGCACCTGTCGGTGGCGGCCAACATCGCCGTGCCGCTGGCGCAGTCGCGCCTGTCCGCCGCGCAGCGCCTGCCGATCCTCGGCGGCGTCCTGCCCGGCACCCGCAGCCTCCGCGAGGGCATCACCCGCGACGTGCGCGCGGCGGCCGAATCCCTGGGCCTGACGCCGCTGCTCGACCGCCGGCCGGCGCAGCTTTCGGGCGGTCAGCGGCAGCGCGTGGCGCTGGCCCGCGCCATGGTGCGCCGCCCCGCCGCCTTCCTGATGGATGAGCCGCTGAGCAACCTCGACGCCTCGCTCAGGACGCAGGCACGGCGCGAGATCGTGGAGATCCACCGCCGCGTCGGCGCCCCCACCGTCTACGTCACCCACGACCAGGAAGAGGCCCTGACCATGGCCGACCGCGTGGCGGTGATGCAGGGAGGCGAGATCCTGCAGTTCGCCCCGCCCGAGGTCGTCTACAACCAGCCCGCCGACCTGCGCGTGGCCTCCTTTATCGGCTCGCCCCGCATCAACCTCCTGGCGGCCGAGGCCGACGGCGACGGCATCGTGCGGGTGGCGGGCCAGGCGGTGGGCCTGCGCTCCACCGTGCACGGCAAGCTGACGCTGGGCCTGCGCCCCGAAACGCTGGTGCTGTCCGGCACCGGCCTCGCCGCCACGGCCGAGGCGGTGGAGTTCCTGGGCGACGGCCTCCTCCTCCATGCCCGGCTGCGCGACACCGCCGCGCCGGTGATCCTGCGCCTCGGCCCTGAATCGCGCGGCGAGGTACTGCCCGGGCAACCGCTGCACTTCCGCTTCGACGCCGCCCGCGCCCTGCTCTTCGACACGCTGGGCCGCCGCGTGCCCGCCTCGACGCTGACGGAGCCGCTGCTCCTTGTCTGACGCCGCCCTTCTCGACCGCCCGCACGGCATCGCGCCCGCCGCGCCGGAGCGCGTCGCCGGCAGCCGTGCCGAGACCGCCTCCGCCTGGCTGCTGAGCGCCCCCGCCATCGCCGCCTTCACCGCGGTGATCCTCTTGCCCACGCTGGCCGCCGTGGCGCTGGCCTTCACCGACTACGAGCTCGGCGCCGGCAGCATCAACTGGATCGGCTTCGACAACTTCCGGGAACTGTTCTCCGACCGCGGCTTCGGGCAATCGGTGCGCAACACCCTGCTCTACGTCGCGATCGTGACGCCGGCCTCGCTGTTCGGCGGCCTCCTGCTCGCGCTGCTGATCGAGGGCGGCGCGCGCGGCCGCGCCTTCTTCCGCGCCGTGTTCTTCCTGCCGGTGGTGTCGCTGACCGTCGCCATGGCCTCGGCCTGGCAGTACCTGCTGCACCCTACCATCGGCCCGCTCAACGCCGCGCTGCGGTCGCTCGGCATCGAGGGCCCGGCCTGGCTCTCCTCCTCCGACACGGTGCTGCTCTCGCTCGCCGCGATCAACACCTGGGAGAACCTGGGCTTCAACATGGTGCTGTTCCTGGCCGGCCTCACCGCCATCCCGCGCGAGCTCTACGCCGCGGCCGGCGTGGACGGCGTCGGCTCCGCCTGGGAACGCTTCCGCCTCGTCACCTGGCCGCTGCTGGGGCCGACCACGCTCTTCGTCCTCACGGTCACCATGATCCGGGCGCTGAGCCATTCCTTCGACCTCGCGGCGGTGCTGACGCAGGGCGGGCCGAACAAGGCGTCGGAGGTGCTGCTCTTCACGCTCTACCAGGAAGGCTTCACCTATTTCCGCCTGGGCTATGCCGCGGCGATCACGCTGGTCTTCCTGGTCGCGGTGGTCACGGTGATGACGCTCCAGACGCGCTTCCTCGACAAGCGGGTGCACTATGTCTGAGCGCTCGCTGCTCCGGGACCTGCCGCGCCTCCTGCTGCTGGGCATCCTCGCGGTGCTGATGCTGATGCCCTACCTCTGGATGGTCTCGGCCAGCACCAAGCCGCTGGACGAGATCTTCCGCGCCTCGCTCTCGATCCTTCCCGAGCACTTCGCGGGATGGGACAACTACGGCAAGGTCTTCGCGCGCATCCCCGTGTTCCGCTACCTCGCGAACGGCGTGGTGGTGTGCGGCGGCATCCTGTTCTTCCAGCTGCTCTTCGCCGTGCCCGCCGGCTACGCGCTGGCCAAGCTGCGCTTCCGGGGCCGCGAGTGGATCTTCGGCGCGGTGATGCTGGGGCTGCTGGTGCCGGTGCAGGTCACCGCCCTGCCGCTCTACGCCGCCTTCAGCGCCACGGGGCTGCTCAACAGCTACACCGCGCTGATCGCGCCCTTCACCGCCTCAGCCTTCGCGGTGTTCATGTTCCGGCAGTTCTTCCGCACCCTGCCCGACGACCTGCTCCACGCCGCCCGCCTCGACGGCATGGGGGAGCTGCAGGTGGTCTGGCGCGTGGTGCTTCCCAACGCCTGGCCCGCCGCCACCGCCTTCGCGATCTTCTCGGTGGTGGCGCACTGGAACGACCTGTTCTGGCCCCTCATCGCCATCAGCGACCAGGCGCACGCCACGCCTGCGCTGGGCGTGCTGTTCTTCCGCTCCGTCGATGCCGGCGACGACTACGGCGCGCTGATGGCGACCGCCGTGGTGATGACGCTGCCCCTCGTGCTCGCCTTCCTCGTGGCCCAGCGCCGCTTCGTGGAAGGCATCGCCACCACCGGACTCAAGGGCTGACCCCAGCCCTTCCGCTCCCCAGGAGACACTACCATGACGACCCCGATCAGCCGCCGCGCCGCGCTGAGCCTGCCGCTCGCGGCGATGGCCGCCCCGCTGGCCGCCCGCACCGCCCGCGCGCAGGGCACCACCGAGATCACCGTCCACTACGCGCAGCCCTTCATCTACAAGGAAAGCTACGACGCCATCGCGGCGGAGTTCGCCAAGCGCGAGCCGAACATCCGGCTGAACTTCGTCACCACGCCGAACTACGAGGACGGCGCGCAGCTGATCCTGCGCCAGGCCGCCTCGAACCAGCTGCCGGACCTCAGCTACCAGGGCTTCAACCGCCTGCGCGTCTTCGCCGAGCGTGGCATCGCCCAGGACGTGGCGCCGATGCTCAAGGCCGAGGGAGACCCGGCCAAGCTCGGCTACACGCCGAACTTCCTGGCGCTGGCGCAGTTCGGCGGCATCCAGGCCGGCCTCGCCTACGCCGCCTCGAACCCGGTCTGCTACTTCAACGCCGACCTGGTGAAGCGCGCCGGCGGCGACCCGGACAACTTCCCCCGCGACTGGGACGGCGTGCTCAAGCTGTCCGCTGCCATCCGGAAGCTCGGCGACGGCGTCGAGGGCATGTGGTTCACCTGGAACGGCGACGACTGGATGTTCTCGGCGCTGCTGTTCGGCGCCGGCGGTCAGATGCTCACCGCCGATGAGCGCGACGTCGCCTTCGCCGGCCCTGAGGGCATGCAGGCCCTCACCCTGATCGACCGGATGGTCAAGGAAGGCGGCATGCCCAACCTGTCCGCCGCCGCCGCGCGCCAGGCCTTCGCCGCCGGCAAGCTCGGCATGATCTTCCAGACCACCGCCCTGGTGCGCGGCACCGCCGCCGGCGTGGGCAACAACTTCACGCTGCGCACCACCGGCATGCCGGTGATCGACGCGCAGAAGGGCCGCCTGCCGACCGGCGGCGCCGCCGGCATGATGCTGGCCAAGGACCCCGCCAAGCGCGATGCCGCCTGGAAGTTCCTGCGCTTCTCCACCGGGCCCGAGGGCCAGGCGCTGATGACGCGCAACACCGGCTACCTGCCCTGCAACCAGATCGCGATCGACGATCCGCGCTACCTGGCCGACTTCTACCGTGACAATCCGCTCTTCGTGCCGGCCGTCAGGCAGATCCCGATCTCGGTGCCCTGGTACGCCTTTCCCGGCACCAACAGCGTGCGCGTGACGCAGACCATGGTGGACAACATCGCCCGCATCGTGGAAGGCAAGGCCACGCCGGGGCAGGTCCTGCCCGAGATGGCCGACGAGGTCCGCCGCCTCCTGCCGCGCCGGGGCTGAGCCATGACGTTCCGCATCGCCCAGATCAGCGACACCCACCTGTCGCCGGCGCATCCCGCCTTCACGGCGAACTTCGACGCGCTGACCACCCACCTGCGCGCCACCCGCCCGGACCTCGTCGTCAACACCGGCGACGTGTCCGCGCATGGTGAGCTCGGCGGCGAGGAAGCGGAGCGCGACCTGCGCTTCGCCCGTGACCGCCACGCCGCACTGGGCCTCGACTGGCTCGCCCTGCCCGGCAACCATGACGTCGGCAACGACCCCGCCGTGACCGAGCGCAACGGCGCCGACCGCGACCGCGTGGCGCGCTGGAACAGCGTCTTCGGCGCCGACCGCTTCCTGCGCGACGTCCCCGGCTGGCGCCTGATCGGCCTCGACAGCCTGATCACCGCCACCGACATGGCGGAAGAGCAGTTCGGCTTCCTGGCCGACGCCCTCGCCGGCGCCGGGCCCCGCCGGGTCGCCCTGTTCCTCCACAAGCCGCTCTGCGAGGAAGCCATGAGCGAGGCAGCGCTGACCTACTGGGCCGTGCTGCCCGAGGCGCGCCACCGGATGCTCTCGCTGCTGGAGCGCACGCCCCCCGCCTTCGTCGCCTCCGGCCACGTCCACCAGTGGCGCGACCGCGGCGTCAGCCAGGGCCTGTGCCAGATCTGGGCCCCCTCGGTCGCCTTCCACGTCGGCGACACCTGGCAGCACCGGGTGGGCGAGAAGTGCCAGGGCTACGTCGAGCACACCCTCCACCCCGACGGCCGCCACGACTACCGGCTGGTCGAGCCCGAGGGCCTCATCCGCAACGACATCGGCCTGATGCCCGAGGTCTACGGCCCGCAGACCCCGGTCACGGACTGAACCCCGACGCGGCCCGGCACCCGCCGGGCCGAAGGCACCATCACGGGGCGGCCCAGCGAGGCACCCCGTGAACGAAACCCGGCGGTGCAGCCCGTGGGGAGCGGTCCCGGGCGGAACGCGCCTGTACGGCGGTCCCTTGCCACTGACGCAGCCCGCCCATCGCGGCAACCCGGCGCTACGACCCCGCGCTCACCGGCTTCGCCCCGGCCGGCATCAGCAGCGCCGTGACGGTGTCGAGGTCCGCCGCCCCCGGCTGCCCATCCAGCCTTTCCCGCGCCCGGCCCATCTCGCCCGATCCCGCCAGCGCCAGCGCCAGCGTGCTGCGCAGCCGCGGCGGCGCGTCGGGCCGGTCGAAGCCGCCCAGCACCGCCACGGCTTCCGCCGGGCGCCCGTCCAGGATCAGCGACAGGGCCAGGTTGTTGGCCACCGCCGCGTTCTCGGGCGCGAGCCGCGTCGCGGCACGGTAGCTCGCCTGCGCCGCCGCGTGCTGCCCCTGGAGGTCCAGCGCCACGCCCCGCCCGTCCAGCGCCGCCACGTCGCGCGGCGCCGCGGCCAGGATCTGCTCGCAGGTGGCCGCCGCCTCCGCCGCCTTGCCCTGCAACAGCAGCAGCTGCGCCCGGGTGCGAAGCAGCGGCAGGCTGTCACCGTGGCGGCTCAGCGCCTCGTTCACCACCGCCTCGCCGCGCGGGAGGTTACCGCTGCGCACCAGCGCCGCGGCGTAGCGCGCCTGGACCTCGGGCCTGTTCGGCTCCGCTTCCGCCATGGACTGCAGCAGCGACAGCGCCATCTCGTTCTGCCCGCTCGCCTCCGCCGCCTGGGCGAGGTTCAGCCGCGTGTCGAGGCTGGGCGAGCGCAGCCCCGAGGCCTCCCGCCCCACGCCGCCGCAGGCCGCCAGGGCCAGCACCGGCAGCAGCGCCGCAGCGCGCCGCATGCCGCGCAGCCGGCACGTTGCAGACAGGAAAAGGAAACGCGTCATGGGCCACCTCCGAACTGCGCCACGAGTTGCAGGATCGATGGCCCCAGTAGAACAATGAAAAGACAAGGCATGATGAACAGGATCAGCGGCAGCACCAGCAGCGCCGGCAGCTTCGCCGCCCGCTCCTCCAGCCGTGTCATCCGCTCGCCCCGCATCTCGGCCGACAGCACGCGCAGCGCCTGGCTCAGCGGCGTGCCGTATTGCAGCGTTTGCGCCATGGTGACGGCGAGGCGCTGAAAGCTTTCCATCCCCGTGCGCTCCCCCATGCGGGCCAGCGCCTGACGGCGGTCGGGCAGGAGGCGCAGCTCCTGCGCCAGCGCGGTGAACTCGATCGAGATGGCGCGGTTCGACAGCGCCATCTCGCGTGCCATGCGTTCCACCGCCGTGTCCATGCCCAAGCCCGCCTCGGCGCAAACCACCAGCAGGTCCAGCGCGTCCGGCAAGCCGCGCCGCAGCGCCGCCTGGAACGGGCGGCGCATGAAGGCCACCACCCAGTTCGGCACCATCACGCCCGCCACCAGCGCCGCCGCCACCGACAAGGCGATCGTCTGGAAGCCGCTGCCGCTCCAGGCCGTGACGCCGCCCGCCAGCGCCACCGCCCCCACCAGCAGCAGCACCTTGGCGCCGATAAAGGTGGAGACCACCCGCCGGGGGTCGTAGCCCGCCGCCGCCACCGCGCGCTCCAGATCCGCCAGGTCGCGCTCCGAGAACAGCGCGCGCCGGCGCAGCGCCTCGCCCACCGCGCTCAGCAGCCCCGTCGCCAGCGAGGCCGCGCTCCGCCGCTCCGACTGCCAGCCGAGCGGCGCGCCCGTCACCGCCGCGCGGATGCGGCCCGACAACAGGCGCCGCCGCCCTTCCCGCGCCAGCAGCAGCACCGCCAGCATCGCCAGCGACAGCGCGCCGACGCCGGCCGCGAGCATGGTGAGCATCGCCGCCTCGCTCATGCGCGCTGCCCTTCGTGGTTGCCGTGGCGCTGCCAGGAGGGAGAAGGAATTCTCCCTCCTGGACCTCCCTCATCTTTTTTCGGGACGCTGCCGCGGGATAGGGGAACCGTGGCGCGCCGGAGGTCATGGACCTCCAGCGAACCGGGAGACGGCGCTGCCTGCCCAAGATGCATGGCCTGCGGCGCCGCCCGCCGATCACCCCGCCCGCGGCAGCACCGTGCAGGTTCAGGAGGCTCAGCCTCCTGGCGGAGGGTGCAGGGAGGCAGCGCCTCCCTGCGGCACCACGCACCGGAAGAAGCGCCCCGCATCAGTCCGCCGTGCTCCGGCGGATCAGCCAGCGGATCGTCATCACTCCCGCCCCCACCAGCGACAGGCCCAGCACCAGCAGCTTCGATCCCAAGTCGGTGGTGAAGAACACGTTCATGTAGCCCGGCCGCAGGAGGCTCAGCGCCAGCCCTGCCACGAAGGGCAGCGCGATCAGGATGGTGGCCGAGGCGCGTGCCTCGCCGGCCACGGCGCGCGCCTTGGCGGCCATGGCGATGCGCTTGCGCACCATGTCGCCGAGGTTGTCCAGCGTTTCCGCCAGGCTGCCGCCGGTCTGCGATTGCAAGCCCAGCGTCACCGCCAGGAAGGCGTATTCCGTCAGCCGCGTGCGGTGATAAAGCTGCCACAGCCCCGCCTCCACCGGCTGCCCCAGCGCCATCACGCCCACCACGCCGGCGAACTCGTCGCGCGTCGGCTGCGGCATCTCGCGCGCCAGCGAGCGCACCGCCTCGCCCATCGGCAACCCGGCGCGCAGCGCGCGCAGCATCAGCCCCACCGCGTCGGGGATCTGCAGGAACAGCGCGTCGCAGTAGCGCCGGTGCTGCCAGCGAAAGAAGCTCCGCGCCGCCCAGCCCGCGCTGAGCATCCCCGCCAGCATCCCCAACCCGTCGCCCAGCAGCACGCGCCCCCGCCACCAGCCGAAGGCCGCCAGCACCAGCGCCGCCGCCAGCACCGCCGGCCAGGGCAGGATCTGCTCGCGCGCATTGGCGGGATCGTACAGGAACAGCTTCGTTGCCAGCCGCGACAGCGCGCCGCGCCGCGCCATCTCGCGCCGGATGTTCAGCGCGCGCGCTTCCGGCGCCGCCTCGCGCGCGCGTACGCCCACCGCCAGCACGCGGTTGCGCAGCCGCTGCCGCAGGCCCGAGCGCAGGATCACCGCGGCCCAGAGCAGCATCGCCAGGCTCAGCACCGCCAGCAGGGCTGGAAGGAACAGGCGCTCCACGGCCGCTCAACCCTCCTGCAGCACCTGCATCCAGGCGCGGTCGAGGCCGAAGGCGCGCAGCCGCTCGGTGAAGCCCGGGCGGATCGCCGGGCTCATCCAGTCGCCCTGGATGCGGCCCGTGGCGTCCTCGCCGTGGAACTCGAAGGTGAAGACCTCGTTCATGGTGATCACCTCGCCATCCATGCCGCAGACCTCACTCACCTGCGTCACGCGGCGCACGCCGTCGCGCATGCGCTCCACCTGGATGATCAGGTCCACGGCACCCGCGATCTGCGTACGGATGGCCCGAACGGGCAGCGCCATGCTGCCCATCTGCACCATGTTCTCGATACGCGTCAGCGCGTCGCGCGTGGTGTTGGCGTGCACCGTGCAGATCGAACCGTCATGGCCGGTGTTCATGGCCTGGAGCATGTCGAAGGCTTCCTGCCCGCGCACCTCGCCCACGATGATACGGTCGGGCCGCATGCGCAGCGCGTTCTTGATCAGGTCGCGCTGCGTCACCTCGCCGCGCCCCTCGAGGTTGGGCGGCCGCGTTTCGAGGCGCACCACGTGCGGCTGCTGCAATCGCAGCTCGGCCGTGTCCTCGATCGTCACCACGCGCTCGTCATGCTCGATCAGCTGGCTCATCGCGTTCATCAGCGTGGTCTTGCCCGAGCCCGTGCCGCCCGAGATCACCACGTTCAGCCGGCAGCGCGACGCGATCTCGAGAATGCGCGCCAGCCTTGGCGACATGGAGCCGTTGCCCACCATCGCCGCAAAATCGACCTTGCGCTTGCCGAACTTGCGGATGGTGATGCAGGCGCCGTCCAGCGCCAGCGGCGGCAGCACCACGTTGACGCGGCTGCCATCCAGCAGGCGGCAGTCCACCAGCGGACTCGACTCATCGACGCGCCGCCCGACGCTGGCCGCCATCTTCTGCGCGATCGAGGCCACCTGCGCGTTGTCGCGGAAGCGAACGCCCGACAGGTGCAGCTTGCCCGCCGTCTCGATGAAGACACGATTCGGGCCGTTCACCATGATCTCGTTGATGCCCTCGTCGCGCAGCAGGGCTTCCAGCGGGCCGTAGCCCACCATGTCGTTGGCCATCTGCTCGGCCATGCGTGCCTGCTCGCGCGCCGTCAGCTCCAGCCGCTCGCGCTCCGCGATCTCGTGCACCAGACCCTCGAGCTGCGCCTGCAACTCGTGCGGCTGAAGCTCCGCCGCCACGGCGGAGTCCACCCGTTCCATCACCTGCGCGCGCAGCCGGGTCAGGGCCTCGTCCATGGCGCCGCGCGTTTCGGGCCGCAGTGCCGACGGAGCCTCGCGGACCGAGGCGGGCACGGGGGCCAGCACGGGGGCCGGCACGGGTGCGGGCGCCGGCTCGGGCGGCAGGCGCCGGCCGAAGCCGGTCACGACACCGCCGCCACCGCGGCCTCCCCCCTGGCCCGGCGGCGCCAGAAGCCGAGCAGGCGCTTGGGCTCAACGGCGCGCTTGCCACCGAAGAGTTCCGCCGCCACCGGCTGCAGCGCGCGGCGGAAGGCCGGGCACTCGTTCAGCGCCAGCTTGCCCAGGTTGGCCGCGGCCGGGATCTGCGCCGGCAGGTCGGGGATACGCAGGTCGAAGCCGGTGCCCAGCCCTTCCTCGATCAGCGCCGTGCGCAGCCCGCCTCGCCAGCCCTCGCGGTTCAGCGCCAGGATCGGCGGCGTCGCCACGCCCAGCCCCGAGACCAGCTTCCGCGCGGCCTCGGCATCGCGCACCGAGGCGAGGTCCGGCCCCAGCACGAAGATCCGGTGCCGCGCCATGGACAGCGCCATGCGCTCGGCGGCCGTGGGCGGCATCGGCAGGTCCACCACGATGACGTTGAAGCGCGCGCGCAGGAGGTCGAGCACGTTGCGCACGCCCTCGGGCGTGGGCGCCGGGTCGATGTCGAAGGGCTCCTCCGCCGCGATCACGCGCAGCCGCTCGCTCACCGGGATGGCCACGCGGTCGAGCAGCAGCGCGTCGGCACGCTCCGGCTCCTCCAGTGCCACGCGCAGCCCGCTGCCGGGCTTGCCGCCCAGCATCAGCGCCGCGCTGCCGCCGCGAAGATGCAGGTCGAGCAGCGCGACGTGGCCCTTGGTGCTTTCGGCCACCAGCGCCGCGAGGTTCACCGCCAGCGTGGTCGCGCCCACGCCGCCGCGCATCCCGCAGACGGTCACGATGCGCCCGCCGCGGCCGGGCAGGGTCTCGGCTACACCGGCTTCCTGGGCGATCCGCGCGCCCACCAGCATCGCGATGTTGTCGCGCGTCAGCGGCTTGAAGATGTATTCGTCGGCGCCGAGCTCGTGCACGATGCTCCGGTAGAAGCCGATATCCGCGCGTTCCCCCACCACGAAGACGCGCGCGTCGGGCGTGCAGACCCCGGCCAGCTTTTCCAGCGCCCCCAGCGCGTCGTCCACGCCGGACACGTCCACCACCAGCACCTGCGGCGTCGCCTCGCGCTCCAGCGCACGCACCGCGTGGCGGATATCGCCGCGCCGCACCTGCACCGTGCCGCCGAGCTCGGCCAAGCCGGTGCGCAGCGCCGCCTCGCTCGCCTCGTCGGTCAGGTAGGCCAGCAGCGGCAGGCGGTCCGCCTGGGGTGAGGCGGCCTCCGCCTTGCCTTCGCGCGCGCGGATCATGGCGCCGCCGCGGCGCCGGCGCCCGCCCCCTCGCTGCCGCCGACCTTGGAGGTCCGGACCTCCAGCAGCGGCCGCACCTTGCCGTTCAGCAGCCGGTTCACCGCCGCGGCACCCATGCCGCCATTCGCGGTGGAGGTGCCGACGCCGCCACGCTCCAGCTGCCCCGGATCCACCAGCATCGCCCGCAGGTTGCGGTCGTTGACGCCGCTGGCCTGCCAGGTTCCGGGACGCTCCATAGGGTCGGTGTCGCAGGCGCCGAGCGCCAGCACCGGCAGCAGCAGCGCCATCACCTTCCAGGGACGCATCGCTCTCACTCCACCATGAAGCCGGCGTCGAGCGTCAGGCGCGGCGGCACCGGCGCACCGGCCGCGATCTGGCGCCCGCGCAGCACGCGCTCGAGGTCGGTCGCCGGCCGGAACCCGTCCACCGGCGTTTGCAGCACGCCCGGCGAGGACACCGGCCGCACGAGGTAGGGCGTCACCAGGATCACCAGCTCGCTCTCGTTGCGGCGGAAGCTGTCGGAACGGAACAGCGGGCCCAACACCGGCACGTCCTGCAAGGCGGCGATGCCCTGCGCCACCTGCGTCGTGCTCCGCTGCAGCAACCCGCCGATCGCGAAGCTCTGCCCGCTGCCGAGCTCCAGCGTGGTTTCCGCCCGTCGCACCGCCAGCGCCGGGATGGTCACCGTGCCGCTCGACAGCGGCACGCTGATCGCGCCGTTGGAACTCAGCTCGCTCACCTCCGGCCGCACGCGCAGGCTGATCCGCTCGGGCGAAAGCACCGTCGGCACGAAGGACAGGCTGACGCCGAACTGCTTGAACTCGATGCTGACCTGCCCGGTGACGTTGGCCGAAACCGGCACCGGGAACTCGCCGCCCGCCAGGAAGCTCGCGGTTTCGCCTGACTGCGCCGTCAGGTTCGGCTCGGCCAGGATCGTCACCAGCTGGTCCGCCGCCAGCGCGTCCACGATGGCGTTCACGTCGTATCGGCGGCCGCTCAGCCCGAGGCCCAGCCGCCCCGGCCCGACCGTGCCGTTGTTCAGCGCCCCGCCCGAGGTCAATGTCGAGAAGACCCGCCCCGCCGAAACGCCGCTCTGCAGCCCCAGCGCGAACTCGCCGACTTGTCCGATAGCCTGCCAATTGAACCCCAGGTCGCGCGTGACCTGGCGCGAGATCTCGGCCACGCGCACTCGCACGTTGACCTGTAGGCTCGACAGCACCTCCAACCCGTTGCGGACCTTGCGCCCCTCGCCCGCGAAACCCTGCGCAATAGACAGGATACGCTGCGCCTCGCCCGCGGTGCGGACCGCGCCGCTGATCACCACGTCGTTGCCGGCGTCGCGCACCCGCACGGTGTCGGCCTGCCCCAGGATCTGCCGCAGGGCCGCCTCGATCCCGGCGGCGATCGGGCCGGCACGCTCGGGCTTCGGCTCCGCCGGCGCGATGCCCATGCCCGGCCCGACCTGCGCCTCGCGCACCGGCCGGACGGTGACGGCGTATTCCGCGATCGGCGTGCCGTTCTCGGCCGTGGCCACGATGTTGGTGCGCCCGCCCGACACGCCCATGATGAACAGGCTGGTGGGCGAGGCCGGCTGCACCCGCGCGATGCGCGGGTCCGCCGCCAGCACGGTCGCGGCGGCCGAGGGCAGCCCCACCAGCCGCCCCGCCCCGGCATCCAGCGACAGCGCCTGCGGCACCACCGGCGGCGCCTGCGGCACGCCCACCGGCACCACTGGCAAGGCCTGCAGCAGCATGGCACCCGGCGCCGGGGCCACCGGCCCGCCCGCCGCCTGAGCCCGCTGCGTGGCGCCCGGCGCGGCAGTTGCCCCCGACGCCGCCGCCGCGGGCACTGGCACGACCTGCGGCACCTGCGCCACCGCCCCGCGACCGAGACCCGCCGCCAGCAGCAGCGCCAGCAGCGATGACCCCTTCCCCGTCCTCATTGAAACGTCACCTCCTGTGACTGTCCGCCCTCGATCACCCGCACCCGGCTGCCGGGAACCGGCGTGTTGCGCTGCAGGGCCATCGACACGTCGGCGCCCGACAGCGCCGCGTCGCGCGGCGCGTCCTCGCCCCCGGCCGGCGTTTCCATCGCCCGCACCGCCAGGGTGAGGCGTCCCAGACGCTCGGCCACCGCCAGCCGCTCCGCCTCGGCCGCTGAAACCTCCAGCGTCACGGTGCGGGCCACCGGGCGCGCGGCCCCGTCGCCGGTGGCGCCCTGCACGATCTGCTGGTCCACCGCGATCACCCGCAGCGCCGTCAGCACGGTTTCCGCCACCACGCGGCGGCTGACCGGCGCCAGCGCGGCGTCGAGCTCCTGCACCAGGATCACGTCCACCAGGTCGCCCGGCCAGATCAGGCCCGAGGCACCCGTCACCGCGTCCACCCCGATCGACACCGCCTTGCGTCCGGGCTGCAGCACCGCCGCCAGGAAGCCGCGGTCGCGCGGCCGCAGCACGTCACCGCGCAGGATCGGCGCCCCGGCCTCGCGGTACTGGCGCAGCAGCGTGCCGCGCATCGTGGCGCCTTCCCCAGCCACGCCCGCGGACACCGCACCGGCCGGCACCGCCTCCGGCGCCATCTCGGCCTCGCGCAGGTCCTCGTCCTTGAGCAGCGTTCCGGCCGGGATGGCGCGCGCGGCCACCAGGATCTTTGCCTGCGGCGGGGGCGGGGGCGGCGGTGGCGGCGGCGGCGCGGCCTCGGCCACCGGGGCCGGCTGCGCGGCGCGGAATGCCACCACGCCTAGCCCCACGGCGGTCAGCAGCAGCATCACGACGGCGACCAGGCGAAGCACCACGGCTCAGCCCTCCCCGGCCTGGAGCACGGCGGCACACCAGCCGAGCCCGATGGCGACGCCGTAGGGCAACGGGCCATGGCGGCGGATTCGCCAACCCTCGGCCCGCAACACGCGGCGGACTGCGGTGCCACCGGCACCCGCAGGCCGCTCCGGCAGGAGGCGCGACAGTGCCAGGTAGAGTAGCGCCAGCAACCCGCCGGCCAGCGCGGTGGCCACCACGAAGCGGTAGCCCGCGAGTGGCGACAGCCCGACCAGCAGCGCGGCGGCAAGCTTTACATCACCGCCGCCAATCATCCCGCGCGCGTGCAGCGGCAGCATCAGCAGCACCAGCCCAGCCGCGAGCGTCAGCGACAGTGCCGCGGCGCCGATCCCCTCGCTCAGCCGCGCCGCGAGGCCCAGGATCGCCACCAGCAGCCCGGCCGTGTCGGGAATGGTGCGCGTGGCGACGTCGCGCCACGCGGCACATAGGAGCAGCATGCCCAGCAAGGCAGCGGCGAGAATCGGCATCGTGAAAAGCCCCGGCGTTTTGGCGAAGGCAGTTGCGACGATCTTCCCGCGCCGCGGCGGTCCTTTTCCGGCCGCCGCGGCGCGGCGTGGAACTCAGAGGGCGCCGCTGAGGCTGCTGAAGATCGTCGTCAGCTTCGGGCCGATCGCCGCGGCACCGGCCGAGATCGCCACAACCGTCGCAGCGGCGATCACGCCGTACTCCATCGCCGTCACGCCCTTGCGGTCACCGGCCAGCGACTGGAGCGAAGCCTTGGTGGCTACCATCATCTCACGAATACGCAGCATCATCCGTTCTCCTTGTTTGACCCGCGCACCCGCCTCCCGCCTCGCAGGGTCGCGTCGCGGGCACGGGTGGTCAGAGGTGCGAAACATTCGTTCTTCCGATGCGCGGTCGCCTGTGCTTCCACGCGAAGCCGAAAATACGGGGCACTCCTTAACAAGGCGTAACCGCCGCGCCCCACGAAGCCGTGCGCCCGCACTGTTACAAGGCGCGCGACTGGGTCTCGCTGACGGTGCGGTCGCCCGCGCCGAGCAGGCCCGTCACCATGCTGAAGCGGTAGCTCGTGCTCACGGTGATCGTCAGCACGCCGGTCTTGCTGTCGCGCACGCAGCCGGCCTTGGCGGGCGTGAGCCGCGCCTCGTCGAGTCCCGGCGAGGGCGTGAGCGACAGCGGCAGCGTGCCGACGCAGCGGTTCGCCGTGTCGTTGCCGACGTAGACCAGCGCCGCGCGCGCCGCCTGCGCGGCGTAGCTGCGCACGGCCTGGACCGTGTAGGCGTAGCGCGCGAACTCCATGCCGCCCAGCAGCAGCATCAGGAACGGCAGCCCGATCAGCGCGAACTCCACCGAGGTCGCGCCACGCCGGTCCCGCCAGCGACCCGCCCTCCTGCCTCCGCCCGGTGCGCAGCGGCACAACACCTGCCGGCAGCCGAAGCACAAGCCGATCCGCAGACCGACGACGCGGCCTCCGGTCCTATGGCGAGGTTCAGCGCAGGCGCATCTGAACACGGCCGCTCACCTGCGTCAGGGATGGGAAGAGCCGCGCCGTCAGCGGCGAGCTGGCGGTGAAGGGCCGCGTCGCCGTGATCGTCAGGTAGAGCACCGGCAGGGCCGTGCCGCTCGCGCAGCTGCCACCGGAACAGTTCACGGTGCCGCCGTTGTCACAGACGCAGCTGCGCACCGGGTTGTTCACCGTGACGTTGCTCCACCCCGCGAGGTTGGCGCGCACCGCCGCCACGATGTCGCTGTCGGCCGTGGGATAGGCGGCGGCGTACTGCGCGCCTGCCTGCGCCGCCGATTGCAGCCGCATCGACTGCGCGAAGGCATTGGCCAGGTCGAAGCCGCCCAGCAGCAGCAGGATCATCACCGGCGCCACCAGCGCGAACTCCACCGCCGCGATCCCGCGCCGGCCGATCCGACGGCGCCACGGCATCGTCCCGCACCGGCCGACGTCGCACCGGCGCGCGCTCATTCCACCAGCCTCGCCACCACCACCTGCCCGGTGCCGGTGTTAAAGGTGCTGCATCCCGACACGTCGAAGCGGAAGCCCGACAGCTGCCCGATCTCCAGCGTGCCGCCCACCAGCGGCAGGCAGGAGCTGGGCGAGGCCGAGCTGACATTGCCCACGCGCACGTAGGCGTTGGGGAAGTAGATCCCGCCCGACAGGTTGAAGGACGACACGCTCTGCAGGTTCAGCGTCGGGCTGGAGGAACTGCCGGCGGCGCTTGCCGTCGCGGCGCGGTAGAACAGCATTCCGTTGTAGTCACTGTCGTACTTGTTGAGCGCCGGCGCGGTCATGGTGACGGAGGAGGTGTTGCTGATGCTCAGCGAACCCGCATTGTCGCCGAGGAACAGGAAGGTGCAGCCGCTGCAGCTGACGCTGCTGAGGCTGCCGATCGTCAGCGACGCGTTGTAGAAAACATAGGTGCCGGACGGAAACGGGATGGAACTGGCATTGCCGATGCTCAGGTTCCCGCAATAGGCCTTGCCGCTGGTCTCGATCGGTACCGGCGAGGTGCTGATGCTCGTCGCCTTGTTGTTCTGGCACTGCGCCGTTCCGCTGAAGCTCGGCTTCAGCTTCGCATCCAGCCCGGCGTAAGGATTGGTGATCGGCGCCGCGTTGGCGCGATATCCCTCGGTCAGCGTGTAGCGCGTGTTGTCGCAGCCGGAGCAGGTGCCCACCGTGCTGACCATGCGCGTGACGATGCTGCTGTTGGACTGCGCCAGCGTCACCGCCCCCGCGATCGCGGCGTTGGAGCCGATGGCGCAGCCGGAGGAATTGAAGCTGCTGCTGTTGCTGATCGTCAGCGCGCCGCTCAGCGCCACGAGGCAGGCGGGCGCGCTACTTTGCAACGTCGCCACCGCGCGCGCGCGCACCGTGACCTCGCGCAGGCCCAGCACCGCGCCGGCGAGCGCGGTTTCCGTCTTGCGGGTCAGCACCACCTCGAAGGCCTGGCTGTTGCCGCTCTGCGCGCCGGTGGCGGGCGGGCTGTTGACGGCCAGGGTGGTGCGCGCGTCGGCGGCGAAGCCGTTCAGCCCCGCGACCTCGCGTCCGGCACTGAAGGCCACCGTGCGGCCGCGCACGTTCAGCGCCGTGACCGCGGCCAGCGCCGCGGCGTCGGCGGTGCTCTGCGCCCGCCGCTGCACGAGGTAGAGCATCCCGCCCTCGGCCGAGAGCGCCGCGAAGCCGCACAGCACCACCGCCGAGGCCGCGAAGGCCAGCGCCACGGAGCCGCGGCGGTCACCTGCCCAACGCGCTCGCCTCCGGGCCAGATCCTGCCAGCGCCGCAGCAGGCCCAGCGCCGCGCCCGCCACCCGGCGGACGGGCTGCGGCGGCTCCGGTTCGGCCGGAAGCTGGGTCATCGGCGCGCGCTGGGCTCCTGCGGAAGGATTCGGCCACGCAGCCTGCGACGCGGGGGCTTACCGAAGCGTTAGCGCGGCGTCGTTTCCCGCCGGTCCCGCGCAACGCCGCGCATCAAGGAAGCACCGCCGACCGCTCCCGCGCCGGGAAACACCCACCGGGCGCCGCTCCCGCCGCGCGCGGGACGGCTGGGCTCAGGGCGCCGTTTCGAGGCGCTTGCGCAGGAAGGCGTCGTAGCTCTGCTGGATTTCCAGCGCCCGCGCCGGGTCGGACACCGGCGCGTCGGGGGCGGAACTGTCCACCACCACCAGCTTGTCACCCGCCAGCGGCGTGGGCGTCGCATCCTTGGGCAGCAGCGCCGCCAGCGCCCGGCTGTCGGCCGCGGCCGCGCGCTGCTGGGCGTCGATCAGGCCCATGCGGTCCACGAAGCTGTTGAAGCGCGTGGGGATGCGGATGCAGCCGGCGGAATCCCAGCGGCCGAGCCGCGGCTCCAGCGCATCCGGGTCGGTGGCGTGCATCTGCATCCGCACCGCGGTCACGGCGCCGCTCTTGCGCCAGTCCTCGGTGGTCTGCCAGCCGAAGTCCCAGACACGCATGCCCTTGATGCCGATGCCGCGGATGTGATTCTCGTTGAAGGTACCCTGGGCACGGTAGCCCAGCACGTCGGTGCCGTTGGTGAAGACGCCCAGCGGCGTGCGAAAATGCTCCGCCCGGCCGGGCTTGCCGGTGCTGACCTTTACCGCCCCCACCACGTCCCAGACCTTGGCATCCGGGTAGGCCACGGCGACCCAGAGGCGCTGCACCGCCTCGGCCCGGTCCACCACCAGCACCACCTGCGGCACCGTGATTTCGGTGTTGCTGGCAGCCAGCATCCGGCTCGCCAGTGCCACGGCGCGGTGCCGCGCGCGGGCATCGTCGGCCACCAGCACGCCGCCCAGGTCCCGGCGCATCTGCGCGGCCAGCGCGGCAACGTCGGCCGCGGTGCCGCGCGTGGCGACGTTGGGCATCGCGCCGGTCGCCGGCGGCGCGGGCACGCGCACCGGCGGCGGGAGCGGCGCGATCGCGGCGCCCACCGGCCGCAGCTGCGGCGGGGCGGTGTCGCTTTGCGCCGAGGCCGATCCGGCGGGCACCATCGCCGCCAGCGTTGTTGCCCCGAGGAGCAGCACCGGGAGGGTGAGACGTTGTCCGGACATGATCGGGCCCATCCTCCGACGCGACTCGGCGCGTGCGTTACCGCCGCGCAGCATGGCAAGGTTTCTTTACGGCGTCGCCTCGCGAAACGCGGCGCTGCCGTCCAGGAAACGCATCGCGTCGGAACCGTCCCGGTTGCGTGGTAGCCCGCTCAGGCGTGGTTCCCATGCATCGTCCGGTTGGCAGAGGCGGGCCGGGTCCGCCCCACCGCAGTTTGGCGAGGCGGCGGAGTTCCCGCAGGGAAGCAGGCGTGGCCCAAAGGCGAGGCAGGGCCAAGATGTAGGTATGTTTTCCTCACAAGCCAGGCTAAGTTACCGCCATCAACGCCTGACCCGTCCCCGGCTTCCCCCCCGCGTCACGCCTGTCCGGCAAGGACGCCGGTAAAGAAGTAAGATGGTAAGATAGTAAGGAAGTAAGGCGCTGGGGCCGCGCGTCCCGCTACCGCGTGGGCAGCGTGCCCGGCAGCGCCTGCTCGCGGGCGAAGGCCGTGGCCATGGCGGGGCGCAGCACCTCCTGCCGGAAGGCGGCCGCCGCGAGCGGGCGGCCCAGAAGGAAGCCCTGCCCCTCGTCGCAGCCTTCGCGCGCCAGCAGCCGGGCCTGCACCTCGTTTTCCAGCCCTTCCGCCAGCACGGGGATGCCGAGGCTCTGCGCCAGCGCCACCACGGCGCGCAGGATCGCCAGTTCCCGCTGCCCCTGCGGCAGCCCGGCCGCGATGGAGCGGTCCAGCTTCAGCCGGTCCACCGGCAGGCGCACGAGGTGCACCAGCGAGGACATGCCGCCGCCGAAATCGTCCAGTGCCAGCCGCACGCCCAGGGCCTGGAGGCGTTCCAGGACCGGCACCATGGCGTCCAGCTCGGCCGCGGCCACTTCCTCGGGGATCTCGATCTCGAGGCAGGGCGGCGGGACACCGTGCCGCCGCAGCGCCGCCTCCACGGTGGCCGGAAAGCCGAGGTCGCGCAGCGTGGCGGCGGAAATGTTGATCGCCACCGTCAACCCGCCCAGGAACACCTCGTCCTGCCAGCGCCCTTCCCCGTGCCAGGCCGCCACCTGCGCCAGCGCCGTGTCGAGGACCCAAAGGTCGATGGCGGGCAGCAGCGCCGCAGCCTTGGCCTCGGGCAGGAACTCGTCGGGGCGCGCTTCGCGGCCGAGCGGCGAGGCCGGCCAGCGCAGCAGCGCTTCCACGCCCCGCAGCGCCCCGCCGTTCAGCGCGAACTGCGGCTGCCAGGCGAGCGCGAGGCCGTCGCCGGCCAGGGCGCCGGGCAGCGCGGCACGCAGCCGGTGGCGCTGCTGGGCGGCCGCCAGCATCTCCGGCGCGTAGCCCGCCACGCCGCCGCGCCCACCCCGCTTGACGCTGTAGAGCGCGAGGTCGGCCGCGTGCAGCAGTTGCTCCGGCGTCGCCCCGTCGCGCGGCGCGCAGGCATAGCCGATGCTGGCCGAGAGCGGCAGCTCGGCGCCGTTCTCCTGCACCGGGGCGGCGAAGGCCCTCGACAGCCGCGCCGCCAGCGCCGGGGCGGCCTCGGCCGGCGCCCGCACCAGCACCGCGAACTCGTCGCCGCCGATCCGGAAGGCGTGGCTGTCCGGCACGACGCCCATGCGCCCCGCCGCGGCGCGCAGCAGCCCGTCGCCGGCGCGGTGGCCGAAGCGGTCGTTGGTTTCCTTGAAGTGGTCGAGGTCGAGCAGCAGCAGCACGGTGCTGTCCCCGACGTTTCCCGACGTTTCATTCCCGCGCTCCACCGCCGCGCCCTCGCCGAGCCGGCGGGCCAATCCCCCGAGCGCGTGCTCGAAGGCGGCGCGGTTGTGCAGGCCGGTGAGGACGTCGTGCCAGGCCAGGTGCTCCGCCCGCGCCTGCGCCGACTTGAGCGCCGAGATGTCGATCAGCGTCAGCACCGCGGCACGCCGGGACAGCCGCCGGCTGTCACCGGGCACCGGCTGGTCCAGCAGCGGCTCCCAGGGGGAGGAGGCAACCAGCACCGTCACCTCCGTGCCCGCACGCAGGATCACCGCCTCCTCCTCATGGCCCAGGGGGAAGCCGAAGGGTCCGTCGCCCGGGCCCTCGGCCCGGCATTGCCGCCGCAGGCGGGCCGCCTCGAAGCTGGCCGGCACGCCGCCCTCGAACAGGGCCGCGAGGCGCGCATTGGCGAACAGGGTGCGCCCGTCCTCGTCCAGCTGCCAGATCGCCACCGAGGCGGTTTCCACCAGCCCGCGGTAGCGGGCCTCGCTGGCGGCGGTGGCGATCTCGCGCGCCTTGAGCTCGGTGATGTCGAGCGCGAAGCCCGCGACGTAGCCGCCCGGCAGCAGGCGCTTGCTGACGCGCATCCAGCGGCCGTTGTCGTAAAGGCGGTCAAAGGTGTGCGGGTCGCCGGCCTCGTGCGCCGTGACTCGCCGGCGCAGCTCGGCCTCCTCGTCGGCCTCGGGCATGTTGGCCCGGATGGCGAGTCGCATCAGGTCGTCGTAGCGCAGCGGCTGCGGCAGGGTGGCGAAGGCCCGCTCGTGCAGCGCCTCGTAGGAGCGGCTGTGGTCCACCAGCACCCGGTCGCGGTTGAAGATGGCGTAGTTGCAGGACACCGCCTCGATCGCCAGGTCGAGCAGGCGGTCGGACCGGGCCGACCGGCGGCGGAACATCCTGGGCCATTTCATAAAACTCGGTTGCTCCCCGGCCCACTGGCAGACGCTTCTTGCACGGGCCCAGTCCCGCCGGCACCGACGGTACAGTGCAACTCTTGGTTCTTCCTGAAGAAACGCAAGAGTGTCGACCAATGTTCCGCAGCGCACAATCGACCGGCTTTGCCCAGGCGGGTGGCAGCCATTGGCGGCGCGCCGGGCGGATCGGGACTGGTGACGGCGGGAATCCGCGCGCAGGCGGCTGACATGTCTTGCACGAAACGGTTTCCCCCCGCAGCGTGCCACGGAAGATTTACGCGAAGATGTACGCGAAGATGTACGCCGACCCATCCGGTGCGCGCCCGAGGCTGAGCGACGACGCCCTCGTCATCGAGGATCTCCGCACGGAGTTCCGCATCGGTGGCCGATGGCACCCGGCCGTGCGCGACCTGTCGCTGCACCTGCGGCGCGACGAAACCCTGGCGCTGGTGGGCGAGAGCGGTTCCGGCAAGAGCGTGACTGCGCTGTCGCTGATGGGGTTGGTCACCACCCCCGCCGGTCGCGTCGCCGCCGGGCGCATCCTGCTGGAAGGCCGCGACATCACCGCCCTGCCCGAACGCGAGCGCGAAGCCTTACGCGGCAACCGCATGGCGATGATCTTTCAGGAGCCGATGACCTCGCTCAACCCGGTGATGACGGTGGGCGACCAGGTGGCGGAGTCGCTGCGCGTCCATCGTGGCCTGGGACGCGCGGCGGCGCTGGAGCGGGCCCGCGCGCTGTTCGAGGAAGTGAAGATCCCCTCCGCCGCTCAGCGCCTGCGCGAATACCCGCACCAGTTCTCGGGCGGCATGCGCCAGCGCGTGATGATCGCCATCGCGCTGGCCTGCGATCCGGCGGTGCTGCTGGCCGATGAGCCCACCACCGCGCTCGACGTCACCATCCAGGCGCAGGTGCTGGGGCTGCTGGACGACGTGCGGCAGCGCCACGGCACCGCGGTGCTGTTCATCACCCACAACATGGGCGTGGTGGCGCAGATCGCCGACCGGGTCGCGGTGATGTACGCGGGTGAGATCGTGGAGGAAGCGCCGGTGCGGCGCATCTTCCGCGCGCCCGCCCACCCCTACACGCGCGCCCTGTTTGCCGCGATCCCGCGCCTCGATGCGCCCGAAGCGGCGCTGCGGGCGATCGGTGGCCGGGTGCCGCCGCTGGATGCCATGCCGGTGGGCTGCCGCTTCGCGCCGCGCTGCGAGCTGCGCCGCGCCGGCTGCGAGCGCGAACAGGTTCTGGCCCCGGTGGAGGAGGCGCACGCGGCGCGCTGCCACGTCGCCACGGGCGTACTGACGGATGGGAGATTGGCCGATGCTTGAGGCACGTGGACGCGTCGCGCTGGTGACGGGCGCCTCGCGCGGGATCGGCCGGGCGGTGGTGGAGCAGCTGCTCAACTCCGGCTTCACGGTGTCCGCCGGGGTGCGGCGGCCGGAAACGCTGGAAGCGCGGCCCGGGTTGGAGGCGCACCGCTACGATGCCGAGGACGCCGACAGCGCCCGCCGCTGGGTGGCGGCCGCGGCGGAGCGGCACGGGCGGATCGACGCGCTGGTGAACGCCGCCGGCGTCAACACCATGGCCACGCTGCACGACGAGGATGACGAGGCGCTCGACCAGCTCTGGCGCGTCAACGTCAAGGGACCGCGGCGGCTGATCCAGCTGGCCTGGCCGCATCTCGTGGCCGCCGGGCACGGGCGCGTGGTCAACCTCGCCTCGATGTCAGGCAAGCGGGTGCGCAACCGCAATCTCGGCTACGCCATGAGCAAGTTCGCGCTGGTCGCGATGACGCACGAGGTGCGCCGCGAGGGCTGGGACCACGGCATCCGCGCCACCGCCGTCTGTCCCTCCTTCGTGGCCACCGAGATGACCGGGCACGTCACCAGCGTTCCGCGCGAGCGCATGACCCAGCCGGCCGACCTCGCGCGGCTGATCGAAACCTGCCTGCTGTTGCCCGACGAGGCGGTGGTGGCGGAACTGCTGGTGAATTGCCGGTTGGAAGACATGCTCTGACCGTCTGCACGGCGGGGCCAGGAACGGGAGAACGGGAGATGCGCCTGGTAAGCTTGCGGATCGTGGCGGTGGCTGCCGCACTGGGTGTTCCAACGCTGGCGTTAGCGGAACCGCGCACCACGCTCAACATCGGTATGGCGGCGCAGGATGTCGGGCGCCTCGACCCGCATTTCGCGGTCAGCACCACCGACCGCATCCCGGTGTCCTGGATGTTCAACGGCCTCGTCCGGTTCAAGCCGGGCAGCATCGACCCCGCCACGATCGAGCCCGACCTCGCCGAGAGCTGGGAGCACAGCGAGGACGGCAAGGTCTGGACCTTTCATCTCCGCCAGGGCGTGCAGTTCCATGCCGGCATGGGCGAGATGACCGCCGACGACGTGGTGTTCAGCCTCCGTCGCGCGGCCGACAGCAAGAGCAGCGCCTTCGCCGCCGACTACCGCGCCGTCGAAAGCGTGGAAGCGCTGGACCCGCGCACGGTGCGCATCACCCTGCGCGAGGTGGTGCCCTCGATGCTCGGCCTGCTGGCCAATTATTCCGGCGGCTTCGTCGTCAGCCGCAAGGCGGTGGAAGCGCGCGGCGCCGACTTCGCCCGCCAGCCGGTCGGCACCGGCCCCTTCGCGCTGGATGCCGTGACGCCGAACCAGCAGGCGAGCTTCGTGGCCAACACCGCTTATTTCCGCGGCGCGCCGAAGCTGCAGCGCGTCAACTACCGCTTCATCCCCTCCGACGCCTCGCGCGACCTTGCCTATCAGAGCGGCGAGCTCGACGTGAACTATGCCCGCACCGACCAGGCCTGGGTGAACCGCACGCGGCAGCTGCCGAACACCATGGTGGACGTGTTCGAGCCAACCGAGCTCTCGACACTGAGCATCAACGTCACCAAGCCGCCCTTCAACGACATCCGCGTGCGGCAGGCGGTGGCCTACGCCATCAACCGGCCGGAGCTGGTGCGCTGGCGCGGCGCCGACGTGTCGCGCGAAGGGCAGTCGCTGATCCCTCGCGGCTACCTGGGCTTCACCGCCGACAACGGGCTGCTGCCCAACGACGTCGCCAAGGCCAAGGCGCTGCTGGCCGAGGCGGGCTACCCCAACGGGCTGACCGTGAAGATGATCCACACGCAGCTGCCCGACATGCTGGGCGGCATGCAGGTGATCCAGGCGCAGCTCAAGCGGGCGGGCATCAACCTCGACATGCAGGTGGTGGAGCACGCGACCTTCCACCAGCAGATCCGCCAGGACCTGTCGCCGCTGGTCTACTACGCCGCGGCACGCTTCCCCGTGGCCGATATCTACCTGTCGCAGTTCTGGCTCGGCCGTTCCACGGTGGGCACGCCGACGGCGGTGACCAACTTCTCGCACTGCGACGTGGCCGACAAGGAAATCGATGCCGCCCGCGTCGCGACCGACGAGGCGGAGCAGAAGCGCCTCTGGGCCGAGGCGCAGCGCAAGCTGGTGACCAATGTTTGCGGCGTGCCGCTGGCCGAGACCTTCCTGGTCTTCGCCCGGCGTGCCGACCTCGACTACGGCTACGAGCTGAAGGGCTCCATGAACCTCGGGCCCATGGTCACCGAAGCGACGCACTTCCGGTGAGAGCGGTGGAGGCGGCCAGATGATCGGTTACGTCGCGCGGCGGCTGCTGGCGGCGGTGCCGACGCTGCTGGCGGTGCTGACGCTGGTGTTCCTGATCGTGCGGATCATCCCGGGCGACCCGGCCCTGGTGATCCTGGGCGATCAGGCGACGCCCGAGGCGGCGGCGGCGCTGCGCGCCAAGCTCGGCCTCGACCAGCCGGTGGTCACGCAGTACCTCCAGTTCCTCGGTGCCGCGCTGCGCGGCGACTTCGGCACCAGCCTGGTCACCGGCCGCCCGATCCTGAGCGAGGTCGGCGCGGTGCTGCCGCACACGGTCGACCTCACCCTGGCCTCGATGCTGCTGGGCGTGGTGGTGGGCGTGCCGGCCGGCATCTGGTCGGCGCTGCGGCGCAACGGCGCGGTGGACATCGTCGCGCGGCTGCTGTCGCTGGTGGGGCTATCGCTGCCGGTCTTCGTGCTGGGCATCTACCTGCTGCTGGCCTTCTCGCTGCACTGGCGTCTGTTTCCGGTGATCGGCTCGGCGGATCTCGGCAGCCCGCTCGACCGGCTGCACAAGGTGGTGCTGCCGGCGGTCGCGCTGGGCCTGACCATGGCGGCCTACATCATGCGCGTCACGCGCGGCGCGATGCTGCACGCACTCGGCGAGGACTACATCCGCACCGCCCGCGCCAAGGGCATCCCGCGCTTGCGCATCATCTGGGTCCACGGATTGCGCAACGCGGCGCTGCCGATCGTGACGGTGGTGGGCCTCTACGTCGGCATCCTGATCGGCAACAGCGTCTTGACCGAGATCGTGTTCAACCGCCCGGGCCTGGGCAAGATCATCGTGGGGGCGCTGAACCAGCGTGACTACACGATGCTGCAGGGGCTGATGGTGATCTACTGCTTCCTGATCGTGGTGGTGAACCTCGTGACCGACCTGCTCTACGGCGTGATCGACCCACGGGTGAAGGCGTGAAGGCGATGCCACGCAGGAGGCCCCGGCCGTGAGCGCCACCATCCTGCCCGGCACGCCCGCGCGGCCCGGCATCCTGCGCCGCCTGGCACGCGGGCTGCTGGCGCACCCGATGACGGCGATCGGTGCCGTGCTGTGCCTCCTGATCGTGCTCGGCGCCGTGCTGGCGCCCTGGATCGCGCCCTTCGACCCGGCCGAGCAGGCGATCCTCGACCGGCTGGCCCCGCCCGGCGGCGACTACCTGCTGGGCACCGACCAGTTCGGGCGCGACGTGCTGTCGCGGCTGCTCTGGGGCGCGCGGATCAGCCTCGTGGTCTCGCTCGGTGCGATTGCCGCCGCCATGGTGGTGGGCGGGCTGATCGGCACCGTGTCGGGCTACGTCGGCGGCCGCTTCGACCTGTTCACCATGCAGGTGATGGACGTGCTGCTGAGCTTCCCGTCGCTGATCCTGGGGCTGATCGTGGTGGCACTGCTGGGGCCGGAGCTCGTCAACCTCGTGGTGGCGATCGCGCTCACCGCCGTGGCGCCCTTCGCGCGCATCGCCCGCGCGCCGACGCTGGCGCTGAAGGAGCGTGCCTTCGTGGAGGCGGGCCGTGCGCTGGGCTATTCCCACGCGCGCATCGTGCTGCGCCACATCATCCCCAACATCCTGCCGGAGGTTCTGGTGATGGCCTCGCTCTGGATGGCCACCGCCGTGCGCGTGGAAGCGAGCCTGAGCTTCATCGGCCTCGGCGTGAAGCCGCCCACCGCCACCTGGGGCGGCATGACGCGCGACGGCTTCGAGAACATCCTCGATGCCTGGTGGCTGGCGGTGTTCCCGGGCATCGCCATCCTGATCCTGGTGCTGGCGCTGAACATGGTGGGTGACGGGCTGCGCGACGCCACCGACCCGAAGCTGCGCGCCGAATGAGCGCCGTGGCGCAAGCGCGGCCCGACGGCGTGGCCGATCCCGCGACGCCCCTGCTTGAAGTCGAGGGCCTGCGCAAGCACTTCCGTGTCACGCGCGGCGTGGTGCGGCGCGAAACCGTGACCGTGCGCGCGGTGGAGGATGTTTCCTTCCGCATCCGCCCCGGTCAGGCTTTCGGGCTGGTGGGCGAGTCCGGCTGCGGCAAGTCCACCGCCGCGCGTGCGCTGCTGCGGCTGGTGGAGCCCGACGGCGGCAGCGTCCGCTTCCGGGGCGAGGATGTTCTGGCGGCGCGCGGCGCGGCGCTGACGCGGCTGCGGCGCCGGCTGCAGATCGTGTTTCAGGACCCGTATTCCAGCCTCAACCCGCGCCAGACCGTCGGCGAGGCGCTGACCGAGCCGATGCGCGTCCACGGCCTCGCCCACGGTGCGGCGGCGCGCGACAGGGCCGCGGCGCTGCTGGAGGAGGTCGGCCTGCCGCCCGCCGCCCTTCGCCGGTTGCCGCACGAGTTTTCCGGCGGCCAGCGCCAGCGGATCGGCCTCGCCCGCGCCCTGGCGCTGGAGCCGGAGCTGATCGTGGCGGATGAGCCGGTGAGCGCGCTCGACGTGTCGGTGCAGGCGCAGGTGCTGCTGCTGCTGCGTGAGCTTCAGGCAAGGCGCGGACTCGCCTTCCTGTTCGTCAGCCATGACCTGTCGGTGGTGCGCTGGTTCTGCGAGCGGGTCGCGGTGATGTACCTGGGCCGCATCGTCGAGGAAGGCCCGGCCGCGCGCGTCCTGGCGGAGCCGCTGCATCCCTACGCCCGGATGCTGCGCGATGCCTCGCCGATCCCGGATCCGGAACGGCGTGGGCAGTTACCGCGCATCGTGGGGGAAATCCCCTCCGCCGCGAACCCGCCGCCGGGCTGCCCCTTCCACACGCGCTGCCCGCACGTCATGCCGGTGTGCCGGACGGTGATGCCGGGCTGGACCGCCGCCGGGGATGGCGGCGGCGTGGCCTGCCACCTGCACAGCTGATCGGGGGTGCTGCTGATGGGCAGCGTCGGCGGGGGAGAGAAGGAATTCTCTCCCCCAGACCCCCACTCATCTTTCTCTGGAACGCTGCCGCGGGAACGGTGAAGGTTGGTCGCGATACGGCAGCCGCCAGCGCTACCCAGGAGAATTAAAGCTTCCTGTCAGCACAAGCTGATGCGTCCTTCGCTCCGGCTCGATGAGCCGGAGCGCACGACCCTGGCCACGCTCCTGCGGCAGCGTCTGAGAAAAAGATGAGGGTGGAGGGGTCCGGGGAGGGGGAGAACACCTTCTCCCCCTCCCCGGCGCTGCCAGCAGCCCTCAGCAGTTGAACGATGCCTCCACCGGCCTCAGCCGAAGGCGACCTCCTCCAGCGTGATCGGCGAGAAGAAGCTGAGCAGGCCCGGCAGGTTGGTGAAGCCCTGGACGTCGCTGGTCATGGCGTAGCCTTGGGCGCGGTAGCACAGGCCCACGATCGGCGCCTGCTCGGTAGCGAGTTGCTGCACCTCGTCGTAGATCGCCTTGCGCTTCGCCGGGTCGCTCTCGCCCCGTCCGGCCTCGAACAAGGCGTGCAGCTTCGGCACCGAGAAGCCGGTGGAGCGGATGTAGGAGGGCGCCAGCTCGTTGTCCAAGACGGAGCTGAGACCGTCCGGATCGGTGATCTCCGCCGCGGTGCCGTTCACCGCGATTTCGAACTGCCCGCGGTTGCCGAGGCTGACGCGCGTCGCCCAGTCCGGCGTGCTGAGCTGCGCCTGAACGCCGATCGCGGCCAGGTTCTGCTGCACGACCTCGGCGCTGCTGAGATGCATCCCGTACTGCGCGGTGGAGAGCAGCGTGCAGGAGAAGCCATTCTCGAAGCCGGCCTGGCGCAGCAGCGCCTTCGCACGCTCCGGATCGTGGCGGAAGTATTCGGCGCGCGCCTTGTCATAGAAGGGACTCTCGGGCATCAGCGGCACGCCGGACAGCGGCGCCCCGCGCCCGAAGAAGGCGGAGCGCACGACGTCGTCGCGGTTCACCGCGAAGCCCACGGCCTGCCGCACCAACGGGTTGCTGAAGGGCCCAGACTTGCCGTTGAAGGTCAGGTACATGAAGGGGCCGTTCTGCGTCGTCAGCCGCAGCTTCGGATCGGCCTCGATCCCCGTCATGGACTGCCAGGGCACGTAGTCGATCAGATCCACGTCGCCCGCCTGCAGCGCCGCCACGCGCGCGTTCTCGTCGGCATAGGCCACCACGCGGATCGCCTGGAGCTTCGGCAGGCCGGGCTTGTAGTACTTGTCGAAGCGCGCGAGGTCGATCGACACGCCGCGCTCCATGTTCTTGAGCATGAAGGGACCGGCGCCGATGCCGGGGCCGCCGCGCTCGATGGAATCGCGCGCCACGATCGGCATGTAGTAGTTGGCCAGCCATTCGGGGATGGTGACCATCGGCTGCCGCATCACCAGCCGCACGGTGCGCTCGTCGGGCGTGTCGATGCGCTCGACGTTCTGGAACTGCGTGCGCATGTAGGCGGTGGATTTTTCCGCCGCGACCTGTTCCAGCGACCACTTCACGTCGCTGGCCGTGACCTTGTTGCCATTGTGGAAACTCGCGTCGCGCAGGTGGAAGACCCAGTCCTTGCCGTCCGCTTCCCAGCGCTCAGCCAGCTCACCGCGCAGCCCG
The DNA here is from genome assembly GCF_042433915.1 of Roseomonas elaeocarpi. NCBI lineage: Bacteria > Pseudomonadati > Pseudomonadota > Alphaproteobacteria > Acetobacterales > Roseomonadaceae > Roseomonas > Roseomonas elaeocarpi. Next base: position 270,444 of record NZ_JBHLUN010000006.1, on the reverse strand, counting down.
CCGTCGGGGCCGTAGCTCAGCAGCCCGCGGTGGATCAGCGTCATCACCGCGCCCGTCGCGCCGCCGGCGTTCAGCCAGGGCGCGAGGTTGGGCGGGTAGGAGGAAAGCCCGAAGCGCAGCGTGCCCGGTGTCCGCGCCGCGCGCGCGGGAACGCGCAGCAGCGGCAGCGCCGCGGCCGATCCCAGGAACGCCCGCCGCCCGATGGTCATGGACATGCTTCCCCTTTCCTCCCTCTCGTCCGGACCCTTCGGCGGGTCCCTCGCTCAGACGGCGCCGTAGACGGCGCGCGCCGTGGTCTCGTCGATGCGTCGCTCGGCGATGTCGCGCCGCACGCTCTCGGCATCGCGCTCGGCAGGCGGGCCGTAGCCGCCGGCGCCGGGCGTGATGATCTCGATGACCTGGCCCTTCCGCAGCTGGCCGGAGCCGTGGTCGAAGGGCACGACGCCCTCGCCGTAGCGGAAGCCGCCCTGCCCGCCCGGCAAGCCCCCGGCGAGACCCCAGGGCGCCGAGCGCAGGCGCGATCCGTCGACGCGCAGCCGGCAATCGGCCTCGGCGCGATAGACGCGGCGCAGGCCCATGCCGCCCCGGTGCCGGCCGGCGCCGCCCGAGCCGTCCACCAGCTCGTAGCGCAAGAGGGTCAGCGGGTATTCCAGCTCCAGCGCCTCGGCGGGCAGGTTGGAGGTGTTGGTCATGTGGACGTGGACGCCGTCGAGCCCGTCCTTGGTGGCGCGCGCGCCGGAACCGCCGCCGATGGTCTCGAGGTAGACCCAGATCTCGCCGGTGCCGGGCTGCTCGCCCACGAAGGTGGCGGAGGCGACGGAGCCGTTGGTGGCGGCGATCACGCGCTCGGGCACCACCTGCGCCAGGGCGCCGTGGATCAGGTCCACCACGCGCTGACAGGCGGCGATGCGGCCGTTCACCGCGGCAGGTGCCACGCAGTTCAGGATGCTGCCCGCCCGCGCCTCGACGGTCAGGGGACGCGCCAGCCCGGCATTGGGCAGGATGGTCGGGTCCACCACCGTCTTGACCGCGTAGTACACGGTGGAAAGCAGCGCGGTGTAGACCATGTTCAGCCCGGCGCGGACCTGGTCGGGCGATTCGAAGCGCAGGGTCATCGCGTCGCCGGCCACCGTGATGTCGCAGGACATCGGGATGTCCCGGTCGACCTCAGGGTTGTCGAACACGTCCGAGAAGCCGTAGGTGCCGTCCGGGATAGCGGCGATGCCGGCGCGCATCTTGCGCTCGGCATAGTCCAGCAGCGCGTCGCCGGCGGCCAGCACGGTGTCGGTGCCGTACTTGCGGCACAGCGCCACGAAGCGCTCCACCCCCAGCCGGTTGGCTGCCATCTGCGCGCGCAGGTCCGACAGGCGCTCGCGCGGGACCTGGCAGTTGAGCAGGAAGAGCTCCTGCACGTCGGCCTGCAGCTCGCCCGCGCGGTACAGGCGGATCGGCGGGATGCGGATGCCCTCCTGGAAGATATGCGCGTGGCCGCGGTCGGCGAAGTCGGCGTGGTGCGCGGTGTTCACCGCCCAGGCGACGATGCGCCCGTCGGCGAAGATCGGCTCGGCCAGAACGATGTCGGGCAGGTGCGTGCCACCGCCCTCGTAGGCGTCGTTGCCGATGAACACGTCGCCCGGCTTCATCTGGTCGACCGGGTGGCGCTTGAGGATGTGCGGGATGATGCCGATGAAGGATCCCAGGTGCATCGGGATGTGCTCGGCCTGGCACAGCGTGTTGCCGCGCGTGTCGAACAGCGCGGTGGAGCAGTCCCGGCGCTCCTTGATGTTGGTGGAATAGGAGGCGCGCACCAGCGCCTCGCCCATCTCCTCGACGATGGAGGAGAGCGCGGAGGAGATCACCTCGACGGTGATCGGATCGACCGTCACGTTCGCGGTCACGGCGGCGTCGCTCATGCGGCCTCCAGGATCAGGTTCAGGTAGGGCTCGACGGTGGCGGTCATGTCGGGCAGCACCACGGTGGTGGTGTCCATCTGCTCGATGATGGCGGGACCCTGGATGCGGTTGCCGGGCTTGAGCTTCGCGCGGTCGTAGATGGCGCAGGGCGTGAAGCCGCCGCGCTCGGGCATCCAGACGTCACGATGGCCGATGATCGCACCGCTCGCGTCGGGGCCGGCCTCGGGCTGCGGCTCGAAGCTGGCCTTGGGCACCAGCCCCGCCGCTTCCACGCGGAAGGTCACCAGCTGCACCGTCTCGCCCTCGGCCACGAAGCCGTAGCGCTGCCGGTGCGCGTTGGCGAAGCCTTCCGCCAGCGCGTCCAGCGACGCCTGGGTGACCGGCCCGTCCGGCAGGGGGATGCTCAGCTCGTAGTTCTGGCCGGCGTAGCGCATGTCCACGGTGCGGGTGATGCGGCGCGACACCGCCTCGATCCGCTCGGCCGCGAACCATGCCTCGGCACGCTCCACCAGCCCGGCGAAGTGGCGCTCCACCTCCGCCAGCACGCCCGGCGCCAGCACCGAGAGGCGGGTGGAGGCGAAGTCGGCGCGCAGGTCAGTCAACAGCAGCCCCATGGCGCAGAGGATGCCCGGCGTGCGCGGCACCAGCACGCGGCGGATGTCGAGCTCCTTCGCCAGGCGCGCGGCATGCAGCGGCCCGGCACCGCCGAAGGCGATCAGCGTGTAGTCGCGCGGGTCATGGCCGCGCTGCACCGAGATCACGCGGATGGCCTTGGCCATGTTGGCGGTGACGACGCTGATGATGCCCTGCGCGGTGGCCATGACGTCGAGGCCGAGCTTCTCGGCCAGCCGCCCGATCGCTTCCTTGGCCAGGTCCTGCCGCACCGGCATGCGGCCGGCCAGCAGGTGCGTGGGGTTGAGCGTTTGCAGCACCACGTTGGCGTCGGTCACCGCGGGCTCGGTGCTGCCCTTGTTGTAGCACACGGGGCCCGGGAAGGCGCCGCAGGATCGCGGGCCGACCTTGAGCAACCCGCCGCTGTCGACATAGGCGATGGAGCCGCCGCCCGCGCCCACCGTGTGGATGTCGAGCATCGGCGCCTTGATCGGGTAGCCATGGACCACCGCCTCGCTGGCCATGTGGCACTGGCCGCCTTCCAGCAGCGCCACGTCGGAGGAGGTGCCGCCCATGTCGAAGGTGATCAGGTTGGGCATGCCCACCATCGCGCCCACCGCCTGCGCCGCGACGACGCCGGTGGAGGGGCCGGACAGCACGGTGCGCACCGGCAGGCGCGCGGCCTGCTCGAAGCCGATGACGCCGCCGTTGCTTTGCGTCAGCTGCGGCGTGACCGTCAGCCCCAGGTCGCGCAACCGGCCCGACAGGCGGCGGATATAGCCCTCCATCACCGGGCCGAGGTAGCTGTTCACCGCCGCGGTGGACATGCGCTCGTATTCGCGGAACTCGGGCGCGACCTCGTGGCCGGTGCAGGTGAAGGCCTCGGGGAACTCCTCGGCCACGATGCGGCGGGCGGTTTCCTCGTGCTCGGGCCGCACGAAGCCGTACAGGAAGGAGATCGCCACCGCCTCGACACCCGCGGCCTTGAGCGCGCGGGCGGCGTCGCGCACCGCGTCCTCGTCCAGTGCGGTTTCCACGGTGCCGTCGTGGCGCACGCGCTCGGGCACTTCGAGGCGCAGGTCGCGGGCGATCAGCAGTTCCGGCTTGTCGGCCTGCAGGTCGTACAGGTCGGGGCGTTTCTGGCGGCCGATCTCGAGCAGGTCGCGGAAGCCGTCGGTGGTGATCAGCCCGGTCTTCACGCCGCGATGCTGGATCAGCGCGTTGGTGGCCACCGTGGTGCCGTGGCCGAAATAGCTGACCTCGGAAGGCTTCGCGCCCACGCGGGCGATGCCCTCGGCCACGCCCTGCGAGATGCCGCGCGACGGGTCGTCGGGGGTGGAGGACACCTTCCACACCTCCACCGCGCCGGTGCCTTCCTCGAAGAGGCAGATGTCGCAGAAGGTGCCGCCGGAATCGACGCCGATACGCCAGGTCATCGCAAACTTCCCCCTACCAGTGACACGCGGCGGACCATGGCGCGGACAGGAGATCCGCGCCGCATCTCAGGCGTCCGCCCGCGTGGCGGCCCGCCCGGTGATCTCCCTGCCCTCGCCGCTCCAGGGAGCGCCGTGGCCGAAGCCGCCGTGCCAGCCGCAAACCTCGGCAGCAAATTCCGCGCCAGCCCGCAGCGCCGCGGGCAGATCCCCGCCGCGGAGGCGCGACACGAGAAAGGCGGTGATGAAGCCGTCGCCGGCACCCAGCGTGTCCACCACGGTGGCCGGCACGATACCCTGCCGGTGCAGCGCGCTGCCATCGAAACCCACAGCCCCTGCCTCACCGCGCGTCACCACGGCCAGCCCGGCGCCGCGGGCGGTGCAGGACCGCAGGAGAGCTTCGCACTCGCTGTCGGAACGACCGGGCGCGCTGAGGAAGGCGATGTCCAGGAAGCGCAGCGTCCGGTCGAGGTAGGGCTCGGTCCAGCGCTCGGAGAAATCGAAGGAGAGCAGCGGCGCCGCCCGCCGCAGCTCGGGCAGCGCGCTGTCGATCTCGCTGTAGATGCTGGTATGCGTCAGTGCGTGTTGGGCGACGTAGCCGTAGTCTTCCGGCCCCAGGCCGATCTGCGCCCGCACGCCGGCGCGCGAGCCCAGGAAGCGGCGGTCGCCATCGGTGTGCCCGATCAGGGCGCGGGCATTGGGCCCGTCGCGGCGGCGCAGGCGGCTGAGGTCCACGCCCTCATCCGCCAGTGCGGCCTCGATCAGCGCGCCCGCCTCGTCCGACCCGACGGCGCCGAGATAGCTGCTCTCGACCCCCCGGCGCCGCGCCATCGCCGCGACGTTGACCGCGTTGCCGCCCGGGTACTGCGTCGCGGCATCCACGTAGGTGTCGACCGTGTTGTCGCCGAGGCCGAGGAGCCGGATCGTCACCGCTCGCCCCTCAGCCTGCCGCGGGGTCCGGCGCGCCGGCCGGAGATGCGCCCCGGCAGGACACCGCAACAGTCATGGCCGCGCCGCGCGTCACGGGTTCAGTACTCGGTCTTCCACATGTAGCGGCGCGTGGTCAGCGGCTGGTTGTGCCAGACCGAGAGCCGCGCCGAGAAACGCTTCAGCGCCGATTGCAGAATATAGGGCGCGACGAGCGGGCGGATTTCCGGGTCGATGCCGGGCATGGCGAAGTCGCGCGCGTCGTAGATCATCAGCCGCTCGGTGTACTTCTCGCAGAAGCGCACCACGCGCTCCATCAGCGGGCGGCTCGGGTCCTCGCCCAGGATCAGGATCAGCGGGGTGTTCTGGTCCACGATCTCGAAGGGGCCGTGGAAGAACTCGGCGGCCTCGATGGGATAGCTGTGCATCCACAGCATCTCCATCAGGATGCAGACGCCGAAGACGTAGGCGGTGGTGAAGCCCGGGCCGGAGGCGACATGGTAGAGGATGCGGTCGTCCTTGTAGATCCGCGCGTCCTCGGCCGCCCGCCGGTCGTTCTGCTCCGCCGCGTCGGCCACCGCGCCGGGCAGCGCCTGGAGCGAGCGCAGCAGCTTCGCGTCCAGCTCCCAGCCGTCCTTCGCCGCGAGGATGCCGCCCACCAGCGCCTGCATCAGCATGTACATGGCGATGAAGGACTCGTCGGTCGGCCCCGCCAGGAAGCGCGTCTCGACCTTCTGCGCCAGCGGCTTGTCGCCGTGGAGGCTGAAGCCCACGGTGCGGCAGGGCTTATCCTGCAGCCACTCCGCCGCGGCCACGGTTTCCGGCGTGGTGCCGGACTTCGAGGCCAGCAGCACCAGCGTCCGCTCATCGAGACGGCGCGGGTTCTGCGCCATCAGCTCGGAGGGGAAGTAGCGGCGCACCTCGATCGTGGGGCTGAAGTGCTCGATCCAGTATTGCAGCCCCAGCATCGCCCGGTTCGCCGAGCCGTGTGCCACCAGGTAGATGCGGTCGATTTTGGGGCCGAGCTCACGTCCCAGCGCCATGGCCTCGGGCAACAGCGACACCGCCTGGGCGAGCCCGTCCATGATTGCCGCCCGGTTCACCGCTACCGCCATCGCCGCAACACCGCCCTCGTTCTGCGGGCGGTATTTGGTATACTCCAATCACCTGCTGTCAACGGTTTTGGTGTATACCAACCCTGTGTGGCGGTTTTCGAACGGTTCGGTGACGTGAAGGATTGCGGCCGCCCCCGGCACGGGGCCTGATAACCGCTTCAGCCCCCTGAGGAATCCGCGTGATGCCGCCACAGATCGACACCGTTCCTTCCGACACCGAGATGCCGGCCCAGGCCGAGGTGGTGGTGATCGGCGGCGGCGTGATCGGCGTCAGCACGGCGCTGTTCCTGCGCCAGCGCGGCTTGTCGGTGGTGCTGTGCGAGAAGGGGCAGATCGCGGGCGAGCAGTCGAGCCGCAACTGGGGCTGGGTGCGCACCATGGGGCGCGATCCGGCGGAGATCCCGCTCTCGCTCGAAAGCCAGCGGATCTGGCAGGGGCTCGAGCGCAGCACGGGTGCCGAGACCGGCTTCCGGCAGTCCGGCATCCTCTACCTCTGCGACACCGAGCGCGACGTGGCGAAGTACGAGCAGTGGCTGGAACAGGCGCGGCCCTACCAGATCGGCAGCCGGCTGCTGTCGCAGGCCGAGCTCGCGGCCAAGCTGCCCGGGCTGCAGCGCCGCTTCGCCGGCGCCCTTTACACCGAGAGCGACGGGCGCGCGGAGCCGATGAAGGCGGTGCCGGCGCTGGCGGCCGCGGCGCGACGCGAGGGCGTGACGATCCTGGCGCCCTGCGCGGTGCGCGGGGTGGAGACCACCGGCGGTCGGCTGTCGGCCGTGGTGACGGAGCGCGGGGCGATCCGCTGCGGGAGTGCCGTGCTGGCGGGCGGCGCCTGGTCGCGGCTGTTCTGCGGCAACCTCGGCATCGACCTGCCGCAGCTGAAGATCCTGGGCTCGGTGCTGCGCACGCAGCCGATCGAGGGGCTGCCGGAGCTCGCGGCCGGCGCTTCGGACTTCGCGTTCCGCCGGCGCTTCGATGGCGGCTACAACATCGCCCATCGCGGGGCGAGCGTGGCCGAGATCGTGCCCGACACCTTCCGCCAGTTCTTCGAGTTCCTGCCGGCCCTGCGCGCGCAATGGGGCACGATGCGCCTGCGCCTGGGTCGCCGCTTCGTGGAGGAATGGCGCATCCGCCGTCGCTGGGCGATGGACGAGGTGACGCCCTTCGAGGAGGTGCGGATGCTGGACCCGGAGCCGGACGCGCATATCCTAGACGAGGCGATGCGAAACCTCCGCCGCGCCCTGCCCGGCTTCGCGGCGGCCAAGGTTGCCGGCAGTTGGGGCGGGCTGATCGACGCTACGCCCGACGCGGTGCCGATCATGGACCAGACGGCGCAGATCCCGGGCCTGTTCGTGGCCACCGGCTTCTCGGGCCACGGCTTCGGCATCGGCCCCGGCGCGGGGCGGCTGATGGCGGACCTCGTGACGGGGCGCGACCCGGTGGTGGACGCCACGCCCTTCCGCCTCAACCGTTTCCGGCGGGACGCGCGCCGGGCGGCGGCCTGAGCCACGGCCGGGCGGGTGGTTCAGAGAATGGGCAACGTATAGCTTCGGAAGGCGGCTCGGATGCTGGCCCAGCCACCGGCCTGAGCGGCAACCCGGAAAAGGGCCTGACCAGCGCCCCTCGCGCTCGGGCGCACCGGCCCGCTATACCGGCGCGGCAACCGCTGCGAAGGCTTCCCGCTTGGCGACACCTCCGGCACGAGGGCCGATCCTGCGGAGCCGGCACGCCGCCCTGCCGGTGTACCGCGCGATCCAGGAACACCTGCGCGCGCTGATTGCCGGCCCCGACTACGGCCCGGGCGACCGCGTCCCGTCGGAGCGCGCGCTGGCCGAGCAGCTGGGCGCCAACCGCATGACCGTGCGCAAGGCGATCGACGGGCTGGTGGCGCAGGGCGTGCTGGAGCGCAACGGCACCAGCGGCACCCTGGTGGCGGCGCCGCGCGTGCGCCGGCCGGTGGACGCCAACACCTCCACCGGCATCGCCCGCATCGTGCAGAGCGCCGGCGGCACGCCCGGCAACCGGCTGCTGCACTTCGAGGAAGCGCCGGCCAGCGCCTCGGTGGCCGGGCGGCTGCGGATCGCGGAGGGCGAGGCGGTGATGCTGTTCCGCCGCCTCTGGACCGTGGACGCGCAGCCCTTCTGCATCGAGACGAGCCACCTGCCGGCGCGGCTGGTGCCGGGATTGGCGGCGGAGGACCTGGTGGCGGGCCAGTCGCTCTACGCCCTGCTGCGCGCGCGCTACGGGCTGGGGCCGCTGACCGGCGAGCGCGAGATCGGGGTGGCCAGCTGCGGCGAGATGGAAGCGCGCCTGCTGGAGCTGGAACCCGGGGCGAGCTGCCTCCTGCTGCGGCTGGTGTCCTCGGACGCGGACGGGCGGCCGGTGGAATACACGCGCTCGGTCAACCACCCGGGACGCGTGGTGTTCCGCAGCTGGAAGGCCGAGCTGAACTAGGATCGCCCCGGGCTGGTCGCCCGTCGCGGGATGGCTGCGGCGGGACGGTCCGCGCGGATGGCTGCCAAAGGGTGGCTGTCAGGAGATGCGTGCCACCGGCTATCTGCCGCGGGCTGCCCCGCCGCCGGGAAACCGGCCGCGCCGCCCGGCGATTGCCGCCCGGGGCCGCCGCCGGTATATCCATCCGGACATAACGAAGGGATTGTTCCGGATGCTACGCCGTCGCTTCCTGCCGCTGGTCCTGGGGGCCCTGGCGCTGCTGCCCGCCACCCTTCCGATGGCCGCCCCCGCTGCGGCGCAGGCGCCCGAAGGCCCCGTGGTCTTCGCCGCCGCCAGCCTGACCGACGCCATGAAGGCGCTGGGCGAGCAGTGGAACAAGATGGGCCATCCGGTGCCGCGCTTCTCCTTCGCGGCCTCCTCCGCGCTGGCCCGGCAGATGGAGCAGGGCGCGCCCGCCGACATCTTCGCCTCCGCCGACGAGCCCTGGATGGACTACGTTCAGGAACGCAAGCTGATCGTGGATGGCACGCGCTCCAGCCCGCTGGCCAACAGCCTGGTGCTGATCGCCCCCGCCGATCGTCCGGCGCCGGCGGTGACGCTGACGCGCAGCACCGACCTCGCCGCGCTGCTGGGCGCCGACGGCAGGCTCGCCACGGGCGATCCGAGCAACGTGCCGGTCGGCAAGTACGCGCAGGCGGCGCTGACCTGGATGGGGCAGTGGGACAAGCTGTCGCCCCGCATCGCGCGCGCGGACAACGTCCGCTCGGCGCTGCTGCTGGTGGAGCGCGGCGAGTCGCCGCTGGGCATCGTGTATTCCACCGACGCCGCCGCCTCGAAGGGCGTTCGCGTGGTGGCGACCTTCCCGGCCGAAAGCCACCCGCCCGTGACCTACCCCTTCGCGCTGGCCAGCCGCGCCGCCGGCAACGCCGAGGCCAAGGCCTTCTTCGCCTTCATCACCGGGCCCGAGGCGGCGGAAACCTATCGCCGCTTCGGCTTCGTGCTGCGCCCGAAGTCCTGACGCTTCCGGGGTCGCGGCACCGTTGCTGTCTTCCGTCGCCGCGCCCGGAACCTGGCTGACGCCGGAAGAATGGCAGGCCGTCCATCTCAGCCTCGCGGTGGCGTTGCGCTCGGTGGTGTTCGGACTGCCGCCCGCGATCCTGGTGGCGGTGATCCTGTCGCGCGGGCGCTTCGCCGGGCGGGGCCTGCTGGACGCCTTCGTCCACCTGCCGCTGGTGATGCCGCCGGTGGTGGTGGGCTGGCTGCTGCTGGTCACCTTCGGCCTGCGCGGGCCGGTGGGATCGCTGCTCAACGAGTGGTTCGGCGTCCGGCTGGTGTTCACCACCGGCGGCGCGGCGCTGGCCACGGCAGTGATGAGCTTTCCCTTGATCGTGCGCGCGGTGCGGCTGAGCCTGGAGGCCGTCGACCCCAGGCTCGAGGCCGCGGCGCGAACGCTGGGCGCCGGTCCACTCGACCGCTTCGTGACGGTGACGCTGCCGCTGATGGCGCCGGGCATCCTGTCGGGCGCCATCACCGCCTTCGCGGCGGGCCTGGGCGAGTTCGGCGCGGTGATCACCTTCGCTTCCAACATCCCCGGCGCCACGCAGACGCTGCCGCTGGCGATCTACAGCGCCACGCAGACGCCGGGCGGCGAGGCGACGGCCGCCAAGCTCGCGCTGGTGTCCTTCATCCTCGCGGTTGGGGGGCTGATCCTGGCGGACTGGGCGGGGCGGCGGATGAACCGGCTGCTCGGCCGCACGGCGCGCTGAGGGCAGGCACGGTGATCGAGGTTTCCCTGCAACACCGCTTCGCGGGCGGCGATGGCGGACGGATGCAGGAGGCGGGGTTCGCGATCGACCTCGCCTTCCGCTCCCCCACGCCCGGCGTCACCGCGATCTTCGGCCCCTCGGGCTGCGGCAAGTCCACCACGCTGGCGGCGGTGGCCGGGCTGCTGCGGCCGCAGGCGGGGCGGATCGTGCTGGATGGCGAGGTCCTGTTCGACAGCGCCGCGCGGCGCATGGTGCCGCCGGAGCGCCGCCGCTGCGGCGTGGTGTTCCAGGACGCGCAGCTGTTTCCCCACCTCTCGGTGCGCTCCAACCTCCGCTACGGGCTGCGGCGGGCGCCGCGCGGGGCCGAGGGGCCGGCGCTGGAGGAGGTCGTGGCGCTGCTGGGCATCGAACCGCTGCTCGACCGCCGCCCGGCGCGGCTTTCGGGCGGCGAGCGTCAGCGCGTGGCGCTGGGCCGCGCGCTGCTGTCGCGCCCGCGCCTGCTGCTGATGGATGAGCCGCTCTCGGCGCTCGATGCCGCGCGCAAGGCGGAGGTGCTGCCTTTCCTGGCCCGCGTGCGCGACCGCTTCCGCATCCCGATCCTCTACGTCACGCACGCGATGGACGAGGTGGACGCGCTGGCCGACCGGCTGGTGGTGCTGGAAGCGGGCCGCGTGCTCGCCGAGGGCACGGTGGAGGCGCTGGCGGCGCGGCCCGACCTGCCGGCGCTGGCAGGGCGGCGGGACGCCGGCGCGGTGATCCGCTGCACGCTGGCGGAGCAGTTGCCCGGGCGCGGGCTGACGCGGCTGGATTTCGCGGGCGGCGCGCTGCTGGTGCCGGCCGTGCCGGGCGCCGTGGGCGAAGCCTTGCGGATCCGGGTGCCGGCGCGCGACGTTTCCGTGGCGGTGGCGAGGCCAGAGGGGCTGTCGGTGCAGAACATCCTCGCGGCGCGGCTGGAACAACTCACGCCCCTGCCCTCCGGCGAGGTGATGCTGGCGCTGGCGGTCGGCCCCACCTCGGTCCTGTCGCGCGTCACCGCCGATGCCGCGGCGCGGCTGGCGCTGCGCGAAGGAATGCCACTCTGGGCGCTGGTGAAGGCGGTGGCGCTCAGCCACCGGTCGGATGAAGAGGCTGCGGCCGGGTAAGCGCCGCGTCCCGCGCGGGACCGTTTTCCGGGGCCGCTCACGCGAACAATCCCGGGACTGTTCCCGGGACCAAACTCAGGGATCAATACCGGGGGCCAACCATGGGACCAAGCTCAGGGGCCAACCCTGGGCCACCCGAGGCGACCCGTGCAGCCCTCGAGGTCGCCGGCATGGACGGCGGCGGCCCCGCGTGATTGCCTGCTCGCCATGCCACGGACCAAGCGCGCACTTCCCCCGGACGCCAACCCTCCCGACACGGACGACGCGCCACGGCTGAGCCTGCGCATCGACCTCGGCCAGGGGCTGCGGATCGGGCCGGGCAAGGTCGTGCTGCTGGAGGAGATCGGTCGCAACGGCTCGATCTCCGCCGCCGGCCGGGCGCTGCGCATGTCCTACCGCCGTGCCTGGGAGCTGGTGGAGGATCTCAACCGCGGCTTCGGCACGCCGGTGGTGGAAACCGCGGCCGGCGGCGCCGGCGGCGGAGGCGCCCGGCTGACCCCGGCCGGCGCGGCGGTGGTGCAACACTATCGCGCGGTCGAGGCGCGCGCGGCCGAGGCGGTGGCGGAGCATCTCGGGGCGCTGAGCGCGATGCGGCGGGGCTGAGCGCGCGGCGGCGCGCCCGGCACCACGCCGGCCGGAGCGCCCCCCCCCCGCGTTACGCTGCCCGCCGCGTGGTCAGCCGGTTCCGCTGGCCGCCAGCCGCATCGCCTGGAACGGCACCGTGGCCAGGCGGATCGCCCAGCCCTTGCCGAAGGTCGCCCAGGTGGACAGCTTGGTGTGGAAGGTCACGCGCTCGCGCTGAAAGGCCTCGCCCAGCGTCACCGGATCGGCCAGGGCCAGGGCGGCGCGGGTCACGGGGCCGATCCTGCCGTCATCGGCCACGCCCAGCGCGCGCTGCAGGAAGCGCGCCGCGTTGCCGGGCCCATTGTTCACCGCGCTGTCGAAGACGAGGTCGCGCATCAGCGGCGGCAAGGCGTCGCAACCGGTGCGGCACCAGAAGTCGCGGAAATACAGCGCCTCGGCCCGTTCCGGCGTGAGGTTGCGGATGTCCTCCTCCGGATAGGAGGCGGCGGCGATGCCGTAGCGGGTGCCGTTGAGCACCCCCTTTCCCACCGCGCCGCCGGTCCAGTTGCCCGGGTCGGCGGCGTTGAGCGTCAGCCCGCCCTCGTTGCCGATCAGCGCCACGAAGTAGGGGTGGAAGGCGGCGCGGGCCGCGTCGTCGCTGCTGTCCGTCATGGCTCAGCCCGCCACCGGGGTGCCGCGCAGGCGGGACATCGCGGCCAGGATCGCGGTGGCGTCCGGCGCCGCGCTGCCGGTCGCGGCAGCGGCCTGGGCGGCGGCCAGGACCTGCGCCGGCAGCGCCTCGGCGGTCTTGCCCAGCACCAGCTGCTCCACGCCCCCTGGGCTGCCGCCGAGCTTGGTCAGGGTTTCGCGCACGTTGCCGGTCATGGTGGCGACCAGGGCGTTCTTGGCCTCCTCGATCGCGGCCGAAGCCTTGGGATCGGCCATGATGGTGGCGGCGAGCTGCGCCCCGGCGCGGGCGCCGATATCGCCCAGGCGGCCGAGCGCGCTGGCGCGGGCGGCCTCCCCGTTCACCACCGCGCGGCTCCAGGCCCATTTCAGCAGCGCCAGCGCGGCGGCGGGGATCGACACGGCCAGCGAGGTGGCGAGCGCCACCAGCGCCGGCTGCACCACGGGCATGGTGATGGACCAGAAGGCGGACATGCGGGCTCCTTCACCGCGCGGCGGACGCGCGGCGTTGCCCCGGGGGCGGGGCGCCACCGGGGGTGAGGTTCGGATGGGAAGCAGAGGATGCGCGCGGGGAGCGAGGGGCCCGCGACGCGGGCGCAGCTCACCCGCTGGCCCGCCGATATAGGATTATTTTCTCTCTCGCGTCAAGTGCCCGTGATGCGGCGCGGGCGGGTTCAGCCGCGGTAGAGTTCCGCCGTCATCTCCTGCAGGTCGAGTTCGCGCTCCAGCTCGGCCAGGACGTGGTCGTGGATCTCGCCCGCACGGTGCAGCCGCAGCACTTCCTCGCGGCCGGCGCGGATGGCGTCCAGCACCACGCTGAAATGCTCGATCTCCTTGGGCCGGTGGGCGGCGGTGTCGGCGGCGTAGCCGATGCTGATCCGGGCGCGGTAGCTGTATTGTTCCAAGAGGCGCGGATGCCGCTCCGTCCCGTCGGGCTGGCGCGACGCGGCCGCCACCGCCGCGAGCTGCGCCTGCGCCATGCGCGACCAGGCCATCTCCTCGGTGATCTGCCCCGCCGCCAGTGTTCCGACGCCGTCCAGACCCAGCCAGCGGATCAGCGGGCCGAGCGTGCCACCCTGCACCAGCACGGTGACCAGGATCACGCCGAAGCTCGCGGCCAGAACGAGGTCGCGGCCGGGCAGTTCCTCGGGCAGCGACAGGGCAGCGGCCAGCGTGACCACGCCGCGCATCCCGGCCCAGCTCATCACCGCGGCCGCCGCCGCGGAGGGCGGCTCCACCCGGTCGCGCCGCAGCGTCCAGGCGAGGCGCCGCACGAGGTCGGAGCCGAAGATCCAGAGGAAGCGCGACAGCACCACCGCGGCGATCACGCCCAGCACCGGCCAGAGCAGCGCTTCCGCCGCGTCGGCGGCACCGCCGAGGCGCTGCAGCACGCCGCGCAGCGACAGGCCGATCAGGATGAAGACCAGCGATTCCAGCAGGAACACCAGCACGCGCCAGAAAGCCTCGGAGCGCACGCGCGTGGCGGCGGTGAAGTCCTCGTGCTGCACGCGGCCCAGGATCATGCCGCAGGTCACCGTGGCCAGCACGCCCGAGGCGTGCAGCGTTTCGCCGCCGATATAGGAAGCCCAGGGCAGCAGCAGCGTGGTGACGATCGCGAGCTGCGTGTCGCGCAGCCGGCGCAGCACCGCGGTGCCGAGCAGGCCCACCACGGCACCCACCGCGACGCCGCCCACCGCCAGCACGCCGAAGGCCAGCGTCGCCTCGCCCAGGCTGAAGCTGCCGGTGAGCGCAGCGGCGACCGCGAAGCGGAACAGCACCAGCCCCGCCGCGTCGTTGAGCAGGCTTTCGCCGCGCAGCAGCGCCGTCAGCCGGCCCGGCAGGTGCAGCCGTTCCAGCACCGCCTCGGCCGCCACGGCATCGGGCGGGGAGACGATGGCGCCGAGTGCGAAGCAGACGGCCCAGGGCAGGCCCGGCACCATGGCATGCACCACCACGCCCACCAGCAGCGTGGTGAAGATCACCGCCCCCACCGCCAGCAGCAGGATGCCCGCGAGGTTGTCGCGGAATTCCCGCCACACGGTGAAGTAGGCGCTGCTCATCAGCAGGGGCGGCAGGAACAGCACGATCACCAGTTCCGGATCCAGCACCAGCTCCGGCACGCCGGGGGTGAGTGCCAGCGCCGCGCCGCCGAGGATAAAGGCCGCGGCCGGCGGCAGGCCCAGCCGGCGCGCGGCGAGCGTCAGCGCCAGGATCAGCACGAGGAGGCAGAGGACGAACTCGAGCTGGTGTACGGCGGTCAAGCGCATCTCCCGTTGCGGCAAGGTCGCCGCATGCTGCCATGGCGGCGGCGACGTGATGAAGGCTTCTCGCCGGTCCGGCCACGCCCGCTCTAGCCACCTGTGGCCCTGCCGCCGCATGCTGCGCGCCACACCGTCACGAGGAACCCCGCAGCATGGACGAACGCAGCCAGGCCCGAATCCAGGCCCTCCTGCCCGAACTCACCGCGATCCGGCGCGACATCCACGCGCATCCCGAGATCGGCATGGACGAGCACCGGACCTCCGCCCTGGTGGCGGCCAAGCTGCGGGAGTGGGGGCTGGAGGTGACGGAGGGCATCGGGCGCTTCGGCGTGGTGGGCACGCTCAAGGGCCGGCGCCCGGGGCAGCGGGCGATCGGGCTGCGCGCCGACATGGACGCGCTGGCGCTCGAGGAACAGACCGGCAAGCCCTATGCCTCGGAGAACAAGGGGCTGATGCACGCCTGCGGGCATGACGGGCACACCACCATGCTGCTGGGCGCGGCCAAGGCGCTGTCGGAGGACCCGGACTTCGGCGGCACGGTGCAGTTCATCTTCCAGCCGGCCGAGGAAGGGCGCGGCGGCGCGGTGGCGATGCTGAAGGACGGGCTGTTCGAGCGCTTCCCCGTGGACGCGATCTACGGGCTGCACAACGAGCCTGGTTATCCGCTGGGCACCTTCATGACACGCGTGGGGCCGGCGCTGGCGGCGGGCGACCGCTGGACCGTGACCTTCCGCGGTACGGGCGGGCACGGCGGCGCCACGCCGCACCTGAGCACCGACGTGCTGGTGCTGCAGGCGCAGTTCATCACCGCGTTGCAGACGATCGTGAGCCGCAACGTGGCGGCGGTGGATTCCGCAGTGATCAGCGTGGGCGCGGTGCATGGCGGCTCGGCCGAGGCGCTGAACGTCATGCCGGCCGAGGTGGTGCTCGGCGGTACCGCGCGCTCCTATACGCCGGCGGTGCGCGACACGATGGAGCGCCGGATGCGGGAGCTGGCGACCGGCCTCGCAGCCTCCTTCGGCTGCACCGCCGAGGTCAGCTATCGCCGCCACGGCACGGCGCTGGTGAACCACGCCGAGCAGACGGCGGTGGCGGTGGCGGCCGCCACGGCGCTGGTGGGCGCGGGCAAGGTGGACGGCAACTCGCCCCCGGTCACCGGCGGCGAGGACTTCGCTAACATGCTCGAAGTGCGGCCTGGCAACTTCGTGTTCATGGGCCAGGGTGCGGGGGGCGCCACCTCGGAGGGTCTGCACACGCCGACCTACGACTTCAACGACGAGGCCATTCCCTTCGGCGTCGGCTACTGGCTGAGCGTCGTGCAGCAGGAGATGGGCTGCGCGGCGGAGGCGGAAGGCTCGCCCAGCTGAACCTGGCGCGGCGCAACGGTCCGGGGATCGTCGCGCCGCCTGGACGCGGCTGGCGGCTGCGGCAGGACTGCCCGCCCCTGCCCAGCCGCCGGACGCGACCGGGCGCGCGGCGTCAGCCCGGCACGGTCGGCCCCTGCCCGCGCCCGGGCGCCCAGACATCGTCGGGCGCGTGCCACAGCGCCGGATCGCGGATCGCCGCCGCCAGTTCCTCGGCCAGGATCTGCAGGATCGCCTCGCCCTTCTCAGGGGTGCCGGCGCGCGGGTCGCCACGCGTGCCGGTGACGGGCGCGCGCTCGCTGAAGCTCCAGAAGCGGCTGTAGCCCGGCCGGCCTTCGCGCGGGGCGGGCGCCTGCTGAACCGCGTCCTCCAGCCGGTCGCGGCGGACGAGGGCGGGCGTCATACGCATCATCAGCGAGGTTTCGGCCTCGCAGGCGTGCTGCACGTTCCGCTGCCGCTCCAGCAGCGGGGCGATGCGCTCCGTGGTGCTGGCCCAGGGCGTGGTCGCCACCACGGCCAGGCCGAACTCGTGCGCCAGTTCCCGCGCCGAGACCGCCAGAGGGTCGATGTTGCCGCCATGGCCGTTGACCATCAGCAGCCGCCGGAAGCCCAGGGCGCGCAGCGAGCGGGTGACGCCGCGCAGCACGCCGTGGAATTCCGCGTAGTTGAGGCTGATGGTGCCGCCGAAGGGCAGGTGATGCTCGCTCATGCCGGTCCACATTCCCGGCAGCACCAGGGCCGGCGGCGTGCCGTCGAGCAGGCGCGCCGCACGGATCGCCGCCTCGCTGGCGGAGCGCGTGTCGGTGAACACCGGCAGGTGCGGCCCGTGCTGTTCCAGCGAGCCCACGGGCAGGATCGCGATCGCCGCGGGATCGGCCGCGACCTCGCGGATCTCGGGGCCGGTGAGATGCGCCCATTCGACGTCCCGGGGGGTCACGGCTGGCATGGTGTTTGGTCCTTCTCGGCTTGGCAGGCGGGAGGGGACACCATCACGCCGCCCGCCGCAACGCGGTGACCCGCGGGAAGACGCCGTTCCGACCGGACGATCCGCCCCCCCGGGCGCTTTCTCCCAGGCGCTCTTCCCCAAGCGCCTTCGCGGAGTCGATGCCTCAGCGCGGGCGGATATCCATCGCGCGCGTCAGCTCGTCCGCGCGGGGCGTGTGCACCAGCGTGTCGCGCATGGCCCAAACGTTGACCTGGGTGTGCAGCGGGATCCAGCCGATGTCCTGGGCCGCCAGGCGGGTGGCGTCCTGCCACAGCGCCTCGCGCTTCTCGTCATCGGTGGTGACCAGCCCCTGTTCCACGATCTTGTCGTAGGCCGGGTTCGAGTACAGCGCCGTGTTGACCGTGCCCCAGCCACGCGCCACGTCGCGCGTGCCGAGCAGGGCTCGCAGGCCGGAGGACGGCTCGCCCGTGCTGTTGGCCCAGCCGCCCAGCACCACCGAGAAGTCGCGCCGGAGGTTGCGCTGCGCGGTCACCGCGAAGGGCATGGTGTCCACCTTGGCCTTGATGCCGATGCGGGTCCACATCTGGCCGATGGTCTGGGCGATCTGCGCGTCGTTGACGTAGCGGTCGTTGCTGGCGTTGATCGTGATGGTGAAGCCGTTGGGGAAGCCCGCCTCGGCCAGCAGCTTCTTCGCGCGGTCGGGGTCGAAGGGCGGCGGCTGGATGTCGGCAGCAAAGCCGTAGGCGCCGGGCGGCATGAACTGGCCGGTCGGCAGAGCGGCGCCCGACATGATGCGCTCGGCGATGGCCTTGCGGTTGATCGCGATGCTCAGCGCCTCGCGCACCCGGTGGTCGAGCAGCGGGTTGGTGTCCAGCTTCTCGCCGTTGGGACCGCTGACGTAGGGGCTCGGACCGTCGGTGCGGAAATCCGTGCGCAGGTAGATCGAGCGCAGGCTGGTGGCCTGCGAGGTGGTGATATGCGGCTCGGCCTTGATGCGGGCGATATCCGCGGTGGGCACGGCGTCGATGAACTGCACGTCGCCCGCCTGCAGCGCCGCCACGCGCGCGCCGTCGTTGGAGATGAAGCGATAGTCCACCTTTTCCCAGGTGGGCTTCGCGCCCCAGTAGTTGTCGTTGCGCACGAACTCCGCACGGTTGCCGCTCTGGTAGCTCTGGAGGCGATAGGGACCGGTGCCGATGGCGTTCTTGCCGTTGTTGAAGTCGCCCGTGGACGGGTTCGCCCCCAGCCCGTGCCAGATGATCGCCACCTGCGAGATATCGGCCACCATCAGCGGGTCTACGGCGCGGGTGTGAAAGCGGATGGTGTGCGGATCGACGATCTCCACCCGCTCGATCGGCTTGGTATAGACCGCGTAGGAGCCGGGGCTGTTCACCACGTTGGGCACGCGGTCGATCGAGTAGGCCACGTCCTCCGCCGTGAAGTCCTCCCCATTGTGCCACTTCACACCCTGGCGAAGCTTGAACTCCCAGGTCTTGTCGTCGATCAGCTTCCAGGACTCCGCCAGCGCCGGAACCGGCTTACCGTCCGCGGTCAGGCCCACCAGCGTTTCGAAGATCTGCGATCCCACCGCGACGTTGGGCGAGAGCGTGTAGTAGTGCGGGTCCAGCGAATTGGGCGGCGCCGCCACCGCGAGAGTGAGGCTCTGCGCCCGCAGCCCGGCCACGGGCAGCGCCGTGGCGAGAGGCAGGGCGAGGCAGGCGAGCAGAACGGCCCGGTAAGCGCGCGGCATGCAATATCCCCACTCGGACCGCGGCGGCCCGGCATGGTGCCGGCCGGCAGGTCACGTTCGATTGCGCCGCGCGATCCTCGTTCCCGCCTTATCGGGCAGGTTCCCTGGCCCGGATGTCAGCAGCGCCCTGCCGCGCTTGTCAATCGCCGGCTCCGCTCATCCTCCGCGGTGGCACCGGGCTTTCCGACGATCCGGACCGGCAGGCCCGCCGGTCCGGAAGCCCCGGCGCCCGTGCGCCGAGGCAGGTCACGCGCTCTCAGCGCGGGTGGATGTCCATCGCGCGCGTCATCTCGTCGGCGCGCGGCGTGTGGCTCAGCGTGTCGCGCACGCCCCAAACATTGACCTGCGTGTGCAGCGGGATCCAGGCCACGTCCTTGGCGGCGAGGCGCGTGGCGTCCTGCCACAGCTTCTCGCGCGCCTCGTCGTCGGTGGTGACCAGCGCCTGCTCCACGATCTTGTCGTATTCCGGGTTGGAATAGAGCGCCTGGTTCACCGTGCCCCAGCCGCGGTTGAGGTCGCGCGTGCCGAGCAGCGCCTTCATGCCGGCCGAGGGCTCACCGGTGCTGTTGGCCCAGCCGATCAGGTTGGAGGAGCTGTCGTTGCGCGCCGCCCGCTGCGCCAGCACCGCGAAGGGCATGGTGTCGACCTTGGTCTTCACGCCGATGCGCGACCACATCTGGCCGATCGTCTGCGCCACCTGACCGTCGTTCACGTAGCGGTCGTTGGAGGAGATCAGCGTGATCTGGAAGCCGTTGGGGAAGCCCGCCTCGGCCAGCAGCTTCTTCGCGCGCTCGGGGTCGTAGGCGGGCGGCTGCAGGTCGGGCACGTAGCCGTAGGAATTCGGCGGCATGAACTGCCCGGTCGGGATCGCGGCCCCCGACATCACGCGGTCGGTGATGGCCTTGCGGTTGATGGCGATCGTCAGCGCCTCGCGCACCCGGTGGTCGAGCAGGATGTTGCGGTCGAGCTTCTCGCCGTTCGGGCCGCTGACGTAGGGGCTCGGGCCGTCGGTGCGGAAATCCGTGCGCAGGTAGATCGCGCGCAGGCTGGTGGTCTCGGAAATCTTGGTGTGCGCGTCGGCCCTGATGCGGGCGATGTCGGCCGGCGGCACGGCATCGATCAGCTGGACGTCGCCCGCCTGCAGCGCCGCCACCCGCGCGCCGTCGTTGGGGATGAAGCGCTCGGTGACGCGTGCCCACTCGGCCTTCGGGCCCCAGTAGGCGTCGTTGCGGGTGAACACGGCCATGTTGCCGCTCTGGTAGCTTTCCAGGCGGTAGGGGCCGGTGCCGATGGCGTTCTTGCCGTTGTTGAAGTCACCGGTGGACGGGTTCGGTCCCAGCCCGTGCCAGATGATCGCCACCTGGGTCAGGTCCGACACCATCAGCGGGTCGACGTCATGCGTGTGGAAGCGGATGGTGTGCGGGTCGACGATCTCCACCCGCTCGATCGCCTTAATGTAGGTCGAGTAAGAGCCGGGGCTGTTCACCACGTTGGGCACGCGGTCGATGGAATAGGCCACGTCCTCGGCGGTGAAGTCCTGGCCGTTGTGCCACTTCACGCCCTGGCGGAGCTTGAACTCCCAGGTCTTGTCATCGATCAGCTTCCAGGATTCCGCCAGCGCCGGAACCGGCTTGCCCTCGGCCGTGCGGTCCACCAGCGCCTCGAAGATGTGCGACGCCATCGCCGCGTTGGGCGTCAGCGTGTGGTAGTGCGGGTCCATCGAGGTCGGCGGCGCGGCCACCGCGAAGTTCAGGTTCTGCGCCTTGGCGAGCGCCGGAAAGGCGGAGGCCGCGGCAAGGATCAGGGCAGCGCGCAGCGCCGCCCGCTTGGCAAGAAACATCACGTTCTCCGCGCGGCGGGGCAGCCCGGCCTGGATCGGCGGAGGCACCCCGGACGCCATGGTTTGCAGCAGCCGCGCTGACCGGGCGCCGTCCTCTTGAGGTAACGGTTCTTCCCGAAAGGCGGGAGTGCAGCAGCGCCACGGCGCCCCGTCAATGGCCAGGTGGAACGATCGCGACGGCGCCCGGGGCGGCACCGGCTGGCCCCGCCGTCAGGCTCATGGCGGCCCGGCTCGCGACGGCCCGCCATGGGGCGAGGTTTGCAGGGCGGAGAAGCACGGCCCTTCCCGGTCGCGGAAACGGCAACCCCTGACAGGAGCCGGGTTCGGCGGCCGGAACGACAGAGGGCCGCCCCTCGCGGGACGGCCCTCCTGACGCTTCGGGATGAGGCGGGCGGCTTATTCGGCCGCCGCGGCCTCGTCGGCATCCGCCTCGGGGGCCGTCAGCATGGTCTCGGCCACCTGACCCGCCTGGGCACGGATACGCTGCTCGATGGAGGCCGCCATCTCCGGGTTGTCGCGCAGGTACTGCTTGGCGTTCTCGCGGCCCTGGCCGATGCGGGTGCTGTCGGCCGAGAACCAGGCGCCCGACTTCTCCACCACGCCGGCCTTGACGCCGAGGTCGATCAGCTCGCCCACCTTGGAGATACCCTCGCCATACAGGATGTCGAACTCGACCTGCCGGAAAGGCGGGGCCATCTTGTTCTTCACCACCTTGACGCGGGTCTGGTTGCCGATGACCTCGTCGCGGTCCTTGATCTGCCCGATGCGGCGGATCTCCATGCGGACCGAGGCGTAGAACTTCAGCGCGTTGCCGCCCGTCGTGGTCTCCGGGTTGCCGAACATCACGCCGATCTTCAACCGGATCTGGTTGAGGAAGATCATCATGCAGTTCGAGCGCGAGATCGAGCCGGTCAGCTTGCGCAGCGCCTGGCTCATCAGGCGGGCATGCAGGCCGACATGGCTGTCGCCCATCTCGCCCTCGAGCTCGGCGCGCGGCACGAGGGCGGCGACCGAGTCCACCACCAGCACGTCGATGGCACCCGAGCGCACCAGCGTGTCGGCGATCTCCAGCGCCTGCTCACCGGCGTCGGGCTGCGAGATCAGCAGGTCATCGACGTTCACACCGAGCTTCTTGGCGTAGCCCGGGTCGAGCGCGTGCTCGGCGTCGATGAAGGCGCAGGTGCCGCCCTTCTTCTGGGCCTCGGCGATGGCGTGCAGCGCCAGCGTCGTCTTGCCCGAAGACTCCGGACCGTAGATCTCGATGATGCGGCCCTTGGGCAGGCCGCCGATGCCCAGCGCCACGTCCAGACCCAGCGAGCCGGTCGAAACCACCTCGATGTCGGACATGTTCTGCTTGGCACCCAGCCGCATGACCGAGCCCTTGCCGAAGGCCCGCTCGATCTGGCTGAGCGCCGCGTCGAGCGCCTTGTTCTTCTCCATCCTGTCCCCTCTTCGCTCCCGCTCCGGGAGCACCCGTGCTGCAACTCTGGGTGGAGGCTGCCGGCGACACCGTCCGGTACAGACCCCACCGATTTCCCGTCAGCCTAGAGCGGGACGGACCCGCGCGCCACAACTCCCCGCCGGGAGGGCTTCGGCTTCGTTCTCTATATGTTCACTTCCGGCGGGTCGTTCAACCATTTTCCTGCACCGGCTGCGACACCGCGGCGCGTATCTGCTCGACCAGTTCGCGCGGGCGGTAAGGCTTGGTCACGAAGCGCACTTGGGGTTCCAGTGCCCCGCCATCCAGCGCTGCTTCGGCATAGCCGCTGACCAAAATCACCGGCAGGTCGGGGTGGCGCAGACGCACCTCGCGCAGCAGGGTGACGCCGTCCATGCCGGGCATCGCGACGTCGGACACGAGAACATCCGGCACGAAGCCCGCGAACAGCTCGTCCAGCGCTTCCTCGCCCCCTTCAGCCGCACGGACCTCCATGCCGGCCGCTTCCAGCGCACCGGCGGCGAGGCGGCGCAGCAGCGCCTCGTCCTCGGCCAGCAGGACCCGGATCGGCGCGGCACTCGGCAGGGGGGTGACGGCGGGCGCCTCGGCCGCGGCGGGCGCCTCGCCCTGGTGGCGCGGCAGGAAGATACGGAAGGTGGTGCCCTCGCCCGGCTGGCTGGTGACCTGCAGCGCGCCGCCCGACTGCCGCACGATGCCGTGCACGGTGGCCAGGCCCAGCCCCGTGCCGCCTTCCTCGCCGCGCGTGGTGAAGAAGGGCTCGAAGATGCGGCCCAGCAGCTCGGGCGGGATGCCGGGGCCGCTGTCGGCCACCGAGATCACAGTCCAGCGGCCGGGCGGCAGCGGGTCGGGCTCACCCGGCTCCTCGCGGATGGCGACGGCGGATTCGGTGGCGATGCGCAGCTGCCCGCGCGCCCCCATGGCCTGCCGGGCATTGCGGGCGAGGTTGAGCACCACCTGGTCGAGCTGTACCGGGTCCACCAGCGCCCGCCGGCCGGGGGCGTTGGGTTCCAGCACCAGTTGCACGCCGCGGCCCAGCAGCGGGCGCAGCAGGGCACGCATGCCCTCGATCGCCTCGTCCAGCACCAGCACGCGCGGTTCCAAGTGCTGCCGCCCGGCGAGCGCCAGGAGGCGGCCCACCAGCGCCGCGCCGCGGTCGGCCGCGGCCAGCACCGGCTCCAGCCCTTGCGCCAGTCCTTGGGTCAGCTCCTGGGTCGACTTCCGGGCCACCTCTTGGCCCCCCCTTTGGGCCACCCCCTGACCGCCCCCCTGGGCCAGTCCTTCCGCGCCCTGGGCTTCCTCGGTGAGGAGGCGCTCGCGGGTTTCCTCGGTGGCCGCGACGATGATGGCGAGGAGGTTGTTGAAGTCGTGCGCGATGCCGCCCGCCAGCTGCCCCACGGCACGCAGGCGCTCGCCCTCCTCGGCGCGTTCGCGGAAGCGGCGGCGCTCCGACAGGTCCTCGATCAGCAGCACGCGGTTGCCGCGCAACAGAGGGCGCAGGGTGCAGGCCGCCTCGGGCGGGCGGCTGCCTACCGGTGCAGCCAGCGCGGCTTCCAGCGTGGCGGAACCGCCGGCGGCCAGCCATTGCCGGGCCGCCGCGCGCGCCGCCGGGTCGAACAATTGTTCCGCCGGCATCGGCGCGACGGCCAGCGCCGGCCCCAGCAGCGCCCGAAGCGCGGGGTTGAGGGCGGTGACGGTGTTTCCGGCGTCGATC
The DNA here is from genome assembly GCF_042433915.1 of Roseomonas elaeocarpi. Taxonomy (NCBI): domain Bacteria; kingdom Pseudomonadati; phylum Pseudomonadota; class Alphaproteobacteria; order Acetobacterales; family Roseomonadaceae; genus Roseomonas; species Roseomonas elaeocarpi. The sequence goes on along the minus strand of NZ_JBHLUN010000006.1, from coordinate 246,503 downwards.
AGGGCGGCGGGGCAGGGCACGGCGTCGAACAGGCTGCCGAAGGCGCTCTCGCCGCGCCGGCCCAGGCGGTTCGGCAGGGCGCCGGCCCAGCGATTCGGCGCGGAGCGGCCAGGGGCCGGGGCATCGGGCAGGCGGGGTGGCGGATGGTCCGACCGGCCAGCCGCCGCGCCACCACCGGCTGGGAGCGGGTCGATGCCATGGCTAATGCCAGGGACGGTGCCAAGGGTGATGATGGGGGTGGCGGCCGGGACGCGGCCCAGGAACTGGCGCAGGGCGCGGCGCCACCCGCCGGAACGGCCGGCGCCGGGCGCCCCTCCCTCTTCCGCAGCCAAGCCCCGACTCCCACTCTATTCGCCGACGCATGGTGAGGGCGAGGATGCGGGGACGCAACATCTGGACCGTGATGGCCCTGCTGGTGGGCCTGACGGGAGCAGGGCTGCCGGGGTTCGGCGCCCCGGGGCTGCCCGGGCTGGGGCTGATCGGGGTGGCGCGGGCCGAGGGCCTCGATGGCACCGTGATCATGGGCTACCAGGGCTGGTTCGGCTGCCCCGACGACCCGGAAAGCCTGGGCCGCTGGGGGCACTGGATGCGTGAGCAGCCAAACAACCAGCCGCCGCGGGCCAGCGTAGACATGCTGCCCGACGTGTCGGGAATGCCGGAGGCCGCGCGCTGCGACACGCCGCTGCGCGACGCGCAAGGCAAGGTGATCCAGGTCTTCTCGCAGCTGCGGCCGGCGACGCTGGACACGCATTTCGCCTGGATGCAGCGCTACGGCATCGGCGCGGCGATGGTGGCGCGCTTCGCCATCGGCATCGGCACGCCGCCCTTCGCGGCCACGGACCGCACGCTGCGGCTGGCGCTCGACGCGGCGGAGCTGCACGGGCGACACGCCTTCGTCTCCTACGACCTGACGGACCTGTCGCAGGACAAGGTCGACGCAGTGGTGGAGGACCTGCGGCGGCTGCGGGCCGAAGGGCTGCTCGACCGGCCGGGCTGGCAGCGCCACCGCGGCAAGCCGGTGATCGACATCTTCGGCCTGGGCACGCCGGGCATCCACTTCGACGCGGCGCATGCCCGGGCGCTGCTGGAAGGCCTGCGCGCCACCGGGCCGCTGACGGTGATGGGCGGCGTGGGAGCGGGCTGGCGGACGCTGGGCGCGGCGTCCCGCAAGGAACCGGAATGGGCGGCGATCTACCGTTCCCTCGACATCATCAGGCCCTGGCCTGTCGGGGCCTTCACCGACGATGCCGGGGCTGACCGCTTCCTGCGGGATTACGTGATCCCCGACCTCGCGGAAACGCGGCGGCTGGGGATCGGCTACATGCCGGTGGCGATGCCGGGATTCTCGGCCATGAACCTGAAGACCCTGGCCGGAAACCATGGGCCGGTGAACCAGATCCCCCGCCGCTGCGGCGACTTCTACTGGCACCAGGTCCGCAGCCTCCTCGGCGCCGGGGTGACGATGCTGCAGGCCGGGCAGTTTGACGAGGCCGACGAGGGCACGGCGATGATGCCCTTCCGGGCCGACGTGCCCGCCGACGCGCGGGGGCAGCCGCTGTTCCTGTCGCGCGACGCGGATGGCTGCGCGCTGCCGGCGGACTGGTACCTGCGGCTGGCGCAGGAAACGGCGCGGGCACTGCGCAGCGGCCACGTGCCGGGACCGATGCCGCAGCCAACGGAACGGTAAGCGGAGGGCTTGGGCTCCGGCGCCTCAGCCCGGCGCCTCAACCCCGGCGGCGCCACACGAAGGCGATGATCTCGGCCACCGCGGCGTAGTGCTCTGGCGGGATCTCGGTGTCGAGCTCGATCTTGTAGAGGGCACGTGCCAGCGGCGGGTTGGCCATCAGCGGCACGCCAGCGTCGCGTGCCGCCTCGCGGATGCGCGCGGCCATGGCGTCCACGCCCTTGGCCACGATGCGCGGCGCGCCGCCGCCCTTCTCGTAAGCCAGCGCCACGGCGTAGTGCGTCGGGTTGGTCACCACCACCGCCGCCTTGGGCACCGCCGCCATCATGCGCTTGCGCGAGGCCTGCTGCTGCAGCTGCCGGCGCTTGGCCTTGATGTGGGGATCGCCCTCGCTGTCCTTGTGTTCCTCCTTCAGGTCCTCGCGGCTCATGCGCAGCTGCCGCAGGTGTCGGAAGCGGACCCAGGCGAAATCGGCACCCGCCAGCACCACGAGCGCCGCCAGCGTGGCGAGCAACAGCCGCTCGAGCTCCGCGGACATCAGCCCGCCCAGAACACCCGGCGGCATCAGCAGCGCGTCGCGCAGGACGGTCGGGGCGGGCAGCACCGCCCAGAGCGCGGCAGCCACCACCACGAGCTTGAGCACCGCGCGGAGCAGCTGCACCCCGCCCTGGATCCCGAACAGGCGCTTCAGGCCGGAGAGCGGCGACAGGCGCGATAATTGCGGCGTCAGCCCGCGCGCGCTGAACATCCCGCCCGTCTGCGCCAGCGTCGCCGCCACACCGCCGAGCGCAGCAGCGCCCGCCACCGGCAGCACCGCCAGCAGCGCCGGGCGCAGCAGCCCCCAGGCCTCGCCCGGGGCCAGGGTGGAGGACTGCGCCAGCAGCCCGCGCATGGCGCGCATCATCTCGGTGCCGGCCTGGGGCAGCAGGGTGGTGATCGCCACCGCCGCCAGCGCCAGCGCCGCCACCGAGGCGGCATCGTGCGACAGGGGAACCTGCCCCTCCTCGCGCGCCTTCTGCAGGCGCCGGGGAGTCGGGGCTTCCGTCCGGTCCTCGGCCTCCGAATCGCCCGCCACGGCTCGGCCTCAGCCGAGACCGGGCAGGCTGGCCCAGCCCTGCCGCAGCGCGTCAAGGAAGGCCGCCAGCAGCGGCCCGGCCAGGATCGCCAGCAGCGCCATGCCGCCCAGGATCTGCCCCGGCGCCACCAGCACGTTGACCTGCACCTGCGGCGCCACGCGCGACAGCAACCCGCTGGCGAGGTTGACCAGGAAGCCCGCGAGAACGAAGGGCGCGGCCAGGCGCAGCGCCAGTTCCAGCATACCGGCACCGGCCGCCAGCCAGGCCTCGGCAGCCTCGCCCGCCGGCCAGGGCGCGCCCGGCGGCAGCACCGCGTAGCTGCCGGCCAGCGCCTGCAGCGGCACGGCGTAGAGCCCGGTCGAGAACAGCAGCACCGCCGTGGCGAGGCTGCCCAGCCGCCCGAGCACCGCCGCCTGCGCGCCCATCTGCGTGTCGGGCGCCAGCACCGAGGCGATGCCCATCACGATCGCCACCACCTGCAGCCCCGCGGCCAAGGCCAGCGAGGCCACGCGGGCGAGACCGCCGAGCCAAAGGCCGGTCAGAACCTCCAGCACGAGGAGGCGCAGAAGCGCCGGGACGCCCGGGGGTTCCGCCGGCAGCACGTCGCCCAGCACCGGCAGCAGCAGCGGCACCAGCGCCAGGCCCAGGAGCAGGCGGACGCGGGCGGGGATCTCGCTCTCGCCCAGGCCGGGCAGCACCATGGTGGCGGCGCCCATGCGGGCGAAAAGCAGCACCGCCGCGAAGGCCAGCGACGGCAGACGCGCCAGGAACTCCGCTTCCGACACGAAGGTCAGCCCGCGCCGCCCAGGGCCACCATCCGGTCGAACAGGCCAGTCGCGTAGGCGCGCAGGACCCCCACCATGAAGGGGCCCAGCAGCAGCAGCCCGCCGCCGCACACCGCGAGCTTGGGCAGAAAGGCCAGCGAGGCCTCCTGCACCTGGGTCATCGCCTGGAACAGCGCGACCACGAGGCCCGCCGCCAGCATCGCGCCGAGCAGCGGCCCCGCGAGCTGCACCGCCACCCAGAGGGTTTCGCGCAGCGCGCCCGACAGCACGTCACTTTCCACCGTCGCATCCTCCGTCCTGGGGGCTTGCCACGATGCCGAAGGGGTCAGATCGGCATCCGCATGATGTCCTGGTAGGCGGCCACGACCTTGTCGCGCACCGCCACCGCCGTTTGCAGCGTGAGCTCCGCCTTGGACACGGCGAGCACCACGTCGGTGACGCTGCCCTGCCCCGTCAGCGCCTGGGTGGACGCCGTGTCGGCCTGGTGCCCGGCCTCCACCGCGCCCTGCATGGCGCGGGTCAGCACCGAGCCGAAGCTGTCCGCCGTGCCAGTGACGCCGGCAGTGGCGTCCCCGCCCGGCTGCGTTGCCGCGCGATAGGCCGAGAGCGCGGTGCTGACGGCGCCGACCGAGCCGGTCATCCGCGCAGCGCCTCGATCGTGCGCGTCAGCATCCCGCGCGTGGTTTCCAGCACGCTGAGGTTGGCGCTGTAGGAGCGGTTGGCCTCCCGCATGTCCATCATCTCCACGAAGCTGTTGACGTTGGGGGTGCGGACGTAGCCCTGCGCGTCGGCGGCCGGGTGCGAGGGCTCGTAGCGCGTAGGGAACTCGGCCGCGTCGGTGCCGACGCGCGACACCCGCACGCTTTCCTCGCCGGTGGCGCGGTCGACGCTGTTGCTGAAGGTCACGGTCTTGCGGCGATAGGGATCGGCGCCCGGCGCGTTGCCGGTGCTGTCGCGATTGGCCAGATTCTCCGCCACCACGCGCAGCCGGGTGGACTGCACGCTCATGCCGGCGGCCGAGATGCGCAGCGCGCGGTCGAGGTCCACGGCGATCCTCCCTTACCGCTGCCCGAGGGCGGTGCGGAACATACCCATCCAGGAATTGCGCAGCCCGGTGGCGAGCTGGTGCGCCGTGTCGGTCTCGGCGACCTTCAGGGCCTGATCCTCCAGCGAAACGGCGTTGCCGTCCGGCGCTTCCTCGGTCGCGCGGCGGTCCGACACCACGCGCCCCTGCCCCGCCCCGCTCGGCTGGATGTGCCCGGCCTGGGTGGCGGCCAGCGCCGGTCCGGCGGTGCCTGCCAGGACCTCGGCAAAGGGGGTGACGTCGCGCGCGCGGTAATGCGGCGTGTCGGCATTGGCGATGTTCTGCGCCAGCACCGATTGCCGGCGGTCCAGCCAGCGCAGCCGTTGTTCGGCCAAGGCAAGAGGATCGTTGCGCGTCGGGTCCATGCCGGCACTGTGCCGTCGAGAGATGAAGGCTCCGTCAACGGCGCGACGGTTCGGACCCATCCCGGCGCGACAGATGGAAAGGAGGAACGAAACGAGGCGGCGGAAACCGGTTGGCAAGGATTGCGGGCGCAGGCTGGCCCCGATGCAGAACAACCAGCCCCAACAGCATCGCGACGCGGTGCGTGCGGCCATCCAGGCGATGCAGGGCACGCTGACGGTGGCCGACGCGCTGCTGCGGCACGGGCGCGCCATCGATCTCGCGGGCCTCGATGGGGAGGTGGTGCGGATCTGCGCCGCCGCCCTGGCGCTGCCCGCGGCGGATGGCAGTGCCCTGCGCGATGACCTGGCGCTGCTGCTCGAACAGACCGTGGGGCTGGAGGCGCAGCTGCGCCGCTGAACCCGCTTTCCTTCCTGCTGGCAAAAGGCCGCGATGGAACATGCTTTCGACCTCGACACTGCTGCTCAGCGCGGGGGCCCTGCTGGGTATCCTGGGGCTGTTGTGGCTCCTCGCGCGCGGCGCGCGCTTCGCCGGGCTGGCGCAAGGCGGCCCTGGCAAGCGGATCGCGATCCAGGAGAGCGCCGTGCTGGATACGCGGCGGCGGCTGATCCTGGTGCGGGTGGACGGGCGTGAGGTGCTGCTGCTCACCGGCGGCACGCAGGACAGCGTGGTGGGGTGGCTGCCGTGAGCCCGCGTTACCGGTGGGTGCTGGTGGCGTCGCTGCTGCTGCTGCCCGTGCTGGCAATCCCCGCCGCGGCGCAGTCGGTGTCGATCGACCTGGGCGCCTCGGGACAGGCGGGGGCGACCTCGCGGCTGGTGCAGCTGACGGCGCTGATCGGACTGCTGTCGCTGGCGCCCTCGCTGCTGGTGATGGTGACGGCGTTTACGCGCATCACCATCGTGCTGAGCCTGCTGCGCTCCGCCATCGGCGCTTCGGGCGTGCCACCCAACACCGTGCTGGTGGGGCTGTCGCTGTTCCTGACCTTTTTCGTGATGCAGCCGGCGATGGAGCGGTCCTGGGAGAGCGGGCTGCAGCCGATGATCCAGGGCCAGATCAACGAGATGGAGGGGCTGCAACGCTCCGCCGAGCCGTTCCGCGCCTTCATGGCGGCGAATGTGCGCGACAACGACCTCGCGCTGTTCCTCGATATGGGTCGGCTTCCGCCCTCGGAACCTGCGGCGGCGCCCTGGCGGGCCCTGGTTCCGGCCTTCCTGGTGAGCGAGCTGCGGCGCTCCTTCGAGATCGGCTTCCTGTTGTTCCTGCCCTTCCTGGTGATCGACCTCGTGGTGGCGTCGCTGCTGATGTCACTGGGCATGATGATGCTGCCGCCCAGCGCCGTGGCGCTGCCGTTCAAGATCATCTTCTTCGTGATCGTGGATGGCTGGCGGCTGGTGGCGGGCAGCCTCGTGCAGGGCTTCGCGAACTAGCGCAGCCCCTGTGGACCGGAGGGATCATGCTCCCTCCGGCCAGGCGCGATCAGCAGTGCGACGGAATGGCGTCCAGCTTTTCCAGCACGCCGTTCACGGTGAACTCGCCGAAGTCCATCTTCATGTCGTCGGCCACGCCGTTGCTGTAGTAGCGCAGGCCGACCTCGTAGTCGGGCGTCGCGGCGCCGCTGCCGTTGCCGTCCTTGCCGAAGAAGGAGATCCGCATCCGGCCGCTGGGCAGGTTCGCCAGCAGCGGGAAGCGGGGGCTGGCGGGGCCCTGCGCGTTCCAGCCGAGCAGGAAGGTGCTGCTGTCCTGCGCCCCGTCCTCGTCGGTGCCGTCCATCAGCGGCGCCAGCATCAGCTTCTTGCCGCTGCGCACCGCGTCGATGGCGTGGATGGTGTGCATCATCGGAAAGAGCGTGCCCGCCGGCATGGCCACGTCCTTCTTCTCGGGCTGCTCGTAATGGATGGTGCCCGAACCGTCGGCCGATCGCGTCGCCTCGCCCTCGACGCGCTGGCTGACGGCGCCGCCGCTGCTCTGCGTCATCGAGAAGCGCAGGGTGTGGCCGTCCTTGCTCTCGTAGGTCGAGTAGTCCGACGCCGTTTCGACCTGCTGCCCGTCACGGTTGATGATCTGCAGCGTCAGGCGCTGGCGCGTGGTCCAGCCCTCGCAGGCATCGAGCACCTCGAACAGCATGGCGCCCTGGACGCCCATGATGTCGCTGTTCTCGCGGGTGCGGTCCAGCGTCAGCCGATAGGCCGCGCGATGCGCCGCCATCGCTTCAGCCCCCGGGATGTGCTCGGGGTGCGCAGCGCCGGCCGGCGCTGCGCCGGGCTGAGCCGCGCCAGGTTGGGCGACGCCGGAGGCCGCAGGAGGGGCGGCCTGCGGAGCGACGGGCGCCTGGGCGAACGCCGGCCCCGCCATCAAAGCGATGGCGAGGGTAGAAACGTGACGCAGGCGCATCAGGTGATCCTTGTGAACAGCCAACGCCTATCTAGGCATTCGCCTTGGGGGCGGAAGCCTCGGGCGCAGCCTTCGGTGTTTCCTTCTGTGACGACCCGCCCGGCACCGTGCCCCCCGCGGAGGCGGCAGGCTTGGCTGGCGGCAGGTCGAGCCTGATGGAAAGCTCCTTCAGCCGCGCGGGTTCCACCGGCGCGGGCGCGCCCATCATCAGGTCCTCGCCACCCTGGTTGAGCGGGAACAGGATGACCTCGCGGATGTTGGGCTCGTCGGCCAGCAGCATCACCATGCGGTCGATGCCCGGGGCCGAGCCGCCGTGCGGCGGGGCGCCGTAGCGGAAGGCGTTGAGCATGCCGCCGAAGCGCGCCTCGACCTCGTCGGCCGAGTAGCCGGCGATCTCGAAGGCGCGGATCATGATGTCGGGACGGTGGTTGCGGATGGCGCCCGAGCTCAGTTCGATACCGTTGCACACGATGTCGTACTGGAAGGCCTTGATCTCCAGCGGATCCATGGAGTTCAGCGCCTCGAGCCCGCCCTGCGGCATGGAGAACGGGTTGTGGCTGAAGTCGATCAGCCCGGTTTCCTCGTTCAGCTCGTACATCGGGAAGTCCACGATCCAGCAGAAGCGGAACTCGCCCCCCTCGATCAGGCCCAGCTCCTCGCCCAGCCTGGTGCGGACCTTGCCCGCGAACTTCGGCGTCTCATCCTTCTTGCCGGCGGCAAAGAACACCGCGTCGCCGGGCTGGAGGTTGCAGGCGGCCCGGATCGCCTCGACGCGCTCGGGCTCCAGGTTCTTGGCGATCGGGCCCTTGGCGCCGTCGGCCGCGAACTGGATGTAGCCCAGGCCCCCGGCGCCCTGCGCGCGGGCCCATTCGTTGAGCTTGTCGAAGAAGCCGCGGGGCTTGTCGGCCGCACCCGGCGCCGGGATGGCGCGCACGATGCCGCCACCCGCCACGACCTTGTTGAACAGGCCGAAGCCGGAATCCCGGAAGGGCTCCGTCACGTCGGTGATCTTCAAGGGGTTGCGCAGGTCCGGCTTGTCGGAGCCGTATTCCAGCATCGCCGTGTCATAGGCGATGCGCGGGAACGGGGTGTCCGTGACCTTCCGCCCGTTGCCGAACTCCTGGAACACGCCCGCCATCACCGGCTCGATCGCGGCGAAGACGTCTTCCTGGGTGACGAAGCTCATCTCGAAGTCGAGCTGGTAGAACTCGCCCGGCGAGCGGTCGGCGCGCGCGGCCTCGTCGCGGAAGCAGGGCGCGATCTGGAAGTAGCGGTCGAAGCCCGCCACCATGCAGAGCTGCTTGAACTGCTGCGGCGCCTGGGGGAGCGCGTAGAACTTGCCCGGGTGGTTGCGCGCCGGCACCAGGAAGTCGCGCGCCCCTTCCGGCGAGGACGCGGTCAGGATCGGCGTCTGGAACTCGACGAAGCCCTGCTCGATCATCCGCCTGCGGATCGAGGCGATCACGCCGGCGCGGAGCAGGATGTTGCGGTGCTGCTTCTCACGCCGCAGGTCGAGGAAGCGGTAGCGCAGGCGCAGGTCCTCGGGGAATTCCTGCTCGCCCGCCACCTGGATCGGCAGCACCTCGGCCGCGGACTGCACCGCCAGCTCGCGCACCCGCAGCTCGACCTCGCCGGTGGGCAGGCGGGGGTTCACGGTAGAGGGTTCGCGCAGCACGACCTCGCCGGTCAACGTCACCACGCTCTCGGGGCGCAGGGCGTCGGCGGCCTCGAACACGGGCGAGCCCTGCGCCACCACGCACTGGGTGATGCCGAAATGGTCGCGCAGGTCGAGGAAGAGCAGTCCCCCGTGGTCGCGCTTGCGATGCACCCAGCCCGAAAGCCGGGCAGTGCTGCCGGCGTCGGTGGCGCGCAGCGCGCCGCAGTTATGGGTGCGGTAGGCGTGCATGGGGAAACACCCTGGATCAGTGAGGCTGGAAAACGGAGCGGGCAGGAAGGGGATCGGGGGCGGTGCTGTCAAGCCTGCCGGGCGCTTGCCTGCTCCGTTCGGCCGGGAACGGCGTGTTCCTGATGGGCCGGCAACAGAATGGACCCCCTTCGGGCCGGAGAACCAAGGGGATTTACGCCCCGCCCCACCAGCCCCGCCGGGCACCGCCACCGGCATGACGAGGCATTTACCCGCCGGGCCACGATGGACCTTGCCCCGGCGCCCCCCTAGAAACACCGGAATGACCCGCCGTCCCCAGCACCGCGACGCCACCCCGACGCTGATCACCGACACCGAAACGCTCGCCGCCCTTTGCGCCCGCCTGCGCGAGGAAGCCTTCGTGACCGTGGACACCGAGTTCATGCGGGAGCGGACCTACTGGCCGGAGCTGTGCGTGGTGCAGCTGGGCGGTGAGGCGGACGTGGCGGTGGTGGACGCCCTGGCCCCCGGGCTGGACCTGGCCCCGCTGGGCGAGCTCATGGCCGATCCCAAGGTCATCAAGGTGTTCCACGCCGCGCGGCAGGATGTGGAGATCTTCCTGCTGCGCTTCGGCGACACGCCCAGGCCCATGTTCGACACTCAGGTGGCGGCCATGGTGGCAGGCTTCGGCGACCAGGCCTCCTACGACAGCCTGGTGCGGGCCCTGGCGGGGGCGCAGATCGACAAGGCACACCGCTTCAGCGACTGGGCGGCCCGCCCGCTCTCGCCGGCGCAGATCACCTACGCCGCGGCCGACGTGACGCACCTGCGCCGCGTCTACGTCGCGCTGCGCGACCGGCTGGAGCGCGAGAACCGGCTGGACTGGGTACGCGAGGAGATGGCGGCGCTGACCGAGCCCTCGACCTATCGCACCGAGCCGGAGAGCGCCTGGGAGCGGCTGCGCCCGCGCACCACGAACCGACGCTTCCTGGGCGCGCTGCGCGCCGCCGCCGCCTGGCGGGAGCGCGAGGCGCAGCGCGTCAACGTGCCCCGCCAGCGGCTGGTGCGTGACGAAAGCCTGCTGGAGATCGCGGCCACCATGCCCGCTGACGCGGCGGCCCTGGCGCGGGCGCGCGGCGTGTCGGAAGGCTTCGCGCGCGGCAAGTCCGGCGCCGGGCTGCTCGCCGCCCTGGCCGAGGCCAGGGAGCTGCCCGAGGAGCTGCTGCCCGAGCCGCCCAAGGACCGCGTCGGCACGCCGCCCTCGCCGGCGCTGGTGGCGCTGCTCAAGGTGCTGCTGGCCGCCAAGGCGGAGGAGCACCACGTCGCGCCCAAGCTGATCGCCAACAGTGAGGAGCTGGACCGCATCGCCTCGGAGGACGAGGGCGAGGTCCCGGCGCTCACCGGCTGGCGGCGCCGGGTCTTCGGCGAGGACGCGATCGCGCTGCGCTCAGGCAGGCTGGCGCTGGGCGTCGATGGCAAGCGGGTGCGCCTGATCCCGGCGGGGTAGCCCGCCCGGCCGCCGCGGAAGCGGCGGAGCCGCTGAACGGCTTCCGCGGTCAGCCCTCGACCAGTTCCGCCCGCAGGTTCAGCGCCGTCGCCAGCCCTTCGAGGCGGCGCAGCGCGCCCTCGCCGGCGAAGAGGCCCTTGCCCGCTTCCAGCGTCAGGCGCAGCGTGCCGTCCATCACCGACAGGGCCGAGGCGCGCAGCAGCGCCAGCGTGCCCCCCGACAGCGTATAGGCCAGCCGCAGCGCGGCGCCGAGCAGCTCGGCCTGCCGCACCTCGGCCGCCCCCAGGAGGGCGCGGGCCGGGGCGAGTGCCACGGGGTCGGGCGCGGCCTCGTAGCGCAGGGCCACGGCCAGGGCCAGGAAGGCGCGGGCATGGTGGTCCAGCCCGACGCCCGGCTGCCGCAGGATGCGCAGGAAGGCCTGCTCGGCGCGGTAGTCGGGATGATCGTGGCTGCCGACGTCGGACAGCCAGCAGGCGGCCTCGCGCAGGGCGCGCTCGAAACCCGTTTCCCGCGGAAACAGCGGCGCGGTCCAGTTGATCAGGGCCGGCGGCAGGGTCTCGTCGCGACCGAAGCGGGCCGACATCTCCAGGCTGGCGGCGAGCAGCGGGTCCTCGGCCCGCACTCCTGCCTCCAGGCGCCGGGCGTACCAGCCCTCGCGCAGCCCGTTGGCGCTGAACACCACCCGGTCGGCGCCGCTGGCCCGCAGGAGGCGGCGCAGCGCCACCGCGGCGAAGGGCAGGTCGGCGGCGCGCCTGGCCTGGGCGCCGGGCAGCTTTTCCAGCTGCGCCTTCTTGCTGGCGATGATCAGGGCGCAAAGGTCGCGCGCTTCCTCGCGCGGCAGCACGTAGTGATGCACGATCGAGAGCGGGTAGTGCGTCTGCGACATGTGGATCTTGGCCATGGCGCGCCAGGCCCCGCCCACCAGGTAAAGGTCCCGCCCCTTTCCGCCGGCGAGCCAGGGCACGGTGGCGAGGTCGGCCTCGGCGATGGCGCGGGCCTGGGTCACGTCGCCCCCCGCCCGCTCCGCCAGGCGGATCACGCCCAGTGGCAGGCTGGCGGAGTTCCGGGCTTCGCCATCCCGCAGGTCCACCACCTCCAGCGAGCCGCCGCCGATATCGCCCAGGATGCCGTTCGCCTCGGGGAAGCCCAGCAGCAGGCCCTCAGCCGACATGCGGGCCTCGCCCTCGCCGGTCAGGATGGTGACGGGCACCTCGGGCAGGCGTTCGCGCAGGCGGGCGGCGAAGTCCGGGCCGTTGCTGGCGTCGCGCATCGCCGCGGTGGCCAGGATCTCCATCGCAGGCGCGCCCATCGCCGTGGCGACGGCGTGGTAGCGGGCGAGCACCGTGAGCGCCTGCTCCACCGCCGCCTCGTTCAGCCGGCCCGTGCTCTGCAACCCGCGGCCCAGGCCCAGCACCGCCTTCTCGTTGAAGATCGGAACCGGGTTCCGGCCCAGCCCCTCGAACACCACCAGGCGCACGGAGTTGGAGCCGAGATCGACGATCGCGCTGCGCGGGGGGTGCTGCGGGGCCTGGAGGGCGGCGGAAGCGAGACCGTCCATACGGTTCCTTTGTTCAGTCCTGCGCGACGCGGTCGCGCCGCCGCTTCGGGGGGATACTGCGCGCCGGCTTCAATGCACTGCCGCGGCCGGAGAGTGAAGGGTTGGTCATGAACCAGTCATGAGCCGAGAGCGGCTTCTCGCCCGGGTCCACCCGGCGGTACTGGCCGTCCGGCCCCAGCGTCCAAGACTGCGCGGTGTCCTTGAGGTTCACCACCATGATCTGGTCGAGGATCTGGGCGTGCACGGTGGGGTTTTCCACCGGCACCATGGTTTCCACCCGCCAGTCCATGTTGCGCGCCATCCAGTCGGCCGAGGAAATGAACACGCGCGCCCGCCGCGACGGCAGGCGGTGGCCGTTGCCGAAGACCAGGATGCGGGAGTGTTCCAGGAAGCGGCCGACGATGCTCTTCACCCGGATGTTGGAGGACAGACCCGGAACGCCCGGGCGCAGGCAGCAGATGCCGCGCACCACGCAGTCCACGCGCACCCCGGCCTCGCTGGCGCGGTAGAGCGCGTCGATCAACGCTTCATCCACCAGGGAGTTCATCTTGAGCCAGATCATGGCCGGGCGGCCGGCCTGCGCGAACAGGATCTCCTGCTCGATCAGCCCCATGATGGTGGAGCGCAGCGTCAGTGGCGCGAAGGCCAGCGCCTGCATCTTCTCCGGCCGCGCGTAGCCGGTCAGGTAGTTGAACAGCCGCGAGGCATCGCCGGTCAGCCCGGGATCGGCCGTGAAGAAGGAGATGTCGGTGTAGATGCGCGCGGTGACCGGGTGGTAGTTGCCCGTGCCGAAATGCGCGTAGGAACGCAGCTGCCCGCCTTCGCGCCGCACCACCAGGCTGATCTTGGCGTGGATCTTGAGGTCCACGAAGCCGTAGACGACCTGCACGCCCGCGGCCTCGAGCTGGCGGGCGATGGCGATGTTGCGCTCCTCGTCGAAGCGGGCCTTGAGTTCCACCATGGCGGTGACGGACTTGCCGGCCTCGGCCGCCTCGATCAGCGCGCGGGCGATCGAGCTGTCGCGCGAGGTGCGGTAGAGCGTCTGCTTGATGGCCACGACGTTGGGGTCGCGTGCCGCCTGCCGGATGAACTGCACCACCACGTCGAAGCTCTCGTAGGGGTGGTGGACCACGATGTCCTTGGCGCGGATCGCGGCGAAGCAGTCGCCGCCGAAATCCAGGATGCGCTCCGGGAAGCGCGGCGTGTAGGGCGTGAACAGCAGGTCGGGCCGGTCGTCCACGATCAGCTGCGTCAGGTCGCTCAGGCCCAGCAGCCCTTCCACCGTGAAGACGCCGCCGCGATCGGCCTCGGTTTCCTCGGACACGAAGTCCACCATGTCGGCGGGCGTGTCGGAGGTGACGGTCAGGCGGATGGCGCGCCCGCGCCGGCGGCGCTTGAGCGCCGTCTCGTAGGACCGCACGAGGTCCTCGGCCTCTTCCTCGAACTCCACGTCGGTGTCGCGGATCAGGCGGAACAGCCCGCGCTCGGCCTGGATGTAGCCGGGGAAGAGGTGCGGCAGGTTCATCGTGACGAGGTCTTCCAGCGTCACGAAGCGGATGCCGCCCTCGGGGCGTGCGGGCAGGCGGATGAAGCGGTCAACCTGCGGCGGCAGCGGCACCAGCGCCCGCATGGTGCCGCCATCCTCCTCGCGGATCAGCTTCAGCACGAGGCAGAGCGCGAGGTTGGCGATGAACGGGAACGGGTGCGCCGGGTCCACCGCCAGCGGCGTGAGGATCGGGAAGACGCGCTCCAGGAACCAGTTCTCGAGCCAGCTGCGCTCGCTCTCGTCCAGTTCCACCGGCTCCAACACCGAGATGCCTGCCTCGCGCAGCAGGACGCGCATCTGGCGCCAGGCGGTCCGCTGGTTCTCGATCAGCGCGCCGGCACGCTCGTGAACGGCGGCCAGCTGCTGCCCCGGCGTGGCCCCGTCGGGGGACAGCTTGGTCAGCCCCGCGCGCGCCTGCCCGGCCAGCCCGGACACCCGCACGGAGTAGAACTCGTCGAGGTTGCTGGCCGAGATGGCGATGAAGCGCAGCCGCTCCAGCAGCGGGTGATCCGGATGGGCCGCCTGCTCCAGCACGCGCTCGTTGAAGGCGAGCCAGGAAAGTTCCCGGTTGATGAAGCGCCACGACGAGGACGCGAGGTCGCCGCCCGGCATGTCTGCGGGCAGTTCCACGGGGACGGTCGGTGTGTCGGCTTGGCTGAGGGCGTCCATGGCGCCGGAGCCTACAGCAGGGTCGGCGTGGCGTTCGAGTCGTCGGCAGCGCGTGCCACGGAAACGTCATCCTCGTCCCCCAGCCCCCCGTCACCGAAGCCGGGAAGGTCGGACAACACCTGCCGGGCCAGGGCACGGGTCACGGCGCCGCCGGTGCCCATCGCCGCGCGGTCGAGCCGGGCCGCGGCCGAGGCGACCGCGGCGGCCTCGCGCGGCAGGCGGAGCAGCAGCCAGTCCTGGGTGGCGGCATCCACCCGCACCTGCCGTTCGGCGAAGTGATGGGCGAGCAGGGTCCGCAGCAGGGCTTCCGAGGGTTCCTCGACCTCCACCGCGTGGGTGGCGCGCAGCCGGGAGGCGAGGTCCGGCAGCCGCACCTGCCAGCGCGCCGGCGGCTCCCGCCCCGCCAGCAACAGCAGGGCACCGGCGCTGGCGCAGGCGTTGATCAGGTGAAACAGCGTTTCCTCGTCGGCCGGGCAGTCGGCGTCGTCCACGGCGGAGGGCAGCCCGTCGGGCACGCCGCGCAGCGTCGGGCCTTCGAGCACCCGCAGGCCCAGCCGCGCCGCGGCCTGCCGCAGCAGCAGCGACTTGCCCACGCCCGCCGGGCCGAACAGCGCCAGGCGCCCGCCCGGCCAGTCGTCGGGCGCGCCGAGCCAGGTGCGCGCCACGGCGTTGGAGCCGTCATGCATCACCGGCGCCCCGCGCTCGGGCGGCAGGGCCAGCGGCAGGGGCAGCTGTCGCCCGGTCATGCGCCGGTGCCCGTGCGGGGCGGGTCGAGGTAGAGGGGGCTCGCCAGGTAGCGGCGCAGCCAGTGACGGGCCACCACGCCGATCGCGGCGGCCATCGGCACGGCCAGCAGCACGCCCAGGAAGCCGAAGGCCACGCCGCCCGCGAAGAGCGCGAAGATCACCCAGACCGCGTGCAGCTCCACCCGGTCACCCAGGAGGCGCGGATAGATCACGTAGCCCTCGATCATCTGCCCGAACACGAACACCCCCGCCACCAGCGCCACGCCCTGCCACGCCCCGAACTGCCCCAGCGCCAGCAGCAGCGCCGTTACCAGACCCGTCATGGAGCCGACATAGGGGATAAAGGAGAGCAACCCCGACAACAGCCCGACGAGCAGCCCCAGCTCGAGTCCCACGGCCTGGAGCGCCACCGCATAATACACGGCCAACAGCCCGCAGCAGATCAGCTGTCCGCGCAGCCAGGCCGAAAGCACCCGGTCCATGTCGCGGCCGAGCGAGCGGGCGGTGGCGGTGTAGCGGCGCGGCAGCCAGG
The DNA here is from genome assembly GCF_042433915.1 of Roseomonas elaeocarpi. NCBI lineage: Bacteria > Pseudomonadati > Pseudomonadota > Alphaproteobacteria > Acetobacterales > Roseomonadaceae > Roseomonas > Roseomonas elaeocarpi. Next base: position 230,697 of record NZ_JBHLUN010000006.1, on the reverse strand, counting down.
ATTCGACCCGCAGCACCATGCGCGGCCAGTCGCGCAGGAGGTAGAAGCCCACCACCGGCGTCACCACCGCGTAGGTGAACAGCGCGTAGCCCACCGACAGCAGCCCCGAGGCGCCGCCCACGAACTGCGCCGCGGTGGTGGCGACGTAGCCCAGGATGGCGCCGGTCTGGTTCACCGCGAGGTCCTGCAGGCGGCTGTTCAGCACGTCGGGCCCCAGCCGCTCCGACGCCGCGGCCAGGAGGTCGCGCACCCCCTCGCCGATGCGGGCAGCGTAGGCCGGCAATCTTTGCAGCAGCACGCCGGCCTGGGAGATCAGCAGCGGGTAGAGCAGCAGCAGAGCCACCAGCGCCACGGCGCAGACCGCCAGGATCATCAGGAAGGAGGCGAAGCCCCGCGGCACGCCCAGCCGCGCCAGCCGCGTCGTCGGGGGATCCAGGAAGTAGGCGATGCAGCCGGCCAGCACGAAGGGCGTCAGGATCGGCGAGAACAGCCAAATCCCCACCAGCAGCGCCGCCACCGCCCCGAGCAGCAGGCCGATCCGCTGCCCCCGCGTCGCGGTCTGCGGGCCGCGCTGCGGCAGCCCGGCGCCCGCCAGATAGCCGGGGGGCAGGTGGGTGCCACCAGCCTGAGCCGGGTGGTTCAGCGCACCCGCCGGAACGCCCGGGCGGGCGCCCAGGGGCGATCCCACCGGAAGAGCTGCCGGGGAACCTCCCGGGGAACCCCCTTGAGCACGCGCGGGGGCGCCGTGCAGGGCCGCCCCGGCAGACGCACCGGCCGAGCCCCCCGCCGCGCCCGGGTGGAGCCCCGTTGCGCCACCGGCCTTGGGCGGCGGCGCCTGGCCGCCGGAACGGAAGGGCTTCATGCCGCCCCCTGCCCGCGCAGCACGGCACGGACATAGGCGGCGCCGGACGCCACGGTAACCGCGGCGGTGAGCCAGACCAGCGCGTCCAGCAGGATCGGCGCATCGATCCGCCAGCCCTGGAACATCAGCGCCGTGGCCGCGAGAAGGATCTGCAGGACCGTGTTCACCTTGGAAATGAAAAGGGGGCGGATCGCCGGCGGCATGCCCAGCAGCAGCAGAACCGCCAGGCCGCCCACGATCAGCACGTCGCGGAACACCACCAGGATGGCCAGCCAGTCCGGCAGAACCTCCGTCACGGCGAGCGCGACGTAGATGCTCACCAGCAGCGCCTTGTCGGCCGCGGGGTCCAGCACGGCGCCCAGCGTGGAGCGCGCATCGAGCCGGCGCGCCAGCCAGCCGTCCACCGCGTCCGTCACCCCCGCCGCCACGAACAGCAGGAAAGCGAGGTCGGGCCGGTGATGGATCACCAGCCACACCGTCGCCGGCACGGCGAGCAGGCGCGCGAAGGTCAGGATGTTGGGCAGCGTCAGCAGCGTATCGTGGCGATGGGGGTCCGCCGCGACGGGACCACGCCTCAGGGCCGCCAGGATCCCCGGCGCCCGCGCGGGCTCCGCCGGGCCGGCGCCCCGCGCGCCGCGGTCGACGCGCGAAGGCTGCGGCCGGTCTCGGTCGGCCTCAGGCGCCTCCGGCAAGGCCGATGCGCCAGGTGCCGTCGGGCGCCGGCTCCATCGCCACGCCAACCCGCGCGAGATCCGGCGCCGCGAGGTTCACCGGGTTGCGCAGCCCCAGGCGGAAGCGGGCGCGGTCGGTGGAGATGGCGCGCAGCTCGACGCTGGCGACGTCGGGATTGGCCAGCAGCCGGCGCCGCAGGTCGAGCCACTGGCCCAGCGAGCCGTAGCTGGCGGCGGCATCCACCCAGGAGGAGGCGGGCGCCCCGGCACTCACCGGCGGCGGCGTCAGCGTGCCGCCCGAGGAGGTGCCGGAGGAAATACCCGATGACGCGCCACCCGCCACGGCGGTGCCAGCGTCGCCACCCGGCGTGCGGCCGCCCAGCGCCGCCACCCGGCGGGGATTGAAGTTCACGGTCACCCGGCCGTTGAAGCCGGTCAGCGTCGAGCGCTCCTGCTCCACCACCACGGAGCTGACGAGGCCGTCGATCTGCCCCGCCGACAGGCCCTGCGGCAGGCCGAGCTCGGTGGCCATGCGGCCGTAGGCGATGCGCTGGGCGGAGGCGTAGGCGAGCTCGCGCGCCTTGACCGCGTTCTCGGCGGTGGCCTCGGCCGGCACGCCGCGCTGGCTGTAGCCGCCACCCGTGGGGGCACCCGTGCTGGCCGTCGCGGCGGCGTCCTGCGCCCGGGCGCCGCCGCCCGGCAGCGGCGCGGCGGCCAGAAACAGCGCCGGCAGCACCGAGAAGGCAGCCGCCCGCAGCACGGCGGTTGCGCGGCCGCCGCGAACGTGGTGTTGGCTTCCGCGCGCCTCGCGGCTCGGCAGTGGGTTCGGCATCGTCCGCCCTTTGAGTCCCGAACCATGGGGCATAGCCGATCGGGAGCGACCATGACCAGCCTGACCTATCGCGACGCAGGCGTGGACATCGAGGCGGGCGACGCGCTGGTGGACCGCATCAAGCCTTTGGCGAAGAGCACGAATCGCGCCGGCACCATGGGTGGCCTGGGCGGCTTCGGCGCCTTGTTCGACCTCAAGGCCGCGGGCTTCACCGACCCGGTTCTGGTGAGCTCCACCGACGGCGTGGGCACCAAGCTGCGGCTGGCCATCGATTCGGGCCACCATGGCGGGGTCGGCATCGACCTCGTGGCGATGTGCGTGAACGACCTCGTGGTGCAGGGCGCCGAGCCGCTGTTCTTCCTGGACTACTTCGCCACCGGCAAGCTGGAGGTGGCGCAGGCCGCCGAGGTGGTGTCCGGCATCGCCGAGGGCTGCCGCCAGGCCGGCTGCGCCCTGGTGGGCGGCGAAACCGCCGAGATGCCGGGGATGTACGGCAAGGGCGACTACGACCTGGCCGGCTTCTCGGTGGGGGCCGCCGAGCGCGACACGCTGCTGCCGAAGTCCGACGTGGGCGCGGGCGACGTGCTGCTGGGCCTGATCTCCACCGGCGTGCATTCCAACGGCTACTCGCTGGTGCGGCGCATCGTGGAAGCGGGCAATGCCGGGCTGAACGACCCCGCCCCCTTCGCGGCCGGCAAGACCCTGGGCGAGGCGCTGCTGGAGCCCACCCGGATCTACGTGAAGTCCGTTCTCGCCGTGCACAAGGCGGGGCTGCTCAAGGCCGCGGCGCACATCACCGGCGGCGGCCTGCCGGGCAACCTGCCGCGCGTGCTGCCGGCGGGCACCCTGGCCGTGGTGGACGGCGCCTCCTGGACGCCGCCCGCCGTGTTCGGCTGGCTGGCCCGCACCGGCAACGTCGCGGCGGAGGAGATGCTGCGGGTGTTCAACTGCGGCATCGGCATGGTGCTGGCCGTAGCGCCCGAGCACGTCGAGGCCGCCACGGAGATCCTGCGCGAAGCCGGCGAAACCGTGGCCGCGATCGGCCGCATCGAGGCCGCGGCCGAGGGCGCGGACGCCTCGGTGCGGGTCGACAACCTCCCGGCCGGCTGGCCCCTGCGCCCGTGACCGAACCCGCGGCCGCCCCGGGCGCCCTCCCCCGCGATGGCGGTCGGCCGCGCGTCGCGGTGCTGATCTCCGGGCGCGGCAGCAACATGGTGGCCCTCCTGGAGGCGGCGACCGATCCCGGCTACCCGGCGGAGATCGCGCTGGTGCTGTCGAACCGCGCCGATGCCGCGGGGCTCGCGCGGGCGGAGGCGGCCGGGGTCGCCACCGCGGTGGTGGAAAGCCGCGGCTTCAAGGGTGACCGGGCCGGCTTCGAGGCCGCGATGCAGCGGGAGCTGGAGCGGCACGGCATCGCGCTGATCGCCCTGGCCGGCTTCATGCGGGTGCTGACGGAAGGCTTCGTGTCCCGCTGGTCGGGACGGATGCTCAACATCCATCCCTCGATCCTGCCCTCCTTCCCCGGCCTCGACACCCATGCGCGGGCCCTGGCGGCGGGGGTGAAGCTGCACGGCTGCACCGTTCACCTCGTCTCACCCGGCGTGGATGAAGGGCCGATCGTGGCGCAGGCCGCCGTGCCGGTGCTGCCGGACGACGACGAGTCGCGGCTCGCGGCCCGGGTGCTGGAACAGGAGCACCGGCTCTACCCGGCGGCCCTGGCCTGGCTGGCCACTGGGCTGGCCGGAAATGGCCCGCCGCCGCCCGGCGCCTCGGGCAGCCTGGCAAACCCCTTGCCGCGCTTCGAGCCGCTGCCTACACGGGAAGGCTGAGCTCCAGCGCAGCAGAATTGGGGACAAGATGGCCGAGCCGCAGCATCAGATCGACATGGTGGCCGTGGGCACGGACGACATCCTGCCCGAGCGCCAGAACATCTGGCATCGCTTCACCACCGCCGTGACCTACGGAATCGGCGTCGTGGCGGTGATCCTGATCGCCCTCTACCTCGTAACGGGCTGAGGCGGGGAAACAGCGCCGGGGTCGCCTGCGCGGCGGATCAGCGGCGCGCGTCCGGCCCTCATGCGGGCCGGGGTGCGGCGGGGCCGCGGGGATGAACCCCGCGACGCCCCGCCACGATCAGGCTCAGCCGACGATCTCGAGGCCGGCGAAGAAGTAGGCGATCTCGATCGCCGCGTTCTCCGGGCTGTCGGAACCGTGCACGGAGTTCGCCTCGATGCTCTCGGCGAACAGCTTGCGGATCGTGCCCTCGGCGGCGTTGGCCGGGTTGGTGGCACCCATGATCTCGCGGTTCTTGGCCACCGCGTTCTCGCCCTCGAGAACCTGCACCACCACCGGGCCGGAGGTCATGAAGGACACGAGGTCGTTGAAGAACGGACGCTCCTTGTGCACGCCGTAGAAGGTCTCGGCCTGCAGCTTGCTCATCAGGATGCGCTTCTGCGCCACGACGCGCAGGCCCTGCTCCTCGAACACGGCGTTGATCTTGCCGGTCAGGTTGCGGCGGGTCGCGTCGGGCTTGAGGATGCTGAAGGTGCGCTCGGTGGCCATGGCGGGGTGTTCCGTTTGAAAGATTGAGGCGCGCGCCCGATAGGCTGCCCCGCGCCGGGGCGCAAGCCTCTGCCGCGTGGCGCTTCGGTGACGGGGCCGTGGCCCGAGGTCCCGCGGCCCGCCGGCCGGACGGCCGCTCCGCAAGGTTCACGGGGCCGACACACCACACCGGTTGCGGCACGCGGCGGTCCTCGTTTAACGATAAACATGAGCCACGACGCCACGCTGGAAACCGTCGCCACCCCCGAAGCCGCGGTGGAGCGCCTCGAAGCCCTTTACGAGGCCGCGCTGGAGGCAGAGCGCCTCGCGCTGGATCGCTTCACGCGCGACGGAACGCCCCCCACGGCTGAGGAGCGCGCCCGGTTCCGTTACCCGCTGCTCAGCCTGCGCTGGCAGGCCGACGGCCCCCTGCCCCGCAATCGCCGCGCCTGGGGCAAGCTGCAGGTCGAGGGCGACCACCGCACCACGGTGACCCACCCGGCGGCCTTCCGCGACTACCTGCTGTCGCAGCTGCGCCCGCTGGTGGAGGAATATGGCGCCACCCTGTCGGTGGGGCGGAGCGAGCAGGAAATCCCCTATCCCTACGTCCTGGAGGGCGGCGACGAGCTGGCGCGCGGCGGCGTGTCCGCGGCGGCGCTGGCACGGCACTTCCCGGTGCCGATGCTCTCGGCCGTGGGCGACGAGATCGCCGACGGGCTGTGGCACTACCGCGAAGGCGCGCCGCGGCCGCTGGCGCTGTTTGACGCCGTGCGCATGGACTACTCGCTGCGCCGGCTGGTGCACTACACCGGCACCGACTGGCAGGCGGTGCAGCCCTGGATCCTGCTGACCAACTACCAGCGCTACGTCGATCAGTTCGTGGGCTGGGCGCTGGCGGAGCTGCAGCGCGACGGCAGCCCCTATACCGAGCTGGTGCTGCCCGGCGGCAGCACCGTCACCCGCGACGACCCGCCAGAGGCCGCGGCGGAGCTGGTGGCGGCCGCCCCCTGGCAGCGCTTCCAGATGCCGGCCTATCACCTGCGGCGCGGCGCGGCGGGCGGCGGCGTGACCATCGTCAACATCGGCGTCGGCCCTTCCAACGCCAAGACGATCACCGACCACCTGGCGGTGCTGCGGCCGCATTGCTGGCTGATGATCGGCCACTGCGGGGGCCTGCGCGCCAGCCAGGAGATCGGCGACTACGTGCTGGCGCACGGCTACCTGCGCCGCGACAAGATCCTGGACGATCTGGTGCCGCCCGAAATCCCCATCCCCGCCCTGGCCGAGGTTCAGGTGGCCCTTCAGGAGGCGGCGGCGGCGGTCACGGGCGACCGGGGTGAAGCGCTCAAGCGCCGCCTGCGCACCGGCACGGTGGTGAGCTACGACGACCGCAACTGGGAACTGCGCTGGTCGCAGGAACGCCGGCGCATCAACCTGTCGCGCGCCATCGCGGTGGATATGGAAAGCGGCACTCTGGCGGCGCAGGGCTACCGGCTGCGGGTGCCCTACGGCACGCTGCTGTGCGTGAGCGACAAGCCGCTGCACGGCGAGATCAAGCTGCCCGGCGCCGCCACCGCCTTCTACCAGCGCGCCGTGAGCGAGCACCTGCGCATCGGCCTTGAGACCTTCGAGATCCTGCGCGAACAGCTCGGCGCACTGCATTCGCGCAAGCTGCGGGCCTTCGACGAGACGCCGTTCCGGTAAGGGTCGGACCGACGCCGGGAGAGCCGCGCATGGCACCTCCCGGCGCCTGCCGCGGCGCGGCGCCCGGTCAGGCCACGAGAAATCGGCAGGAGAATAGGAATATGTTCTTTACGCGCCGTTCCGAACTGCTATGATGCCTCTGTCAGCGGGCGAACTATGCCCGGCGACAACGCCTTCCAAAGCCTGCCCCGATTGATCGGTGGCAGGCTTTTTTGTTGCGCGTCGATCAACCCGGCGACCCCGGAAAAGGAACCCTGTCGATGACCACCGATTCCCGCCCCGTTCAGCTGCCGATCATCAACAGCCCCGTCGTGACCGATGCCGGCGTGGTCCGTCTCGGCGGCCAGTCCCCGGTCTTTGCCCCGCCCGCCATCGCCGACGGCGGCAAGGTCCGCCTGGGTGGTCAGAGCCCGGCCTTCGCCCCGATGGCCGTGGCCGATGCCGGCAAGGTCCGCCTGGGCGGTCAGAGCCCCGCGTTCTGATGCCAGCCCCCGGGGCAGCGGGTGCTGCCCCGGGAATGCTTCCAGCACTCCCCGGCCGACGGAAAATCACGATGACGGATTTGGCAGCTTCTCCACTGGTCCGCTTTTTCAAGGTCACCGAGGAAGGTCGCCCGCCGCAGCGCGCGGACCGCGCGGCCGGTGGAACGCTGCCGACCCGTGCCTTCCGCTACTGCGAAGCCGTGACAACCGCGGCGGCGCTCGGCTGGTACATCTTTCCGCCCATCGACTTTCAGCTCTACTGGGACGGCGACGAGATCCTCTGGACCTACGAGAATGCGGGAGGATGGTTCCCGCTCGGCGCTTCGCAGTTCCCCAACTTCCGCACGCAGTTCGACGATGCCGCGCCGGAGGAGATCAAAGGCTACTCGCCCACCTTCCTCGGCGCGCTGCCGGAACCTGGCGTGGTCCAGGTCTGGTCCGGCCTCTTCGCGCGCAGCCGCCCGGGCTGGAGCCTGCTGGTCAGACCGCCCGTCAACCTGCCTCGCAGCCGCGGCTACGACCTGTTCGAAGGCATGGTGGAGGCCGACCGCTGGTTCGGGCCGCTCTTCATCAACGTCCGGCTTACGCGAACGCATGCGCCCGTCGAGTTCGCCGCCAACATGCCGCTGTTTCAGGTTCAGCCCGTTCACCGCGCGTCCTACACGGATGAGAACCTGAACAGCTTCGCCGTCGAGCCGGGGTTGTCCTCGCTGGGACCCGGTGAATGGAGCGCCTACCACGAGACCGTGGTCTGGCCGAGCCAGAACAAGTGCCCGCACGGACGCGATGCCACGGCCGTTCGCAAGCGCCGGCGCCTGGAGATGGCCGACAGCCAGAACTGAGCGCTTCCCCGCCACCCGGTCACGTCAGGCCAGCGAGACGCAGCCCCGTGAGGTAATGTTCCAGGTGATCGCGCCGCTTGTAGGGCGACATGAGCCGCATCTTCCGCAGGGAGAAATCAGGCTCCAGGCTGAGGAGCCGTCCGAGGACGGCGCGCGCTTCCTCCCTGCGCCCCGCATGGGCGAGCGCCGCGATATAGGCCTTGAAGGCCGAGGTGAAGCGGGGGTGCATCTGCGTGACCTCGCGACCCAGCGCGATGGCGGCATCGTAGTCGCCCGCCAGCATGTGGACGATCACGAAGGCGCCGTCGCGAAAAAAGGCGTGCGGATCGCGCGGTGCCAGGCGGCGGCACCGTTCCAGCCGCCTGCGTGCCTCGGACAGGTTGCCCGCGTAGGCATGCGCCATTCCCGAGAAGTGCCAGGCGGTGGCCAGGCTCGGATTCAGCAGCAGCGCGCGCTCATGCAGTGCGATCGCTTCATCGACCCGGCGGTGCAGGAAGGCACGCACGTGGCCTGCGATGGTCAGGCCGCGGGCATCGTTCGGGTCCAGCAGGATCGCGCGTTCGGCCACCTCCGAAGCGCGCGCGAGGGCACGGGCGGGCTCCCGCAACAACACCTCGCCATGCGCGAAGATATGCCAGTGCGCCAGCCAGGCATAGGCCGCCGCGTAGTCCGGCTCCATGGCGATGGCACGGTCCAGGAGAGTGCCGGCCTCCAGGAACGCTTCCCGGTCGAGCCTGTAGATCGCCGGGATGGCGCGCAGCACCAGGTCGTAGGCCGTCATGTTCTGCGGCGGGCGTCGGCGTATCCGCTCCGCCTCGATCAAGAGGATCTCGGGATCGAGCCCTGCCACCACGGCTTCGGCCACCTCGTCCTGCAGCGAGAAGATGTCGTCGCCGGCGCGGTCGAAGCGCGCCGACCAGACCACCGCGCCGCCCTGGTCGAGGTCCAGGAGCTTCACCGTCAGGCGAAGCTGATTGCCCGCCCGCTGCAAGGTCCCGTCGAGGATGAAGTCGATGCCGAAGCTTTCGCGCAGGTTCGAGAAGCCGGTGTCCGGGTCGCGCACGGACACGCCCGAGATCACGGTTGTCCAGCGCAGCCGCGACAGGGCCGTGCTGATCTCATCGGCGATGGCAAGGGGAAGGTAATCGTCGAGTCCCGGCCCGATCGGCCGAAGGGGGCTGACGCCGATCACGGTGGTGTTCCGGACGCGCTTCACCGGCGCGGTATCGGGCGTCGGCGGCGCAGCCGACTTCCCCAGCGCCTGGGTCTGGAGGCGCCAGCGCGTCCTGGCCGCGGTCAGCCATTCATCGAAGGCAGGGTCCAGAGCGTGAAGATCGGTCAGCAACTCGTCATTGACGAGACCATGGAGGTTTGCCGTCGCCCCGTCGCGAACATCGGTCCACACCGCGTTGGGCTGTAGTTGCAGGCGGTCGTTCTCCTGCCGCAGCACCGCACTCAGACCGCTTCCGAGCACCTTCCTGATGTCGTGCAGGACGTCCCGCAGACGTGCCAGTGCCTGGGAAACCTCCATCCTGCTCCACAACAGGCCCGCGAGCTGCCGGCGCGGCATCCGCTGCCCGTCCGCCAGCGCGAGCATCGCCAGCACGGCCCGGGCCTTGCGGCCCTGCGGCAGCACGCTCTCGCCGGCGACGTTCCAGGCCTGCATCGGTCCTAACAGATGCAGCCTCAGAACAACATCTACTTGCATCGGGCACCGGGCTCTGGGAGGCGGATGCAAGATCGTCGCTGCCCAGCACCCGTGCCCGAAGGCAAGCGGGGTTGAGGAAGGAGAATCTTCACCACCCTTAGGTTTATATTCGATTCAGGTGACACAACCAACAGGTGACGTAACAGTTCGTGGTTGAACAGACCGTCATCATAGGACTATATTCATTTCCGTGGTTGTGACGGGCGACGCTTAAGCGACGCCTGCCGACGCCCAAGCGACCTGCGGGGCCGGCCGGAATCAGGCAGAACGGGGTTCAGCCGAACACGCCGACGTGACGGCCTGAACAGGACCCAAAATGCTCCGCGACAGTTCTTCTCCGCCCTCGCCGTCCCCGTTCGGAAGCGACAGCGCTGCCGGGAACGTCATCAGCGAGCTCGAGCGTATCGGGGCGGAAGCCTTCGAAGCGAAGCTCGACGCGATCGCGAAGATCCTGATGAACGTCGCGTCCATCCTGCGCTGCCAGCCCCACCTCCAGCTGCCCTCGACCTGAGGCGATGGCGCTCGTCCTCCTGCGCGCCCCGGCCGAATGCCTCCTCGCCGAGGCGGAGATGTCCGAAGCGCCTGCCAACGGGATGATCCCGGATTCCCATCCGTGCTCCCCTGATTTGCTGGCAGCCCTCGGGCTCAGCGAGCACAGTCCAGCAGCGGACCCAGCTGCCCCATGCGCCCCCGGATCACCGCCGCATGCCCCCGCAGGTAGCGGCCCGGGCGGCTGGCGGACCAGTTCAGAGGGCTGGGCAGCACCACCGCCAGCTGGCTCGCTTCCACGGCGGTCAGATCGCTGGCCGGCTTGCGGAAGAAGGCGCGCGACGCGGCCTCGGCACCGTAGATGCCAGGACCGAACTCCACGCTGTTGAGGTAGACTTCCAGCACGCGCCGCTTGGGCCAGAGCAGCGCGACCTGCGGCGTCAGCCAGGCCTCGATCACCTTGCGAACCGGATCGCGCCCCGGCCAGAGCAGGAGGTTCTTGGCGGTCTGCATGGTGATCGTGCTGGCGCCGCGCGGGCGTTCGCCGTCCAGCAGCGTCTCGACCTGCCCGCGCAGGGCCGGGATGTCGAAGCCGAAGCTTTCCTCGCAGAAGAAATTGTCTTCCGAGGCGATCACCGCCCGTGCCAGTGCGGGCGCGATCTGGTCGTAGGGCACCCAGTCATGCTGCCAGCCATAGCCCTGCACCAGGCGGATCAGCATCAGCGGCGTCGCCGGAACCGGCACCACGCGAAAGATCAGGATCAGCGCCAGCGGCCCCGCCAGCAGCAGCAGAACGACGGTGCGCAAACGCTCCCGCCAGCCGCCGGGCCCCTTCGCGCCGGTGCGGCGCCAGCGCGGCAGCACGCCCCGCAGGGACCGGGGCGGACGGGCCAGGCTCCGCCACATCCGGGCAGCCCGGCGGCCGGACGAAGCGACGCTCAGGAGTTGTCCGCGGGATCGGGGCGATAGGGCTGCATCTGCAGGCCCAGCAGCACGCCGGGCTCACCGTCGGGACCGCCCTGCGCCAGCGTCACGAACTCGGCCTTCAGCTGCACCATGGGTGCCTGGCTGTCGGCGGCGTCGGGGTCGTGGCCGATCCAGGTGATCTCGCCCTTTCCTTCCGTCAGCGGCGCGCCGAAGCGCCGCTCCAGCTGCCGCCGCACAACCTCCGGCATCGCGCCGGGCAGGAAGCGCAGCACCGTGACCTCGCCCACCTGCGGTGCGGACACCTCCGGCGCCGGCAGAGCGTCGGCGGGATCGGACGACCGGGCGGCGGGCTTTCCGGACGGCTCGGTCGGTTCGGGGAGGGGCACCGCGGCCTGGAGCGCGACGCAGTGGCGGAAGCTGTGCCGCGGCGGCACGGCCTGGCCGAAGGCGCGCAGGTCGGCCACGATGCCGATGTCGCAGCGTGGCGCCCGCGGGTCGCGCCGGACGCCGGCCGCCAGCCCCTCGAACATCCCGTAGCCGGCCGGGGTGGCGCGCAGCCCGGGCAGGGCGGCACGCGCCTCGGCCAGCGGCATGCCCAGCCGCAGCCCATCGAGCTTGGCCGTCCCCAGCACCGGCGGACCGCGGCGCGGAATGCCCTGCCCGACGGTGCCGAAGTCGTGCACGACCTCGCCATCCCGGCTGACGAGGCGGGCGGAGAGCAGGCGCGCCGCGATCGGCGCCCCGCGCAAGCCGGGCGGGTGCGGCAGCACGCCGCCGAACACGAAGCGCAATTCCAGCACCCCGTTCCAGCCATCGTCGAAGCGCGGGTCGAATCCCGCCGTGGCCATGCGGTCGTCGGCCTCGCCCTCGTCGGCGACCGGAACGGTGCGCACCGCCCCGGCATTGTTGAAGCGGAGGATGAAGCCGTCCGTGCGCCAGGTCGGGTCGCGCACCCAGAAGGACGGGTTGAAGTCCAGCGGCAGCCCGCCCGCGGCCGCGTCGTAGCGGCCGATTCCCGTTTGCACGCGCAGCAGCAGCGGCCGGTTGATGTTGAACCGCTCGAAGGCACCGCGCAGCTCGGCGGTCTCGTCGCGCAGGGCGGTGCGGTAGCGGGCGGCCGCGGCACCGGGCACGGGCGAGTGGGTATCGGGCGGCGGCACCTCGACCCGGGCCAGTGCCTCGAGATCGGGGCGCGTGTCGGTCAGGTGAGCATAGGCGAAGAGCACGTCCTGCGCGCTCAGCACCGCGTCGCCGTCTCCCGCCGCCGCGTTCTGCGGCCTGCCCAGGGCAGCGCGATGCGAGGTTTCGGCCGAAGCCGGCAGGATCAGGAGCAGCGAGGCGGCGAGCAGAACAACGAGACGGGGCATCGGACCGGCAGGTGGTGGAGACCGCAGGGTAGCCCCACCGGCCGGCCGACGGAACAGCGCGCGGGGAGCGGGCGCGGCAACGTGTGGAGGAGGAAGGGAGAGATGCCCGTCCGATTCCCTGCGCAGCGCCCGCCCGACCCGGCTCCGGACGCCGCGTCCACCGCCCCGCCGCCGCGACTTGCGCCTCCGTCGGGCGTCTTTTCCGGCCCGCCTGCCGTCTTCCGGCCCGAATGTGGTGCCAGTCCGTGGCGCGTGGTGGAAACGGTGCCGCAATGGGTTAGACCCCTGCTGCACCTGGTTTCACCGCCAGCCCGGAACTCTGTCGCCCGACATGAACCACGACCTCCGCCCCCGGTTCCTCCTCAAGGTGCCGCATCGGCCGAAGCTGCACTTCCACGTGCGTCCGGCGCGCGGGGCGGCGGCCATCCGCGCCTGGGTCCGTGGGCACGAGGCCGGCGTGGTCATGCTGGCGATCCTGACCGGCGTGGCGAGCGGCCTGGTGGCAGTGGCAATGGGCGGCGCGGCGCGCGGCCTGCACCTGCTGATGTTCGGCCCCTCCGGTGCCAACGGCCTCAGCATCATGCGCCACGTATCGCCGCTGGTGCTGCTGACGGTGCCGCTGGCGGGCGGCCTCCTGCTCGGGCTGCTTAACCTCCTGGTGGCACGCTGGCGGCCGCGCCAGCCGGTCGACCCCATCGAGGCCAATGCCCTGCACGGCGGGCGTATGTCGATGCTCGACGGCCTCGTGGTGGCGGTGCAGAACATCGTGTCCAACGGGTTCGGCGCCTCGGTGGGGCTGGAGGCGGGCTATACCCAGGCGGCGGGCGGCATCGCCTCACGGCTGGGACGGCAGTTCGGCCTGCGCCGCGGCGACCTGCGGGTGCTGGTGGGCTGCGGCGCGGCCGGCGCCATCGCGGCGGCCTTCGACGCGCCGCTGACCGGCGCCTTCTACGCCTTCGAGCTGGTGATCGGCACCTACGCCATCGCCAGCCTGGCGCCGGTGATCGCCAGCGCCGTGTCCGCCACGCTGGTGGCCCGGGTCCTGAGCGGCGCGACCTACGCGGTGGAACCGGGGGGCGTCGGCTCGCCGGACTGGCAGGGCTACGTCGCGGTGCTGCTGCTGGCGCTGGGCTGCGGCCTGCTCGGCATCGCCGTGATGCGCGGCGTGACCTATGCCGAGGTGGCCTTTCGCCGCTTCGTCCCGTGGGCCTGGCTCCGGCCGGCGGTCGGCGGGCTGGTGGTGGGCCTCCTGGCGCTCATCTCGCCCGTGGTGCTTTCGGCCGGGCACGGGGCGCTGCACTTCGCCTTCGCGACCGAGGGCGGGGCGCTCGGCATCCTCGTGCTCGCGGTGCTCAAGACCGCGGGGGCGATCGTGTCGCTGGGGGCCGGTTTTCGCGGCGGTCTGTTCTTCGCCTCGCTGTTGCTGGGCGCGCTGTTCGGCAAGCTGTTCACCGTGGCCGTGGGCGTCCTCCTGCCCGGCGTCCCACTCGACCCGCTGCTCATGGCGCTCACCGGGATGAGCGCCTTCGGCACCGCCGTGGTGGGCGCGCCGCTGGCGATGACGTTCCTGGCGCTGGAAACCACCGGCAATTTCGAGGTCGGCGGCGCGGTGCTGATGGCGGTCACCGTGGCCGGCCTCGTGGTGCGGCGGCTGTTCGGCTACTCCTTCGCCACCTGGCGCTTTCACCTGCGGGGCGAAACCATCCGCTCGGCCCATGACGTGGGCTGGCTGCGCGATCTGACGGTGGGCAAGCTGATGCGCCGCGACGTCCGGACGGTGCGCGACGACACGCGCATGTCCTCCTTCCGGCGCGACTACCCCCTGGGCTCCACCGCCAGCGTGGTGGTGGTGGACGCGCAGGGGCGCTACGTCGGCATCGTTTCGGTGCCCGAAGCCTATACGCCCGACCTGGCGGCTGAGTCGGTTGCGGAACTGCTGCACCTGCGGGACCGGGCCCTGGTCCCGGCCATGAATGCCAAGGAGGCCATGGCCGTCTTCGATACGGTGGAGGCCGAGTCCCTGGCCGTGGTGGACGGCGCCGACAGCCGCAAGGTGCTGGGCCTGCTGACCGCCAGCCACCTCCTGCGCCGCTACGGCGAGGAAGTGGAACGCCGCCGGCGGGAAGAGATGGGTCTCGCGGCCTGAACACCGTTGCGCCGAAGCGGCTTTTCCTGACCGCCGCCGCCCGCCGCACCGTCCATCAAAGGCCCCACCGGGACGCCCATGGGATCGCCCATGCGAATGCCCACTGGCATGTAGGATCAAAAGGTCCAGCGCGACGCCAAGCAGCATCCGGCGGTCGCTGCTGCTCCGACGGCGGAGAAACGTCGCGCCGTAACTGTACATCCCGTCATGTATCGCAAAATCTCTTCCGCACGTCGCACTTCAAAATCCCGTGCGCGAGCTGTGGCTTACAGGTCTCGCCCGTCCCGAAATCTCCACGACAACATGGATCGGCGTTCATCCATGGTTGCCACTGCACGGCGCGGGCGTGCAGTTCCGAACCGACGGCCGTGCTTCGGGGGAAGTGCCGGTCGAGGGGGTTCTGCATGATCGAGACCGGCGTTGCCTTGCGACGCTGCGGGCGCGTCCTCGCGTTCGTGGCGGCGGCCAGCTTCTGGCTTTATTCCGGTGCCGCCCGGGCGCAGGTCGGAAGCGACCGCTATTCCTCGATCGTGGTGGATACCAGCACCGGCGCGGTGCTTTCGGCCTCGGCCGCGGATGAGCTGCGGCACCCCGCCTCGCTGACCAAGATGATGACCCTCTACATGCTGTTCCTGGCGCTGGAGGAGGGCAGCGTCTCCACGGCGACCCGTATCCCGGTGTCGCGCCACGCCGCGTCGCAGCCGCCCTCGAAGCTGTGGCTCAAGCCCGGCTCCACCATCACCGTGCGCGACGCGATCCTGGCGGTGGTGACCAAGTCGGCCAACGACGTGGCCTCGGCCGTGGGTGAGTTCCTGGGCGGCGGCAGCGAGCGGCGCTTCGCCAACCTGATGACGTTGCGAGCGAGGTCGCTCGGGATGAGCCGCACGGTGTTCCGCAACGCATCCGGCCTGCCCGACCCGGGGCAGGTCACCACGGCGCGCGACATGGCACTGCTCGGCCAACGCCTGATCAGCGATTTCCCGCGCCGCTACAGCTACTTCTCGACGGCCGGGTTCAACTGGCATGGGCGGCGCATCAACGGCCACAACCGCGTGGTGGAACAGTATGAGGGCGCCGACGGTATCAAGACCGGGTTCATCAACAGCAGCGGCTTCAACATCGTGGTCAGCGCGGCCCGCGATGGCCGGCGGCTGGTGGCGGTGGTGTTCGGCGGCGCCACCAGCAACGAGCGCGACCGTCACGTCATGGCGCTGATGGACCGCGGCTTCGGCACCACCGCGGTGCCGGTGGACACCGAGATGCGCGTCGCGCGGGCGCCCGTCTTCCCGGGGCTGGCGGGCTCGGCCAGGGCGGCGACGGTGCTGGCGCCGCTGCCCGAAACCAAGCCTTTGCTGCGTCGCGCCACCGCCGCGGTGCGGCTGCCGCCACCCGTGGCCCCTTCCACCACCGTCCGCACGCCCCGGACCGCCGGAAACCCGCACGCAGGCTGGGCGGCGCAGGTGGGCGCCCTGCCCTCCGCCCGCACCGCCCGGCAAGCGGTGGCTGACGCGCGTCGTCACGGCGCGGGCCGGGGCGGTCGCAGCCTGGTGGAACCTGTGCGGGTGCGCGGCGCCACGCTGTTCCGCGCGCAGATCGCCGGCCTGACCCAGGCCGAAGCGAGACAGGCCTGCCGGAAGCTCAGGCCACGCGCCTGCATGGTGGTTGCCCCCTGAGGTCACCGGACCACGTCCGTCGCGCCTTCCGTCGCGGTGACATGGAAGCCGGGACGGGTCGGACGTCTCCCCGCTCTGACGCTTGAGGGCAACCGCAGCCCTGCGCATGAGGGAGAAGTCGATCGCGGGTGACACGCCCCCTCACTCGATCAAACCAGGAACATCCGGAACCTTCCTACAGCCGCACCCCCCTCATGGCGCTCCGTAAAGAACAACCAAGGGGCGATAAAGAGACGAGGAAGTACGTTACTTTGCTACCACAGGTAGAAAATACGTCGATCTTCTTTACACGGGTCCCAAGATGTTCTGGCCAACGCTCTCCAGACCAGATTTCGGTGCAAAACTGAATCCAATTAACTTGGAGTATGAACGGTTGTGGAACATCGCCGCCCAGCCTGACGAAGGGTCCTTAGGGCTACGCGGTTGTTGGACCACCCTCCTGCCGTACAGCCCCGGGGCGTGCCCAGCGGGAGCGGACCGGCGCCGCTGCAGGGAACACCCAGGGCCATGCATCAGGCACAACCCCGGTGCCGCCAGGAGGGAACCGCTTCAAGACCGCGACGATCGGCTCTAGAACCCGCGCATGACCGTTCTCGCCATCAACGACATCACGGTGCGCTTCGGCGGGCGAACACTGCTGGATGGCGCATCGCTCCAGCTCGATCCCGGCCACAAGATCGGCCTGGTCGGTCGCAACGGCGTCGGCAAGTCCACGCTGTTCCGGGTCCTGACGAACCAGCTGCAGCCCGATGGCGGCGAGGTTCGCCTCGCGGCCAGGGCCCGCATGGCCTACCTCGCGCAGGAAGCGCCGAGCGGCGAGGGCTCGCTGCTGGACACGGTGCTGGAGGCCGATACCGAGCGCGCGGCGCTGCTGGCGGAACTGGAGGGCGGGGCGGAGCCGCTGCGCGAGGCGGAGATCCACGAGCGGCTGCGCGCCATCGGCGCCGACGCCGCGCCGTCGCGCGCCGCCACGGTGCTGGCCGGCCTGGGCTTCGACGCGGCGGCGCAGGCGCGGCCGGTGGGCGAGTATTCCGGCGGCTGGCGGATGCGCGTGTCGCTGGCCCGCGCCCTGTTCCTGGAACCCGACCTGCTCTTGCTCGATGAGCCGACCAACCACCTCGACCTCGAGGCGACGGTGTGGCTGGAAGGCTGGCTGAAGCGCTTCTCGGGTGCGGCCATCATCATCAGCCACGACCGCGACCTGCTGGATCGCTGCGTGGACGGCATCGCGCACCTGGATGCGGCCAAGATCACCACCTATCCCGGCGGCTATTCCGAGTTCATCCGTATCCGCACCGAGCGCCGGGCGCAGCAGCTGGCGGCCAACGCCAAGGTGCTCGCCGAGCGCAAGCACATGCAGGCCTTCGTGGACCGTTTCCGCGCCAAGGCCTCCAAGGCCCGGCAGGCGCAGTCGCGCCTCAAGGCGCTGGAACGTCTGCCGCCGGTGGAAGCGGTGATGGAGGAGCGCTCCGTCCACTTCTCCTTCCCCGAGCCGGCCGAGGTCGCGCCGCCGATCCTGACCATGCGCGAGGCCTCGGTGGGCTATGACGGCCGCACCATCCTGCGTGGCCTGGACCTTCGCCTGGACAGCGAGGACCGCATCGCGCTGCTGGGCGCCAACGGCAACGGCAAGTCCACCCTGGCCAAGCTGATCGCCGGCCGCATGACGGCGCAGTCCGGCGAGGTCCGCCGCACGCCGCGCCTGAAGGTCGGCTTCTTCGCGCAGCACCAGGCGGAGGAGCTCGACCTCGACGGCACGGCGCTGACGCATATGCAGCAGGCCATGCCCAAGGCCACGGAAACCCAGTGCCGTGCGCAGCTCGCGCGCTTCGGGCTGGACGAGGACCGCGCCACCACGCCGGTGCGCGACTGCTCGGGTGGGGAAAAGGCGCGGCTGCTGCTGGCGCTGTGCACCCGCGACGCGCCGCAGCTGCTGATCCTGGATGAGCCAACCAACCACCTGGACATGGACGCGCGGGAATCGCTGATCCGTGCGCTGGCCAACTACGGTGGCGCGGTGCTGCTGATCACCCACGACCCACGGCTGGTGGAACTCGCGGCCGACCAGCTCTGGCTGGTGGGCGACGGCACGGTGCGCCCCTACGACGGCGACATGGACGACTACCGCGCCTACCTGCTCGATCGCGCCCGTCCGGTCGCGAAGGACAGCGCGCCCGCCGGCAAGCGCGACGATCGGCGGGAGCGCGCGGCGAACCGCGCCGCCCTGGCCCCGCTGCGCGAGCGGGTGCGGGAGATCGAGGCGCGGATCGAGAAGCTGAAGCTCGAGGACGGACTGATCGAGCGGAAGCTCGCGGACCCTGAGTTCTACACGAAGCGCAAACCTGCCGACATCACCTGGGCCAATACCCGGCGGGCCGCGATCGCCCACCAGATTGGCGTGCTGGAAGAAGAGTGGCTGTCGCTCAGCGAACAGCTCGAGGCGGCCTGAGGGTCGCCCGCGGGGCTCAGCTCCGCTCGGGATGAACGATCGCCGCCTGCTGGCCGGCAAGGCCCGTGCCCTGCCCCAGCACGATCGTGCCATCGGCCTGGGGCACGGCCAGCGGCGCGATCACCACCGGCGCGCTCCCGCTCTCGGCGAAGCCCAGGCGGTCCGCCACCCGGCTGCTGACGTTCAGGGCTGGCCCGTCCTCACCCGCATTGGTGGCGCGGACGCGGACCAGCGCCCAGCGGCCGTTCCGGGGGTTGGTGACACGCGCTGTTGTGCCGACGGGCAGGCTGTTGCTCGCGGCGAGGTCGGCGGCGCCACCCCGGACGTCGTCGGGGTTCACGCCCGGCAGCCCGCCCCGGTACACGAAGGCATGCGCCTGCTGTTCCCGACCGGAGCGATCAACCTGCGGGCGGTCCGCCCAGGCCGGCTGCGCCAGCACGGACAGCGTCAGGAGAGCACTGCACGCGAAACCCTGCCAACCCTTCATCCTTCTGCCCTCCCGAGCCTGTTCCGTTAAAGCTGTCTGTTAAGACGCTCTCGGAAAGCACGGGTTTGCTTCAGATCAGGGGATTGGGATTCCTGTCCCGACACGAGATCGGGAGGTTGTTTGATTACAGCAACATCCGGAGTCGACGCCGTCGGCTCAGCGGCCGCTTCGCTTCCAGCGCACGCGCGGTGTCTCCTCGGAGGGCCAGAGGCCGGGCCATTCCACCACGTGATCCTCCAGCGCACCCGCTTCGCGCTCGCTGACCACGCGGTTGCGCACCGAAAGCCCCGCCTTCTGCACGGTGTCGTAGGTGCCTGAGATCAGCGGGTGCCAGGACGGCAGGTCGGAGCCTTCCGCCACCAGGCGATAAGCGCAGTTCGGCGGCAGCCAGTCGATACGGGCCAGCCGCGCGGGGGTCAGCTTGATGCAGTCCGGGACCTTGGCGCGCCGGTTGGCATAGTCGCTGCACAGGCCCGTACCGGTGTCGAGCAGCCGGCAGGCCACCTCGGTCCAATGGATCTCGTCGGTGTCGTCGTCGCGGATCTTGTGAAGGCAGCAGCGCCCGCAGCCGTCGCAAAGGCTTTCCCATTCGGAACGGCTCAGGGCGCGGAGGGGTTTTGCCTTCCAGAAAGGCAGGTCGGCATTCATTGCCGCAGGATGGGGACGAGGCGGCAGCGAAACAAGGCCTGATTGCAGGGGGCCGGGATGCCCACCCTGAGATGCCTGTCACCAAGGGGCAGGCACCGGGCAGGCCGCTGAACGGCGACGCGGCGCCGGACGGTGGTCCGGCGCCGCGTCAGACCAAGCCTCCGAGTCAGGCGCGGCAAACCATCACGCCGATCGGCGCAGCCCGCGCAGAAGATCACCCAGGAGGCTGCCGCCCCGCTTGCGGGCATAGTCGGCGTAATCCGCCGCCTCGTCGCGCAGCGTGTCCAGCGTGCCGCGGGCCTGCTTCCTCAGATCGGAGGTGTCGTGCCGCGCCCGGCGGAAGAGGCCCTTCGCCTGATCGTTCAGCTCCTGCGCCTGGGAGCCGGCGCGGTCACGCCAGTCCGCCGCGCTGCCGCGCGCCTGGCTGCGCACTTCCTGGAGGCGTTCCGCGAGGTCGTCCACGCTGTGGCGGGCGCGTCCGAACAGGGAATGCGCTTCCTTGCGGGCACGGCCGCTGTTCTCCTGCGCGCGGTCGGTCAATTCCTCGACCTCCTCGCGCAGCCGGGCCAGCAGGCTGTTGGCGCCGCCGCGCAACCCGCGGGCGCGGTCCTGAGCCTCGTCGCGCGCCTGCCCGAAGAGCGACCAGGCCCGCTTGTGCTCGCGCTTCGCTTCCGCCTGGGCGCTGCCGAACAGCGAGGCCAGCAGGCTCTGCCCCTGCTCGGCGCGGTCCGAGGCCTGGGACACCAGCTGGCGGCCGCCCTTGCGGACGCTGTTTCGCAGGTTGCGCAGATCGTCCTCGTGGTCGCTCAGCAGCCGGCCGCCGAGGCGGCGGGCCCGGTTGCCCAGCGAACCGGACTGGCTTTGCGCCTGCTCGAGCAGCCGGGCTGCGCGGCTGCGGCGCTGATGCCGCAGACCGAGCGAAACGCCCAGCACCAGGGCGCCGACGCCGAACAGGATGCCCGTGGCACCCAGCGGATGCATCTGCGCTTCCAGGAAGTAGGAGGTTCGGCGGGTCATCGGTTTGTCCTTATAGGAGCCGGTTTCCGCGAGGTCGGCGCGCGGCTCGTACAGGTTGTCGTGGCGGTCCTTGCGGCCCGGGTCCTTGCGGGTCTGCGCCTTGCTGGCGGTCGCCTCCATCAGGAGGTCCGTCAGGCGCGGGAAGTGGTTGCCGAGCAGCGAGATCGCGTAGCCGCCCATGCCTACCACCAGGGTGCGCGGCGCATGTTCCGCGGCGTGCAGGATGGCCTTGCCCACGACGCGCGGGTGATAGGTCGGCGGCGGCAGGCTGAGGCCGGGCGTGTCCGTGTGGTTGCGCGAGTGTTCCGGAAACAGCGTGTCGATGGAGCTGGGCTTCACCAGCGTGACCCCGATGGGGTAGCCGGCCGACTCGTATTCCATGCGGAAGGTGTCGGTGATGCCCTTCACCGCGTGCTTGGCCGCCGAGTAGGTGCCCTGCAGGGCGATGGTGCGGTCCGACAGCACCGAACCCACGTTGACGATGACGCCGCCGCGCCGCTTCAGGTGCTTCGCCGCCGCCTGGGTGCCGTTGACGACGCCCCAGTACAGGACGTCGAAGGCCCGTCGCTGATCGGCCAGCGGCGTGTCCTCGACCGTGCCGTACATGCTGCCGCCGGCGTTGTTCACCCAGGTGTCGAAGCCGCCGAACACCTCGATGGCCTTCTGCGCCGCCGCTTCCACGGCCTCGGCATCGGCCACGTCGGCCACGGCGTACTCGGTGCGGCCGCCACGGGCCCGCAGCTCGTCCCGCAGGGAACGGAGCGCGTCCTCGTTGCGCGCCACCAGGAACAGCGAGGCCCCGCGCTCCGCGGCCATGCGCGCCGTGGCGAGCCCGATGCCGGAGGTGGCGCCGGTCAGCACGATGACCTGATCGCGCACTGGCTTCAGGTGGAGCTTGGGCATGGGCGAAACGACTCCGTTGTTTGTTCGGGCACTCCCGGCAGGGCCGGAGGCTACGTGGGGGCTCAACGCAGCGACGCCGCAGAGGTTGGCGGGGTTGTTCCGTGGTTC
This sequence comes from Roseomonas elaeocarpi, assembly GCF_042433915.1. Taxonomy (NCBI): domain Bacteria; kingdom Pseudomonadati; phylum Pseudomonadota; class Alphaproteobacteria; order Acetobacterales; family Roseomonadaceae; genus Roseomonas; species Roseomonas elaeocarpi. The sequence continues at coordinate 208,841 of NZ_JBHLUN010000006.1, read as the reverse complement.
GGTTGATGCGGCGGACACCGGAAACCCACGGCTGGCCAACACATCGCGCCCGTTCGCAGATGTCGGAGTGGAAGCGGGCCCGCCGCGTCACCGAGCAGCAGCCTGCCCGGCGGCCCACATTGGCCGCGTCCCTGCCGGGCCGCCTCCCCTGCTCATAGCGTGAGCGTGCCGACCCTGGCGGCAGCGTAGCGCCCGGTGATCGCCTGCCAGTTCAGCACGTTCCACCAGGCCTGAAGGTAGTCCGGGCGGCGGTTGCGGTAGGTCAGGTAATAGGCGTGTTCCCAGACGTCGTTGCCCATCAGCGGCATCGCGCCGGTCATCAGGGGACTGTCCTGGTTGGGCAAGTCGGTCAGTGCCAGCCGGCCCGCCCGATCCACCGTGACGAAGACCCAGCCCGAGCCGAAGCGCGCCGCGCCGCGACGGTTGAACTCCGCCTTCATCGCCTCGAACCCGCCGAGGTCGCGGCTGATCGCCGCCGCGAGCTCGCCGTCCGGCGCCCCGCCCCGGCCGCCCATGATCGTCCAGAACATCGCGTGGTTGGCGTGGCCGCCGGCATTGTTGCGGACCGCCGTGCGGATGGCCTCGGGCACGCTGTCGAGCCTGGCCAGAATATCCTGCACGGGCATGGCCGCGAGTTGCGGCTGGTCCCGCACCAGCGCGTTCAGGCCCGTGACGTAGGCGGCGTGGTGGCGATCATGATGCAGCTCCATGGTTTCCGCATCGATCGAGGGCTCGTTGGCGCTCGCGGCATAGGGGAGCGGGTCGAGGCGGAAGGGACCGTCTGCCGCTGCCGCCCCAGCCGGAGCAGGCACCTGGGCAGCGCCAGGGCGGGCGTTTCCCGCCAGGAGGGCTGCGGCGCCGAGGCCCATGGCCGAGCCCACGAGTTCGCGTCGTTGTAGAGGAAAGCGCACGTTCCAGCTCCTCCCCGGGCGCCACGAGGCATCCGGGCGGAGGTTGGAACGCGGCGAGAGCCGGAAGCAAGAAAGAAGCAGCGCTCCGCTGCCTGCTGTGCGCAAACACGCACGGCTTGGGCGTTGGGCGGGGCGCTTAACCCCGCCCAGCCGCCATCAGCGCCAAACGCGGCGGCACACCTGACGGCTCATCACCCGGCGATGGCCGAAGCGATCCCGGCGGACGACGCGCTCGTTGCGGCAGCTGCGAACCCAGCGAACGTCCTGCAGCAGCGGGCTGCCACCCTCGACCGCCGCGCCCTGCACCGACGCCGCCGCAGGCATCGGCGGTGCCGCCGAGGCCGGCATCGCGAGGCCGCCACCCACACCCAACCCCAGGGCCAGAACCAGCGCCAGCCGGGACACCACTGCCATGATCACTCCTCCGTACGATCAGGTGAAACGCGAGGATCTAACCGGCGCGGGAGGGTCGGGTTCCGCACCGTTCTGGGCATTTTCAGGGCATTGCATGACGATCCGGTAAGCTGTGGCCGCGGCGGCGAGGCCGCCGTCCCTGCCGGCCCCGCTCAGGGTCTGGCGCGGCGCAGCCAGGCCGTCAGCAGCAGCAACAGGATCGCCAGCAGGATCATCAGCGAAGCAGCGGCGGCGATCGTGAGGCTGACCTGATCGTTCAGCCCGGAAAACATCTGGCGCGGCAGGGTCCGCTGCCCTGGGCCAGAGATGAACAGGGCCACCACCACCTCGTCGAGTGAGGTGGCGAAGGCGAACATCGCCCCGGCCGCCACGCCCGGCGCGATCCGCGGCAGCGCCACGCGGCGGAACGCCGTCACCGGTCCGGCGCCGCAGGCCGCGGCCGCGCGCAGCAGCACCGGGTCGAACTGGGTCAGCGAGGCCGAGACCGTGGTGACCACGAAGGGGACGCCCAGCGCCGCGTGCGCCAGGATCATGCCCGTGAAGGAGTTGGTCAGGCCCAGCGGCCCGAAGAACAGCAGCAGCGACACCGCCACCACGATCGACGGCACCACCAGCGGCATCATGATCAGCGCCAGGATGAACTGGCGGCCGGGAATACGCGCCTGCCACAGCCCGAAGGCCGCAACCGTTCCCAGCACCGTGGCGATGGCGGCCGCACCGGCGCCGATGGCGAGGCTGTTGCGCAGCGCCGGCATCCAGAAGTCGGAGCCGAAGAAATCCGCGTACCAGCGCAGCGACAACCCGGGCAGCGGGTAGCGCAGGAAGGAGCCGGCCGAGAAGGACAGCGGCAGGATGGCCGCGAGCGGCGCCAGCAGGAAGCCGATCACCAGGAGGCCGAAGGCCCAGAGCAGCGCGCGGCTCATGCGGGCCGCGTCCGCTCGAAGCCCACGAGGCGGGCGTAAAGGCCGACCACGATCGCCACGGCCAGCAGCAGCGCAACCGACAGCGCGGCGGCCAGCCCCCAGTTCACGGTGCGGTTGGCGTAGAAGCCGATGAAGTAGGGCAGCATCTGGTCGTTGGGGCCACCCAGCAGGGCCGGCGTGACGTAGAAGCCCAGCGCCTGGATGAACACCAGGATCGCCCCGGCCCCGACGCCCGGCAGCGTCAGCGGCAGCGTCACCCGCCAGAAGCTGCGCCAAGGCGTCGCCCCCAGCGACAGCGCGGCGCGCGGCAGCCGCCAGTCCAGCCCCCGCAGCGCGGCGTAGATCGGCAGCACCGCGAAGGGCAGCAGGATGTGCACCATCGCCGCCAGCACGGCCCCGCGGTTGAACAACAGCGGCAACGGCGCCTCGATCAGGCCGAGGCCCGCCAGCGCCGCGTTCACGATGCCCTCGCGCTGCAGCAGCACCCACCAGGCGGCGGTGCGCACCACGAGGCTGGTCCAGAAGGGCAGCATCACCCCGGCCAGCAGCCAGGGGCGCCAGCGCGGCGCGGCGGTGGCGATGAGGTAGGCCAGAGGATAAGCAAGCAGGAGGCTGAGCGCCGTGGCCAGGACCGCGATCCACAGCGTCCGCAGCAGGATCGTGCGGAAGATGGCACCCTCCGGCGGCACGGCGGCGAGCGCCCCGGTGCTGTCGCGGCGAAGGTCCAGCACCGCCAGAAGGTTGCTGTCGCCCAGCGGCCCGGCGGTGCGGCGGATGGCGGCCCAGCTTTCGGGCGTGCTCCAGTCCGGGCTGGCGGCCAGGATCGTGTCCCGCGCCGGTGCCGCCGGATCAGCCAGGCGCCGCGCCGTGGCCGGCAGGGTGGAGCGGAAGCCCGGAACCTCGCTGTTCAGCCGCGCCGCGGCGGCCGGGATCAGCGGCGCGCCGACGCCCGCCTGGTCATGAGCCCGGGCGGCGCGCAGGTCGGCGGCCAGCGCCTCGAAGGCGGCATCCGGCGGCAGGGCGCGGCCGTCCCAGTCGCGCAGCGCCAGCACCGTGCGCGGCAGGGCCGGCGCCACGTCGCGCTCCGCCACGGCCTGCCACAGGAAGGTGCCGATCGGCAGCAGAAACACCAGGAACAGGAAGATCAGCAGCGGCGCCACGAGCGCCGCCGCCCACCAGCCCGATCGGCTTGCCCGCATGTGATCCGGCTCCGTGTCAGCGCATCAGGCGGTGGGGATCGGGCCGCACCGGGGCTGCCCGATCCCTTGCCGGCTCAGCGCGACAGCCAGGTGTTGAAGCGCTGGTTGAGCCGGTCGAGGTTGTCGAGCCAGAACTGGTCATCGATCCGCAGCGCCCCTTCCATGTGTGCCGGCGTGGTGGGCAGGGTTTCGCGCACCTCGGGCGTCAGCAGGTCGTTCACGCCCTTGGCCGTCATGCCGTAGGGGATGCGCGGCGACATGCCCGCCTCGACCTCCGGCTGGCTGACGAAGCGCAGGAAGTCGAGGGCGCGCGCCTTGTTGGGCGAGCCCTTCATGATCACCCAGCTGTCCACGGTGTAAAGGTTGCCGGGCCAGGAGATCGCGAAGTTCTGCCCGTCGGTGCGGTTGGCGGCGTCGATGCGGCCGTTATAGGCCACCACCATCGCGGCATCGCCCGAGGCCAGCAGTTGCGGCGGCTGCGACCCGCGTTCCCACCAGATCAGGCTGTCGCGGATGGTGTCGAGCTTGCGGAAGGCGCGCTCCACGCCGGCCGGCGTGCCGAGCACCTTGTAGACGTCGCCTGCCGGAACGCCGTCCGCCAGCAGCGCGATCTCCAGCGTGGTTTTCGGCCCGCGGCGCAGCGCCCGCTTGCCCGGGAACTTCTTGGTGTCGAAGAACTCCGCCCAGTTCGCAGGGCCCGTCGCCATGCGGTTGCGGTCGTAGGACAGCACGAAGGAATACAGGATCGCGCCGACGCCGCAGTCGCTCACGGCCTGGGGGATGTAGTGGTCGCGGCCGCCGATGGCATCCCAGTCCATGCGCTCGAACAGCCCTTCATCGCAGCCGAGCAGCAGTTCCTCGCTCTCGACCTGGACGAGGTCCCAGTTGTTGGCGCCGGACTGGATCTTGGCGCGCAGCACGCCCACGCCGCCGTCCCAGGTTTCTTCCAGCAGGCGGGTGTTGGTGCGCGCCTGGAAGGGGCGGAAGAAGATCTCGCGCTGGATGTCCTGGTAGGCGCCGCCCCAGGACACCACGGTCAGGTCGCGTTCCTGGGCGCGAAGGCCGGGGGCCGTGCCCGCCAGGAGGCCGAGACAGCCCAGGCCGGCAAGCAGCGCCCTTCTGCCCAAGCGAGCCTGAGAACCAAGAATCCTGCAGAGCATCCCGACCCCTCCCACGAGCGACTCGCGAAGGCTAGAACAGGGCGGGGCGCCCGCAAACGCCCCGCTGCGCTTCCGAGAGCAGTTTGATGCCCGCGGAAGCCGCCTGGTGCCTTCCGTCCCGCTGGTTCGCGGAACAGAGGGCAGCGGGTCACCGGTCGTCAGGATCCCTGACGGTCGTGCAGCTCGGGCATGAACAGGTCCTTCCAGCCGGTGGGACGGGTCTTGATGGTGCCCACCGCCCCCATGAAGTTGGCGAACTCCATCACGCCGTGCGGCGTCGCGGAAAAGCGCGTGTCGGGCTCTTCCAGCATCTTCACCACGTCCTCGTCGGTGGTGCCGCTCGGCGAAACACGGTTGAAGATCGCCGCGGCCTCGGCCTTGTTCTTGGCGATGAAGTCGTTGGCCTCATCCTGCGCCGCCAGGAAGGCCGTCATCATTTTCGGGTTGTTCAGGGTGAACTGCTTGGGCGCGAAGATCACGTCCAGGGTGGAGTCCCCGAGCGCCTCGCTGGCCGCGATCACCTTGTGGATCTTCGGATCGGCCAACTCGCGATTGGAATAAGGCGGCGAGGCGAAGTGCGCCACGATCTCGGTCCGGCCGCTGGTCAGGGCGGCAAAGGCATCCGGGTGCGGCAGGCCCACCGTCATGGGATCGAGCTTGGCGTAGTTCGCCTGCCCGAACTGCTTGGCCACCAGGATCTGCAGCACCACCGCCGCGAGCGAGGTCTTGATGCCCGGCAGGGCGATCTTGTCGCTGGCGGTGAAGTCCCCCAGCGTCTTTATGTTCGGCTTGTTGGTGTTGAGCACCAGCGCGCAGGTGCTCATGCCCGAAACGCCGATGATCTCGGAGCGCGGAATGCCGCGGGCCCGCGACCACAGCGTCATGAAGCCCGGCGCGCCGGTGCCCGCGATGTCGAGCGACCCGGCCAGCATGGCGTCGTTGATGACATTGCCGCCGTCGAGGTTCTGCCAGGTGACCTCGATCGTGCCGAGGCCTGCCTTCTCGGCCTGCTTTTCCAGCAGCTTGCGGTCGCGCATCACGATCAGCGGCAGGTAAAGGATGCCGTAGCCATGCGACAGGCGGACCTTGCTCACCTCCGCATGGGCGGGGCGCGACAGGATCGCGGGCGCGGCGGACAGGAACGGCAGCGCCGCGCCGGTGCGCAGCAGATCACGACGGTTCATGGTGCTCTTCCTCCAGTTTCTTGCTTGTTGGATGTGAGGGGCGCCGGGACCCGTGGGCCCCGGCAGGGCGCATCAGTTCTGCATGCCCCAGCGGCGGATCGTGCGCTTCTCGATGTTGGCGAAGATCACGCTTTCCACGAAAAGGCCGATCAGGATCACGAAGAACAGTCCGGCGAAGACGTTCGCGGTCTCGAGCTGGTTGCGGTTCTCGAAGATGAACCAGCCCAGGCCGCCGGAGCCGGAGGACACGCCGAACACCAGCTCCGCCGCGATCAGCGTACGCCAGGCGAAGGCCCAGCCGACCTTGAGCCCGGTCAGGATCGACGGGAAGGCTGCCGGGATCAGGATGTCCTTCACCAGCCGCAACCCGCCCAGCCCGTAGTTCTGGCCCACCATCCTCAGGGTCTTCGACACAGAGCGGAAGCCTGCATGGGTGTTCAGCGCGATAGCCCAGAGCACGGAATGCACCAGCACGAAGACCACGCTGCCCGAGCCCAGTCCGAACCAGATCAGCGCCAGCGGCAGCAGGGCGATCGCCGGCAGCGGGTTGAACATCGAGGTCAGGGTTTCCAGCAGGTCGGTGCCGATGCGCGAGCCGATCGCCACCACCGTCAGCAGCGCCGCCAGCACGATGCCGATGCCGTAGCCGATCAGCAGCGTTTGCAGCGACACCAGGGTCCGCGCGGGAATGATGCCGTTGGCGAGGTTGTCCACCAGCGCCTCCACCGTAGCGGAGAAGGGCGGAAACAGCAGTGGGTTGTCGAGCCAGCGGCCATAAACCTCCCAGATCACGGCCAGCACGAGGAGGATCAGCCCCTTTCGCACCGCGCTCAGGCGATACACGGACTCCCAGGCGGAAATCGGCTTGTTGATCTCGCCGATGCCGGCGCGCGACGGCTCGCGCACGATCTCGGGGCGTTGCACCAGCGGGGCGTCGTTCACGGTGATGCTCATGGCCATTCCCTTCCTAGTGCACGAAGAGCATGTCGTTGATGCGCGTCTCGAGCTCGGCGGCCGCGGCGGTGCCGAGCTGGTCGGGCGACACGCTGTTCAGCTCCGCCTTGACCTGTCCGGGATGCGGCGAGAGCAGCAGGATGCGCGTGCCGACGCGGATCGCCTCCTCGATGGAATGGGTGACGAAGAGCACCGTGAAGCGCGTATCGTCCCACAGCCGGAGCAGTTCTTCCTGCATGCGCCGGCGCGTCAGCGCGTCGAGCGCCGCGAAGGGCTCGTCCATCAGCAGCACGTCGGGCTCCATCGCCATGCCGCGGGCGATCGCCACGCGCTGCTTCATGCCGCCCGAGAGCATGTGCGGGAAACTGTCGGCGAACTTCGCCAGCCCCACCTTCTCGATGTAGCTGTCGGCGCGGTCGCGCGCCTCGGCGCCGCGGGCGCGGCCGCTGGCGGTGAGCGCGAACATCACGTTTTCCCGCACCGTCTTCCAGGGCAGGAGCTGGTCGAATTCCTGGAACACCATCATCCGATCGGGGCCCGGTGCGCGGACCTCGCGGCCTTTCAGGCGGATCTCACCTTCCGACGGCGTCAGGTAGCCGCCGATCGCCTTGAGCAGCGTGGACTTGCCGCAGCCCGAGGGGCCGAGAAGGATGTAGCGGTCCGACGAGTACACGTCGAAGTCCACGCGGTGCGTCGCGGTCACCACGGCCTCGTCGGTCTTGTACTGCAGCGTGACGTTCTGCACCGACAGCAACGGTGTGGACGCGTCGGCGGTGACCATCCCCGGAATCCTTTCTTCCCTCGCGCCCCTGGCCTTGATGACCGGGCATTGCCTTTCGGATAGCTTCGGAACCTGTCGCCAAGCTGACAGCGCCGCGGAAATCGTTGCTGCGGCGCAGCAAGAAGGACATCGGGCACGGGAACATGCGTATCCTGCTGGTGGAGGATACCGCCGATGTCGGCGAGGGAATCGTGGCGCGGCTGGAACGCATGGGCCACGCCGTCGAGTGGGAACGTGGCGGCGAGGACGCGGCGGCGCGCATCGCGCTACAGTCCTACGACCTCCTGATCCTCGACGTCATGCTGCCGCCGCCCGACGGACTCGCACTGCTGCGGCAGGCACGCGAGCGCGGCCTGCGCACGCCGGTGCTGATGCTGACGGCACGCTCGGAGGTGGCGGAGCGGGTCGGGGCGCTCGACCTCGGGGCGGACGACTACCTCACCAAGCCCTTCGACTTCCTGGAGCTGGAAGCACGCGTGCGGGCGCTGCTGCGCCGTCACAGCGGCGGCGCCACCAACCGGCTGAGCCTGGGCGACATCGAGATCGACCTGGAAGGCCGCGGCGTACAGGTCGCAGGCCAGCCGGTGGAGCTGACGGCGCGCGAGCTGGCGCTGCTCGAGATCCTCGTCGCGCGGCAGGGCCGGATCGCCGCCAAGGAGCAGATCGTGGACCGCCTGTTCGGGCTCGACAGCGCAGCCGGCAGCAACGCCGTGGAACAGTACGTCGCCCGGCTGCGCCGCAAGATCGCGGCCTCGGCATCCGAGATCAGGACGCTGCGCGGCCTGGGCTATCAGCTGGTGGCGCGTTGACGGCGATGCACGGCCGCGCGACGGGGCGGCCGTGAGCGCGACACGCTCGCTGCACGCGCGCATCGCGCTGCTGCTGGTGCTGCTGCTGGGCAGCGTGTCCGCCGGCTTCTCCGTGGCCGGCTGGTACTACGCGCGCCTGACGGCCGGCGGTGCCTTCGACGCGCTGCTCTCGGCAGGTGCTGCGCAGATTTCCGAGAACACCTATCAGCAGGGCGGCGTGGTCACGGTGGACCTGCCGGTCTCGGTCCTGGCGGGCCTGTCGGTGGAGGACAGCGCCGCCTACAAGGTTGTGGACTGGCGGGGCGTGGTGGTGGCGGGCGCGGCCGACCTCGACGCCGCCGTGACGCCGGAGGCGCTGGGCAACGGCATGCTCAGCAACGGCCCGGTGCTGCGCGATGCGACCTGGCGTGGGCAGCCGGTGCGCGCCGCGGTCACGGCGCGCCGGCTGAGCGGCGGCTGGGTCACGGTCACGCTGGCGCAGACGCTCAATGCCCGCACTGCGCTGGCGCGCGACATCGCGGCCCGGGCGGTGGTGGCGGTGCTGGTGCTGGACGGGCTCGCGCTGGTCATCACGCTGGTGGCGGTGAAGCGCGTGCTGGCGCCGCTATCGGCGGTGCAGCGGGTGCTGCGCGAACGCGATCCGCGCGACCTCAGCCCCCTGGCGGTGGAGGCGCCGCCCGAAATCGGTGCCCTGGTGGGCGCGATCAACGATTTCATGGCGCGCCTGGAGGGTCGGATCGCGCTGATGCAGCGCCTGATCGGCGACGCGGCGCACCAGCTGCGCACGCCGCTGGCGGCGCTGGCCTCGCAGGTCGACCTGCTGACGGTGGAACGCGATGCCGCGCGTCGGGAAGCGCAGATGGCCCGGGTCGCCGCGCGGACCGAGCAGCTCGGGCACCTCGTCGGGCAGTTGTTCAACCACGCCATGGTCACCCACCGGGCCGGCGTCGCGATGCTGGAGCCGGTGGACCTTGTTCTGCTGACACGGCGCGTGATGCTGGACGTGCCGCCCGCCGCCCGGATGCTGGAAATGTCGCTGGACGCCCCGGAAGAGCCGGTGATGATCCAGGGCGATGCGATCAGCCTGCGCGAGGCGATCGGCAACGTCGTCGGCAACGCGCTGCGCCACGGGGCACGCTCCAGGCTCGAGGTGCGGGTGCTTCGCGACGCCGCGGGATGCCGCGTGGAAGTGCTGGATGACGGACCCGGCATTCCACCCGCCCAGTGGGCGCGGGTGCGCGAGCCCTTTCACGGCCGCGACGACGGCCAGCCGGGCGCCGGGCTCGGCCTCGCCATCGCGGACGAGGTGGTGCGTGCCCATGGCGGTGAGTTGCAGTTCAGCGCCCACTCGCACGAGGGTTTCGCGGTGATCCTGCGCTTCCCTCAGGCTGGCTGAGGGTCCGGGCCGGCACCGGCCTTCCTTCGCGCGGCCGCCCCATCAACCCGCGCGTGATGCCGGGCGAAAACCGGGACCTCCGCGCGGCGGCTCACCCCTCGATCGGAAAGGCCACCGCGTCGCCGAGGCTCCAGGCCAGCGCCGCCGCCCCTCCGGGCGTGGGCAGCAACCCTGCGCCTGCCGGCCGCTTGGCGATCACCACGCTGCGGTTCGCCTCGCCCTCGCCCAGCGAGAAGCGCAGGCGCAGGTGGTCGCCGGCGAAGATGGCTTCCTCCAGCCGCGCGGACACGGCGCCCTCGCCCACCTCCTCGGCGCGCAGCGCGGCGACTGCGACGCGCTCGGGCCGGATCGTGACGAGGCAGCGGCTGCCGGGGCCGACGCCCACCGCGGCGGTGGCGAGCACCACGGTGCCGCAGTCGAGGCGGACCTCCGCTTCCTCCAGCTCCATCCGCAGCACCTGGCCCGGGAGGCGGTTGTTCTCGCCCACGAAGCCCGCCACGAAGGCGTCCGCCGGCCGCTCGTACAGGGTGCGCGGCGCGGCCAGCTGGCGGATGCGGCCGCCGCGGAACACCGCCACCCGGTCGCTGAGCGTGAGCGCCTCGCCCTGGTCGTGGGTGACGTACATCATGGTCACGCCGAGCTCGCGGTGCAGGCGGCGGATCTCGAACTGCATTTCCTCGCGCAGCGCCTTGTCCAGCGCGCCCAGCGGCTCGTCCAGCAGCACAATCGGCGGCTCGAACACCAGCGCCCGGGCCAGCGCCACGCGCTGCTGCTGCCCGCCCGAAAGCTGTGCCGGACGGCGCTCGCCCAGGTCCGGCAGGTGCACGGTGTCCAGGGCGCGCCGCACCCTCGCCTCGCGCTCGGCACGCCCGATGCCGCGCACCTCCAGCGGAAAGGCGATGTTCTCCGCCACCGTCATGTGCGGAAACAGGGCGTAGCTCTGGAACACCACGCCGATGCCGCGCCGGTGCGGCGCCACGGCCACGAGGTCGCGCCCTTCCAGCAGGATGCGCCCGGTGCTCGGCTGCTCGAAGCCTGCCAGCATCATCAGCGTCGTGGTCTTGCCGGAACCGGACGGGCCCAGCAGCGACAGCAGCTCGCCCCGCTGGATCGCCAGGTTGAGGTCGCGCACCGCGGGCGCGCCGTTGTCGTAGCGCTTCTCGACGCCTTCGAAGCGCACCAGATCGTTCGTCATCGCCCGCGAGGGTGTTGATCCTCCGCCCGCCCGTCAATCCGCATCCCGCCAGCCCGCGCCCCCGGCCCGCCCGCGCCCCGGCCGGAACCCGGTGCCCGCACGGCAGCCCCGAGATGGGCGGGGTGCCCAACCCTGCCGCGGCGCGGCATGGTGCGGCCCCCATGAGGCACTTGCGGCGGGAAACCACATCCATGACCGATCCACGGGTCATCGCGCGCGTCGAGGGCACGGCGGGCACCATCCTGCTCAACCGGCCCGAAGCGCTGAACGCCCAGGATCTCGGCATGGTGGAGGCGATCGTCGAGGCGCTGGAACGCTTCCGCGACGATCCGGCGGTGCGGCTGGTGATTTTGGAAGGCGCCGGCGGCCGGGCCTTCTGCGCCGGCGGCGACATCCGCGCGGTGCGTGAGGCGGTGTTGGCGGGCGACGCCGCCCCGGCGGAACGCTTCTTCGCGCTGGAATACGCGCTCTGCGGTACCATCGCCCGCTTCCCCAAGCCCTGGATCAGCCTGATCGACGGGATCTGCATGGGCGGCGGCGTCGGGCTGTCGGTGCACGGCTCGCACCGCGTGGTGACCGAGGCCGCGACGGTCGCCATGCCGGAAACCGCGATCGGCTTCTTTCCCGACATCGGCAGCAGCCACGTCCTGCCCCGGCTGCCGGGGGCGATCGGCAACTGGCTCGGCCTGACGGGCGCCCGGCTGCGCGGCGCGGAAGCGGTTGAGGCGGGGCTTGCCACCCATTTCTGCGCCCGTGACGCGCTTCCGGCGCTGCGCCAGGCGCTGCTGTCGGGCGACGCGGAGGCGGTGGAAGCCCATTGCCGGCCGGTGCGCCCCGGCGCTGTCGCGGCGACGCGCGAGGCGATCGAGCGCTGCTTCGCGGTCGGCACGCTGCCGCGGATCGTGGCGGCCCTGGAAGGCGAGAACAGCGACTGGTCCCGCGCGCAGCTGGCGGCGCTGCGGCGATGCTCGCCCACGGCGCTCTCGGTCACGCGGGAGATGCTACGCCGCGGCGCCGCCTGGGACCTGGACACCGCCCTGCAACACGAGCTCGCGCTGGCACGGCGGATGATCCGCCACCCCGACTTCTCGGAAGGCGTCCGGGCCCTGCTCGTCGAGCGCGGCGACCAGCCCCGCTGGCAGCCCGCCACGCTGGAGGAGGTGGACGCGGAAGCGATCCGCGCCGCCCTGTCGGACCATCCCGCCGAGGCCTGAGAAACATGAGGCTCCCCAGGGGTTTCCTGGGGAGGCCGCGGGAACTCTCCCGGGAACCCTGGGGAACTCCCCCTGCCCCTCCTTGGGGAACCTCAGGAGAAACACGGGCACGGCGGCCCAGGCCGCGGCCAAGTCTCGCCTCCGGCGCGGTTCCGGCCTATCTCCTGCCCGACCACCAGCCGAGGGGCCCAGCATGACCGCCCACGACGCCTACGTCGCCACCACACGCGACATCCGCGTGACCGTGCGCACCTTCTTCCTCGCCGATCAGAGTGCGCCGGAGGAAGGACGCTACGCCTGGGCCTACCGCGTCGAGATTCGCAACGAGGGAGCGGAAACGGTTCAGCTGATGCGCCGCACCTGGCTGATCACCGATGCCCTGGCTCGCACCCAGCGGGTCCACGGCGACGGGGTGGTGGGGGAACAGCCCGTGCTGGAGCCGGGCGAGGCCTTCGAGTACACCTCCGGCACGCCTCTGCCCACGCCCTCCGGCTTCATGCGCGGGGCCTACCACATGGTGGTCACCGCCAGCGGGGAAGCCTTCGACGTCGAAATCCCGGCGTTCAGCCTGGACAGCCCCGAGCAGCGTCGCAGCCGCCTGAACTGAGGCTGTTAACGCGCTCTTCCCGCATCGCGGGTACCCTGCTCATGCTCTGCAAGCGGCGAATCGAAGCCGCTGGCATCAAGGCCGACGGCTGCCTCAGCGTCGCGGCTCCTTCTAGGATGGTCCCATGCCCCCCGAAGACGACGCAAACCCGCCCAGCGTTCCGCTCGGTGCCTCGCCCCCTCCGGCCTCGCCGCCGCCGACCCGGGAAGAAGCGGAGAACGCCATCCGGACGCTGCTGCGCTGGGCCGGCGACAACCCCGGCCGCGAGGGCCTGCTCGACACGCCCAAGCGCGTGGCCAAGGCCTATCGCGAATGGTTCGCCGGCTACGAGGAAGATCCGATGGAGCTGCTGCAGCGCTCCTTCGAGGAGGTCGAAGGCTACGACGAGATGGTGCTGCTGCGCGACATCCGGCTCGAGAGCACCTGCGAGCACCACATGGCGCCGATCATCGGCCGGGTCCATGTCGCCTACCTGCCGCGCGGTCGCGTGGTCGGCATCAGCAAGCTGGCGCGCGTGGTGGACGCCTATGGCAAGCGGCTGCAGATCCAGGAAAAGTTGACGGCTCAGATCGCCAACACGATCGAGCAGGTTCTGAACCCCTTCGGCGTCGCCGTGGTGGTCGAGGCCGCGCACCAGTGCATGACCACGCGCGGCGCCCACAAGCCGGGCGTCACCATGGTCACCAGCCGGATGCTGGGCGCCTTCCGCGAGAACCGCTCCACCCGGCAGGAATTCCTGGCGATGATCGGCGCTCCCCGCGCCACGCCGGTGATCTGAGCCCACCGCGAAGCGGCGGACATCCGGCAGGACCGGAGCCTCACCGCGCTGCGCGGTGAGGCCCGGCCTTCAACCCTCAACCGGGATGTGCAGCGCCGGCGCCTGCGGCTCACCCAGGTAGTCCGGCTGCGCCACGCCCGGCGGCGGCACGTAGGGGCGGACATAGGGCGGGTTCGCGGCGGTCGGCGGCACGTAGGGTGTCTGGTAGGTGCGGGGCGGCTCCACCTGGTAGGGCGGCGGCCCGCAGCTGATCAGCGGCGCGGCCAGGGCCAGGGCCCCGAGCAGGAGCGGCAGGCAGCGTAGCATCGGGGATGTCTCCGGCGGGCGGTCTCGGGAAAAACGGGTCACTCAGCAGCCCTGGGTTGCCTGGTGGGCCAGCCAGTCGTCGCGCGTTTCGGTGTCGCGCGGGTTGCGGCCGCTGAACCAGGGACGCTGCTGATCGGCGATGCTCGCCATGCGGCGGCAGTAGTCGGGGCTGGCGAGTCGGTCCGGTCCCATGACCGGACGCCCCGCGAGTTCCACCCCCGGCACCGGCGCGGTTTCCAACTCGGCGCGCGACCCGCCGCTGGCGGCAGGCGCCCCGGGCTGGTCGCCCACGGCGGGGGCCGGCGGAACGGTGTCGGGCAGCCGCGGTGCCGGCGCCGCGCAGGCCGCGAGCAGAAGCATTCCGGCACACGCGGCCAGCCGCGCGGTCATGCCGCCACCGCCTCAGCCTCGATCTCCACCACGAAGCGCGGGTCGGCGAAGCCGGACACCAGCACCAGGGTCGCCGCCGCCGCGTGCCCGGCCAGGAAAGAATCCCGCCGCCGGCGCCAGGGTGTCACCAGCATCCGGTCGGTCAGGAAGGCAGTCAGCTTGACCACGTTCGCGGGCTCCATGCCGTTGGCCCGCAACACGGCCTCCAGGTTCTGGAAGGCCTGGTCGATCTGGGCATTGCCCTGGGCGCTGATGCGGCCATCGGGCATCACCCCGGCCTGGGCGCTGATCACGAGGCGCCGGCCCGGGCCCTCCACCAGGGCGGCGTGGGAATAGGCGGCCTGCGGGGCGTGGACGCCCTCGGGGTTGGACAGGCTGATGGCGGCCATGATCGGGAACTCTCCTCCGCTGTCCGGTTATTTTGCGGCGCTCAGGTCCCGCGCGGAAGCTCCTCGCGCTGAATGCTGCCCGGAGGGGGCTCGTTCACGATCGGGTTGGTGACCTGCAGCCAGTCGCGGAGGTTGCGGCGCACCTGGACCTCGAACTCCACGTTCAGGTCGTCCATGGCCTTGCCCACCACCTGCCGCGCGTTGCCGGCCGGGGTGTTGGCGCCGCCCTCCGCCATGGTGGCGGTGCGGCGCACCTCGGCCTGGGCAAAGGCGACGCGACGGTTGCCGGCGTCCAGGATCTCGACCTGGCAGCGCAGCACGCAGTCAAGCCGCTCGCTGGGCTCGCTGAACAGCCCGCCGCCGCCCAGGCGCGTGCGCAACAGGCTCGCGGTTTCCACCGAGAAGCGGGCCGTGCCCGTGCTGCCCACCGCGGACAGCCGGTCGCGGCCCATGCGCAGAACCTCGTCCACTGGGTTCAGCGGTGCGGGCTGCGACACCCGCACGTCGGCGCCGGGCTGCGGCGGCTGGATGTCAAGGCTGGCGACGTTCAGCCGCAGCGGCGTCAGATAGCTGTAGCCCTCGATCCGCGGCAGCTCGGTGACCGGCGCATCCCCCCCGCCGCAGGCGGCCGCCAGCAGCGGCAACGGCAGGACGAGGGCGTGGCGACGGCTGAGCATGCAGGAAACCCCGGAAGCGAATCGCGTGAGCGGCTGCCCCCGGAAGGAGGGCCGCAACAGGGGTTAGCCGATCAGGCGCGCCCGGCGCCAGAGCGCACGTCGGCGCGGTCGAAGTGGAAGGCGACGTTGCAGAACTCGCAATTCATGGTGATCGCCCCGTCCTCGGCCATGTGGTCGAGGTCGTCGGTCGGGAATCGCTGCAGCACCGAGGCGAGCCGCGCGCGCGAGCAGCGGCAGCCGTAGCTGAGCGCCCGTGCCCGGTCGAGGCGGAGGTCCTCTTGGTGGAAAAGCCGATGCAGCAGCTGCTCGGAGGGCAGCGCGTCGTCGAGCAGTTCCTCGTCCTTGATCGTCGAGGCCAGGATCTTGGCGGTGCGCCAGGCCTCGTCTCCTTCCTCGGTGGCCAGGGCGTTGAACCCGCCCTCCCCCGCCACGCGCTCTAGGATCAGGGCCGAGGCGCGCCAGCCGCCGGGCGTGTGCTCGGCCGACAGCCGCACCCAGGCATCGAGCTGCTCCGAGGTGCGGAAGTAGGTGTCGGTCATCGCCGCCAGCGTGTCGCCTTCGATGGGGACGATGCCCTGGTAGCGGTCCATCTCCAGGCCCTGGTCGCAGGTGAAGGCGAGGTAGCCCTGGCCCAGCAGCGCCGCGGCCTCCCCGGTGACCGAGGAGGCATCCTCCGCCACGCGGGCGTAGCCGCGCAGGTCGCCGCTGTCGGTGCAGTCCACCACCAGCATCGACACCGGCCCGTTGCCCTTGGCCTGGACCGAGAAGGAGCCGCGGAACTTCAGCGCCGCGGCGAGCCCGGCCCCGAGCGCCAGCGCCTGCCCCAGGAGCCGGCCCACGTCGGGGGCGTAGTCGTGGCGCGACAACAGCGCGTCGGCCAGCGGGCCGAGGCGGACGAGCCGGCCGCGCACGGGCCGGTTCTCCAGGTGAAAGGGCTGCACGGCGCGCGACACCACGAGGTCCGGCACGGGCGGCCGGTCGTGGTTCAGGAAGTCGGGCGTGCGGGAAGGGTCGGTGACGTCGTTCACGCCGCACTAGATAGGGCGCGCCCGCCGCGGCTGCGAGAGGCGCCCGGGGCCTCACGACGGCGGGGCCGCCCGGCGCCCCGCCCTGCCCTCGCGCCCCTCAGTCCACCGAAGCGCCGGACGCCTTCACGATCGGCACCCAGACGTCGATCTCGTCCTTCACGTACTGGGCGAAGCGCGCGGGCGTGTAGCCCCGCATCGCCGGCGTGCCCATTTCCTCCAGCCGCTGGCTGATGAGGGGGTCGGCCAGCGCCTGGTCGATGGCCTCGGCCAGCCGTGCCACCACCGGCTGGGCCATGCCGGCGGGGCCGAAGATGCCGTACCAGGAATAGGCCTTGTAGCCGGGCAGCCCCACCTCGGCCGCCGTCGGCACCTCCGGCATCAGCGGCGAGCGGTCGTCGGTCGCCACGAACAGGGTCTTCACCTGCCCTTCGCGCTGGAATGGCAGCATGAAGCTCGGGATGTCGCTGTTGAACTGCACCTCGCCCGCCACCATCGCGGTGAAGACCTGGCCGGCGCCGCGATAAGGCACGTGCACCGCCTCGGCCCCGACGCGCTGGAGGAAGTTGGCGCTGGCCAGATGCCCGGTCGATCCGATGCCGCTGCTGCCGTAGGAGTACTTGCCGGGACTGGCCTTGAGCTGGGCAATCCAGTCCGCCGTATCACGCACCTTGAGGCCAGTGGTGGTGACGCTGTGGCAGATCGGCACGAAGTTGGTGGGCGCCACCGCGGTCAGGTCGCGCACGGGATCGTAGGGCAGGTTGCGATAGAGCCCCGCCGCCACGCCGGTGGAGGACAGCGTCGCCAGAACCAGCGTGTAGCCGTCGGGCGCCGATTTCGCGACGTAGTCGGTGCCGAGCGTGCTGCCGGCGCCGGGACGGTTCTCCACCACCACCGACTGCCCGAGGATGGCGGAAAGCTTCGGCGCCAGCAGGCGCATCACCACGTCGGTGCCGCCGCCGGTGCCGAAGGGCACCACCATGCGGATCGGCCGGTCGGGCCAGCGGCCGGTGGCCTGCGCCCAGCTGCGCGCGGGCAGGATGGTGGGGGCCGCCACGGCGAGGGCGGCGAATGAGCGGCGGCTCAGGAGATGCTTCGTCATGGTTGCTGTTCCTTGGCGGCTGGTTCCCGCGTGTTGCTGGCCAGGTTTCCGCGGGGGCTGCGGCTCTGCGGCCGCTTCCACCCCGATTTCGGGTTGCTCAGGAGGCGGCGCGCCGGCGCGGATCGAGGCCGGCGTCCCGCGCTTCCTCCGCGTCGCGCAGCAGTTGCAGCGCCAGGGCGGCGCCGTCCTCGCTGTGGCGCAGGCAGAGCTCCTCCGCCAGGCGCGCCTCGCCCGCCACGATGGCGTCGCGGATCGCGCGATAAGCGGCAATGCCCGCCTGCACCCGTGCGGGTCGCGCCATGGCCAGGCTGCGCAACAGGAACAGCCGGTTGTGCACCGAGAGCAGCAACTGCCGCAGCACGCCGCTGCCGCTGCCCTCGGCGATCGCGGCATAGAAGCTGTCGCCCGCCGCCACCACGGCCCGCGTGTCGCCCGCCGCGGCCGCGGTCTCGAGCGCCTCGGTGGCGCCCTCGATGGCGCGCAGCGAGGGCTCTGGCTGCAGGGTGGCACAAAGCCGGGCGGCATAGCCTTGCAGCACGCCGCGCACGCCGTAGAGTTCCCGCGCCTCGTCGGGGCGGATCGCGGTGACGGACGGGCCGCGGTGCGGCCGGATGGTCACCAGCCCCTCGCCCTCGAGCCCCCGCAACGCCTCGCGCACCGAGGCACGGCTGGCGCCGGTCAGGGCGCAGAGCTCGCGCTCCGGCAGGCGTTCGCCGGGCTGGAAGCGCCCGCCCAGGATGGCGGCGCGCAGCGTTTCCTCCAGCGCGGAGCGCAGCGTCACGACCTGGGGCGCGACCGGAAGCGGAACGTCGTTCATTGCGGCGAACGATAGTATTTCGTCAGACAATCGGTCAAACCTGTTGACGCCTGCGCAGCCCTGCGGAAAGATTTTGCGTCAAGCGGAGCGACGGCATGGACGAGAGGATCGTGATCTGGGGTGCGGGCGCCATCGGCGGCACCATCGGCGCGTTCCTCCGCAGGGCCGGGCACGACGTCCTGTTCGTCGACCTCGTGCCCGAGCATGTCGCCGCGATCCGCGAGGGCAGGCTGCACATCGAGGGCCCGGTCGCCGATTTCACGACCGGTGGCGAGGCGGCGCTTCCGGAAGACGTCCGGGGAACGCACCGGCTGATCCTGCTGGCCGTGAAGGCGCACCACACCGAGGCCGCCACGCGCGCCCTGCTGCCGCACCTGGCGCCGGACGGCGCCGTGGTCTCGTGCCAGAACGGCTTGAACGAGCTGCTGATCAGCGAGATCGTCGGCCGCGAGCGCACCGTGGGCGCCTTCGTCAACTTCTACGCCGACTACATGGCGCCGGGACGGATCAACTATGCCAAGCGCGGCGCGGTGGTGGTGGGCGAGCTGGACGGGCAGCACTCGCCGCGTGTCGCCGCGATCCACGCCCTGCTGCGGGACTTCGACGGCGACGCGGTGCTGAGCAGCAGCGTCTTCGGCTACCTTTGGGGCAAGGCCGGCTACGGCGCGATCCTGAAGGCCTCGGCGCTGACCGACGACACCATCGCCGACTTCATCGCCGATCCCGCCCGCGCGCTGCTGATCCGGCGCCTGGTGGCGGAACTCCTCGCCGTCGCGCGGGCCGAGGGCGTGGTGCCGCTGGGCTTCGACAGCTTCGACCCGCAGGCCTTTCTCAGCGGCGACGAGGCGGCCATCGCGGCCTCGATGCGCGCGATGGAAGCCTTCAACCGCGGTTCCGCCAAGCCGCGCAGCGGCATCTGGCGCGACCTCGCCGTTCGCAAGCGGCCCACCGACGCGGGGGCGCAGCTGGCACCGGTGCGGGCGGCGGCCCGGCGCCACGGCCTCGCCACCCCGATCGCCGACGCGCTGGTCCACCTCATCGCCGAGGTGGAAGCGGGGCGCAGGACGATCGGAACCGCGCTCGCCGATGAGCTGTCGGAGGTGGCGCGTGCCGCCTGAGCCCGCTTCGCTCAACCACGCGCCGATGGGCGCCGATCACGGCAACGGGTACGCTCTCCGCCGAGCCCCGACGCGCTCTCGCAACCGGCGGAACACCCATGGAGGCTTCCCCTGATGTTCCGGCGTTCCCTGTTGCGGACCACGCTTCTCACGGGCCTCGTGCCCCTCGTGCCCGCCGCGTTTTCGCCGGCCCGCGCCCAGGCCGCGGCCAAGGAGGAGCTGGTGGTGGACCTCGCCAGCGATCCCGCGACGCTGGACCCGCACCTGCAGTGGAACACCGACAGCTACACGGTGTACCGCAACATCTTCGACAACCTCGTCACGCGTGACGGCACCGGCAAGATCGTGCCGCAGGTGGCCAGCGGCTGGAAGTACGCCGACGACACCACGCTGGTCTTCGACATCCGCAGCGACATCACCTTCCACGACGGCACGAAGCTGACGCCCGCCGACGTCGTCTTCAGCATCCTCCGCATCATCGACCCGGCGCTGAAGAGCCCGCAGCTCAGCCAGTACGACCAGATCACCGGGGCCGAGGTGACGGGCGCGTCGCAGGTCACGGTGAAGACCAAGACCGCCTACCCGGCCCTGCTGGCGCAGCTGGTGAAGCTGTCGATCGTGCCGGAAGCGGTGGTGAAGCGCGTGGGCAACGGCGACTTCAACCAGAATCCTGTCGGCAGCGGCCCCTACAAGCTGAAGGCCTGGCAGCGCGGCGTGCAGACCGTGCTGGAGCGCAACGACACCTACTGGCGCGGCAAGCCGCCCTTCCGCACCGTCACCTTCCGCGCCGTGCCGGACGTGCCGACGCGCGTGGCCGACCTGCGCGCCGGCCGCGCCGACATCGTGACCGGCCTGACGCCCGACGATGCCGAGGCCCTGAAGTCCGAGCGCGCGGTGCAGGTGCTCTCGGCGCCGACGGAGCGCGTCGCCTACCTGTCGGTCAACGCGCTGGCCGGCCCCACCAAGGATGTTCGCGTGCGCCAGGCCATCGCCATGGCAATCGACCGCGACACGCTGATCGAGGCGCTGCAGCAGGGCTACGCCAAGCCGGTGAACGAGGTGCTGACGCCGGCCAACTTCGGCTACACCGACAAGGTGCAGCCCTGGCCCTACGATCCGGCGAAGGCGCGCGCGCTGCTCAAGGAAGCGGGGGCTGAGGGCGCCACGATCACCTTCATCAGCTCCCCCTCCTACGACCGCCGGCTGAACGAGGCGGTGCAGCAGATGCTGGGCGAGGTCGGGCTGAAGGTGTCCATCGAGATGATGGACCAGCCCACCTTCCTGCGCCGCCGCCAGGGGGATCCGGAAAACGCCGGCGCGCTGTCGCAGGGCCGCTGGAGCTGCGCCTGCCAGGATGCGGACGGCGTGATCTTTCCGCTGTTCCGCTCGGGCAGCATCTGGGCCAAGTACGGCAACCCCGAGTTCGACCGCGAGGTCGATGCCGCCCGCTCCACGCTGGACGAGGCGGCGCGCAAGGCCCATTACGAGCGCGCCTTCGCCATCCTGCGTGAGGACGTGCCGGGCATCGGCTTGTTCCAGGACGTCGCGATCTACGGCGCGCGGCGGGAGATCAAGTGGCAGCCCACCGCCAACGAAGCCTTCTTCGTGATGGACATGCAGTGGCAGGCCTGACGCGGAACGCCGCGGCGTGAGGCGCTACCTCGCCGCACGCCTCCTGCAGGCCGCGATCGCCATCTTCGGCGTTCTGACACTGGTGTTCTTCGTGATGCACCTGTCGGGCGATCCGACGCTGCTGCTGGTGCCCGAGGGCGCCTCGGCGGAACAGATCGCGCAGCTGCGCCACGCGCTGGGCTTCGACCGGCCGCTGCCGGTGCAGTACCTGGGCTACCTGGCGCAGCTCGCGCATTTCGACCTGGGCGAGTCCCTGGTGCAGCGCGCGCCCGTGTCGGTGATCCTGGGCTCGCGCATCCCCTACACGCTGGCCCTCGCCGGCGGCGCCCTGGTGGTGGCGCTGGGCGTCGGCATCCCGGCCGGCGTCGCCATGGCGGTGTGGCGCGGCAGCTTCGTCGAGCGCGCGCTGACCGGATTCGTGCTGACGGGGCAGAGCCTGCCGACCTTCTGGTCCGGCATCCTGTTGATCCTGTTCTTCGGCGTGACGCTGGGCTGGCTGCCGACCTCGGGTGCGGACGGCTTCGCCTCACTGATCATGCCTTCCGTGGCGCTCGGCGCGCTGGCGATGTCCACCTTCGCGCGCATGACCCGCATCGCGGTGCTGGACGAGCTCGGCCGCGACTACGTCGCCGCCGCCCGGGCGCGCGGGTTGTCGATGGGCCGCACCGTGGCGCGCCACGTGCTGCGCAACGCCGCGATCCCGGTGATCACCGTCACGGCGCTGGAGGTCGGCAACCTCCTCGCCGGCGCGGTGATCGTGGAAACCGTGTTCGCCTGGCCCGGCATCGGGCAGCTCGCGATGCAGTCGATCTCGGCGCGCGACTTCCTGGTGGTGCAGGCCGTCGTGCTGTTCGTGTCGGTGGCCTATATCGGCACCAACCTCCTGGCCGACCTCACCTACGGCCTGGTCGACCCGCGCATCCGGGGGGCGGCATGAGCGACCAGCCGGCCACCCGCTCCACCATCCGCCCACTCCGTCGCCTCGCGCCGCGCCTGCCCTGGGGCCTGTCGCTCGGCATGGCCCTGGTGCTGCTCCTGCTGCTCGCCTTCGTGGTCGCGGCCATCGCGGCGCCGCTCCTCGCCCCGCACGACCCGCTGCGGCAGTCGCTGCTGCTGCGCCTGCGGCCGCCCGGCAGCGGCACCGCCAGCGCCGGCACCTTTCCGCTGGGCACCGACGATCTCGGCCGCGACCTGCTGTCGCGCATCCTGTTCGGCGCACGCGCCTCCTTCATCGTGGCGATCCTGTCCGTTACCGTGTCGCTGACGGTGGGCACGGCCCTGGGCCTGGCCGCCGGCTGGTTCCGCGGCTGGACGGCCACGATCATCATGCGCGTGGTGGACACCATGCTGTCGATCCCGGCGATCCTGCTGGCGGTGCTGACGGTGGCGGTGTTGGGGCCGAGTTTCCTCAACCTCGTGCTGGTGCTGGGGCTGACGCGCTGGCCGCGCTACACGCGCGTGGCCTATTCCTCGACGCTGCAGGTGGCCTCCCTGCCCTACATGCGCGCGGCCGAGATGGCCGGCGCCCGCGCGGGGCGGCTGCTGTTCCGCCATGTCCTGCCCAACATTGCCGGCCCCCTGATGGTGGTGGCCACCAGCGAGTTCGGCCTGATGATCCTGAGCGAGGCCGGGCTGTCCTTCCTGGGCCTCGGCATCCAGCCGCCCGCCCCCTCCTGGGGCTCGATCATGAGCGCCGGGCGGCAATACGTGGCGCGCGCCTGGTGGCTGACGGTGTTTCCGGGCCTCAGCCTGTTCGTGCTGGTGCTGTGCGTGAACCTCGTGGGCGACTGGCTGCGCGACCGGCTCGATCCACGCTCCGTCGGACGATAAAGAAGGAAGAAGAGCAATGCAGTTCCGCGACAAGCGCGTGGTGATCACCGGCGCCGGCGGCATCTTCGGCGGCTGGATCGCCGAGGCCTTCGCGGCCGAGGGCGCCCGCCTGCTGCTGTCCGACAACCGGCCCGAGGCCGTGGACGCGCTGGTGTCACGCCTCGGCCCCAACGCGGCGCCCGTGCTGCGGCACCGCACCGAGTTGACCGACGCCGCCTCGATCGAGGACCTCGCCGCCTTCACGGCGCGGGAATGGGGCGCGCCGGACTTCGTGGTGAACAACGCCGGCATCTACCCCCGCAGCGGCCCCTTGCTGGAGCTGGACGTCGCCGACTGGGACCGGCTGATGGACGTGAACTTCCGCGCGCCCTTTATCCTGACGCGCGAGATGGCGAAGCTGATGATCCGCGAGAAGGTGGAAGGGTCCATCGTCAACATCGGCTCCGGCGCTGCGCGCAAGATGAACCTGGGCTCGGTGCCCTACTGCACCTCCAAGACCGCGCTGGAACGGCTGAGCAAGGGCCTCGCGCTGGAACTGGCGCAGCACCGCATCCGCGTGAACGTGGTGGAGCCCGGCTTCGCGCCCGGCAGCGACGTCAGCCTCCTGCCGCCGGGCTATGCCGAGGACATGATCGCCCGCATCCCGCTCAACCGCGCCAGCGGCCCGGGCGACGCGCCGCGCGCCGTGCTCTACCTGTGCTCCGAGGCCGCGTCCTTCATCACCGGCGCGGTGCTGAGCGTGGATGGCGGCAACTCCATCGGCACCTACCAGCGACCGAAATGAGCGGCACCGCCTCCAGCCTCGCCATGCCGGCCGCCGCGCCGGCGGCGTCCCCGCCGGCCCTCGCGGTCCGTGACCTGTCGCTCTCGATCAACGGGATCGAGATGGTGGACGGCATCGACGTCAGCGTCGGGGCCGGCGAGGTCCTGGCGATCGTGGGGGAATCCGGCTGCGGCAAGTCGCTGACGGCGCAGGCCATCATGCGCCTCCTGCCGCGCGCGGTGCGGCAGGGGCGCGGCCGGATCGAACTGGCGGGCGAGAACATCAGCACCCTGTCGGAACGGCAGATGCGCCGCGTCCGCGG
This sequence comes from Roseomonas elaeocarpi, assembly GCF_042433915.1. Taxonomy (NCBI): domain Bacteria; kingdom Pseudomonadati; phylum Pseudomonadota; class Alphaproteobacteria; order Acetobacterales; family Roseomonadaceae; genus Roseomonas; species Roseomonas elaeocarpi. Next base: position 184,945 of record NZ_JBHLUN010000006.1, on the reverse strand, counting down.
CCGGCGGATGTCGATGATCTTCCAGGAACCGCAGGCCGCCCTCGATCCGCTCAGCACCGTGGGCGCCCAGGTGGCCGAAGCCACGGGGCTGCGCGGCCGCGCGGCTCGCGACGCGGTGCTGCGGATGCTGACCGAGGTCGGCATCTCCGACCCCGCGCGACGCATCGACCAGTATCCGTTCGAACTGTCGGGCGGCATGTGCCAGCGCGTGATGATCGCGACCGCCCTGGTGGCGCGCCCGCTGGTGCTGGTGGCCGACGAGCCCACCACCGCCCTCGACGTGACGATCCAGGCGCAGATCCTCGACCTCCTGCGCAACCTCGCGGCCGAGCGCGGCACCGCCATCGTGCTGATCACCCACGACATGGGCGTGGTGGCCGACGTGGCCGACCGGGTGGCCGTGATGTATGCCGGCCGCATCGCCGAGAGTGGCCCGACTGGCGAGCTGTTCCGCGCCCCCCGCCACCCCTATACCGCGCTGCTGCTGGCGGCCCTGCCCCGTCTGGACGATGCGCCGAAGTCGCGCCTGGCGGTTATCGAGGGCCGCGTGCCGACGCCGGCGGAATTCCCACCCGGCTGTCGCTTCTCGTCGCGCTGCCCGCTGGCCGACGACCACTGCCGCGCGGTGCAGCCGCCGCTGCGCGACATGGGCGCCGGCCACCTGTCGGCCTGCTGGCACGCGGAGGAGGTGCGATGAGCGGCGCCACCACCAGCCCCGCGCCGCAAGCGCTGCGCGTGTCCGACCTCGCGGTGCACTACGCCGGGCGCAGCGGCCCGCCGGTGCGCGCGGTGGACGGCGTGTCCTTCTCGGTCGCGGCGGGCGAGACGCTGGGCCTCGTGGGCGAATCCGGCTGTGGCAAGTCCTCGGTCTCCAACGCCGTGATGGGGCTGCTCAGCCCAGCGCGCGGCAGCATCCAGGTCGCCGGGCAGGAAGTCGTGGGCGCGGACCGCGGGCGCCTGCGCGAGATCCGCACCCAGATGCAGATGGTGTTCCAGGACCCGGCCACCTCGCTCAACCCGCGCATGACGGTGGGCGCCGCGGTGGGGGAACCGCTGCTGGTGCGCGGCCTGGCCCGCGGGCGGGCACTGCGGGACCGGGTGGCCGCGCTGCTGACCGAGGTGGGCCTGCGCCCCGAACACGCCGACCGCTACCCGCACCAGTTCTCGGGCGGCCAGCGGCAGCGCGTCGTGATCGCCCGAGCCCTGGCGCTGCGCCCGGCCCTGCTGGTCTGCGACGAGCCGGTCTCCGCCCTGGACGTGTCGGTGCGTGCGCAGATCCTGAACCTGCTGGTGGAGCTTCAGCGCACGCATCACATGGCCTCGCTCTTCGTGTCGCACGACCTCGCGGTGGTGCGGCACGTCTGCGACCGGGTGGCGGTGATGTACCTGGGCCGGCTGGCGGAGCTGGCACCGCGCGACGCGCTCTACGCCGCTCCCCGCCACCCCTACACGCGCGCCCTGCTGGCCTCGGTGCCCGAACCCGACCCGGTGCGACAGCGCGCCAAGCCGCGCGTGCCGCTGGCGGGCGAGATCCCGAGCCCGGCGCGGCCACCCTCGGGATGCCGCTTCCACACCCGCTGCCCGATGGCGCAGGAGGTCTGCCGGGTGGAGGAGCCGGTCTGGAGACCGGTGGGTGAATCGATGGTGGCCTGCCACTTCGCCACGGCGTGAGCGGGACAAGGCCGGCGGGGCATCCCGGCAGGGCCTCATGGCAGGCGCTGCCTCGCGCCTCATCCGCGGGCCGGCCAAACTGTTCCGGTCGCGGGCCGCACGACGCGGCGCGCTTCCACCTGCGCCACCGTCAAAACAGCAGCTGCGGCGGAACCTCCGCTTCCGGCACGCCGATCCGGCCGAGATTGGCCACCAGCCGCGCCCGCAGCCACCCGGCGGACCGCCGCTGGCTGACCCAGCCATCCACCGTGTCGCGCCAGGACGGATCGGGGTTCTTGGCCACCATGGCCGCGGTGGCCGAACCATGGAGCGGCTCCGGCACCACCAGGTGACCCAGCCTGCGGTTTCGGGCCAGGGCGCTGAGGGCCAGGATCACCACCAGCATCTGGCAGTCGGCGCGTCCGGCCTGCACCGCGAGCAACGCGTCGTTGTTGGTGGGCAGGCGCAGCACCGTCGCCCTGGGGCACAGGGTCGCCACCGACTGATCGTAGGCGGAGCCCAGCTCCACGGCCACGCGCACAGCGGGATCGTCCAGCTCGCTCCACCCCTTCGGGTCGAAGCCTGCCCGCGCGATCAGGGCAAAGGCGTTGTCGTAGAGCGGGCGGGTGAAGTCGACGGCCAGCGCCCGCTGCGCCGTGGGGGCCAGGCCGAAGAAGATGTCCACCTTGCCGGCCTGAACATCCAGCACGGCGTTGCCCCAGGTGGACTCCACGGGCTCGACACCCGCGCCGAGGGTGTTCGCCAGGTCGCGGGCGCAGTCGGTGATGAAGCCGGCCCATTCCCCCGTGGCCGGGTCCTTCCAGCAATAGGGCTGCTGCCCGGCCACCACGCCGAAGCGCAGCCGCCCCGTGGCGCGGATCCGCTCCAGCACCGGCCCGGTGCCCTGCGCCGCCAGCGGCGTGGCGAGCGCCGCGGTGGCCAGGCAGGCCGCAAGGCTCCTCCGTCCGATCACGGTCCGCTCCCTTGCCGTTTCCAGGGCACTATGGCGGCCGGATCGCGCGGCACAAGCGCGTGATTGCAAGCGCTGCGGGCGTGCGGTGTAATCCCGCGCCATGACATTCCCCCTGCCCGACGCCGGGCCAGACACGCGGCAGTTCTTTCTCGACTGGCTGGAGCGGTTTTCCGGCTACGTGCGGGAGGTGGACTACGCCTCCGCCCGGCCGCTGTTCCACCCCGACGTCCTGGCCTTCGGCACCCACAACGACGTCATTCCGGGCCTGGAGGCGTGGCGGGACACGCAGTGGAACAACGTCTGGCCCCGCACGACGGATTTCCGCTTCACGGCCGAGGCCGTGCGCGTCCTGGCATCCCCGGACGGTGGCATGGCCGTGGTCCTGGCCCCCTGGACCAGCACGGGCTACGGCCCGGATCAGACATCCTTCGACCGGCCGGGGCGGGCCACGATGGTGTTCAGCCACGGGCCGGAAGGATGGCTCTGCGTCCATTCCCACATGTCGCTGAACCGCGGCGTGCCGCAGTCCAGCCACGCCGACCGCCCCGTCAAGGCTTGGTAGGTCCCCGACGAGGGGGAAAAGGGTTCCGCGCAGCGCCGGACATCCGGACCGGGGCCGGGCCGCCCGGGCTTCCAGAGCAGATCCCGATCGGGCGATGACGCTCCGGAAAACAACATTCCAGAGCGCTTCCCGCGCACCAAGGCGATCGGAAGCCGCTCTAGAAAGGCACCGACAGGCTGAGCGAGCCGAAGCTCTGGCCGCCGCGCTGGTTGGTGAACTCCTTGGTCTGCCAGACCTGGGTATAGGCCAGCCGCATCCCGCGCCACAGGATCGCGGCGCCCAGCTGCGCCTCGCCCACGTCCCACTTCTTGTCGACGCTGGCGCTGTCGCGGAAGGTGTTGCCGTCCAGGAACAGGTTGCGCGCCACCGCCCGGCCGCCGACGCCGCCGAAGACGTACCAGCCGAATTCCCGCTGCGGCCGCAGCAGCGGCGAGGAGCTGATCGCCGGCCGGATGCGCACCGGGCCCCAGTCCGCCTCCAGCGCCGAGCCGATGCGGAAGTTCACCCCCGCCCCGGCATAGGTATAGGCCGTGCCGGCGGCGAGCGTGCCGGTCGGGATCGCCTCGGTGCGTAAGCCCGCGACCTCGCCCAGCGGCACCCGCCAGGACCGCTCCGCCAGGGCGCCGAAGGTCACCTCGTCGCCCAGCTGATAGTCCCAGCCCTCGGCATGGTACTTGTTGATCACGTCGTGCCAGCGGTTCTGCACGAACTCGCCGCCCGAGGCGGAACCCACCACGCCCAGTTGCAGCTCCAGCACTGTGCGCTGCCGCTCGTTGGATCGCTCCATGCTGAAGGTGCCGAACAGGTGCCCGGCATAGGGACGGTCGGTCGGGTCGGGCACCTGCCGGCGGATCTCCTCCGGCGTGAAGATCGACTGGCTGAGCGACAGGCCCCAACGGAACTCGCCAGGACCCAGCAGCCAGTCGAATTGCCGCCCCATCCACTCCACCGGCGCGGGGCCGGGCCCGGCGGCGGAGGTCCAGTCCAGCTTCAGCCCGTTGGTGTAGTACCGGTCGGTGCCGCCCCACATGTCGTTCTCGTCGGTGAAGCTGAGCGTGCCGCCCGAATAGGGCGAGGTGGCCTGGCTCTCCGCAGGCTGAGTTTGGGCAGGCTGAACGGCGTCCTGCGCGCGCAATTGGGCGCCGGCCGGTGTGGGCGCCCCCAGGGACAGAACGAGGCAGGCTCCGAGGCCCAGGCGAAGGCAGGTCAGCGTCATGCGGCGCCTTCTCGCACGGGCGGGCGGGCAAAATCGAGGCAGCCCGTTCGTTCGCCGCGGCGAGGGTGCCAAGCCCGCCCCGCATGGCAGGAAACGCAAGGGTCCGAACGGGTCTCGGGGCGGCTCACTGGCCCCGGGATCGGATCACGGCAGGGAAGCCGCTGCCACCCGGCGGCACCGGCCAAGCACCGGTACCGCCGAGGGGGCGCGTCAGCCGGCGCGCAGGGCGTCCAGCGCCTGGGCCACGTCCTCCAGCAGGTCGTCCACATCCTCAAGCCCGACCGAGAAGCGCACGGTGCCCGCGGTGATGCCGAGGCGGGCGCGTTCCTCCTCCGCCACGCGCATATGCGTGGTGGTGGCGGGATGAGTGATCAGGCTCTTGCTGTCGCCCAGGTTGTTGGACACGTCCACGATGCGCAGCGCGTCCATGAAGCGGAAGGCCGCTTCCTTCCCGCCGGCCAGGTCGAAGGTGACCATGGTGCCGCCCGCGCTCATCTGCCGCATCGCGAGCTCGCGTGCCGGGAAGGAGCGCAGCGTCGGATAGGCCACGCGCGACACCTCGGGGCGCGTTTCCAGCATCTCCGCGATGGCCTCGGCGCTGCGGCACATGGCCGGCACGCGCAGGTGCAGCGTTTCCAGCCCCTTCAGGATCACCCAGGCGTTGAAGGGCGAGATCGAGGGCCCGGTGTTGCGGGTGAAAGGCTGCAGCACCTCCTCGATCCACTTCTTGGTGCCCAGCACGGCGCCGCCCAGCACGCGGCCCTGGCCGTCGAAGTGCTTGGTGGCCGAATACACCACCACGTCGGCACCGAATTCCAGCGGCCGCTGCAGCAGCGGCGTGGCGAAAACGTTGTCCACCACCACCACCGCGCCGGCTCGGTGCGCCAGCTCGCTCACCGCGCGAAGGTCCACGATCTCGAGCATCGGGTTGGAGGGGGTTTCCAGCAGCACGAGGTCGGCCGGCGTCGACAGCGCCTTTTCCCAGGCGTCGAGATCGCCGCCGTCCACGAATTCGGTGCGGATGCCGTAGCGCGGCAGCAGCGTCGAGACGATCCAGTGGCAGGAGCCGAACAGCGCCCGCGACGCCACCACGCGGTCGCCGGCCTTGAGGTGGCTGAGCATGGCCGACGACACCGCGGCCATGCCGGTGGCGGTGGCGCGACAGGCCTCCGCCCCTTCGAGGGCCGCGAGGCGGTCTTCCAGCATCTGCACGGTGGGATTGCCGAAGCGCGAATACTGGAAGTGCTGCTCGGTGCCGAGAAACACGTTCTCGGCCTGCTGGGCGCTGTCGTAAACGTAGCCGGAGGTGAGGAAGAGTGCCTCCGACGTCTCGTCGATGTTGGTGCGCGCGGTACCGCCGCGCACCAGCAGCGTGGCGGGACGGAGCGGCTTGTCGGAGAGGGGCTTGGCCATGGAGCGGGTTCCCTGCTGCGGAAGCCGGCCCGGTCGGGCGGCGCCGACGCGACGGCACCGCCACGGCCGTTTAGCGCGCTTCTTTTACCTCGCCGCAAGCTGGCCGGACAAATCGCGAGGGCGCCGTTCCCGGCGCGGCACCGGTTCTAGAGCAGATCGACCGGGCGTGGGAACCCCGGCCGGCGTCATCCCGGCAAGGGTGTTGCAGCATCGCCGCCTGCTCGCGTGACAGACGGAAGACGCGCGTGATAATCACTCTCACGTCATTTGCCTCGCGGAGCGCCCTGCCATGCTGGTCCGTATTCCCGGCCTCCTCACCCCCGAGGAGGTGGCGCATTGCCGCGACATCCTGGAGGCCGCGGCCTGGGTGGACGGCCGCGCCACCGCCGGGGCGCAGGCGGCACTGGCCAAGAACAACCTCCAGGTGCCGGAAAACACGCCCACCTCCCGCGAGCTGGGCGACGTGGTGCTGCGCGCCCTGGGCCGCTCCCCCATCTTCAGCAGCGCAGCCCTGCCGCTGCGCGTCTACCCGCCGATGTTCAACCGCTACGACGTGGGGATGGAGTTCCGCGCCCACGTGGACAACGCCATCCGCGCGGTTCCGGGCGCCGGGATGCGCATCCGGGCCGACGTGTCCTCCACCCTCTTCCTCACGCCCCCTGAGGACTACGAGGGCGGCGAGCTGGTGATCCAGGACAGCTACGGTGAGCAGGCGGTGAAGTTCGCGGCGGGCGACATGGTGGTCTACCCCGCCACCAGCCTGCACCACGTCCGGCCGATCACGCGCGGCTCCCGCTGGGGGTGCTTCTTCTGGACGCAATCCATGGTCAAGGACGACGGGCAGCGCGCGATGCTGTTCGACCTCGACATGGGGATCATCGAGCTGCGCAAGTCCCTGCCAGACGACCATCCCGGCGTGCTGGCCGTGACGGCCACCTATCACAACCTGCTGCGGCGCTGGACCGAGATGTAGCCGCTTGCCCGGCACCGGCCGGGGGTGTTAGTCATGCCGCCGTCGGCGACGCCGGCCGCGGGCGTAGTTCAGAGGTAGAACGTCAGCTTCCCAAGCTGAATGTCGTGGGTTCAATTCCCATCGCCCGCTCCATCGCCCCTTCCCAGGATCCACCGGGACTCCAAAATCTCGCAGAGTTACGTTCCACCGCAGCTATGCGAGTGGCGCAGATAGTCCCGATCTTTGTTGGCCAGTGAGTGGAACCAGTGGCAGTGCGGCTGCGGATTCCAAGGGCTTCATCCTCAGTCCTGCGCAGCCCGTTCCTCGGCCTGCCGTTCCAGAATCACCTCGAGCGCCGCAAACTCCGGTCCCGCCCCACCGATGCTCAGGAACTCCCCCACCTCCATGTCGGTCACCTGACCGCCCGAGGCCGCGTTCGCCTCGTGCCGGACCACCTGGCGGCCGCCAGGCTCTCCCTGGATGAGGCTCCACCGATCGCCGTTCGAACTGCGGTAAAGGTCGGTCGCCTTCGGGGCCATGGGACGCCGCTCCTGATGCCGGGTGCCGACCCGTGATGTCAGCGAAGGTATGATGGCGACGCTGGCGTAACAACGGTGTGACACCGGTCTGACCCTCGTTTACTCGGGGGCTCCGACGGGCGTTAAGGGTGGCACGGGCTCAGTGACCCAGAGGAACGACCTCAGTGTGCGACGTTCTTCTGGTTGATGATGAGGATCTGGTTCGAGGCACTCTCGTCGCGATCCTCGAAGAGGATGGCCTGACCGTGCATGATGTGGGCAATCCCGCTCAAGCCATGGAGTTCATCCACGACACGCCCGGCTGCCGCATTCTCGTCACGGACATCGATCTCGGCGCCGGGGCCTACAATGGCTTTGCCCTGGCTGACGGTATGCGCCACGACCAACCAGACATACCGATCCTGTTCATCTCGGGCCGCCCGTGGTTGTTGAAGGCGCGTGTGCGGCATCCCCTTGAGCGAGCCCTGCCTAAGCCGTTCAGCATCGAGGTCTTCACGCACTTGGTGCGGCAGTTGCTGGAGCTGAGACCTGAACCGAGATTCACGCCTTCCGTAGCGCCTGGTCACCTCGGCTAGGAGCCGCTAGGCGGCGGAGGTGACCTCCGTCCCGATGACCGGCTCGCAAGTGGAGCGACGAGCCGCCCACAGGCGCTCATGTGCTCCTACAACATCCTCCATCCGCCTCCGCCGGTCCGCAGATGTTGCGGCAGAAGGCCTCAGAAGCAGCGCCTCAAGGATCGCGAGAAGCTCTCTCGCGACCTCGCATTCGCCCTGGTCGCAAGCCTGCTCAAAGGCAACCATGATCTTGTCGCTGAGACGACGACCGCGCCTGTAGTCTACGACCGGGCTGGCGGCGAAGGCTTGATTTCCCACTGTGACGCGGCTCCTGACAGGGCGTGCGGTTCAGGAAACGGGAAGACCTTGCCGCGCGCTGATCCCGATTCGTCGTTGGGGTGCAACAACTCTCGGCGGGCTCAGGATTAACCTAAGCTATAATTCTGCTCAATAGAATGAAACGGTATCGGCTTATTCCACTACCGATAGGTGCCATGCGTACCGCCGGGCACGTGTCCGCCTATGGCACCAGGGCACACCGCCACCGCCCGATGTCATGGGTTCGATTCCCGTCTCCCGCTGCACGGCCCTTTCCCGACCAGCCTCGCATCGCCTCAGCGGCGCGCGTTCAGGCATGCCTGCTGAGCCTGGTTGCCGGCATCGATGGTGTCGAACTGGTCGCTGGCGGAACGTCCCGCTTGCGTCTGGCGCGCCTGCTCGGCGCAGAAGGCCGCCACCTCCTGGGGGCTGCCCGGCGTGTTCGCCGTCCGCACGACGCCTGAGCAGGCGGCAACGGACAGCAGGAGAAACAGGCCAAGCAAGCGCATCCGACGGCTCCTGATGAAATATCCCTGCCCCGCGTGCTGCCGCCCCGCGGCGCGCCTGGCAAGCCCGGCCGGACGAACCCCGCGTCGCGCTGCCTGGGCCTGCCGCGGGACGAGCGGCCCGGAAGGGAACAGCGAGGAGATGGGACCGCGCCCGGCGCGTGGCATCCCCGGCCGTTTCCTCGCCACGCCATGTTGAATATCCCCGACCCGCCCCCCTCCATTGCCGGTCCGGGGAAGTGCAGGCAATGAGGCGCATCGGTCCCGCCCGCGGCCAAGGACGTTCATGCCTCTTTCCTCCGACTCCGATTTCTCCGCGACCGGCATCCCCGCCATCCTGGCCGAGGGGGAAGCGGAGCTCACCCGCGCCTGGAACGAGGCCAACGCCGCCCTGATCAGCGACGGCCGGATCGGCCGGGGCGAGCTGCTGACCCAGTGCACCGACCTCCTGCATGCCCTTCAACAGGCCGTGGCCTCCGGCCGGTCCGACGTGAACGGTTCCGCCTATACCCCTGTGCGCGACCTCCTGGGCGACCTGTCGCGCAGCCGCGCCCTGCAGGGCTTCAGCGCCACCGAGACGGCGAGTTTCGTGTTCTCGCTGAAGGAGCCGCTCTTCGCGCTGCTGCGCCGGCACCACGGCGACCAAGGTTCTGCCCTGGCGGAGGCCACCGGCGCGGCCAGCCGCCTGATCGACGCGCTCGGCCTTTACACGATCGGGGTGTTCCAGCGCTCGCGCGAGGAGATCATCGTGCGCCAGCAGCAGGAGCTGCAGGAACTCTCGACCCCCGTGGTGAAGCTGTGGGACGGCATCCTGGCGCTGCCGCTGATCGGCACGCTGGACAGCACGCGCACCCAGGTGGTGATGGAGAACCTCCTACAGGCCATCGTGGACCATGAGGCCGAGATCGCCATCGTGGACATCACCGGCGTGCCGACGGTGGACACGCTGGTGGCGCAGCACCTGCTGAAAACCATCTCCGCCGCCCGGCTGATGGGCGCCGATTGCATCGTCAGCGGCATCCGGCCGCAGATCGCCCAGACCATGGTGCACCTGGGCGTGGAGCTGAACGTGGTGAGCAAGGCCACGCTCGCCGACGCCTTCGCCCTGGCGCTGACCCGGCTGGGGCGGCGCGTGGTGCGAAGCCGCCCCGGCACGACCCCTTCCACCCCGGGCGCTTCCCCGGGCAGCGCCGACCGGGCGGCCTGACGCCATGGAGCGAATCCCGATCCTGAAGATCGGACCGGCGCTGCTGGTCACGATCCAGGTGGACATGCACGACCAGCTGGCCCTCACGCTGGAGGAGGACCTGACCAACCGCATCGTCGCCACCGGTGCCAAGGGCGTGCTGATCGACATCTCGGGCCTCGAGATCGTGGACAGCTTCATCGGCCGGATGCTGGCCAACATCGCCAGCGTGTCGCGGATGCTCGACGCCGAAACCGTGGTGGTCGGCATGCGCCCGGCCGTGGCCATCACCCTGGTGGAGCTGGGCCTGTCGCTGCCCGGCGTCCGGACCGCCCTGAATGCCGAGCGCGGCATGGCGCTGATCAGCGCGCGCCTGGCCGCCCTGGCGCGGGACGACGCGGCTGACGAGGACGACGAGGATGCCGCCCCCGGTGCTTAGCACCCTGCCCATCCGCCGCAGCGAGGACGTGGTCAAGGTCCGCCAGGAAGTCCGCGCCCGCGCCGTGCAGGCGGGCCTGGGGCTGGTGGACCAGACCAAGATCATCACCGCCGCCAGCGAGCTCGCGCGCAATGCCCTGGAATACGGCGGCGGCGGCGAGGCGGCGGTGGAGGTCATCCAGGAGCCGGCGCGGCGCGGCGTGCGCATCACCTTCACCGACCAGGGCCCCGGCATCCCCGACATCGAGCAGGCCCTGCGCGACGGCTTCACTTCCGGCAAGGGCATGGGGCTCGGCCTCGGCGGCGCCAAGCGGCTGAGCAGCGAGTTCCACCTCCATTCCGCGCCCGGCCAGGGAACCCGCGTGACCATCGCGCGCTGGAAGTAGAAACATGGAAAGCCTTCCCATCCTCGACCAGAGCCAGGTCGCCGCGGCACGCCGCCAGGCGGCGGCCCTGGCGAAGCGGGTCGGCTTCGGGGAAGAGGACGCCGGCCGCGTCGCCCTGGTGGCGAGCGAGCTGGCCGGCAACATCCTCCGCCACGCCATCCCCCGCGACGCCGGCCCGCGCCACGCGCCGGGCGGCACGGGCGAGATCCTGCTCGGCACGGTGGAGGAAGACGGAATCGAGGCGGTGGAGATGATCGCGCTCGACCGCGGGCGCGGCATGGACAACATTTCCGCCTGCCTGGAGGACGGGTTTTCCACCGCCGGAACCCCGGGCACCGGCCTGGGTGCGGTGCGGCGCCAGTCAGACCTGTTCGACATCCACTCCACGCCCGGCCAGGGGACCGCCGTGCTGGCGCGGCTGCGGCGCGACCGGGGCACCGTTCCGCCCGCCCCCCTGCGCCACGGCACCGTCAGCCTGCCCAAGCCCGGCGAGGAAGTGTGCGGCGACGGCTGGGCGCTGCGGACCGAGGGCGAGCACTGGCTCCTGCTGGTGGCCGACGGACTGGGCCATGGCCCGCAGGCGGCGGAAGCCTCGCTCGAAGCAGTGCGCCGCTTCCGGCAGGCCGATCCGGCGGAAGACCTGGCCTCCGTGCTGCGGCGCCTCCACGATGGGCTGCGTCATACCCGCGGCGCCGCGGTGTCGGTCGCGCGCGGCGCGCTGCCCTTCGGGGAAACGCCGGGGCAGGTCACCTACGGCGGCGTGGGCAACGTCGCGGGCCTCATCCTGGACGGGCACAAGCCGCGGCACATGGTGTCGCACAATGGCACCCTCGGCCACACCGCCTCGCGCTTCCAGGCCACGCCCTATCCCTGCCCCCGGGATGCGCTGGTGGTGCTGCACTCCGACGGCATCGCCACCTCCTGGAAGCTGGACCACCTGCCCGGCATCACCCGCCGGCATCCCACGCTGATCGCGGGCGTGATCTACCGCGACGCCGCGCGCGGGCGCGACGATGCCACCGTCGCCGTGCTGGCCCCGGGCCGGGCGGAGATGCCGGCATGAGGTGGCCCCTGCTGATCCTCGGCCTGCCGCGGCCCGAAAGCCTGGTGAAGGCCCGCAGCATGGCCCGCAGCATCGCGGCACGCCTGGGCTTCGACGTGCAGGACCAGGCGCGCATCGCCACCGCCGTGTCGGAGATCGCGCGCAACGCCATCCGCTACGCCGGCGGCGGCACCGTGAGCTTCGCGCTGGAGCGCTCCGCCGCGGGAAGCGCCGGCGCGGTCTACAGCCTGGCCGTCGAGGTCGCGGACGAGGGGCGCGGCATTCCCGACCTCGATGCGGTGCTGGGCGGCGGCTACGTGTCGCACACCGGCATGGGCCTGGGCATCGCCGGCACGCGCCGGCTGATGGACGAGTTCCGGATCGAGAGCTCCGCGCACGGCACGCGCGTCCGCTTCGCCCGGCACCTCCCGCCCGGCGCCCATCCCGACGAGGCTGAACTCGCCGCGCTGCGCGGGGAACTCTCGCGGCAACCGGGCGACGATCCGGTGGCGGAGCTGCAGGCCCAGAACCGGGAACTGCTGGCCAGCCTCGACGCCCTGCAGGGTCGGCAGGAAGATTTCAACCGCGTCAATGCCGAGCTGGTGGACACCAACCGCGGCGTCGTCGCCCTGTATTCCGAGCTCGAGGAACGCGCCGAGGAGCTCCGTCGCGCCAGCGAGCTCAAGACCCGCTTCCTGAGCAACATGACGCACGAGTTCCGCACGCCGCTGAACTCGATCCTGGCCCTGTCGCGCATGCTGCTCGACCGCCTGGACGGGGAGCTGTCATCCGAGCAGGAGCGGCAGGTCACCTATATCCGCCAGTCCGCCGAGAACCTGAGCGAGCTGGTCAACGACCTGCTGGACCTGAGCAAGGTCGAGGCCGGCAAGGCGGAGCTGCGCCTCAGCCGCTTCAACATCGTCACCCTGTTCGGCGCGCTGCGCGGCGTCCTCCGCCCCCTGCAAACGCGCGACACCGTGGAACTGGTGTTCGACGACAGCACCTGCTGCGTCACGCTGCACACCGACGAGGGCAAGGTCGCCCAGGTGCTGCGCAACCTCGTGAGCAACGCGCTGAAGTTCACCGAGGCCGGCGAGGTGCGCGTCAGCTGCCGCCACGACAGCCGCACCGGCTTCTGCCACTTCAGCGTGGCGGATACCGGCATCGGCATCGCGCCCGAGGATGCCGAGCTGATCTTCCAGGAGTTCGGGCAGGCGGAAAACCCGCTCCAGCGCAACACCCGCGGCACGGGTCTCGGCCTGTCACTGTCGCGCAAGCTGGCGGAGCTGCTGGGCGGCGACCTGACCTTCACCAGCACGCCCGGCCAGGGCAGCACCTTTGTTCTCCGCATCCCCTCCGACATCGCGAAGACGGCCGATCCGGGTGGTATCCACCCCCGCATCCTGCTGATCGACGACGAGGAAACCTCGCGCTACGTGCTGCGCCACGCCATGCCTGCCGGCATCGAGGTCACCGAGGAAGAAGGCGGCCGGGCCGGCCTGCGGCGGGCCGAGGCGGAGCCGCCGGAGATGATCTTCCTGGACCTGCGGATGCCGGACCTGGACGGAACCGAGGTGCTGCGCCGCCTGGCGGAGGGGCCGGCCGCAACCGTGCCGGTGGTGATCTGCACCTCCTCCATCCTCGAGCCCGCGGACCGGGCGCAGCTGGCCCGCGCCCAAGCCATCCTGACCAAGGACGCGATCACCCGCGAGCGCGTGCTGGACGTGATGCGCGCCGCCCTTCCCCACTGGAGACCGGCGTGAGCGAGCTGATCCTCAACGTCGACGACACCGAGGCCGGCCGCTACGCCCGGACCAGGACGCTGGAACGCGGCGGCTTCGCGGTGATCGAGGCGCGCAACGGCGCAGAAACGCTGCAACTGGTGGCGGAGCGCAGGCCGGCGCTGGTGCTGCTGGACGTGAAGCTGCCCGACATGGACGGCCACGCGGTCTGCGCGGCCATCAAGCGCGACCATCCGCGGGTGCTGGTGCTCCAGACCTCGGCCAGCTTCATCGCCAGCGACGACCGCGTCCGCGGCCTCGACGGGGGCGCCGACGGCTATCTCAGCCAGCCGACGCCGCCGCAGGAACTCCTGGCCGCCGTGCGCGCGCTGCTGCGGATCCGCCGCGCCGAGGACGCGACGCGCCTGACCGAGGAACGCTACCGCCTCGCCCAGCGCGCCACCAACGACGCCATCTGGGACTGGGACGTGGTGCAGAACCAGGTCACCTGGAACGACGCGCTGCAATCCCTGTTCGGCCACGCGCCGGGCCTGACCGGGCACGCCGGCGGCTGGTGGCTCGGCCAGATCCACCCCGACGACCGTCCCCGCCTGGAGCGCAGCATCCAGGACACGCTGGCCGGCACCGCCTCGACCTGGTCCGACGAGTACCGCTTCCGCCGCGCCGACGGCCGCTACGCCGAGGTTCACGACCGCGGCTACGTGCTGCGCGACGGCGCGGGTCGGGCCCTGCGCATGATCGGCGCCATGGCCGACATCACCGAGCGCAAGCGGGCCGAGGCGGAGCGCGAAGCGCTGCTGCTGCAGCTCGCGCAGGAACGCGCGCGCTTCGCCACGCTGTTCGAGAACGTGCCGGTGGGCGTCCTGCTGGCCGAGGCGCCGAGCGGCCGCATCGTGCTGAGCAACCGCCGCATGTCGGAGATCATCCGCAGCCCGGTGCCCTTCTCCCAGCGCCACGAGGACTACGGCGAATGGCAGGGCTGGCTGCCCGACGGGCGGCCGGTCACGCCGGGCGACTGGCCGCTGCGCCATGCCGTGCGGGGCGACAGCACCACCGAGGAGGTCCTCTACCTGCGCGGCGACGGCAGCCGCGGCTGGCTGCGCATCTCCGGCGCCCCGGTGCGCGACGCCCAGACGCAGGAGGTGGTGGGCGGCTGCGTCGTGGTGCACGACATCGACCGCGAAAAGCACAACGAGGCCGAGCTGCTGCGCTTCAACCAGCAGCTGGAAGCGCTGGTGGCGGAACGCACGGCGGAGCGCGACCGCATCTGGGCACTGTCGGACGACCTGCTCGGCGTGTACGAGCCCGGAACCGGGTGGCGCAGCGTCAATCCCGCCTGGCAACGCCTGCTCGGCTGGAGCGAGGCGGAAATCCTGTCCATGGCGCCCGGAACGCTCGATCACCCCGAGGACCAGGCTTCCTGGCAGGCCGCCTTCGCGCATCGCCCGGATGCCGGCGCGCCCTTGAGCCACGAGGGTCGGCTGCGGGCGCAGGACGACGGCTACCGCACCGTGGCCTGGAAGGCGGTCGCCGGCCAGGACGGGTTGATCTACGCCTTCGGGCGCGACGTTTCCGCCGAGAAAGCAGCCCAGGAGGCGCTGCGCCGCACCGAGGAGCAGCTGCGGCAGTCGCAGAAGATGGAGGCGCTGGGCCAGCTCACCGGCGGCATCGCGCACGACTTCAACAACCTGCTGACCGGCATCGTCGGCTCGCTGGAGCTGATGGGCAAGCGCATCGCGCAGAACCGCGTCGGCGAGCTGCGCCGCTACATGGACGCGGCGATGACCTCGGCCAACCGCGCGGCGGCGCTGACGCACCGGCTGCTCGCCTTCGCGCGCCGGCAAAGCCTCGCCCCGCGGCCCACCGACGTGAACGCGCTGGTGCAGTCCGTCACCGAGCTGCTGCACCGGACCGTGGGCGAGAAGGTGCGGATCGAGACCTCGCTCGCGGACGATCTCTGGTCCACGCTGTGCGACCCGAACCAGCTCGAGAACGCGCTGCTCAACCTGGCGATCAACGCCCGCGACGCGATGCCCGACGGCGGCACGCTCACCATCACCACCGGCAACATCGAGGTTGCAGGCACCGCCGCTCCGGACGCCGCCGGGCGGCATGAGCAGCCCGGCAGCTACGTCAGCCTGTCGGTCGCCGACAACGGCACGGGCATCCCGGAATCCGTGCTGGACAAGGTTTTCGACCCCTTCTTCACCACCAAGCCGCTGGGCAAGGGAACCGGCCTCGGCCTGTCGATGCTCTACGGCTTCGTGGCGCAGTCGGGCGGTCACGTCCGCCTCGCGAGCACCCTGGGCCAGGGCACCACGGTGACGCTGCTGCTGCCGCGCCACCAGGGCGAGGAGCTGCGCACCGAAGCGCCTGGAACGCTGCAGCCGCTCGCCCCCGGCGCCGGCGAAACCGTGCTGGTGGTGGAGGACGAGCCCAGCGTCCGCATGCTGGTGCTGGAGGTGCTGCGGGAGCTCGGCTACGTGGCGCTGGAAGCCGGCAACGCCGCGGATGCGCTGGCCATCCTGCGATCGGGTGCCGCGATCGACCTGCTGCTCACCGATGTGGGGCTGCCCGGCGGCATGAACGGGCCGCAGCTGGCCGAGGCCGTGCAGCAGTCGCATCCCGGGCTGCGGGTGCTGTTCGTGACCGGCTACGCCTTTGACGGCACGAACGGGCAGAGCCTGCTGCCGCCCGAGGCACCGCGGATCAACAAGCCCTTCGCGATGCACGAGCTGGCGGCCAGGATCCGGGAGATGATGTCCTCGCCCCCGGCCGCCTGAGTTCGGGCAGCCGGACCTGCCCGCCGGGGCGGGCAGGCAGGCCGCTCAGCCGATGCCGAGCGCCCAGAGCAGCACGCCCTTCTGGGCGTGCAGGCGGTTCTCGGCCTCGTCGAACACCACCGACTGCGGCCCGTCGATCACCTCGTCGGTGATCTCCTCGCCACGATGGGCCGGCAGGCAGTGCATCACGATGGCGTCCGGCGCCGCGTGTCGCAGAAGTGCTGCGTTGAGCTGATACGGTGCGAGCTGGTTGTGGCGGCTGGTGGGGCCGCCCTCCTTCTCGTCCGACATGCTGACCCAGGTATCGGTCACCACGCAGCGCGCCCCGCGCACCGCCGACACCACGTCGGCCGTGACCTCGATGCGCGCCCCTTCCGCCCGGGCCCAGTCCACCAGTTGCGCCGGCGGCGAGAGTTCCGGCGGCGTCGCGACGCGCAGCGTGAAGTTCAGCCGCGCCGCCGCCTGGATGAACGACCGTGCGACGTTGTTGCCGTCGCCCGTCCAGGCCACGACCTGTCCGGCGATGGGGCCGCGATGTTCCTCGAAGGTCATCACGTCGGCCATCAGCTGACAGGGGTGCGACAGGTCGGTCAAACCGTTGATCACGGGAACGGTGGCGTGCGCCACCAGCTCCTGCAGCTTCGACGCCTTGTCGGTGCGCAGCATGATCGCGTCGACGTAGCGCGACAGCACGCGCGCCGTGTCGGCCGGGCTTTCGCCACGGCCGAGCTGGCTGTCCTTGCCGCTCAGCACCACCACGTCGCCGCCGAGTTGCCGGATGCCGACCTCGAAGGACACGCGCGTGCGGGTCGAGGGCTTCTCGAAGATCAGCGCCACGGTCTTGCCGGCAAGCGGCTTGTCGGCGATCTCGCCGCGCTTGCAGCGCACGCCGAGGTCGAGCATCCGGCGCAGCGTCGCAGTGTCGTGGTCCGCGAGGTCGAGGAAGTGGCGCAGCGGCGATGCCGCCTCGCCACTTCCCCGGTTGTCCCCTGGGCCGCCGTCCACGCTCCGGAGAACCGCGCTCACTTGGCCGCCACCTGAGCGTTGCCCGGCGTCATGCGCAGCGCCGCGCGGTCGAGCAGGCGCAGCGCCTCGTCGGCCTCCGCCTCGGTGATGATCAGCGGCGGTGCCAGGCGCAGCACGTTCATCCCCGCCGCCACGGTCAGCAGCCCTTCCGCCACCGCGGCGCCCTGCATCTCGGTGTTGGACACCGCGTCGTGCAGCTTCAGCCCCAGCAGCATACCCGCGCCCTGCACGCCCGACACCACCGTCGGGTGACGCGCCGCGAGGTCGAGCATGCCGCGCCACAGGTAGCGCCCCACGCGGTCGACGTGCTCCAGGAAGCCCGGCGCCAGGATCACGTCCAGCACGGCATTGCCGGCCGTGGTGGCCAGAGGGTTGCCGCCGTAGGTCGTGCCGTGCGTGCCGGGCTTGAGGTACTGCGCGACCTTTTCCTTGGCCAGTACGGCGCCCAGCGGGAAACCGCCGCCGATACCCTTGGCGGCACTCATCACGTCGGGCTCGATCCCGGCCCACTGGTGCGCCCAGAGCTTGCCCGAGCGGCCCATGCCGGTCTGCACCTCATCCAGCGCCAGCAGCAGCCCGAACTCGTCGCACACCGCGCGCAGTTCCTGCAGGAAGCGCAGGTCGGCCGGACGCACGCCGCCCTCGCCCTGGATCGGCTCGATCATGATCGCGGCCGTGTTCGGGCCGATGGCGTCGCGTACCGCGTTCATGTTGCCGAAGGGCACGTGGTCGAAGCCGTCCACCACGGGACCGAAGCCGGCCAGGTACTTGGGGTTGCCGGTGGCCGCCAGGGTCGCCAGCGTGCGGCCGTGAAAGGCGCCCTCGAAGCAGATCATCCGGAACTTCTCCGGTTGGCCGGTCTCGGCGTAATGCTTGCGCACCGCCTTGATCATGCCCTCGTTCGCCTCGGCACCCGAGTTCGCGAAGAACACGCTGTCGGCAAAGGAGGTCTCGACCAGCCGCTGCGCCAGCCGTTCGGCCTGCGGCACGCGGTACAGGTTGGACACGTGCATCACCCGGGCCGCCTGCTCGGCCACGGCCTGCACGAGGTGCGGGTGGGCATGGCCGATGGAGGTGGTGGCGATGCCCGACCCGAAATCCAGGAATCGTCGCCCGTCCACCGTCCACAGCCAGGCGCCCTCGCCCCGCTCGAAAGCGAGGTCGGCACGGTTGTAGGTCGGCATCAAAGCGGAGATCACGGGGTCAAACGTCCCTTGAGAACTGCTCCCCGCGCCGCGACACCCGCGACGCATCGGGGAGGCCGGGGACCATGCCGCAAACGGGAAAGCGGGTCAAAACAAAGGCGCCCGCCGGCGGCGATGGCCGACCGGCGGGCGCTGCATGAGGCCGGCGGCAGGGCGTTGGATGCGCCCTGCCGCCGCGGGTCCTTAGCGGCAGTCGTTGGGGTTGGTGGTGCCCAGCGCACGGCTGACGGCGGTGCCCGGCGGGTTGCTGGCCGTGCAGTCGCGCTGGCGCGGATAGGCGCCCGAGGTGTCGGTGCCGGCCGCGCGGTCCAGCGCGCGCTCCGCCGCCGTGCCCGGGCGGTTGGTCTGGGCCGGGTAGGCGCCCGAGGTGTTGGAGTTGGTGGTGCGGTCATAAAGCCGCTCCGCCGCGGTACCCGGCGGGTTGGCGCGCGTGCCGTCGGACTGCGCCGGATAAGCGCCGGAAGTGTTGGTGCCGGCCGCACGGTCGATGGCGCGTTCCGCGGCCGTGCCGGACGGGTTGCCCGGACGGCTGCCGCCGTGGTCCGCGCAGGCCGCCAGGCCGAGAACGGCAACGGCGGCGGCAACACCACGAAGCGTCGAACGGTGGAACATGCCTGGTAAACTCCTCGATTGCCTGTCCCCGTGAGGGGTCTCTCGCCAACGCCCCCCTTCCATCAAGGTTCCCGACGTCGGTTAAAAATTGGACGCCCGGCGGAAGCAGGGCTGCGACCGCGACGGCAGCCATCTCCCCTCGCCCGCCGCGCCTGATCCTCAGCCCTGGTCGCTATAGGAGAAGGCAGGCAGCGCCGTGAGGCTGTCCTTGGTGACGCCGTTCAGCACCCAGCGCGACTGTTCCGCGTTCCAGCGCATCTGGTTGAAGGGCACGGCCACCAGCTTGGAACCGATCCCGAGGAAGCCGCCCACCGACACCACCGCCGTGGGGGAGCCGCCGTCGCTGAGCACGAGGTCGTCCACCGAGCCGATCGTCTCGTTGCGGTCGTTGTAAACGCTGGCGCCCACGATCCTGCTGGCACGACGCTCCTCGCCGCGCGCGGCGGGGCGGTTCAGGCCCATGCCGCCGGTGGTGCCGACGGTGCCCGTGGCCACGGCGCCGTTGTTGGCCTCGCCGGTCGCGGCCGGGCCGTTGCCGACCGATCCGGCGGCCCGCTCGGCGGCGCGTCCCGCCGCGGTGCCGGGCGGGTTGCCCGCCGTGCCGTCGCTGTTCTGCGGGTAGGCGCCGGACATGTTGGTGCCCAGCGCCCGGTCCGCGGCGCGGCCGAGCGCGGTTCCCGGCGGGTTATCGGGCGTGCCATCGGCCGGCGTGCCGTTGCCGGTCGCGCCGTCGGCGGCGCGCTGCGTGGCCGTGGACGGCGGGTTACCCGGCGCGCCGTCGCGCGGGGCCAGGGCGTTCTGCGCCAGCACCGGCAGGGCCGACAGCAGCGCGGCGACGGCAGTCATGGCGAACAGGTTGCTGCGTGGTGTCATCGGTCTTCTCCTCTTTTCCGGGCCGCGACGATGACGGGGTGTGGCGCTCAAACGCCGCCTCCCCGGGCCGGTTGCCCCCGCTGGATGACCCGTTCGGCAACCCCGTCAGGCGCCTCCACTGGGCGCCCCCCGGGCGCCCCCGCCGGGCGCCCCCGCCGGGCAACCCCGCCGGGCAACCCCGCCGGGCGCCCCCGCCGGGCGACCCCGCTGGGCGACCCCGCTGGGCGACCCCGCCGGGCGACCCCGCTGGGCGACCCCGCCGGGCGACCCCGCTGGGCGACCCCGCTGGGCCGTGGCAGGATCGGCAGCGTGAGAAAACCAGATCGTCCTCTCGCCGAAGCGCCGGATCCGGCGGGCCGTCCGGCCTCCGGTCGCGGCCGCCGCCCCCCCGTGCGGGAGCGGCGCGAGATCCCGGCCGGGCCGCCCCCGGATGCGGCGAGCCTGCGGGAGGCGGCGCTCAACCACCTCGCGCGCTTCAGCAGCACGGAGCGCAACCTCGTGCAGGTGCTCACCCGGCGCATCAGCC
This sequence comes from Roseomonas elaeocarpi, assembly GCF_042433915.1. NCBI lineage: Bacteria > Pseudomonadati > Pseudomonadota > Alphaproteobacteria > Acetobacterales > Roseomonadaceae > Roseomonas > Roseomonas elaeocarpi. The sequence continues at coordinate 164,443 of NZ_JBHLUN010000006.1, read as the reverse complement.
GCTGGGCCCAGCGCGCCGCCCGCGAAGCGCAGCCCAGCGAGCAGGTCGAGGCAGCCGTGGCGCGGGCGCGCGCGGCGGCGGCCGAAGTGGCCGCCGCGCTGGTGCAGGCCGGCGTCGTGGACGATGCCGCCTTCGCCGCCGCGCGGACGCGGCGCCTGGCCCGCGCCGGACGCTCCCGCCGTGCCACCGCAGCCCACCTGGCCACCAAGGGCATCGACGCCGACCTCGCCGCACAGACCCTGGAGGCAGCCGAGACCGACGAGCTGACCGCGGCGCTGACCCACCTGCGCCGCCGCCGGCAGGGCCCCTTCGCCCGGGTCGACGCCCCGGACGAGGCCGCGCGCTTGAAGGCGATGGGCTCGCTGGCCCGCGCCGGCTTCCCCCGCGAGGTGGCGGAACGGGCGCTGGACACCGACCCGGCCGAGGCGGAAGCGCACATCCTGGCCTCGCGCCGCGACTGACCGCCGTGACCGCACCGAACACCCAGCCACCAGTAGAATCCGGCTCCGGCTTCACGCGCGCCGGCGTCCTGCGAGGCCTGCGCACGGCGGTGCCGCTGCTGCTCGGCCTGATCCCCTTCGCCCTGGTGGTGGGCGTGGTTTCGGCCGGCCGCGGCCTGTCGCTGGCGGAAACCACGGTGATGAGCGCGGTGGTCTTCGCGGGCTCCGCGCAGTTGCTGGGGCTGGAACTCTGGAGCGACCCGGCGCCCTGGCTGGCCGCCGCGCTGGCCGCCTTCTTCGTGAACCTGCGCCTCCTGCCGATGGGCGCCGCGCTGACGCCCTGGTTCGCCCGGGCACGCGGCTGGCGCACCTGGCTGACGCTGGGCTTCCTCACGGATCACGGCTTCGCCCTCTCGATCCCGGAGGAGCGCGCCGGGCGGCGCGACGCCGGCTTCCTCTTGGGCACCGGCCTGCTGCTCTGGGTGGGCTGGACGCTGTTCTGCGCCGCCGGCCATGTCATGGGCGGGCTGGTGCGGCTGCCGCCCGGCCACCCCCTCTACTTCGCAGCGCCCGCGGCCTTTATCGCCCTCTTGGTGCCGATGTGGCGCAGCCGGGCGCAGGACCTGGCGCCCTGGTTCCTGGCCGGGTTCCTGGCGCTGGCGGCCTGGCGGCTGCACCTGCCAGTGCCCCTGCCGCTGCTGATCGGCGCCCTGGGCGGCGCGGCGCTGGGGGCCTTGCGGCAGCGGCGGCGGGAGCGCGCCGCGTGACGCCCCTCCGCGCCCCCCGTCGGTCCGTCCGCACGGTCCGGAGCCTCCGGCGGTGACCGCGGACGCCTGGCTGCTGCGCTGGGACGTGCTCGGGGCGGTGCTCGCGATGGCGGCCGCCACCTACCTGTGCCGCATCGCCGGCACCGTGCTGCGCCGTGCGGTCCAGCTGCCACGCTTCCTGGAGGCGATGCTGCGGGAACTGCCGGGACCGCTCTTCGTGGCCTACGTCACCCCGGCCCTCGCCGAGGCCGGGGTCACCGGCCTCCTGGCCGCGGCGGCGGTGATGCTGACGCAGTGGCGCACCGGCCAGCTCGCCCTGTCGATCCCCATGGGCGTGGTGGCGCTGGCCCTGCTGCGTCTGTGGCCGGCCTGACTGGCGGGCCCGGCCGCTCCCTTGTGAGAATCTCCTGAAACCCCGCTATACTCGTTTCCGCAGCCTTCCCGCCGTTTGGCCCCCGTTCCGGTTCCGCTTCCACCCTATGCGCCACTTCCCGGCTTTTCTTGACCTGAGATCGCGCGCGGTGCTGCTGCTGGGCGAGGGCGAGGCCATCGAGAGCAAGGCGGCCCTGCTGCGCGGCGCCGGCGCCACGCTGCGGCGAAGCGCACGCTTCGAGCCCGAGGCGCTGGACGGCTGCGCGGCCGCCTTCGGCGCCGGCGCGCCGGAGGCGGATCTGCGCGCCCTCTCCGAACTCGCGCAGGCCCGCGGCGTGCCGGTCAACATCGTGGACCGGCCGGAACTCTGCTCCTTTATCACCCCCGCCATCCTGGACCGTGACCCGGTGACGATCGGCATCTCCACCGGGGGAACGGCGCCGGTGCTGGCGCGGCTGCTGCGTCAGCGGATCGAGGCCGTGCTGCCGCCGGGCCTCTCACGGCTGGGCGCCCTGGCCGAACGCTTCAAGGAAACGGCCCGCCGCGCCCTGCCCGACACCGCTGCCCGCCGCCGCTTCTGGGAAGCGGTGCTGCGCGGCCCCGCCGCCAGCCTCGCGCTGGAAGGGCGCGAGGAGGAGGCCGCGCGCTCGGTGGAAGCCGCGCTGGCGGGGGCAGAGATGCGCTCCCCGGGCTTCGTTCACCTGGTGGGCGCCGGCCCGGGCGCCGCGGACCTGCTGACGCTGCGCGCGCTCCGCGTGCTGGGCGAGGCCGACGTCGTGGTTCATGACCGGCTGGTGCCGGAAGAGGTCCTCGACCTCGCCCGCCGCGACGCGCGGCGCATCTTCGTGGGCAAGGCCCGCGCCAGGCACTGCGTGCCGCAGGACCAGATCAACGAGCTGCTGGTGGAACTGGCCCGCGAGGGTCTTCAGGTGGTGCGGCTCAAGGGCGGCGACCCCTTCGTGTTCGGCCGCGGCGGCGAGGAAGCGGAGGCGCTGGCCGCCGCCGGCATCCCCTACGCCGTGGTGCCCGGCGTCACCGCGGCGCTGGCCTGCGCCGCCTCGGCGGGCATCGCGCTGACCCATCGCGACTGCGCGCAGGCCCTGGTGCTGGCCACCGGGCACACCCGCGACGGCGAGGTCGGGCTCGACTTCGCGGCGCTGGCCCGCCCCGGCCACACGCTGGCCATCTACATGGGCGTCTCCACGCTGGCGCGGGTGCGCGACGGGCTGCTGGCGGCGGGCCTGCCGCCCGCCACCCCGGCCGCCCTGGTGGAGAACGGCAGCCGCCCGGACCAGCGCGTGCTGCGCGGCACCCTGCCGGAGGTCGCGGCCGCGGCGCCGGGCTGGACCCAGGGCGGCCCGGCGTTGCTGCTGGTGGGCGAGGCGGTGGGCCGGGGCGGCCTAGAAGGAAGCGACCCAGCGGGAAGTGGCCAGGAGGGGGGTAGCCCGCAGCGGGGTGGGCCGGAGCGGAGCAACCTGGGATGAGGCCGGCGCAGCCTTCGCGGGCAGGGGCAGCGCCGGTGCGCCGGGCCGCGCCGCCGGGACATGGCTTGTTACGCAAGGAGACATGCCGCCTATCGCGTCCTGCCGCGTTGAGACCAAGAACTGGCAGGCAACGGGTGTCCTGACCGATGGCATCAGCACCGGTGCGGGCGTCCAACATGTCGCTCCATCAGCAACTCCGCTCCGAACTGCAGGACGCGATCCTCGCAGGCCGCTACCGGCCCGGGGACATGCTCCCGTCCGAGCGCGAACTCTGCCAGCAGCACAGCATGTCACGCATCACCGTGGTGCGCGCCCTCAACGACCTGGCGCGGCTGGGACTGGCGCGCCGCGTCCATGGCCGGGGCACCGAGGTCCTGCGCTCGCGCATTCCCTGGCACGCCACGGCCATGATGAACCTCGACGAGATGGCCAAGTCCCTGGGGCAGGCGACCCGCATCGAGATCCTCGGGCGCCGCGACGTCGAGGCGTCGGACCTGCCCTCCCCCCTTGATCGGGAGCTTCGTGGCCGCTTCCGCCGCATCCTGCGGCTGCGCTACGCGGGCAACCTGCCGATCATGTTCAGCAGCATCTGGTACCCGGCCAGCTTCGCCGAGCGCCATCCCCAGCACCTGCTGGACCTGGGCCTGCCGGGAGGCGCGCTGGAACAGGCGATGGACGAGGTGATCGACGGAAACGTCCAGCGCATCGGCGCGGTCACGGCCGATGCCGAGCTGGCGGCCGTGCTGCGCGTGCCGGAGGGCAGCGCCCACCTGCGGCTGATCGGGGTCGTGTCACTCGCCGGCGGGCAGCCGGTGCAGATCAACGACTCCGTCTTCAATGCCAACGTGGTGGAGGTGAAGACCGAGATGCGCTTCCAGCAGCCCCGCCCCGCGGCTCAGAAGCGCCACCCCGCCGTGGCGGAGGCCTGAGGTTGTGTCCGTCCCGGCTTCACCCGGGATGGCTCGCCCGGCGCCTCAGTCCCGCGGTGACTGGGGACGGCCCGCCGGCCGCAAGCCGAGGCCTCCACGCTCCTCCGCCGGCGGCGCGACGGGTTGGAGCGCGGGCCGCGTCACCGGCTCCTCGCCGGCGGCACGCAGCTTGAGCACCGGCAGGCTCACCGCCAGCAGGAAGGCCAGCGTCATCACCACGCCGCTGAGGGTGAAGCTGACGGCGATGGCGGAACGGTAGGCGGCCACCACGGCCGCGTGCTGCTCGGCGCTCAGGCCCACCAGCGCGCTGACGCCGTGCTCCAGCAGTGCCTGGACGTCCACCCTGGCCGACAGGCCGGACAGCAGGCTGTTCAGCCAGGCCGCCATCAACGCCCCGGACAGGGTCACGCCCAGCGCGCCGCCCAGTGACCGCAGGAAGCTCATGGAGGAGGTCGCGACCCCCATCTCGCGCGGGTCCACCGCGTTCTGCACGGCGGTGGTGAGGTTGGGCATGGCGACGCCCATACCCAGGCCCAGGATCAGCATCGCGACCTCGAACACCACCGGGATCGCGTCCAGCCGCGCGAACACCGCCAGCGACGCCAGCGCCACCGCCTCCGCCCCCACGCCGAACAGCAGGAAGGGCTTGTAGCGACCGCTGCGCGACACCAGCCGCCCACCCACCACGGAGGAGAAGATCATGCCCACCACCTGCGGCAGCATCATCAGCCCCGCCGCGGCCGGCGACATGCCGAGCACGAGCTGGAAGTAGAGCGGCAGGAACACCGAGGTCCCCATCATCGCGAAGACCATCATGCCCGAGCCGGTGACGCCCGACACGTAGATTCGGGAGCGGAACAGGTGCAGCCCGATGATCGGCTCCGCCGCCCGGCGCTCCTGGAACAGGAAGGCCACGAAGAGCACCACCGTGGCGGTGGCCAGCCAGATGATCGTGGACGAGGCCCAGGGGTAGACCGTGCCGGCCCAGCTCAGCAGCAGCAGCAGCGTCGCGGTGCCCACCGCCAGCAGCGCGGCACCCGGGTAGTCGATCGCCCGGTGCCGCCGCGCCGGCGGGTGCCGCAGCCCGATGGCCAGCATCACCAGCGCCGCCAGCCCCACCGGCAGGTTGACGTAGAACACCCAGCGCCAGCTCAGCGCCGAGGTCAGCACGCCGCCCACCAGCGGCCCGGCCACGGACGACACCGCGAAGGCGCCGGTGAACAGACCCTGGTAGCGGCCGCGGTCGCGGGGCGCCACGACGTCGCCGATCACCGTCTGCGCCAGCGTCATCAGCCCGCCGGCCCCCAGGCCCTGCAGGGCCCGGAAGGCGATCAGCTGCGTCATGCTCGCGGCCATGCCGCACAGCACCGAGCCAATCAGGAAGATGCCGATCGCCGCGTAGAACAGCCGCTTGCGGCCGTACATGTCGGAAAGCTTGCCATAGAGCGGCGTGGTCGCGGTGGAAGTCAGCAGGAAGGCCGTCACCACCCAGGACAGGTGCGCCCCGCCGCCGAGCTCGCCCACGATGCGCGGCAAGGCGGTGTTGACGATGTTCTGGTCCAGCGCCGCCAGGATCATCGTCAGCAGCGCGCCCGCCAGCGTGATGTTGAGGTTGCGGCCGCTCACCGCCACGGGGGCGTCACCCGCCGCGGCTGCCGCACCCTGCGCGCCCGGCCGGTTTCCTGGTCCACCGGCCGCGCGCGGGGAAGCATCTCCGGCCGGTCCGGGCTGAGGGGCGAAGGGCATCGGCGCTTTCCGGACTTGTTCTACTTGGCCACCCGCGCGGAATACCCCGCGCGGACAGGCGTGTTGTTTCTCTGCGCCTCCGGCCGCTGCAACGAAACGTTGCCGGCACGGCAACCGCGATCACGTTCGCGCGCCCGGTGGTGCCCCTCGGCCCCGCCCGCCGCCGGCTGGGCCGGTGCGGGCCCGAGGCTCAGGGACACGGCGCCGCGGCGCGGCCTCATTCCGCCGGCGCGACCGGCAGCACCAGGCGCGACGGGCGCCCGGCGTCGAGGAACAGCGTGTTGGTCGCCACCTGCATCCGCCGCCACGCGCCCTCCGGCTCCCCGGTCTGGGGGTTGATGTCGTAGTGCGGGAACTCGCTCGAGGCGATGTCGAGGCGGATGCGGTGACCGGCGCGGAACAGGTTGGCGGTGGGGAACAGCTCCACCGTGACCGGCACCGCGACGCCGGGCTCCAGCGGCTTCGGCGCGGCCGGATCGTCGCGGTAGCGGCAGCGCAGGATGCCCTCGCACAGGTTCATGGCGAAGCCCTGGGGGTAGTCGGCGCTGGCCGGATGCACGTCGATCAGCTTGGCCGCGATGTCGGTGTCCGGCGCGTCCGAGGCGATCCATAGATGCGCCACCACGGGCCCGATCACCTCCAGATCCTCGCGCAGCGGTTCGGTCTGGAACACCACCACGTCGGGGCGGGACGCCAGCGGCAGGAAAGGCGCGCGATGGGCGAACATCCCGTCCCGCTCGCGCTGGTCATAGGCGCCGCCCGCGATCAGCGGCTCCATCGAGGTGATGGCGCCGCCCACGGTGGGCACCGGGTTGGCGGGGTCGGAGGTCCATTCCACCGGCGCCGCGCCGGCGGCCGGCGGCGCCTCGCTCAAAGTCCCGCCCTCGTGCAGGTGGAAATCCGCGAAGCGCGTGCCGGGCAGTGGCCAGTCCGTGCCGGTGCGCCAGCGGCCGCCATGCTCCAGCCGGCCGGCGGCGTTTCGGCGCCCGCTGCCGCCGCCCATCACGAAGACCCGCACGGTGGGCTCCTCCGGCACCGCGGTGTCGCCCTTCAGCCAGCGGTCAAAGAAGCGCAGCCGGTACTGGCGCCAGTTGCCGGCCCAGCTGTCCACCGTGGCGCCAGGGCCGAACTCCACCTCGCCGAATGCGGTCTGGGAGCGGTTGCCATGCGTCCAGGGGCCCAGGATCAGGTGCGGCGTGCCGCGCCCAGCATCGCGCAGGCCCACGAAATTCTCGGTCGCGGTGCGGGGATAGGGATCGTACCAGGACGACATGTGCACGGTCGGCACCGCAGCGTAGCGATCGTGCCAGCCCTTGGCGTAGATGCCCAGGCGCTGCCAGTACTCGTCGAAGGGGCCACGGGTCCACTGCTCGAACAGGTAGTTCTCGTAGTCCGGGGCGTGGCGCACCGGCGAGTGCCCGGGCTTCCAGGGCCAGCGGGCGAACCAGGCATGGAGGTCCTCCGCCGCGAAGGCGGCCGCGCGCACCGGGTCGGCCAGGGTTTCCGGCGCCAGCCGGCCCTGGTTGAAGGCCCAGGTCGCCTGCTTGAGCTCGAAGGCGCCGCCGCGCCGGATGCCGCCGTTCCAGCTGTCGGAAAAGCCGCCGGAGTCGAGCACCTGCGCCTTGAGGCCCGGCGGATCGAGGCAGCCCAGGCTCGCCTGCGTATGGGCGGCGTAGCTCAGCCCCATCGTGCCGATCGCGCCGTTGCACCAGGGCTGGTCCACGATCCAGGCGCAGCAGTCGAAGCCGTCCTCGCCATCGGCCAGGTACTTCACGAACTCCCCTTCGGAGCCGTAGCGGCCGCGGCAGTCCTGGTACACCACGGCGTAGCCGGCGGCGGTGAAGGTGGCGGCCACCTCCTCGCGCGGGGCGGGCTTCGGGTCGGCCTCCGTGCGCTCGGAGCGCGACACCTCCCGCTTGCCGTAGGGCGTGCGCTCCAGGATCGTGGGCCAGGGGCCCTCGCCCTCGGGGAGGTAAACGTCGGTGGCGAGGCGGACGCCGTCGCGGCAGGCCACCATGTGTTCGGTGCGACGCATCAGCGCAGATCCATCTCCAGCAATTCCTCGTCCAGGTCGCGGCCCTCCACCCGCAGGGCGCGCCGCTCGATGCCGTAGGGCACGAAGCCCAGCCGCTGGTACAGCGCGCGCGCCACGGCGTTGCCGGTGGTCACGGTGCATTGCAGCGCCTCGACCTCGCCGCGCGCCCGCGCGATCACCGCTTCCACCAGCGCCCGGCCGGTGCCGGTGCCGCGCAGCACCGGGTCGACCCAGACGCCCCACAGGAAGCCCTTGTGCCGCTGCTTGAGCCCGGTGTTGCGGGAAAAGCCCGCCATGCCGCGCAGGGTGCCCTCGCCTTGCGGCCCCGCCTCGCCCGGCGGGGCCCCGCTGGCGGGCGCGTCCCGGTGAAAGGCGCCGAATACCGTGTTCGGCGGGGCGAGCCGCGCCCGGCATCCATCGAGGTCCGGCGCTTCCTCGGGGCTGGAGCCGAAGGCGTCCGGCGCCCCCTGCAAGGCCGCGAGGCGCAGCACCCGGAAGGCCTCCGCGTCGGCGGCTACCAGGCGCCGGATCGTGACGCTGCTCACCAACCCCGACGCGATCTCCGTCGCGATCTCCGTCACGCTCTCCTTCACTGGGCGGGGTGGAGGTGCTGCGCCAGCGTGCCCTCGTCCACGCCGCCCTCGTAGCGGAGGTTCGCGCGATGCGCCCAAACATTGTCGGGCACGTGCAGCGGCAGGATCGCCGCGTCCTGGTGGAAAGCGATCTCCTGCGCCTGCCGCAGCAGCGCGCCGCGTGCGTCCGCATCCGGCACGGTGCGCGCCTGATCGATCAGCGCGTCGAAGGCCGGGTTGCTGTAGCGCCCGCGGTTCAACCCGCCATAGCCCTTGCCGTCGAAGCTGTGCAGCACCTGCGACAGGCCGAGCCAGCTGTCGCCCGTGGTGTGGCCGAAGCCGATCAGGAAGGCGGAGAACTCGCGCTTGCCGGCGCGGGTGAAGAAGACGTTGGAGGGCATCACCTCGACCCGTGCGTCGATGCCCAGGCGCGTCCAGAACTGCGCCACCGCCTGCGAGGTCTTGTCGTCCTCGACGTAGCGGTTGTTGGGCGAATGGAGCGTGATGCGGAAGCCGTCGGGATATCCCGCCTCCGCGAGCAGCCGCTTGGCCTGCGCGAGGTCGAAGGCCGGTGCCGCCAGCGCCTCGTCGAAGCCGACCTGCCCCTTCACCGCCAGCTGCCCGGTCGGATGCCCGCTGCGCTGGAGCACGCGCTCCACGATCGCGTCGCGGTTGATGGCGAGGCTCAGCGCCTGCCGCACCCGCGCGTCGCGCAAGGGATTGACCGCGAGCGGCTTGCCGTCGCGCGCCGTGACGAAGGGCGTGACCTCGTTGCCCTGGTCGAGCGCGAGATAAATGATCCGCGACGACGGCGAGGCGGTGATCGCCACCTTGCCATCGGCGCGCAGCCGCGCGATGTCGCCCGGCGGCACGTTGTCGATCAGGTCCACGTCGCCCGACAGCAGCGCCGCCATGCGCGCCGCGTCGCTGGCGATGGGACGGATCGTGGCGCGGGCGAAGTCGGGCTTCGGGCCCCAGTAACGGTCGTTGCGCTCCAGCACGAGCTGCGCGCCCGGCTGCCAGCTCACGAAGCGCCAGGGGCCGGAGCCCACCGCGGCGCGGCCGCTGTTGAAGTCGGCGGTGGTGGCGTCCTTGGCCACGTGTTCCGGCACGACGTAGGCCGTCATGGCATTGAGCACCACGGCCGGGTCGGCGCCCCGCGAGTGGAGGCGGATGGTGCGGCTGTCCACCACCTCCATCGAGGTCACCGCCGCCTGCATGCGGATAAACGGCGCCGGGCTGTTGGGCACCTTGGGCATGCGCTCCAGCGAGAAGCGGATGTCCTCGGCGGTGACCGGCGTGCCGTCGCTGAACACCGCGCCGTCGCGGATGCGGAACTCCCACACGTCGGGCTGCGGGTTGGTCACGCTGGTCAGGCCCGGCACCGGGCGCAGGTCGGCGTCGGAGCCGATGATCGGGTCGAAGATATGCTGCGCGACGGCCTGGTTCGCCCCCACCAGGGCGAAGTGCGGGTCCAGCGAGGAGGTTTCCGTTTGCGTGGCGATCCGGGCGTCCTGGGCCATCGCCGGCGCGCCGGGCCCCGCCATCAGCGGCAGGGTGAGCAGGAGGGCGGTCGAGGCAGGCCAGCGCATGGGATCAGCGGCTCCGGAATTCTGAGTCGTTCGGGTTCGACGCAGACTGGCCCCCATCCCGCGCCCATCGCAAGAGCACCCGGCGATTCCGTCATGGCCCGCCCCCTGCCCCGGCATCGGCCTCCGGGGTGAAGATGGGCTAAGCAGCGACTCTGGCTCACGCGGAACACCTTGCCCATGACCGACACGGCCCCGCCCCCGCAACCCTCCGGCCCCGAACCCGCGGACCTGCCTGCAAAGAAGGGCATCTGCGCACTGACCGGACAGGTGCTGCCGCGGCGCGAGCTGATGCCGCTGGGCATGCTGCGGCCCGAACTGGCCGAGCGCCTCCTGCGCGAGAAGCCGGGGCTGAGCGAGGAGTCGCTGGTGTCGCGCGCCGAGGTCGCCAGGATCCGCGCGGCCCATGTCGAGGAACTCCTGGAAGCCGAGCGCGGCGAGCTGGGCGAGCTGGAGCACCGCGTGGCCGAAAGCCTGGCCGCTTCCTCCACCCTGGCCGAGGACACCGACAGCGACTACGACGAGCACCGCACCCCCGGCGAGTGGCTGGCCGACCGCGTCGCCAGCTTCGGCGGCTCCTGGAGCTTCCTGATCGCCTTCGCGCTGGTGCTGGCGGCGTGGATGGGCTTCAACCTCGTCCGCGGCGAAGGCTCCTTCGACCCTTATCCCTTTATCCTGCTGAACCTCGTGCTGTCCTGCCTCGCCGCGGTGCAGGCGCCCATCATCATGATGAGCCAGCGGCGCACCGAGGCGAAGGACCGCGCCCGCGCCATGAACGACTACGCCGTGAACCTGAAGGTCGAGCTGGAGGTGCGCCACCTCCACGAGAAGCTGGACCACATCCTGCGGCGGCAATGGGAGCGCCTGGCGGAGATCCAGCGCCTCCAGCTCGAGATCATGCAGGAGCGCCGGCCGCGCAAGTAGCCGCCCCCCGCCGCACTGGCGGGGTGGTCCGGGAACCGGCGTGGGCACGGGGAGGCCGCGTCGGGCTGCCCGCGGTCACGAATGCGTGCTTCCGGCACCCCCCGTGACGTTTCGCGCTAGGTAGGCGAGACTCCGCGGCACCCGCCGCCGGCCCCTCTTCGTGGATCCCCACGCGCCATGACCACGCCCCCCGAGGCACCCGCCACCGAGGCTCCCGCCGGACCCGTCCCGGCGGAGCCCGGCGCGCGCGACTTCCACGCCATGCTGGATGCCCTGCCGCAGCTGGCCTGGATGACGGACGAGCATGGCGGCATCGTCTGGTACAATCAGCGCTGGTACGACTACACCGGCCTGGACCTCGCGGCGATGCGGGGCTGGGGCTGGCGCAGGGTCCACCATCCCGACCACGTGGAGCGCGTGTCGGACACCTTTCGCCTCGCGATGGAGCGGGGCCAGGTGTGGGAAGACACCTTCCCGCTCCGCCGCCACGACGGCGAGTACCGCTGGTTCCTGTCGCGCGCCGAGCCGATGAAGGACGCGCAGGGGCGCATCCTGCGCTGGTTCGGCACCAACACCGACATCACCGAACGGCGCGACCACGACGCCGAGCTTTACCGCTCCGAACGCCGCTTCCGCTCGCTGGTCTCGGCGGTGGCCGCGATCGTGTGGACCACGCCCGGTTCGGGCGAGATGGAGCACGAGCAGCCAGCCTGGAGCGAGTATACCGGGCAGAGCTTCGAGCAGCTGCGCGGCTGGGGCTGGCTCGACGCCGTGCACCCCGACGACCGGGCGCGCACCGTGGAGGTCTGGACCCGCGCGGTGGAGGCGGTGGAGCCCTACGCGCTCGAGCACCGCGTGCGGCGCTACTGCGGCGCCTATCGCTGGATGCAGGTCCGCGCCGCGCCGGTGCTCAACGCCCGGGGCGAGCTGCGCGAGTGGGTCGGCATCCACGCCGACATCGAGGAGCGCAAGCGCCGCGACGCCGAGCTCGCCGACGCGCGCGACGCGGCGGAAGCCGCCAACCGCGCCAAGAGCCAGTTCATCGCCAACATGAGCCACGAGCTGCGCACGCCGCTCTCGGCCGTGATCGGCTACAGCGAAATGCTGGAAGAAGAGGTCGAGGACCTCGGCGAGCAGCACCTGCTGACCGACCTGCGCAAGATCAACGCCAATGCCCGCCACCTGCTGGCGCTGATCTCCGACGTGCTCGACCTGAGCAAGATCGAGGCGAACCGCATGACGGTCTACGCCGAAACCTTCGACGTGGCGGAGCTGGTGAGCGGCGTGGCCTCCACCGTCGACAGCCTGGTGCGCAAGCGCGACAACGAGCTGGTGGTGGAAGCCCGCAACCTGCTGGGCACCATGCATTCGGACAGCACCAAGCTGCGGCAGTGCCTGTTCAACCTGCTCGGCAACGCCGCCAAGTTCACCGAGAAGGGGCGCATCGGCCTCAGCGCCGAGCGCACCGTGGAAGCGGGCCGCGACTGGCTGGTGTTCCGGGTGAGCGACACCGGCATCGGCATGAACCCGGAACAGCTCGGCCGCCTGTTCCAGCGCTTCACCCAGGCCGACGAGAGCACCACGCGCAAGTTCGGCGGCACCGGCCTCGGCCTCGCGATCACGCGCGGCTTCGCGGAGCTGATGGGCGGCACGATCACGGCCGACAGCGAGGAAGGCAGTGGCACCACCTTCACGCTGCGCCTGCCCGCCCTTTACGAGGAGCCGGCGACCGCGCTGGCCGGCCCCGCGCCCAAGGGGCTGGAAGCGGGTGGCGACCTCGTTCTCGTGGTGGACGACGACCCGGCGGTGCGGGAGCTGATGTCGCGCTTCCTCCATCGCGAAGGCTTCCAGGTGCGCGTCACCGGCGACGGACGATCCGGCCTGGCGCTGGCGCGGCTGCTCAAGCCGCGGGTGATCCTGCTCGACGTGATGATGCCGCAGATGGACGGCTGGTCGGTGCTGAGCAGCATCCGCGGCGACGCGGAACTGGCCGGCACCCCGGTGGTGATGATCAGCTTCGTGAACGAGCCCAGCCTCGCCCAGGCGCTCGGTGCCTCGGACTACCTCACCAAGCCGGTGGAATGGGACCAGCTCCAGGCGGTGATGCGCCGCTACCGCACCTGCGGGCAGGAGTGCGGCGAGATCCTGGTGATCGACGACGACCCAGGCTCGCGCGAGCGGCTGGAAACCATCCTCCGCCGCCAGGGCCTGCCGGTGCGCACCGCCGAGAACGGCGCCGTCGGGCTGGAGGCCGTGGCGCAGTCGCGCCCCTCGCTGATCCTGCTGGACCTGATGATGCCGCAGATGGACGGCTTCACCTTCCTGGAACGCCTGCGGGCCGAGCCGGCCTGGGCCACCATCCCGGTGGTGGTGCTGACCGCCAAGCAGATCGATGCCGAGGACATGCGCCGCCTCGACGGCAAGGCCGACCGGCTGGTCAGCAAGGGCACCATGGACCTTCGCACGCTGGTCGGGCAGCTGCGCACCCTGATCCCCGCCGCCGAGGAGACCAGCGATGCCGGATGACGCCGCCGCGACGCCGCCTGCGCGCCACATCCTGCTGGTGGAGGACGAGGCGGTGGTGCGCGACGTCATCGCCGAGATCCTGAGCGACGATGGCATGGTGGTGAGCGCGTACCCTTCGGCGGAATCCCTGCTGCGATGGATGCCCACGGCCACGGAACGGCCGCACGCCATGATCCTCGACGTGCTGCTGGGCCCGGGCCTCGACGGCTTCGCGCTCGCCGCGCAGGTGCGCGAACGCTGGCCCGGCCTGCCGGTGATCTTCGTCAGCGGCGACCTGCGCCCGCTGGTGCGGCTGTCGGGCCGCAACGACCTGTGCCTGATGAAGCCCTTCACCGCGGACGTGCTGCTGCACCTCGTTCACGACCTGTGATCCGCGCAGGCGGCGGAGAAAGGCGGCCCGCCCCGGCCAGCCGCGCCGCCCGCTCGGAGCCCGCCGGCACGAAACCCATCCGCCCAAAGCCCGCCAGCCCCGGGCCCGCCGACATGCGGCCCATCGGCACGGGGCCCGCGCTCGTTCCCGAACCCGCGCTTTCCCCACCCCGCGCTCCCCAACCCTGGGCGCGGTCCGGCGTTGCTGACACAGGAGCGGGGGGACGAGCCCTCCTGCCGCATGAGGATCGAGGAACGACGATGGACGAAGATCGGATCACCGGCGCCGTGAAGCAGGGTGCCGGCAAGGTGCAGGGCGCCGTGGGCGAGCTCGTGGGCGACGACCGCATGCAGGCCCGCGGCCAGGCCAACGAGGTTGAGGGCCAGGTCGAGAACGCGCTGGGCGGCCTTGCCGACACCATCCGCGACCAGCCGCTGACGGCGGTGCTGATCGGCGTCGGCATCGGCTGGGTCCTGGGCCGCCTGCGGATCATCTGACCGGGCGACCTCCGCCGGGTGGGACGCCTCCCATCCGGTGGGTCCCTTTCCCGGCCCATTCGGCTGCGCCCCGCGACACGCATCCGCGCCCCGTCGCGGTCGCGAAGCGCGGCCGAAGGGGTCGGCTGAACCTGTGAGCGGCGCCGCCTCCGGCGCGTCGCCCGACGGCTGCGCAAGCGCGCGAGTTCCAAGCAAGGCAACCCTTCGCCCATGTCCGCGCCCTCCGCCGCAGCGACCCCGCCACCGGCCCCGTCTCCGACGCTGTCGCCCACCGCCTCGCCGGTGCCGTCACCGGCCCAGGTGCCGCCCCCCTTCAGCCCGGACCTGAAGCACCTGCTGACCCTCGTGGTGGCGGTGGTGGCGATCAGCGCGCTCTACCTGGCGCGCGAGGTGCTGGTGCCCATCACCCTCGCCATCCTGCTGTCCTTCGTGGTGGCGCCGCTGGTCGGGCTGCTGCGGCGGCTGCGCCTGCCGCGCACGCCCGCGGTGCTGCTGGGCGTGCTGATGGCGCTGGGCGTGATCCTGCTGCTGGGCAGCCTGATCGGCGTGCAGATCGCCGGGCTGGCCCGCGACGTGCCGCGCTACCAGACCACCATCCAGTCCAAGGTGGACATGGTGCAGGACCGCGTGCTCGGCCGCCTCAACGAGGTGATCGGGCGCATCGGCCGCGTCGGCACCGCGGCCGCGCCGGAAGCGCCGGGGCAGGCTCCCGCCGCCGCGCCGGGCGACGAGAACCTGGGCGACGCGCGCCGTCCGGTGCCGGTGCAGATCCAGAACGAGAACAACTCGCCCCTGGCGCTGGCGCAGCGCCTGCTCTCGCCCGTGCTGGGCCCGCTGGAGACGACCTTTATCGTCTTTATCGTGGCCGTTTTCATCCTGATGCAGCAGGCCGACCTGCGCGACCGGCTGATCCGCCTCTTCGGCTCCGACGACCTCCATCGCACCACCGTGGCGCTGGACGACGCGGCGGCGCGGCTTTCCAAGTATTTCCTGGCGCAGCTCGCCATCAACGGCTCCTTCGGCGTGGTGATCTGCCTGGGGCTTTTCGCGATCGGCGTTCCCAGCCCGATCCTGTGGGGCATCCTGGCGGCGCTGTTCCGCTTCATCCCCTATGTCGGCGCACTGCTGGCGGCGGTGCTGCCGATGGCGCTGGCCGCCGGCGTGGACCCGGGCTGGAGCATGCTGATCTGGACCGCGGCGCTGTTCTTCGTGACCGAGCCGATCATCGGCCAGGTGATCGAACCGCTGGTCTACGGCCACAGCACCGGGCTCTCGCCCGTCTCGGTGATCGTCGCCGCGATCTTCTGGACCTGGATCTGGGGCCCGATCGGGCTGATCCTGAGCACGCCGCTCACCCTGTGCCTCGTGGTGCTGGGCCGCCACGTCGAACGGCTGGAATTCCTCGACGTGATGCTGGGCGACCGCCCGGCGCTGACGCCTTCGGAGAACTTCTACCAGCGCATGCTGGCGGGCGATGCCGACGAGGCCCAGGCCCAGGCCGAAACACTGCTGGAGGAACGCTCCCTGTCCTCCTACTACGACGAGGTCGCGCTGAAGGGGCTGCAGCTCGCGGCCAACGACCGGCAGCGCGGCGTGGTGTCGGATGAGAAGCTCCGGCAGCTGACCGAAACCACCACCACGCTGATCGACTCCCTGGCCGAGCACGAGGACGAGGACCCACCGTCCTCCGCCAAAGCGGCCAAGGCCGCGCCGCAGGAAAAGAGCGTGGCCGAGAAGGCCATTCCCCGCCGCCCCGCCCCCAGCCTGGTCCTGCCGCCACCTGAGCAACGGTCCGAGACCTGGCGCGGCACGGCGCCGGTGCTCTGCCTCGCCGGGCGCGGGCCGCTGGACGACGCGGCCAGCGCGATGCTGGCGCAGCTGCTGGACAAGCACGGCCTGGGCGCCCGCACCGCGCCGCACGAGGCGGCCTCCCGCGCGAACCTCCCGTCGCTCGACCTCGGGGGCGTGGCGATGATCTGCGTGTCCTACCTGGAGCTGACCGGCAACCCGGCGCACCTGCGCTACCTCGTGCGCCGGCTGCGGCAACGGGCGCCGAAGACGCCGATCCTGGTCGGCCTCTGGCCCGCTGACGACGCGGTGTTCAGCGACGCGCAGCTGCGCGACATCCTGGGCGCCGACCACTACGTCAGCTCGCTGGCCGACGCAGTCACCGCCTGCCTCACCACGGCCGGCGGCACGGCACCCGGCAGCAGCACCGCGTCGGCCAACGCCGCGCCGCAGATGGCCGCTCAGCCCGCCTGACGCCGGCCGGGTCAGCTCGCACCTGGGACACCGTCATCACCGGCCCAGGCTGCACCTCAGCCGATCGGCCCCGTAAGCCTGCCGGCCCCCGCGGCGTGCCTCAGGAAGCGCGCGCCGCCCTCATGCCTCTCCCGGGTGCCCTTCCTAGGCGCCCTGGCCGGCGGGCTGCGCCGCCTCCAACCGCTCGGGCGGGGGTGGCAGGCGCCGCAGCAGGTAAAGCATCAGCCCCATCGCCGGCAGCGCCGCCACGGTGGTCAGCAGGAAGAACCCTTCCCATCCCAAGGAAGCCGCGAGCCAGCCGGAACTGGCGCCCAGCGTGCGCATCGGCACCGCGGCCAGCGAACTCAGCAGCGCGTACTGCGTGGCGGTGAAGGCGCGGGTGGTCAGCCCGCCCAGGTAGGTCAGGAAGGCCGCGTCGGCCATGCCGCTGGTCACGTCCTCGATCCCAACCTGGAGGTAGAGCATCGTCATGTCGTTGCCGGCATGGGCCAGCGCCACGTACATCAGGTTGCTCAGCATCTGGCCCAGACCCGTCAGCACCAGCGCCCAGGAAATGCCGATGCGCCGGATCAGCCAGCCACCCAGCAGCGCGCCCGCCAGCGTGGTCAGCGTCCCGAACACCGAGGACACCTGCCCCACCTGCAGCCGGTCGAAGCCGAGCTCGCGGTAGAAAGGCGCCACCATCGGTCCGGCCAGCGCCTCGCCCAGCTTGTAGAGCGCCACGAACAGCAGGATCGCCAGCCAGCGCGGCCGGTGCGTGAAGTCGCGGAACGGCTCCACCACGGCGGCGCGCATCCGCTGGCCCCAGGGCAGCTTCGCCGGCGTGACTTCCGGCACCCGCGGCGCCAGCGCCGTGGCGCCCAGGCCGACGATCAGGATCAGCGCGGCGCAGGCGCCGTAGCCGCCGCTCCAGCCGCCATAGCCCACCACGAAGAACACCCCCGCGGTCGCCGCCAGCATCGCCGCGCGATAGCCCCAGACATAGCAGGCGAGGCCGTAGCCCTGCTCTGCCTCCTCCAGCAGCTCGATGCGGTAGGCATCCACCACGATGTCCTGGCTGGCCGACAGGAAGGCCACCGCCACCGCCAGCGCCGCCGTCACGCCGGCCGCCCCCACCGGATCGGTGAAACCCACGAGGAGAATCGACAGCGCCAGGAGCGGCTGGATCACGCCGAGCCAGCCGCGCCGCCGCCCCCAGGATCGCAGCAGCGGCGGCCGGAGGCTGTCGAGCAGCGGCGACCACAGGAACTTGCAGGAATAGCTGATGCCGATCAGCGCCGTCAGGCCGATGGCCTTCAGGTCCACCCCGGACTCGGAGAACCACTGCCGCAGCGTAAAGGCGGTGAGCGGCAGCGGCAGGCCCGAGGAGAAGCCCAGGGCCAGCATAACAAGGAAGCGGCGGTCGATCTTCGGCACGGACCTAACCTGCCGGAAGCCACCGCCGACCGGAAGGGCCTTGGCACCGCCCGCCCCATCGCGCCACCGCGGCACGGTCCGGCTCACCACCGTCGGAGCTGCGGCGGCACGCCGAGGCTACGGTACGCGTCCGAGGCGCCCCGGCGGCCCGCGGATCAGGCCCTTAGAAGCCCCTTCGGGTGTACCGCCTCATCGACGAGGCGCGGTGGTCTGGGTTGTCACGGCTGCGGAACCGGGCACCCGGCCGCGTTCAGGCGGCCTGCGTGGCCTTGAGCTCGTCATAGGCGGTGCGAACCGCCTCGACGCCGTAGGTCGCCTCCAGGCGCCGCACCGTGAAATGCGCCCGGGCCACGCCGCGGAAGTGCTCCAGGAAGGCGAGGTTCACCGCGACGCCGGCCGCGGCGCCCAGCACCGGCACCGCCTGCGCCGAGAGCTTCAGCCCGATCGCGCCGGTGAAGCGCGCGGCGATCGCGCCCAGGAAGCCCGGCAGCACCGCCGAGCCCAGGTTCGCCGCGGCGTTGGGCAGCAGCCGCGCCAGCGCCAGCCTGGCCGCGAAGTAGCCGGTTTCCGCCGCTTCCTCGGCCGGCGCGTCGCCGCCCAGCGCGAAGACCTTGAGGCATTCGGCCCGCACCGCGGGATCCGTCGGGTCCTCGCCCTGGCGCTTCGCCTCGGAGGCGATCTGGCGCAGCAGGATGGTGGTGGAAACCGGCAGCTCCGTCAGCGTGCCGGCCAGCCCGAAGGCACCGCCCGCGGCGCCCGAGGCCGCCGCCAGCCCGCGATGGAACCAGTCCGGCGCCATCCCGTGCGGCGCGAGGCCAGGCTTGGAGCGCACCGCGGCGTTCCAGGCCGTCTCGATCGCCCGGCGCACCGCACCGTCCATCCCGCTCTGCAGGAATTCCGGCAGGCGGCGCTTCAACGCCTCGACCGGCGTGCCCGCCATGGCCGCGAGGCGCGCGGCGAGCGAGGGGTTTTCCAGCACGTGCACCGCCTCGGCGAGCTCGGTGCGGGCGGCAGTGGGCAGCGGCCCCTCCGCGGCGGCGGGAACGGGGGCTGGCAGGGTTTCGGAGGATGCGTTCATCTCGCTTCGGCAAATGGTGTGGCGGCCTCCGGGTTTCATCCGGCCGCGCCGGTGCCGACCAGCGGCGCGTCTTTTCCGGCCCGGAGTGATCGGGGCGCCGGCCGGTGCCGCCGGAGCCGTGCCGGGCGGCCAGGAAGCAACGCCACCGGAGGGCCGTCAGCTCCGGTGTTATCAGCCCTGCATCCATCGACCCGGCCGCCCCATCAGCCTGAGCGTCCGCCGGCTGGGGCATCCGCCGGCCGGGGCATCCACCG
The DNA here is from genome assembly GCF_042433915.1 of Roseomonas elaeocarpi. NCBI lineage: Bacteria > Pseudomonadati > Pseudomonadota > Alphaproteobacteria > Acetobacterales > Roseomonadaceae > Roseomonas > Roseomonas elaeocarpi. The sequence goes on along the minus strand of NZ_JBHLUN010000006.1, from coordinate 145,182 downwards.
GCCTGGGCGCTCACCAACTTGCCATCCCGCCACCGGAAGGCCGCGCGCGTTGATCCCTCACGATCCGGCCGTTGCCGGGAACCGACCGTAGCAAGGCAGGCAAGGCCATATGGCGCACAGGGTGATGGAGCCGGACGCGCGTCTCGCGGCTTTTCTGCTGGAACAGGCCGGCGACGGCACGCTGCTGCACCTGGCGCGCAGCGAAACCCGCGCCGTTCGCCTCGCGGCCGCGGCACGCTGGCTGGCGCCTGCGGCCGAGGTCATCCACCTGCCCGCCTGGGACTGCCTGCCTTATGACCGCATCGCGCCCTCGGCCACGGCGATGGGCCTGCGCGTGGCGGCGCTGCGCCGCCTCGCCCGCCCGGCCGAAGGGACGCGGCTGGTGATCGCCAGCCTCGAGGCGGCAGGCCAGCGCCTGCCCGCGCCGGAGACCTTGCGCGACGAGGTCCTCTGCCCCGGCGACGCGGTGGAGCCCGAGGCGCTGGGCGCACGCCTCGCCCGCCTCGGCTACCGCGACGACGACCGGGTGGACGAGCCGGGCGAGGTCGCCCTGCACGGCGCCATGTTCGACATCTTTCCGCCCGGCGAGGGCGCCATGCCCTTCCGCCTCGCCCATGCGGAAGGCCGCGTCACCGCGATCCACCGCTACGATCCCCTCACCCAGCGCAGCACCGACGAGGCGGACTGCGCGGTGCTGCCGCCCGCCTCGGAATGGGTGCAGGCGCCCGACGACGAGGCCGCGCGTCCGCCCGGCGCCGAGCACAACCTCCCCGACCTCGTGACCGCGCTCACCACGATCTTCGCCCTGCTGCCCGATGCCGCCGTCACGGCCGAGCCCGGCCAAGGGGAGCGCCGCGCCGCCCGCTGGAGCGAGATCACCGAAGCCTACCGCATCCGCCTGAGCCTGCGGCCCGATACGGAGGAAGGCGAGGCCGCGGCCCCGAAGCCCACGCCGCCGGAACGCTTCTTCCTGGACGAGGCGGGCTGGCGCGAAGCCCTGGGCGGCCGCGAGGTGATCGAAGCCGCCGAGGACGAGGACGAGGTTCCCGCCCTGCCCGACTTCGCGGCGGAAAAGGACCCGCTCGCCACCTTCGGGTCACTCCTGCACGAGGCGCGCGAGGCCGGGCTGCGGGTCGCCCTGTGCGGCCCGGCCCGGCGGGCAAGGCGCGTGCTGGAAGCGCTGGCCCTGCCCGACGCACCGCAACCCGTGGCGGGCTGGCGGGAACTTCTCGACACCGCACCGGGCAGCTTCGCGCTGATCGACGCGGCGGACCCGGCCGACTGTGCCGCGGCCGAGGGCTTCCGCACCGCCACCGCCGCGGCGATCCCGCTCTGCGCCTTGCGCCCGCCGCGCGCCCACCCGGCCGGCGAGGCGCAGGCCATCGCCGCCGTGCTCGCGGCCGAGGCGCCGATGCAGCCGGGCGACGCGGTGATCCACCTCGACCACGGGCTCGGGACCTTGCGCGGGATCGAGGTGGTGGACCTCGACGGCGCCGCCACCGACTGCCTCGCGCTGGAATTCGCCGGCGGCGCCTCGCACCTGGTACCACCGGATGAGATGGACCGGCTGTGGCGCTACGGCGCCGAGGCCGAGGGCGTGACGCTCGACCGCATGGGCGGCTCCCAGTGGCGGGACCGCCGGGCGGAGGTCGAGGCGGAGCTCGCCGGCACCGCGGAAACCCTGCTCGCCGCGGCGCGCGAGCGGCAGGGGCGGAAAGCGCCCGTGCTGCGCCCGCCGGCCCGCGCCTACCGCGACTTCGCGGCCCGCTTCCCGCACCCGCTCACCCCCGATCAGGCCGGCGCGATCGAGGCGGTGGAGCGGGACCTGCGCAGCGGCCGGCCGATGGACCGGCTCGTCTGCGGCGACGTGGGCTACGGCAAGACCGAGGTCGCGCTGCGCGCCGCGGCCGTCGCGGCGCTGAGCGGCAAGCAGGTGGCGGTGCTGGCCCCCACCACCGTGCTGGCCCGCCAGCACCTCGAAAGCTTCCGTGAACGCTTCCGCGGCTTCGGCGTGCGAGTCGAAGGACTATCGCGCCTGACCCCGGCGGCCGAGGCGAAGGCGGTGAAGGCCGGCCTCGCCGACGGCAGCGTCCGGGTCGTGGTGGGCACCCAGGCCATCGCCGCCAAGGGCGTTCGCTTCCACGACCTGGCGCTGGTGATCGTGGACGAGGAGCAGCGCTTCGGCACCCGCCAGAAGGCGGCGTTGCAGGCGCTGAGCCGCGAGATCCACACCGTGGCGATGACCGCCACGCCGATCCCGCGCACCCTCCAGGCCGCGGTGATCGGGTTGCGCGACCTCAGCGTCATCGCCACCCCGCCCGCGCGGCGGCAGCCGATCCGCACCGTGCTGAGCCCGGCCGACGACCTGCTGCTGCGCCAGTCCCTCCAGCGCGAGCGCCGGCGCGGCGGGCAGAGCTTCGTGGTGTGTTCCCGCATCGAGGACATCGCGCCGATGCGCGAGCGGCTGCAACAGCTGGTGCCGGAGCTCTCGGTGATTGAGGCCCATGGCGACCTCGCGGCGGAGGCGATGGACGACGCCATGCTGCGCTTCGCGCGCGGCGAGGTGGACGTGCTGCTGAGCACCAACATCGTGGAAACCGGCCTCGACGTGCCGCGCGCCAACACGATGCTGGTGTGGCGCGCCGACCGCTTCGGCCTGTCGCAGCTGCACCAGCTGCGCGGCCGCGTCGGGCGCGGGCGGGTGCGGGGCAGCATCCTGCTGCTGACCGACCCCGCCGCCCCGCCGCCCGAGGCGACACTGCGCCGCCTGCGCACGCTGGAAGCCTTCGACCGCGTCGGCGCCGGCTTCAGCATCAGTGCCCGCGACCTCGACCTGCGCGGCGCCGGCGACCTGAGCGGCGACACCCAGACCGGCCACATGCGCCGCATCGGCTTGGCCCTGTACCGGCACATGCTGGACCGCGCGCTGGCGCAGCTGCGGGGTGAGGCGGTGGCGGAAGAATGGTCGCCGCGCCTCGCCCTACCAGTGCCGGCCGGTTTCCCCGAGGACTACGTCGAGGAAGAGTCGCTGCGCACCGCGCTGCACATGCGCGTCGCCGCCACGGTGCGCGACGGCGACGAGGCGGCGCTGCGGGCCCTGCGGGAAGAGATCGAGGACCGTTTCGGCCCGCCCCCCGAGGCCGCGTGCAACCTGCTGCTGCTGGCGGAGCTGCGGCTGCTGTGCCGCGCGCGCGGCGTGGCGGAGCTCAAGCTCGGCCCCAGCGCCGCCGCCGCGCGCTTCCACGGCGAGATCCCGGCGGTGGAGGCGCCGCTGGAACGGCGCGAGGACCGGGTGCTGCTGCGCCGGGAAAGCCCCGACGCCGCGGCGATGCTTCGCACCGCCCGCGCGCTGCTGGACGCGCTGGCGGAAAACGGCACGCCGCAACGCATGGCTGCCTGAACAACCCGGGTGGCGACCACCGCCACCCGGAACACGCTACAGGATGAAGCGGCTGAGGTCGGTGTTCGCCGCCAGCGGCGCCACCTTGTCGCGCACGTAGTTCGCATCCACTCGCACTTCCTCGCCCGCGCGGTCGGCGGCGGAAAAGCTCAGCTCCTCCAGCAGCCGCTCCAGCACCGTGGCGAGGCGCCGCGCGCCGATGTTCTCGACGCGCGCGTTGATGTCGGCCGCCAGGTCGGCCACCGCGTCGTAGGCGTCCTCGCCGAACTCCAGCCTGACGCCCTCGGTGCCCAGCAATGCCACGTACTGCTTGGCCAGCGAATGCTCCGGCTCGGTCAGGATGCGGCGGAAGTCGTCGCGGGTCAGCGCGTTCAGCTCCACCCGGATCGGCAGGCGGCCCTGCAACTCGGGCAGCAGGTCCGACGGCTTGGCCAGGTGGAAGGCACCGGAGGCGATGAACAGGATGTGGTCCGTCTTCACCGGCCCGTGCTTGGTGTTGACCGTGGTGCCCTCGATCAGCGGCAGCAGGTCGCGCTGCACGCCCTCGCGGCTCACGTCGCCGCCGCGGAAGCCTTCCGTGGTGCGGGCGCAGACCTTGTCGATCTCGTCGATGAAGACGATGCCGTGGTTCTCGGCGTGGGTCACCGCTTCCTTGGTCAGACGGTCGTTGTCGAGCAGCTTGTCGGCTTCCTCGCGCGCCAGGATCGGCCGCGCCTCGCTCACGTGCAGCTTGCGCGGGCGCTGGCGGCCGCCGAACATCTTGCCCAGCATCTCCTGCATGTTGCCCATCTGCGCGCCGGGCGGCATGCCGGGGATGTCCATCATGCCGATCGGCGTGCCGCCGGTGTCGGCCACCTGGATCTCGACCTCCTTGTCCTCCAGCGTGCCCTCGCGGAGCATGCGGCGGAACTTCATGCGGGTCTCGCCCGAGGCGCCCTCGCCCACCAGCGCGGTGACGAGGCGTTCCTCGGCATTGACCTCGGCCTTGGCCTGGACGTCGCGGCGCGCGGTGTCGCGCACCTGCACGATGGCCGCGTCCACCAGGTCGCGCACGATCTGCTCCACGTCGCGGCCGACATAGCCGACCTCGGTGAACTTCGTGGCCTCAACCTTCAGGAAGGGCGCGTTGGCGAGCTTGGCGAGACGCCGCGCGATCTCGGTCTTGCCCACGCCGGTGGGGCCGATCATCAGGATGTTCTTCGGCACCACCTCCTCGCGCAGCCCTTCGGGGAGCTGCTGGCGGCGCCAGCGGTTGCGCAGGGCGATGGCGACGGCGCGCTTGGCGTCGTTCTGGCCGATAATGAAGCGATCGAGCTCCGACACGATCTCGCGCGGGCTCAGGTTCACGGCCTCGGTGGCGTCGAGCGGCATGGTTTACAGGGTCTCCAGCACGAAGCGGCCGTTGGTGTAGACGCAGATGTCAGCGGCGATGCCCATGGCCCGCTTCGCGATCTCCTCGGCATCCAGCCCCTCGATCGGGGCCAGCGCGCGGGCGGCGGCCAGCGCGTAGTTGCCGCCCGAGCCGATGCCGATGATCTGGTCCTCGGGTTCCAGCACGTCGCCCTGGCCGGTGATCAGCAGCGAACGGTTCGCGTCCGCCACCGCCAGCAGCGCCTCGAGGCGGCGGAGGTAACGGTCGGTACGCCAGTCCTTGGCGAGTTCCACCGCCGCGCGCTCCAGCTGGTCGGGAAAGCGCTCGAGCTTGGCCTCGAGGCGCTCCAGCAGGGTAAAGGCGTCGGCCGTCGCGCCGGCGAAGCCGGTGATGACCTTGCCGCCCGCGATCCGGCGGACCTTGCGGGCGTTGTTCTTGACCACGGTCTGACCCATGGAAACCTGCCCGTCGCCGGCCATGGCCACCTTGCCGTCCTTGCGCACGCAAAGGATCGTGGTGCCGTGCCAACCGGCGGGGTCGTGATGTGAAGGCTCTTGCATGGTGCGGCGATGTGGCGATGCTCCGGCCCCGGTGCAATCCGGGGGGCCTTCCCGGGCTTGAACCCCCGGGGCGGCTGCGCCCCCGCCCACCGCAACGGCCGCTCCGCGCGCCGGCACGTGGGCGGTGGCATCGCCGGAACAGCCCTGACACGAGCGGGCCGGAAGGAGTAGTGGACGCCGCAGAGCCCTTTGCCCCAGCCGGCTCCCCTCATGGGGGCGCCGTTCGGGGTGGTCAGGACAGCTGAAGCGTCGCGATCCGCCATGACACCGCCCCTCCTTCCCTGCCGCTGAAAGCCGGAGCGCGCTTGCCACCTTCTCCGGTTCTGCGCCGACCGCCGCGCCTGCCCGAACGGCATGGGGACCGTGCCGCGCCCGCGTCGCGGCCGGCGATCCTCCACCCCGGCAGCCATGCCGCAACGCCGCGCCTGCCCCGCCCCGCCGGAACGCCGCCCCGCGGCCCGCGCCTGGCGCCGCCCGCGCAGGTTCCGGCACCCGTGCCGCCGCACCGCGCCCCCCACCCGCGGCGCCGCAGCCCGGCCTGGGCCTCGGTCGTGTCGGCGATGGTGCATGCGGGGCTGCTGGCGCTGCTGCTGCTTCGCTGGAGCCATCGGGAACTGCCGCCAGTGCCGGCGGAGGACGGCATCCCGATCGTGTTCGAGAGCAGCAACAGCAGCTCGGAAAGCAGCCAGGCGCAGAACAACCCCTCCCCCAGCAGCCCGGCCGAGAGCAGCGCCCCGCCCGGGGCCGCTTCCCCCACGCCCGACACCCCGCTGACCCCACCCGAGAGCGCCGCCCAGCCGGAACCGCCGCCGGCAGCCCCGCCGCCGGCGCCCGCTCCCCCCACGCCCACTCCCCCAACGCCCACTCCCCTGGCGCCCGCCCCGCCGGCGGAGGCACCGCCCCCGCCCCGACCGGCGGATCCCGTGCCGCCACCCCCCGCGCCAGAACCCCCGCCGCCCGAGCCCGTACCGCCGCAAGCTCCGCCGCAGCCGGCGCCGCAGGTGCCGCAGGTGCCGCCACCGCCGCCGTCACCCGTGGTGCCGCCCCAGCCCCTGCCGCCAACCCCACCGGCCCCGCCGGAGGCCGAGGCCCTGCCACCGCCGCCGCCCCCGGCGCCGGAACCCCCGCCCGTGCCGCAGGCCCCGCCGCCACCCCGGCCAGCGCCGCAGGCCCCACGCCGCCCCGCCAACCCCTTCGCCGGGGCGCTGAGCCTCAATCAGGCGCCGTCCTTCGGCGGCGGCGCGCGCAGTGCGTCGCCGGCCGCACCGCGCCGCCCCGGGCAGGGGCTGGACATGTCGATCAGCCCCAGCCTGACCCAGCGCAGCAGCCCGCCCAGCCGTGGTGGCGGCGGCGGCGGCCGGGACTTCGCGGCCGCGGGGCAGCAGCTGCGCGTTCGCGGCGCCCAGCTCGGCGCCGACTGGAGCGCCGCCTTCAGCCAATGGGTGGAGGAGCACAAGTTCTACCCCCAGGCCGCCGCCATGCGCGGCGAGGACGGGCCGGTGCATGTCCAGATGGTGATCGGCCGCGACGGCAAGGTGCAGTCGCTGCGCCTGGTCAGCTCCTCGGGCTCGGTGTCGCTCGACGCCGCGCTGCAGTCGATGTTCCGCGGCAAGACCGTGCCCGCTTTCCCGCCGGGCACGCCCGAGGACACCGCCACGGTCGACCTGACCATGAACTACATCATCGTTTATCGCTGAGCGGTGGTGGTCCGCTGATGGCGCGCAACCTCCTGGCCGTTGCCGCCGGGCGGCGCTAAAGGACCGGCATGAACGCCCGCAGCGCCCCGGTCCCCGCCACGGCTCCCGCCCCGGACCAGGCTCCGAACCTCCCCTCGAACCTGGTTGGGGCGCACCGCACCGCCGCGATCACCCGCGAAACGGCGGAAACGCGCATCACGCTGCGCCTCGACCTCGACGGCACCGGCCGAGCGGAGGTCGCGACCGGCATCGGCTTCCTCGACCACATGCTCACCGCGCTGGCCCGGCACGCGCTGTTCGACCTCGCCGTCGAGGCCGTGGGCGACCTCCACGTCGACTTCCACCACACCGCCGAGGACGTGGGCATCGTGCTCGGCAGCGCCCTCCGTCAGGCACTGGGCGACAAGCGCGGCATCCGCCGCTACGGCCACGCCGCGGTGCCGATGGACGAGGCGCTGGTGGAAGCGGCGATCGACCTGTCGGGCCGCGCCTTCCTGGTCTGGAAGGTGCCCTTCGAGCGCCCCAAGATCGGTGAGATGGACACCGAGCTGTTCGAGGAATTCTTTCGCGCCCTGTCGGCCAACGGCCTCTTCGCGCTGCACGTGATGCTGCGCCACGGCCACAACGCCCACCACATCGCCGAGGGCGCCTTCAAGGCCGTGGCCCGCGCCCTGCGCGAAGCGGTGGAGCCCGACCCGCGAACCGCCGGCGCCATCCCCTCCACCAAGGGAAGCCTCGAGGGATGATGCGCGTCTTCACGGTTCACGCACCGCCGGCGCCCGCCGCCTTCCCGGCAGGGGCGCGCGGTTCCGGTCCGGGCACCGCCGCGCCTTCACCCGCCGGCGTCGCCCCTTCGGCAATCATTCCCGCTGGTCCCGCAGCCACGCCCGCGACGTCGGCGGCTCTCCCGGCTGCCTCGGCGCGGACGGAGACGGCCCGGGCAAGCTCGCCCCAGACCGATCCGTCCCTGGACAACCCATCCCAGGCAGGCCCGGTGCTAACGGGTCCGTCCCAAACGGATCCGGCTCACACAGCTTCAGCCCAGACAGCTTCAGCCCAGGCAACTCCGGCCCCGACGGCGCCGGCCGCCGCGCTTGCCGCCACGGCGGAGCGCGCGCCGGACGGATCAACCACGCCCCCCGCGGCCGCGGCGTCGTCGCCCTGGGCAGCAATGCCTCGTGGCTCCGTGCCCGTGCTGAACCAGGCGCCGCTTCCCGCCCCCCCGCCCGAAACCCGGCACGGCACGGCCGACGCGCGGCCGGACGCCATGCGGGCCGGCATCCCGGACCGCCTCCGCCTCGTCCCCGAGGGCTTTAGCTGGGCCGCCTTCCTGTTCGGTCCTTTCTGGTTCCTGTTCCGCGGCCTCTGGCTGGCGCTGCTGATCTGGCTGGCGGTCGCCGTGCTGCTGGCGGCGCTGCGCTCCGCCGTGCCGGCGCTCGGTCCCTACGCGCCCTGGATGACCCTGGCGCTGATGCTGTTCACCGGCTTCCACGCCCGCGATGCCGAGCGCTGGACGCTGCGGCGGCGCGGGTTGCCGATGCAGGGCGTGGTGCTGGGCCTGGATGAGGAGGATGCCATGCTCCGCCTGGCCAGCCGTTCATGATGGACCGCCGCGCATGAAGCTCGCCGTCATCGACACTGGCGCCGGCAACCTCGCCTCCGTCACGCGCGCCTTCCGCCGCGCCGCGGCCGAGGCCGGGGTCGCGGCCGAGATCGCCGTCACCACCGCGCCCGAGGCCGTGCTGGCCGCCGACCGGATCGTGCTGCCGGGCCAGGGCGCCTTCGCCGCCTCCCGCCGCGGCCTGGACGCCCTGCCCGGCATGGAGGACGCGCTGCGCGAGGCGGTGGAGCGTCGCGCCCGCCCCTTCCTTGGCATCTGCGTCGGCATGCAGCTGATGGCCGAGCGGGGGCTGGAACACGGCTCCTACCCGGGCCTCGGCTGGATCGCGGGCGAGATCGCGCCGATGGACCCGCGCGGCGAGGACGACGCCCCGCTGCCCCTGCCGCAGATGGGCTGGAACGGCCTCGACCTCACCGCCCCGCACCCGATCGTGGCGGGGCTGGAACACGGCGAGCACGTCTACTTCGTCCATTCCTACGCGCTGCGCGGCGGCCAACCAGCGGAGCTGATCGCCAGCGCCCGCTACGGCGGCGCGGTGGCGGCGGTGGTGGGGCGCGACAACCTCGCCGGCACGCAGTTCCACGTGGAGAAGAGCGGCCCCGTGGGCCTGCGGATGCTCCGTAACTTCCTGGGCTGGAAGCCATGAACAGCCTCCTTGCCGAGCCGGCGCATGAATTGTCGGTGGAGCGCGCGGAACAGCTGGACGATGCCGACCTCGCCGAACTCTGCGAGGCCACCGACGCCGCGATCGCCGAGGGCGGCGGCTTCGGCTGGGTGGAGCCGCAGGGGCGCGAGATCCTCGCCCGCCACTTCCGCGGCGTGCTGCTGGTGCCCGAGCGTGAGCTGTTCATCGCCCGCATGGACGGCCACCCGGTGGGCAGCGCCCAGCTGCAGCGCCCGCCGCGCAACAACGAGGCGCAGGCCTGGGCGGCGCAGCTTTCCCACGCCTACATCGCCCCCTATGCCCGCGGCTTCGGCCTGGCGCGGCTGCTGATCCGCCGGGTCGAGGAACGCGCGGCCGCGCTCGGCCACCGCGTGCTGAACCTCGACGTGCGGGAAACACAGGAAACCGCGATCACGCTGTTCGAGGCGCAGGGCTTCACCCACTGGGGCACCCATCCCGCCTATGCCCGCGTGGACGGGAACACCGTCGCGGGCCGCTACTACTACAAGCTGCTGGAGCCCGCCCGGGGCCGGCGCGGAAAGGACCTGCCGTGACGCTGACCGTGTATCCCGCCATCGACCTCAAGGGCGGACGCGTCGTGCGCCTGCGCCGGGGCGAGATGGACCAGGCCACCGTCTACAACGACGATCCCGGCGCCCAGGCCGCGCTCTTCGCGCAGGCTGGCTTCCGCTGGCTGCACGTCGTCGACCTCGACGGCGCCTTCGCCGGCCGCCCGGCCAATGCGGAAGCCGTGCGCGACATCCTGGCCGCGACCTCGCTGCCCGTGCAGCTGGGCGGCGGCGTGCGCGACATGGCGACGCTGGAAGCCTGGCTCGATGCCGGCGTGGCGCGCGTGATCCTGGGCTCGGCGGCGGCGAAGAACCCCGACTTCGCGCGCGAGGCCTGCCGCAAGCACCCGGGCTGCGTGGCCATCGGCATCGACGCCCGCGACGGCCGCGTGGCCACCGAGGGCTGGGCCGAGACCGGCGAGATGACCGCGCTCGACCTGGCGCTGCGCTTCGAGGATGCCGGGGCGGCGGCGGTGATCCACACCGACATCGACCGCGACGGCATGCTGGGCGGCGTGAACGTCGAGGCGACGGCGGCGCTGGCCGCGCGCCTGACCACGCCGGTGATCGCCAGCGGCGGCGTGGCCTCGGCGGCCGACCTCGCCGCGGTGCGGGCGGCGGGCAACATCGAGGGCGTGATCGTGGGCCGCGCGCTCTACGACGGCCGCCTCACCCCGGCCGAGGCGCTGCGGGCGTAAGGCTGTTCCCGCGCGCCCGGCGGTCTCAGGCCCCCGGGCGCGCCGCCTCGGCAATCCGCGCCCCGCGCGGGAAGCGGCCACGGCGCGGGAAGCCGGAACTTCCGCCCGCGCCGTCACGTTCCGGCGCGGCCCCGGCACCATGGCGAACCGGAAACCACGCACGGCTTGACCCTGCGGCGCTTCCGGCGCATCGCAACATGCCCGTTTCATTCCATCGGCTGGAGACTCCGCCCTGCTCGCACTGCGCGTCATCCCCTGCCTCGACGTCAAGGACGGTCGGGTGGTCAAGGGCGTGAACTTCGTGTCGCTGCGCGATGCCGGCGACCCGGTGGAACAGGCCAGCCTTTACGACCGCGAAGGCGCCGACGAGATCACCTTCCTCGACATCGGCGCCACCCACGAGAACCGCGGCACCATGCTCGACGTGGTGTCGCGCACCGCCGAGCGCGTGTTCATCCCGCTCACCGTCGGCGGCGGCGTCCGCTCCGTCGAGGACGTCCGCGCCCTGCTACTGGCCGGCGCCGACAAGATCTCGATCAACTCCGCCGCCGTGAGCGACCCCGCGCTCGTGCGCCGCGCGGCGGAAGCCTTCGGCTCGCAGGCCATCGTGGTGGCGGTGGACGCGCGCAGCACCGGCCCGGGCCGGTGGGAGGTCTTCACCCATGGCGGCCGCCGCGGCACCGGCATCGACGCGGTGGACTGGTGCCGCCAAGTGGAGTCGCTGGGCGCGGGCGAGCTGCTGCTGACCTCGATGGATCGCGACGGCACCAAGTCGGGCTTCGACCTCGACCTGCTGCGCGCGGTGCGCGCCGCGGTCCGCCTGCCGCTGGTAGCCTCGGGCGGCGTGGGCGAGGTGTCGCACTTCACCGACGGCGCGCGGGCCGGGGCCACCGGCCTGCTCGCCGCCAGCGTGTTCCACTACGGCGAGATGCGCATCGGCGACGCCAAGGCCGCCCTGGCCACGGCCGGCCTGCCGGTGCGTCCTTGCCCCGAAGCGAGGGCGGCCTGATGGCCAAGGACAGCAAGGTGGCCGGCAAGACCGGCACCAAACCCAAGAAGAAGCAGGCCGCGCAGCCCAAGGGCGCCGCCAAGAAGACCGTGAAGAAGGCCGCCGCGGCGCTGCCGCTGCCCGCGAGCCTGCCGGCGGTGCCGCTGAAAACGCCCAAGCGCGTCCGCAAGGCCGAGAGCCACCACCTGGCGCCGCTCAGCTTTCCCGGCACGGGCGAGGCCACGATCCTCGACCGCCTCTGGAACACCGTGGAAGGCCGCCGCGTGGCCGGCGACGTCAACGCCTCGCACTCGGCGCGCCTGCTGTCGCGCGGGACGCCCAAGGTCGCGCAGAAGCTGGGCGAGGAAGCGGTGGAATGCGTCATCGAGGCGACGCTGGGCAACCGCCGCGAAACCGTGATGGAAAGCGCCGACCTGCTGTACCACCTCGTGGTGGTCTGGGTGGATGCCGGCATCCGGCCCGAGGAGGTCTGGGGCGAGCTCACCAAGCGCGAGGGCATCAGCGGCATCGTCGAGAAGGCGTCGCGCCCGAAGGGCCTCGTCCGCGCCGCCCGGACCACCAAGCTGCCCTGATCCCGCTCCCGCCACCGTGCGGGCCAGCGGCGCGCCCGGTAGGCCCTTGTCGCACGCGTCGCGGCGGACGCCGGTCCGCCGGGGTCCGCCCCGCCACGGGTCGCGTCCCGCGGCACCCCGCGCGTCGCCTCCCTGCCCAGGTCGCGGGCAACCCGCCGTAGCGTGAGGCACGCGGCCGGAACGATCCGCAAACTCCGGCCATTATCCCCCTTCCCGGCCCTTCCTGGGCGGCGGCCGCTTGCGCAGTTTGCCGCGCCGAACTCACCCCCCAACGGAGAAAGCCCGCCGCATGTCGTCCCACAGTGCCGTCATCGACCCGCCACCCCAGAGCACCCGCCAGGCGGTGGCCGCCGCCGTGGTGGGCAATGTCCTGGAATGGTACGACTTCGGCGTTTACGCCTTCGTGGCCACGATCCTGTCGCAGAAGTTCTTTCCCGCCGGCGACCCGGCCGTGGCGCTGCTGTCGGTGTTTCTGGCCTACGGGCTGGGCTTCCTGGCCCGGCCGCTGGGCGGCATCGTGATCGGCAGGCTGGGCGACCTGCGCGGCCGCAAGCTCGCGCTGCTGGTGACCATGCTGCTGATGGCGGTGGGCACGGTGCTGATCGGCGTCCTGCCGACCTATGCCGCGATCGGTTACGCCGCGCCGCTGCTGCTGGTGCTGGCGCGGCTGCTGCAGGGCTTCTCGGCCGGCGGCGAGTGGGGGTCGTCCACCAGCTACATCGTGGAATGGGCGCCCGCCGGGCGCCGCGGCTACTTCGGCTCCTTCCAGCAGGTCAGCACCGTGGCCGGGCTGCTGCTGGGCTCCGCCGTGGGCGCCGGGCTCAACAGCATCCTGACGCCCGAACAGATGAGCGACTGGGGCTGGCGCCTGCCCTTCCTGTTCGGCGCCATCCTGGGCCCGGTGGGCTTCTGGATGCGTCGGACCATGGCCGAGACCCCGGCCTACGAGCGCCACGCCGCGGCCCCCGTGGTCACGGCGCCCGCCACGGAACGTGGCCCCTTCGCACTGGCGGTGCTGGCCTTTGCCTTCACCATCGTCTGGACCGTCTGCTTCTACGTGCTGCTCAGCTACATGCCGACCTACACGCAGCAGGTCCTGCACCTCAGCCCGAGCGCGGCGCTGTGGTCCAACACCGTGGGCCTCGTGGTGCTGGTGGTCTGCATCCCGCTGATGGGCGCGCTGTCGGACCGGCTCGGCCGCAAGCCGCTGCTGCTCGTCTGCTGCGCCGCCTTTATCCTGCTGCCCTACCCGGTGTTCAGCTACCTGGTGGCCAACCCGAGCTTCGGCACGCTGGTGGCGGTGCAGATCCTGTTCGCGGTGCTGATCTCGATGTTCTCCGGCCCCGGCCCCGCCGCGATCGCCGAGATCTTCCCGACCCGCTCGCGCTCCACCTGGATGACCACCGGCTACGCGCTGGCGGTGGCGGTGTTCGGCGGCTTCGCGCCGGTGATCTCGCTCTCGCTGATCCAGGCCTTCGCCTCGCCGCTGGCGCATACCTTCTACCTGATCGCCGCGGCGGTGGCCTCGGGCCTGGCGATCCTGGCGCTGCGCGAAACTGCGCACGCGGCGCTGGACTGACGCGCTGCGGGAGGCGCGCCGATCTTGCCGCGCCGCGCCTCCTGCCCCTTGCGCCGCGGCACGTCCGGTCCCACCAAGAACGGTATGTGCCCCGGAGGAGAGTGAGGATGCCCGTCAGCGGACTTCCCCCCTATGACGAGAACAACATCTTCGCCCGCATCCTGCGCGGGGAGATCCCCTCGAAGCGCGTCCACGAGGACGAGTGGGCCGTGGCCTTCCACGACATCGCCCCGCAGGCGCCGACCCACGTCCTGGTGATCCCGCGCGGTGCCTACGTCTCGCTGGCCGACTTCGCCACCCGGGGGAGCGAGGCGGAAGTCGCGGGCTTCTGGCGCGCGGTCGCAACGGTGGCGAAGTCGCTGGGCCTGGAGGACGCGGGCTACCGCACGCTCAGCAACATGGGCCGGGCGGCCGGGCAGGAGGTGCCGCACTTCCACGTCCACCTGTTCGGCGGCCGTCCGCTGGGCCCCATGCTCGTGGCCGCCGCATGAGCGGCCGGCCCGAGGACAACAGCGCCCAGGACCCGCAATCCGTCGCGGCCCGGGCGCGCGCCGAGGCCCGCGCGGCGCTCGACGCTGCCGGCAGCCTGCCCGACCCGGAACTCGACATCGCCTCGATCGCGCTGCAGTTCGCCCGCATCAACGCGCCCGAGGCCGACTGGCGCGCGGCGGCGGAACAGCTCTCGGCCCTGGCGCGCGACACGGTGGCCGCGGCCGTGGCGGACCGGGAAGCCGATGGTGGCGATCCGCTGGCCCGCCACGCGCTGCTGCGGCGCGTGCTGCATGCCGAGGGCGGTTTCGAGGGCAACGAGGAGGATTACGATGCCCTCGACAACGCCAACCTGATCCGGGTCCTCGAGCGCCGCCGTGGCCTGCCGGTGGCGCTGGGCATCCTGTGGTTGCACGTGGCGGAGGCCACGGGCTGGGGCGCGCACGGGCTCGACTTCCCCGGCCACTTCCTGCTGGCCCTCGAAGGCGCGCGCGGGCAGGTCGTGGTGGACCCCTTCAACGGCGGCAACGCCCTTTCGGCGCCGGAACTGCGCCAGCTCCTCAAGCGCCTGGAAGGCGAGCGCGCCGAGCTGCGCCCCGGCCTGCTGGCCCCGGTGGGCAAGCGGGCCGTGCTGCTGCGGCTGCAGAACAACATCAAGCTCCGCCTCCTGCGGACCGGCGACATGGAGGGCGCGCTGGCCTGCACCGAGGACATGCTGCGCCTGGCCCCCGACGCCGCCGGGCTGTGGCGCGAGGCCGGGCTGATGCAGCAGCGACTCGACCGCATCGGCGCCGCGATCACCAGCCTGGAACGCTTCCTGGAACTGGCGGGCGCGGGCGAGGCGAGCGAGCGCATGCGCCTGCTGATCGAGGAACTGCGCCAAAGGCTGAACTGAGCGCGCCTTCCTCGAAGTCTCCGGCGGAGCAGGCCCGCGGCAGGGAAAACCGGAACAGGCGCGAGGGCAGGCAACCGGTGCGGGAGAGCGCCGCCGGCATAGCCACCCGGCCGCCCAGGGCGCGAGCGCGCCGGAAGACCGGGCGGCAGGCGGAACATCTCCGTCACCCGCAAGAAAACCCTTCTGATCCGCCCCGGGGCGTTCTTACATACGGGCGATGAATCAAGTCGTCAGCCTGCGTGCCTCCGCGACCGGTTCCGCGGAGGACACCCTCTGGGCCGTGATGGCCACCTTCGGCAAGACACACCGCGTCGCCGAAATCTTCAGCAACCGCGCCGCCGCGCTGTCGGACCGCTCCTGGCGGGAACAGCAGGTCAGCGCCTATGCCAGCTTCCTGCGCGGCAGCCAGCAGCCGGTGCCGCACTACAGCGTGGCGCCGATCCGCCGGGCCGACCTGCCGCGCAAGTGGACGCCGCTGCCGGCGCTGGGTTTTCTGCGCGGGCAGTTCATCTGAGCCGGGGTTATCCGACGCCGGACTGTCTGAAACCGAGCGCCGTCGGCCGACCGCAGCGCTGAGGCGCGCGGCCTCAGGCGGCGCCCGCCCCGCGCCGGTCACCCGCAGCTTCACCCCGCCCCGCGACCTCCGCCGCGGCGCGCGCGAGGATCCGGCGGAACACCTCGCGCTCGCGCAGCGCATCCTCCAGCGCCCGGTGCGCCGGCGGGCCCAGCGGCACCTCGCGCTCGGCCGCCAGGACCGCCGGCAGGCGTTCCGCCACCTCCCCGGGCGTGAAACCGCCGTCGCGCAACAGCGCCGCGGCCGCTTCCGCCTGCGCCTCCTCGGTGTCGCGCAGCCGCAGCGCGTGCCGTGGCAGTCCGGCCGCGCGCAGCAACAGGCTAAGCCAGTGCCCGTCCCAGGACGGCGCGCTGGCCAGGATGTCGTGGCCGCGCAGCGCCTCCAGCAGCCGGTTCGCCACGGCGCCGTGCGGCTCGCCCTCGCTTAAAAGACGCGCCCGGGGGATGCCGTGCACGGCCTCCGCCTCGGCCGACCAATCGTCCCAGCCGGGCGCCGGGTGGATCAGGTGGTTCTCGTCGGGGCCTTCCCCGTTCTCGAAGCTCCAGCCGACCTCGATCGGCACGCCGTGCCGCTCCAGCGAGGACGCCTCAAAATCTAGGAAAACCCGCGCCATGCCGCCGCTCCCGCAAGCCTTTGCGGTTCAACGGCGCAGCGCCCCGCCTGATGCAGCACGGATTTCCGCCGGAACGCTGCCACGTGGCCGAAGCCGCCGCGTCAGGTCCCGGGCCGCCCCGCGCCGGCCGCGGCCACCTCGCGCAGGCAGTTGTCCTCGGTCACGCGGCCGGTGCCGGCGGCGCGCGCCGCGGCCCAGCCGACCCGCAGATCGTTCGGCGTGGTTCCGGGATAGAAGACGATGTCGATCTGACAGTCGCGCGCCGTGTAGAGCCAGATCTGCGCCGATCCCTCGGCGCGGCGCAGCACGGGCTGGCCCAGCAGCTGCGACACGGTGTTCGCCGCCTGCCCGTTGAGCGCGGCGACACCGCCCGGCAGGCTGCTCAGCCCAGCAGGCACGCGCGAAGCCACGGGCCGCAGGGGCGCTGCGGCCTGCCGGGCGGCATCGGAGGGTGCGGCCTCGCCGGGTGGGGCATCGGGCGATCCCACCGCCTGGAGCGAGGCGCGGTAGCTGTTCATCACCTCGGCCAGCAGCGCCGCCTTGTCGGGCAGCGCGCCGCTGTTGTCGCTGCACCCGGCCAGCGCCAGGCCCGACAGCACCGCGCCCGCGGCGAGGCCCGCGCGCGGCATGTGCGGCCAACGAAGAAGGCCCGACCGGCTCACGGTGCATCGGCTCCCATGGTTCCGGTCCCGACCACCCGGCCCCGTTTCCGCTCCTGGGCCGGCCCCGCTCGGCGCGGGGCCGGTGCGGTTCAGGCTTCGGCGGTGCTCTCGTCGCGCGGCTGGGGGGCGAAGGAGCGCGGCTGGGCGTTGTCCGACAGCATCTCCATGCGGCCCGACAGCTGACCGCCTTCCTCGACCTGCAGGCGGCGGCAGCGCGCCACGCCCAGCACCCGGCCCGTGGCGCGGATGATCAGGTTGCCGCGCGCGGTGATGGTGCCGTCGAACACGCCGGCGATCTCGGCGTCCTCGACCTCGACCTCACCCTTGAACACGCCGGAGTGGCTGATCTGCAGCTCCTGCGCCTGGATCATCTGGCTCTCGACCGTGCCCTCGACCACCAGGCGCTCGGCATCCGCCACCGTGCCTTGCAGGCTGATGCCCTTGCCCACCACCAGGGTGCGGCGCTCGGCCGGCTGCGGGCGGCCATTCGGCTGCCCGGCGGCGGGGCGGGCCGGCATGGCGCCGCCCTGGGCCGGGCTGGGGCCGAAGCCACCCGGCACGGCGTTCATCCCGGGGCTCGCCCCGGGGTTCATCCCCGGATTCATTCCTTGGGGCGCACCCGGCATGGCATTGGGCTTGGGAGGCAGGCTCATCGCTTGATCCTTCGCGGCCCCCGACGCCGGCGGGGCCGGGCGGAAGGGCGGCACTGTCAGTTCTGGGTCGCGGGCCACCGGCACGGCGGCCGAGGGCGCCTCGTTCGCGGGCGGAACGGCATCCTCTCGCTTGCGACGAAACACGGACATAGAGCGGCTCCCCCATTCAACTGTTGCGGCGGGCGACCGGTGTCCCCCCCGGCGGCCTGCGTCACCGGGGATGACGGCCCCCGCCGCCTTCCTTGCCCGGACCGAACCCGGCTAGCACGTGTTCGTGAAGTGGTTCAATTGTGGCGAATCGATCCGTCCACTGTTGCACAAAGGCCAGCCTCAACCAGATTCAACTCTAAGTAGCAGCGCGGGGAACCTGGCGGCCACGTTCGGGCCTTGCCACCTGCCCCCCTGACGGCGCGGCTTCGGCCTGCTAGGGCGGTGCGGCAACACGCCCGGAAACACCACAGCGCATGACCGCCCCGCACCTCGACATCCTCGGCATCGGCAACGCCATCGTGGACGTCATCTCGCGCGCCGAGCCCGCGCTGCTCAGCGCCCGCGGCCTCACGCCGGGCGAGATGCGCCTGATCGACACCGCCGAGGCCGGCAGCCTTTACGACGCCATGGGCCCCGGCATCGAGAGCAGCGGCGGCTCGGCCGCCAATACCTGCGCCGTGGCGGCGGCGATCGGCGCCCGCGTGGGCTATCTCGGCAAGGTGGCCGACGACGCGCTGGGCACCGTCTTCGCCCATGACCTGCGCGCCGGCGGCATCCACTTCCCCACCGCCCCCGCCACCGGTGGCCTGCCCACGGCGCGCTGCCTGATCCTGGTCACGCCCGACGGCCAGCGGACCATGAACACCTATCTCGGCGCCTGCACCACCTTCGGCCCGGCCGACATCGACGAGGCCTCGGTGCGCGGCGCCGCCGTGACCTACATGGAAGGCTACCTGTTCGACCCGCCGGCCGCGCAGGACGCTTTCCGCACCGCCGCCTCCATCGCGCGTGAGGCCGGGCGCGAGGTCGCGATCTCCTTGTCGGACGCCTTCTGCGTCGGCCGCCACCGCGCCGCCTTCCGCGACTTCGTGAGCCGCCACGCCGACATCCTCTTCGCCAACGAGGACGAGGTGATGAGCCTCTACGAGGTCGGCAGCTTCGAGGCCGCGCTCGACGCCGTGCGGCGCGACGGGATCAAGATCGCGGCGCTGACCCGCAGCGCTGCCGGCAGCGTGGTGGTGGTGGACGGGGAGGCTCACGCCGTGGCCGCGGCCCCCGCCACCGTGGTGGACACCACCGGCGCGGGCGACGCCTACGCCGCCGGCTTCCTCGCGGCCCATGTGCGCGGCCTGCAGCCGGCCGAGCGCGGTCGCTGGGGCGGCATCGCCGCGGCCGAGGTGATTGGCCATCTCGGCGCCCGCCCGCAGGCCGACCTCAAGCCTCTGCTCGGCCTCGGCTGAACCCATCCAAGGCACCCGCGCGCCAACCGCGCGGGTGCTGCCGGGCACGGGGCCACGGGCCCGGGTTGCGCCCGGCAACCGTGCCCGTGTCGCGGGTGTTCCTCAGCCACGCCCGCTTTCGCGTCGCCGGCCACCCTGTTCACAGGAGTTTCACGATGAACCGTTCCGTCCGCTTCCTCGCCGCCACCGTGTTGCTGGGCAGCCTCGCCGCCTGCGGCGCGCCGTCGCAGGGCCTGCGCTCCTCGACGCCGGTGCAGGGCGCGCAGCCTTCCGCGGCGCTGGGCCCGACCGAGCTGGTGCCAGGCCGTGACATGGAAAACCCGATCGGCGGCGGCCGTCCGGCGCCGGGCGGCATGGAGCCGACGATCGACGCCCGCTCCCCGGCCCGCATCAGCAACTGAGCATCCCGGCGGGTGCTCCGATGGCCCCCCCCCTCGCGATGCCCCAATGGCGCCCCGCTTCCGCGCGGGGCGCCGCCCTGAACGAGGCAGGCAGCGCCAGGACGCGCCCGCCACCTGCCCGTCAGCCCGCGCCGCCCGTTGTCCACTCCCCGGGCCGGGCCGCCCCGGCGTCAGCTCCCGTGACACCGCCCTCCCCGGCCGACCGCCGGAGGCCCGCCAGGTAGTTCCGCACGGCGCCCCGGCCGCGCAGCACCGTCACCGGCCCGCGAAAGCCTTCCAGCATCGCGAGGTTGCGGGCGCGCTGGCGGTGGTTCCAGCGCCAGGTGAACAACAGGAAGCCCGGGTCCAGCCGCTCCGCACAGCCCGGCGCGACGTCGGCCCGCACGGTGCCGTAGCCCTGGAGGCAGCGGCGCAGCACCCGCAGCAGCGACAGCGAGGACGGCACGTCCAGGAACACCACCGCGTCGGCGCGGCGCAGGCGCATCTCCAGCGTGCCGGTGTAGTTGCCGTCGATCACCCAGCCCGGCAGCGCCGCGAGGCGCTCCACCTCCGCCCGGAATTCCACCGTGGGGGCCTCGACCCAACCCGGCCGCCAGTAGAAGCGGTCGAGGTGAAAGACCGGCAGCCCGAGACGCTCCCCCAGCTGCCGCGCGAGGCGGGATTTGCCGCTGCCCGGCGGCCCCATGACCACGATGCGTCGCATCCGCCCGCAACCCTCTGCCACCGCCGCCAGGGACTGGTCTTCCGCCAGGAAGCCGCCGCCGGCTGTTTCCCGGCCCTTCAGGGCGCTTCCGCCACGTCGGCCACCGCCCCGACTGTGCGCGCGCCGTGCGCGACGTCCAGTCCTTCCGTGACCTCGGCATGAACCTCCATGCCGGTCGGCACGGCATCGCCGTTGATCTCGGCGAAGGCGGCCTCGGCCGCGTCGCGCCCTTCGCCGATCCGCACCAGCGCGTCCAGCGGCGCCTGCCGGGTGGCGTCGAACAGCCACCACCGACCCCCGAGGAAGGCCGCGAAGACGGCGTGGAAGTCGGGCGGCACCAGCCCCGGCGCATGCGCCGACACGAAGCGCGCGGGGATGCCCAGGGCCCGGCAAAAGGCCACCGAGAGGTGCGCGAAGTCCCGGCACACCCCGGCGCCGGCCAGCAGCGTTTCGGTGGCGGTGGTGGTGGGGTTGGAGGCACCGCGCAGGTAGGCGATCCGGTCGTTCACCCAGTTGCAGATGGCGGTCACCCGCCCGTGGCCGGGCGCGATGGCGCCGAACTCGCGCCAGGCCAGCCGCTGCAGCTTGTCGGATTCGCAGAAGCGCGAGGGCCACAGGTGCGGCAGGACCTCGGGCGGCAGCTCGGCATAGGGCACCTCGTTGATCCCGGCCGGGTCCGCGACCTGCGGCTCCAGCAGAACCTCGGCCTCGTGGTGGACCAGCAGCGCCGTGCCCGCCGCCGCCCGGACGCGGAGGTAGCGGTTGCCGGTCACGGCTGCGGTCCAGCTCTCGTACGGCACCGCCTGCCCCTCGCCGCCCCCGGAACCGTCGCCATCCGTCGCGGTGATCCGCAGCACCTCGTGCAGCACGCGCTGGCGCGGGGTTTCGGCGGGCTGGATGTTGAGCACCAGCGTGGTGGAACCGTTGATGCGGTAGCCCAGCTGGCAGCCGAGGCGGATCTTCATGCTGGCTCCGGAACGAGGTGGGGTATGGCACCCGCACAACGACCCAGGCCGGGTTTCGCTGCGCCGCACCAGCAGCTTTTCCGCCGCGGCGTCCCGTAAGGCCGCACGCACGCGGCTTCCCCTGCCGCCCCGGTGATCAGCCGGCCGAAAACCTGCCTTCCGCGCAGGCCACTGCCCCCGGCCAGGCGGAAAGGAGCGGCCCGCGGCACCTGGGCCGCCGCGGCCGGCGGTGGCACCCTGCCCGCCGCACCGCATCACAGCGTGAGAACCGCCCGCCCATGTCCCCGCCCGTTGATCCCGTCCGCAGCGACGCCGCCCTGCCGGAGGCGGTGGACGTCGCCATCATCGGTGGCGGCATCGCGGGGGTGACCGCCGCCTACTTCCTGGCCAAGGCCGGCAGCCGTGTCGCGGTGCTGGAAAAGGGCGTGATCGCCGGGGAACAGTCCAGCCGCAACTGGGGCTGGTGCCGCGTGCAGAACCGCGACGAGCGCGAGATCCCGCTGATGCTGCGCTCCATGGAGCTGTGGGACACGCTGCCGCGCGAGGCCGGGATCAACCTCGGCTTCCGCCGCTGCGGCCTGGTCTACGCCACCCGGTCCGAGGCGGAGCTCGACACCTGGCGCCGCTGGATCGAGATGGCGCGGAACTACCAGTTCCACAGCCGTCTCCTGAGTGCCGAGGAGGCCCGCGCCATGACGCCCGGCAATGACGGCGCCTGGATCGGCGGCATCCATTCGCCCAACGACGGCATGGCCGAGCCGCGGATGGCCGCCCCCGCCATCGCCACCGCCGCGCAGCGCCTGGGCGCCACGATCCACCAGCGATGCGCGGTGCGCGGCCTCGACGTGGCGGGCGGCCGCGTCACCGGCGTGGTCACGGAACACGGGCGGCTGCGCGCGGGCGCGGTGCTGCTGGCGGGCGGCGCCTGGTCCTCGATGATGCTGCGACGGCACGGCATCGACCTGCCGCAATCGAGCATCCGCTCCACCGTCTTCCTCACCGAGCCCGCGGCCGAGGTCACGCCCGGCGGCCTCTACACCCCCGACATCACGATCGGCCGGCGCGGCAACGGCGGCTACATCATCGCCGCCAACAACCGCGGCGAGATCGAGATCACCCCGCAGGGCCTGCGCTACGCCCGCAAGTTCTGGCCCACGCTGATGGCGCGCCGGAAGATGGTGAAGTTCGCGATCGGCTCCTCCTTCTTCCGCGGCCCGCAGGCGCTGGGCCGAAGCTGGCCGCTGGATCGCCCGACGATCTTCGAGCAGGAGGACATGCGCACCCTCGACCCTGCACCCAAGACCGCCGTGGTGGAGCCCGCGTTGGCACAGCTCGGCCGCTCCTTCCCGGCGCTGGCGGGCACGAAGATGGACCGGGTCTGGGGCGCCTGGATCGATTCGACACCCGACGCGGTGCCGGTGATCGGGGCGGTGGAACGGCTGCCGGGACTGTTCCTGAGCACCGGCTACAGCGGCCACGGCTTCGGCATCGGCCCTGGCGCCGGGCACCTGGCCGCCGACCTCGTGCTGGGCCGCGCGCCCATCGTGGACCCCAGGCCCTTCCGCTACGAGCGGCTGGTGGACGGCTCGCCGATTCAGAAGCCTGGGATGATGTGAGGGCGCACGCCGGCCGCCCTGCGGCCGGCAGGCAGCCGTCCTAGCCGTGCGGCGGCAGCGCCGGCCCGGCCGGCGGGGATGCGCGGGAACGCCGCGCGCCCTCGAAGCCCGATCGCCTGCCGCACCGCCCCCCTCCCCATCCCCCGGGAAGGCCGCCTGACAGGGCCCTTTCCCGGCCCTGCGAGGCCGGGACGGACCACCCCGTTACGCCGGCACCGGCACCGGCCGCGTGTCGAGCAGCATCACCGCGCCGCCGGTGTGGGACAGCGGCGCGTGGTAGGTTTCCGCGACGAGCTTGACGTCCCGGGTCACCGCGCCCCGCATCACCAGCCAGGTCATGAACTCGAGCCCCTGGCTGCCGGCGAGATCGATCCATTCCTGGTTGCTGTAGCGGGTCAGCGGCAGGGGATCGTTCACGATCTTGTCCATGCACATGGCGTCGAAATCGCGGTTGATGAAGCCGCCCTGGCTGATCTGATGCGACAGCCCGCCGCTGGCCACCACCACCACCTTCATGTCCTCAGGATAGGAGCTGATGGCGCGGCCCAGCGCCTCGCCCAGCGCGAAGCAGCGGCTGGGCTTGGGCAGCGGGTGCTGGATGATGTTGATCTCGAGCGGGATCACCGGGATCGGCCAGGTCTCCTGCCCCGGATAGAGCAGGTCACCGGCGGTGACGCAGGCATGGTCGAGAACCATTTCCTGGCAGGTCGAGATGTCGAACTCGTCCTCCACCAGGGACTCCGCCACGTGCCAGGCGAACTTCGCGTCGCTCGCGAAGCGGCGGGGCGGCGGCGGGCCGAAGCCCTCATCGCCGTTGCGGTAGTCGATCGCCGTGCCGAGCGCGAAGGTCGGCTTGTTGTCGAGAAAGAAGTTCAGCCCGTGATCGTTGTAGATCACGATCATCAGGTCCGGCTTCGCGTCCTCCAGCCAGGCATGGAGCGGCGCGAAGGCGTCGAAGAACGGCTTCCAGTACGGGTCGTCCTGAAGGTTCTCGTGCACGGCCCGGCTGATCATGGGAACGTGCGACGTGGTGATGCATCCGATGAGCTGTGCCATGGTGTTCCTCGTCAGGACGCCTTGCCGCGCGGCACGGGAGCCAGCGGACCGCCGGCATAGGCGCGGGAAAGCTTGGTCATGAAGTAAAGGCTGACGCCCGCGGCGAGCAGGTCGTTCTTCTTGCCACTCTTCACGGCGGCGCGCTGTTCGCTGCTGAGCCCGTACTTCGTGCAGTAGGCGTCGATATCCGCCATGAACTCGTTGCGGTTCCGCTCGTCGTTCAGCGAGTGGCACAGCTTGTTCAGCGCGTAGCCGCGTTGCGCATCCTCGCCGTTGAAGATGCCCATGCGCATCCGTTCCGTGGCTTCCATCTCTCGCCTTCCCATCCAGGGTGAGGGTTTCAAATCCGGCCCGCGCCGGAGGGGCGCGGGAAAGCCGATGCCGCCCTCGCCGGGCGGCGGAAAGCGGTTCTAGGTCGTGACCTCCGTCACCTTCGGCGACCATTGCGGGCGCACCAGCACGATGCAGGCGGCGGCACCGAGAACCAGGAACACCACGATCACCTTCATGGGCAGGTCGTAGCTGCCGCTGATATGCAGCAGCCAGCCCGACAGCCCGGCCGCGAGACCGCCCGACAATCCCGCCGCCAGGTGCTGCACGCCGGTGACCATGCCGATGGCGCGCTGGGGGATCAGGGTGACCGCGCAAAGGGCGAGGCTGTTGGCACTCGCCAGCCCCAGGCACGAGAGCGAGAACACGTTCCAGAACAGCGCCGCGTTCAGGTCCGTCGTGTAGGCGCCGAACAGCACCGTGCCGGCGCCGATGAAGCCCAGCACCACGAAAACCTTGCGGGTGGTGACCGGGCTTGCGCCGCGCTCGATGATCTTGTCGGCCATCCAGCCGGCCAGCACCGCGACGATGGCGATGCCGCCGAAGCTGAAGAAGGTGTAGAGCGCGGAATGGGTCAGCGAGAGCCCGTGCTGCTCCACGAGGTAGGCCGGCATCCAGGTCATGCAGTAGAAGATGAAGTAGCTGTAGCAGAAGTTGATGATCATGCCGCCCCACACCACGGGGGAGGTGATGATGCTGCGGAAGGACACCGAGGCCGCCATCTGCCGCGCGGCCACCATCCCTTCCTTCCGCGGAAGATCGTTCTTCACGAAGGCCGTCCAGGGCAGCAGCCAGATCAGGCCCAGCAGGCCCGTGACGATGAACATCAGCCGCCAGTCGTAGCTCACGATCAGCCAGGCCCCGAGTGAGGCGCCGCCGGCGGTGCCGATCTTGTTGCCCATGGAAAAGATGCCGATGGCGGCACCGGTATGGCGCTCGGGCACGTTGTGGCGGATCCAGCGGTAGCTCGCCGGCATCACCACGCCTTCCATGGCGCCGACCATCACCCGCATGAAGATCAGCCCGGCAAAGGTCGTCATCAGGCCCGTGGCGGCGGTGGCCAGGCACCAAAGCGCGAAGCAGATCGCGTAGGGCCTCTTGGCGCCGTAGCGATCGACGATCCAGCCCATCGGGATCTGGGCCACGGCGTAGGACCAGAAGAAGGCGGACCCGATCCAGCCGCGATTGCCGTCGGACAGGTTGAAGAACTGCAGGAAGGGCTTGTTCGCGATGGCGGCGGAAATGCTGGAGCGATCGGCATAGGCGATCAGCACCCCCAGGCTCACCAGGATCATCACGCCCCAGTGCGAGGCGCCCGATCGCGCGACCTCCGTCTTCGCCTCCCCGAGAGGATGGATCTTGTCTGCTGTCGCGCTCACACGCCGCCTCCCTTGTACCGTTTCCGTCAGCGTCTTCAGCGCCATTACTGCCCGGCACAGTATGGAAGGCCCTGGCCATCAGCCCTTCGAAGTTGCGCGCGCGGCGATAAGATCCCTGCCGTCGCCGGGCCCTTCCGGGGCATCGAGCCTGACGCGGCGCGGATGAACCGGCGGCCGGCCGCGGCAGCCGCCCCTTTGCCCGCTGCGCCGGGCCGCGGGGATGGAGGTGGGAACCGGGCGGCCCGACGGCGGTCGGGCCCGGGCGCGCCTCCCGTACGGGCCGGCTTGCGGCATGGCGGGCCGCCCTTTCCCCCGGCGCACCCGGCCACGGTGAAACGGAGCACCTCCCCAGGGCAGGCCGCCGCGCCACGCGGCCCGATCCGCCCGGCCGTGAGCGTCCGGCGGCCGGGAAGGCCCGGCACCAGGCCAGTCCCGCCGCGCGGCGCCCGGGACCATCGTGCGATCCCGGCGGAAGTTCCTCCCCGATCTCGCCCCGGTGCGGGTCGATCCGCCCCCATCCCGCGCCACCTTGCCCTTCGGAAGGACCCGTGGCCCGCGGGGACACGCCCGGCGATCCGGGGCGCAGCAGGGGCCCGGGGCAAGGGCGAAACACCGCCCTCCGCCACACGCACCCCTGCGTCCGGCGCAGCCCTCACATCCAGCGCTCGCTTTTTCGTGCCCGAACGCCTATGTGTGCGCCGCAACAGGGCGCCGTCCGGAACATGGAGCGGTGCGCGCACCCATTCCCGGAACGGTTCTGACCCCTATGGAAATCCGTAACGTCGCGATCATCGCGCACGTCGACCACGGCAAGACGACGCTCGTGGACAACCTTCTCAAGCAGGCCGGCGCCTTCCGCGCCAACCAGGCCGTGGCCGAGCGCGCCATGGACCGCAACGACCTCGAGCGCGAGCGTGGCATCACCATCCTCGCCAAGTCCACCGCGGTCGAGTGGAAGGGCGTCAAGATCAACATCGTCGACACCCCGGGCCACGCCGACTTCGGCGGCGAGGTGGAGCGTATCCTGAGCATGGTGGATGGCGCCATCGTGCTGTGCGACGCGGCCGAGGGCCCGCTGCCGCAGACCAAGTTCGTGCTGACCAAGGCGCTGGCCCGCGGCCTGAAGCCGATCGTGGTCATCAACAAGGTGGACCGCCAGGACGCCCGCGCCGACGAGGTGCACAACGAGGTGTTCGACCTCTTCGCCGCCCTGGGCGCGACCGATGAGCAGCTCGACTTCCACACCATGTTCGCCTCGGGCCGCCAGGGCTGGGCCGACCTGACCATCGACGGTCCCCGCAAGGACCTGGCGCCGATGTTCGACCTGATCCTGAGCCACGTTCCGGCGCCGGTGGTCGACCTCGACAAGCCCTTCGCGATGAACGCCACGATCCTGGAGGCCGACAACTTCCTCGGCCGCATCCTGACGGGCCGCATCGAGCAGGGCGTCGCCCGCACCAACATGCCGGTGCGCGTGCTGCGCCAGGACGGCACGGTGGTGGAAACCGGCCGCCTGACCAAGCTGATGACCTTCTCGGGCCTGGAGCGCATCCCGGTCGACGAGGTCCAGGCGGGCGACATCTGCGCCATCGCCGGCCTGAGCGAGGCGACCATCCCCGACACCATCGCCTCCCCTGAGGTGACCGAGCCGCTGCCGGCGATCCCCATCGACCCGCCGACGCTGACCATGACCTTCCGCATCAACGACGGCCCGCTGGGCGGTCGCGAGGGCAAGAAGGTCACCTCGCGCCAGATCCGCGACCGTCTCTTCAAGGAGACCGAGGGCAACGTCGCCATCAAGGTGAAGGTGTCCGAGGAAGTGGACGCCTTCGAGGTGGCCGGCCGCGGTGAGCTGCAGCTCGGCGTGCTGATCGAGACGATGCGCCGCGAGGGCTTCGAGCTGACGATCGGCCGTCCGCGCGTGCTGACGCAGATCAACCCCGAGACCGGCGAGCGCGAGGAGCCGTTCGAGGAAGCCGTCATCGACGTCGATGAGGAATTCTCGGGCGTGGTCGTCGAGAAGATGTCGCTGCGCAAGGGCATGATGCAGGACATGCGCCCTTCGGGTGGTGGCAAGGTGCGCCTGACCTTCAACATCCCGTCGCGCGGCCTGATCGGCTACCACGGCGAGTTCATGACCGACACGCGCGGCACCGGCATGATGAACCGCCTGTTCCTGGGCTATCAGCCCTGGGCCGGGCCGATCGCCGGCCGCGTGAAGGGCTCGCTGATCTCCAACTCCGACGGCGAGGCGGTGCAGTACGCGCTGTTCGCCCTGCAGGAGCGCGGCGCGCTGTTCGTGGACCCGGGCAACAAGGTCTACACCGGCCTGATCCTGGGTGAGCATTCGCGCGAGAACGACCTCGACGTGAACCCGATCAAGGAAAAGAAGCTCACCAACGTCCGCGCCGCCGGCAAGGACGAGGCGCTTCTGCTGGTTCCGCCCCGCCGCATGTCGCTGGAGCAGGCCATCGCCTATATCGAGGACGACGAGCTGGTGGAGGTGACGCCGACGGCCGTTCGCCTGCGCAAGCGCTACCTCGACCCGCACGAGCGCAAGAAGCACGCCCGCCGCGCCGACAGCGAAGCGGCGTAAGAACCGGATCGGGGGGCTTCGGCCCCCCGAACTGTTTCCGGGGCCCTGTTTCCGGGCCCCGGGCTGCTTCCAACCGGCGGCCTACCGCCCCGCGGGCTTCAGCGCCTGCGCCAGCCGCACCAGCGACACGAACTCCGCCCGCCGGCCGTCCTCGTCGGCGCCGCGCGCCCCCGCGGCCACCGCCTCCACCTGCGGCAGGCCCCAGTCGCCCAGGTAGCGCGACCGCCGCAGCACCTGCGCGAAGCCCGCCACCGCCGTGGCGAAGCGGGCATCCTCCGAAGCCTCCTCGAACCGCGCCACCACGTCCGCCGGCACCACCGCGCGCTCGATCAGCCGGCTGCGCGCCTCGCCCGGCAGCTTGTAGCGAATGCGCAGGAAGGCGAACTCGCCGCTCGACGCCACCGGCCTGGCACGCGGCCGGGCATAGCGCAGCGGCTCGATCGGCGCCGTGGCGGCCCCGTCGGCCGGCACGAACTCGTAGAGCGCCGTGACCTCCCGCCCCGAGCCGACCTCGCCCGCATCCACGCGGTCGTTGTTGAAATCCTCCCGCCGCAGCGCCCGCGTCTCGTAGCCGATCAGCCGGTACTGCGAGACCTCGGCCGGGTTGAACTCCACCTGCAGCTTCACGTCGTCGGCCACCGGCACGATGTTGGCGGAAAAGTCCTCCACCAGCGCGCGGCGCGCATCCTCCAGGTTGCCGGCGTAGATCGAGGTGCCGTTGCCCGCCTTGGCCAGGGTGTTCAGCGTGCGGTCGTTCAGGTTGTCCAGCCCGACACCCATCGTCGTCAGGTAGACGCCGCCGGCGCGGCGGGCGGTGATCAGCTCCTCCAGCGCCTGCGGGCTGGACGGGCCGAGGTTGAAGTCGCCGTCGGTGGCCAGCACCACCCGGTTCACCGCACTTGCGTCGAAGTTCCGGGCGGCCAGGTCATAGGCCGTTTGCAGCCCCTGCGCGCCGCCGGTGCCGCCACCGGCCACCAGCCCGTCCAGCGCCGCGCGGATCTCGCCCTGCCGGTCGCCGGCGACCGAATCCAGCACCACGCGCGATCCGTTGGCGTAGGTCACCAGCGACACGCGGTCCTCGGGCCGCAGCTGCGGCACCAGCAGCCCCAGCGCCTTGCGCACCAGCTCAAGCCGGTCGGGCGGCGACATCGAGCCCGACACGTCCACCAGGAACACGAGGTTGAGCTTCGGCCGCGCGGCCCGCGGCGGGGCGTAGCTGCGCAACCCCACCTGCATCAGCCGCTTCGTCGCATCCCAGGGCGCCGGAAACACCGACACCGTGGGCTCGAAGGGACGTTGGGCGGAGCGCGGCGCGGCGTAGCGGTAGTGGAAGGCGTTGATGAACTCTTCCGGCCGCACCGCCTGGGCCGGGGGCAGGTAGCCCTCGTTGATCGCGCGCTTCGCCACCGCGTAGGACAGGGTGTCGGCGCTCATCGAGAAGGTGGACACCGGCTCCTGCGCCACGAGGCGGTAGGCGCCTTCCTCGGCGTTGTTGAAGCGGCTGGCA
This sequence comes from Roseomonas elaeocarpi, assembly GCF_042433915.1. Taxonomy (NCBI): domain Bacteria; kingdom Pseudomonadati; phylum Pseudomonadota; class Alphaproteobacteria; order Acetobacterales; family Roseomonadaceae; genus Roseomonas; species Roseomonas elaeocarpi. Next base: position 115,551 of record NZ_JBHLUN010000006.1, on the reverse strand, counting down.
TCGGGCATCGGCGAGACGCTTGCCGGAACGTAGGCGTTCCGGGCCGGCCCCGGCGCCATCGCCTGCGCCGGCATCGGGGCCGGTGCCACCATGGGGGCAGGCGCGATCATGCCCCTCGGTCCCGCCGCCTCGCAGGCCGTCAGGCTCAACAGGGCGGCCAGTGCCACCCGATCCCATGCTTTCACGCGAAAACCACCCTGTGTCACCGGGCTGCGCCGCGGCCGCGCCACTTGCGGCCTTTCCGATTCGCAACGCCGTCGGAGGGCAGCCTCGTTGGCCAGGCGGTCTGAAATCATGGCGGCCACGTCATTCTTCGGCCATCAATCCTGCGCGGAGGATTGCCGGCCCGACCTGGGGCAAGCCGCATGGGCCGGGACCTGCCCTCCCCACCGGAATTCGCTCGTTTGTCACGCCGGAAGCAAGGCTTTCCCCGATCCTGCCGCGTTCCCCGACGGTGACGGTCCGACGCCGCGATGCCGGGCCGCAACCCCGGAACACGCGGAACGTTTAGCGAACAACAACCCAGGAGACCACGACGGTGGCAAAGCAGGACCAGCACAGCGCGCCCGAGAACCCCAAGACCGATCCGGAGCCCGGCTCCAACACGGTCAAGGACCCCGACAACTGGACCACGGGCGACGAGGCGATGACCGGCGCCCAGGCCAGCTACCTCAAGACGCTGAGCGAGGAAGCGGGCGAGGAGTTCGACCCCAGCCTCAGCAAGGCCGAGGCGTCCAAGCGCATAGACGCGCTGCAGAACAAGACCGGCCGCGGCAAGGACCACTGAGAAGAGGCCACCGAGCCTGGCCTGAACCCCTCCCCGCGGGCGGTCCCGTTCTCGGAACCACCCGCGCCCCGGCCCGGTGAAGCGCAGCCCTCCGGCGCCGGCGGCCGGGACCGGCCCCCGCACCCATGTGTCGGGGGCCGGGGGTCCCGGCATACCCGCCTCCGGTTCGCAGCGGTCGTAAAACCCCCGCTCCAGGCCGGCGCTCCCGGTGGTCGTGCGGCCATCGGGCCTCACACACCGCCGCCGGGGGTCAGGCCCGTGCGCCGCCGGCCGGGCGTTCAGCCGCCCCGCAGGCCCAGCTTGCGCGACGCCGCCGCCACGCAGCGCTCGAACACCTCCAGCGCGTCGAAGGGCAGCACCGCGCCGCCCTCTGGCACCAGCAGCGGCAGCCCGCCGCCGTCCAGCACCGCGCCCGGCACCATCAGGTTATCCGGCACGCCGAAATCCTCCACCGTGATGCCGGGGATGGGGTCCGCCGCGCACAGCAGGTGGTCGCGGCTGCGCTCCCCGAAGCCGCGGCCGTCGTTGGAATAGCCGAAGACCGGGCGCCCGCGCCCCACGAACCAGCCGATCTCCACCAGCGTGCCCGCATCCGCCGAGGGGCCGCGAAAGGGCGTGAGGTTGGCGATCACGATGTCGCATTCCTCCATCATCGCCACGTCCTTGCGATAGATCGCCAGCCACGGCTCATCCGCCTGGATCGCGGCCAGTCCTTCCGCATCCTCGTTCAGGGGCGGGCGGCCGGTGATGCCGTAGCGCGCGCAGATCTCGACCTTGCGGCGCGCCTGGGCGCGCGCTTCGGGCAGGAACACGTCCGGACCCGCCAGGTAAGCCTTCATCGCCGCATCCTCGCGCTTCTGCACCGCCGCCCCCGGCCGGTTCCACGAAACCCTGTCTCCCCCAGCCTGCGGCGGAGGTCCAGACGCCCGGCCCCTTTCCGCGCCGGTGCGGCAAGGCCCGGCAGCCTTGGTCGCGCTCCCGCCCCGCGCCTATAACCCGAGACCATGCCCCTGCCCCGATCCTCCGCCCCCGCGCTTCCGCTCGCCACGGCCCTGCTGCTGCTCGGCGCCTGCTCCCTGCCGAGCCAGAGCGAGCCGCAGGGGCGTGCCGCGGCCGTGTCCGCCGCCGGCGGCATCGCCACGCTGGCGCCGGCGGAGCCCATCGCGGTGAACGAGAGCGAAACGCCCGGTGGCAACTACACGGTCTTCAACGTCACCCCGCGCATCGAGCAGCGGCCGGCCGACGCGCCCTATCCGCTGCTGCTGACGGGGCTGGTCGCGGCCCGGAGCCACGCCGACCCGACGCAGCGCATCTTCCGCGCCATTTTCGCGATCACCTATCGCGCCGGCGAGGGGGATCAGAACGGGGGTCAGGATGGTGCCCGGGGCACGGCCAAGCCCGGCACGGCCCAGTCCGGCACGGCCCAAGGCGCGACCCAGGCCAGTTCCCAGGTCGCTCCCCAGGCCGCCACGCCGGGCCGGCAGCGCTTCACCAGCATCCTGATCGGCCGGCATGTTCCGGGTCCCTTGCGCGAGGTCGACCACGACCTGCGCTGCGACGCGCCGCGGAACTGCCTTTACACCGAAACGCTGGCGACCTTCCTGCCGGAGGCCGACCTGCGCGCCGCCGCCACCGCCGACCGCGCCCTGGCCTTCCGGCTGGACGGCACGCTGCCGGTGGAGGGCGCGATCCCGCCCGACCAGATCCGCGCCCTGATCACCCGCATCGACAGCCCCGCCCGCTGAGGAGCCCGGGCGCGCATCCCGCGCCGCGTGCCCGCAACCGTGAAAGAACCACCGATGTCATTCTATCGAGGCATGCAGTGCCGGAACGTCGTCCTGCAGGGTGACGACGGCAGCCCGGTCACCGCCTACGTGGCGAAGCCGGAAGGCGACGGTCCCTTCCCCTCCGTGGTGCTGATCCATCACCTGCCGGGCTGGGGCGAGTTCTACATCGAGACGACGCGCCGCTTCGCGCATCACGGCTTTCTCGCGATCTGCCCCAACCTTTATTCCCGCGCGGGCGAGGGTGATCCGGACGACGTCGCGGCACGGGTCCGCGCCGAAGGCGGCGTCGCGGATGCACAGGTCGTGGGCGACACGGCGGCCGCGGTGGCTTGGCTGCGCGCGCAGCCCGAAAGCAACGGCAAGGTCGCGCTGTTCGGCTCCTGCTCCGGCGGCCGGCACGCCTTCCTGTATGCCTGCCAGCGCGATGACGTGGATGCCTGCGCCGAGCTCTGGGGCGGGCGCGTGATCATGCAGCCGGAGGAGATCAACCCCAAGACGCCGGTCGCCCCGATCACGCTGACGGCGTCGCTGTGCTGCCCCCTCATCGGCATCTTCGGCAATGACGACCGCAAGCCGAGCCCCGAGCAGGTGAACCAGCACGAGGCCGAGCTGCGCCGGCACAACAAGAGCTACGAGTTCCACCGCTACGACGGTGCGGGCCACGGCTTCTTCTACTGGAACCGGCCCATCTATCGCCCCGAGCAGACCATGGATGCCTGGGACAAGGTCTTCCGCTTCTTCCGCCAGAACCTGGACCGGTAAGGGACACCCGCGATGTGCACCTCGATCGTCGAGATCGTCGCCGCGGACGGCATGGCCAAGCGCGGCGCCACCTGGTTCCCGCTGAGCCGCACCGTGGTCGCCTACGACCACGCGCGCCACGCGCCGCTGGGCGACGTGATCACGCTGGACTTCCTCAACACCGCGCTCGAACCCGGCGCCCGCGCCGCGGTGGAGATGACGCTGGACAGCGCCCGGGCGCTGCGCGACGCGCTCACCCGCGCGATCCTGGCAGCCGAGGCGGAGGAAGCGGAAGTCCGGGGCCAGGCCGCGACACCGGCGCTCGTCCGCGTGGCCTGAGGAGGGAGCGCCGCCCGGCACCGTTGACGGGGAGGGGGAGAAGGAGTTCTCCCCCTCCCCGAACCCCTCGCCCCTCATCTTTTTCCGGGATGCTGCCGCAGGAACGTGGCCAGGGCCGTGCGCTCCGGCTCCTGGAGCCGGAGCGAGGGACGTGTCAGCAAGCGCTGACAGGACGCTTTAACCGTTTCAGCAGTACCAGCGGCCGCCGTACCGCGACGGGCCTGCACCGTTCCCGCGGCAGCGTCCCGGAAAAAGATGAGTGGGGGTCCGGGGGAGAGAATTCCTTCTCTCCCCCGGGACGCACCACCAGCGCGACATCTGGCAACGGCCATGCTCCCCCGGATTGGCACCCGAACAGCCCTACCGCGCCGCGGCGGCCCAGGGCGTCGTCGCGGTCGGACCGATGCCAACTTCCTGCAAGGTCACGTCGCCGTCGCGCGCGATGCCGTAGTGCGGCGTGCCGGCCGGGATCACCACGACGCTGCCCGGCGGCAGGGCCTGCAGTTTCGCCTCATCGAAGGTGCCGCCGAAGCCCTGGTAGAAGGTGCCCGACAGCACGGTGACGATGCGCGCGTCCGGATGGGTATGGGGCAGGTTGCGCACACCCTTCGGATAGGTGACGTGGCTGGCGTAGAGCGAGCCTGCCGCGTTGCGATCGCCCGCGACCTGCGCCACGACGAGGTCGTTGATCCTGTTCCAGTGGCGCGCGTCGGCCGGCACGACGGTGGGTGGCGTCCAGTCCTGCGCCAGGGCCGTGCCCGCCCCAATGAACAGCAGCGACGCCGCCAGCATCCGCATCCTCATTCCCGATCCCCTCCCTCCTCGTGCCGCCCGGCGCATCGCCCTTTGTTCCGGCGCGGCTGCTTTCCGACATCCCGTGCCTCAGTGCGCGCACCACCGCGTGTCGGCGAAGCGTGGCACGTCGGCTTCCGTGATCGCGCGCAGCTGTCCGGTGCCGCGCAGGACGCAGGGCCACCCCAGCTGCGCCGCGCGCGTCCGGCAGCTCACCCCGCCGCCGCACCCAGCCGGCGGCCGCCCGCGCGCCGGTGTCGCGCCATGGGCTGGATCGCGCCGGAAGCGGACCGGCACGCAAGACCACACCCGCAGCCGGGGCGCCGCCGTTCCGCAGCCATCCCCGTCGCGCCCGCAACGCTTGCGTCCCGGGCAACGGAAGGCAGCATCGTCAACGTTGCGTGTCGGCACCAATCAGAAACGGAGCCGCCGCAATAAGAACGGCTTTCCGCGTCATCCGCGGCGCGCGCCCGCGCCCCCGGGGAATGGGCGCCCCTTACAGATGCTCCCCCAGCAGTTGCAGCGCGGCGGCGGTGAAGGCCCGCATATTGGCCTCCCGCTCCGCCGCGCCGGTCTCGATCGTCCGCACCATCTCGACCGGCCCGGCGATGGCCACGCAGCTGTGCCCGGCCGCGTCGCCGTAGCGGTTGCCCGCGGGCCCTGCCGCGCCGGTTTCCGCCAGCCCCCAGCTCGCCCCCAGCCGATCGCGCGCCCGGCGTGCCAGCAGCAGCGCGTAGGGTTCGCTGGCGGAACGCATCCCGGCCATATCCTCGGGCGTGATGCCCAGCAGCGCTTCGCGGGCCGCGGCGGTGTAGACCACGGCCCCGCCCAGCATGAAGGCCGAGGCCCCCGGCTGCGCCAGCAGCACCGCCGACAGCAGCCCGCCCGCCGAGCTTTCGGCCACCGCCAGGGTGTCGCCGCGCGCCCTGAGCCGGGCCGCCACCTCCGCCGCCTGCGCCAGCAACTCCTGCATCCGTCGCCTCCCCTGCTCCCCTCCCGCGCGCCGCCGGGCAGCCGTGGGAGATGGGGCGGCAGCATGGCCCCGCCCCGCCCCGGCCGCCAGCACCGCACCCGCCGCTGATCGCGCAGCTGTGCGCCGCCCAGGCGTCGCTCACGGCTTGGCCCGGACATCCGACGGCGGCAAAGGAGCCTCGCGCATCACCGGCAGAAGGCCCGAAGCCCATGGCGAACCCCTCCTCTCCCGAAAGCCCGCTTCCGCCATCCCCGACCGCTTCCGCCGCCCTCACCCGGCGCGCCACGCTGCTGGCGCTCCTGGGCGCGCCGCTGCTGGCGCGGGCGCAGCCGGCGCTGGCGGCGGGCGTGGAGCTCAGCGTGCTGATCTCGGGCGGCTTCCAGTCCAGCTACCAGGCGCTCGTGCCGGCCTACGAGAAAGCCTCGGGCAACCACGTCACCACCCGCCCCGGCCCCTCCATGGGCACCACCGTGAACGCCATCCCGCAGCGCCTCGCCCGGGGCGAGCCGGCGGACGTGCTGATCATGGTGGGCAGCGCGCTGGACGCGCTGATCCGCGACGGCCGCGCCGTGGCCGGCTCCAAGGTGGACCTCGCCCGCTCGCCGATCGGGGCCGCGGTGAAGGCCGGCGCGCCGGTGCCCGACATCTCCACCGTGGACAAGCTCCGCGCCGCGCTGCTGGCGGCGAAGTCCGTCGCCTATTCCGACAGCGCCAGCGGTGTCTACATCCAGGACCAGCTGTTCAAGCGCCTGGGCATCGAGGATCAGATGCGAGGCAAGGCCCGCATGATCCCGGCCACCCCGGTGGGCGAGATCGTGGCGCGCGGCGAGGCCGAGCTCGGCTTTCAGCAGGTGGCGGAACTCCTGCCGGTGTCCGGCATCAGCTTCGCCGGCCCGATCCCCGACGAGGTGCAGGAGGTCACGGTCTTCTCGGCCGGCATCGCCACCGCGTCGCAGCACCCCGAAGAAGCGCGGGCGCTGATCCAGGCCCTCGCTGCACCCGCCGCCGCGCCGGTGCTGCGCGAGAAAGGCCTGCTGCCGATGGCGGGCTGAGGGGCAGCACCAGCCGAACGCCGCCCCGCTCTCAAGGGCGCGGTACCGGACGCCGCCGTGGAACAGCCCGGCGGCGCTTCGGGCCGGGGCGCCGCCCGCCGGGGGTCGCACACCGGGGGTCGCACGCCATCTGCTCCATGATGCCGTGCGCCGGCAACGGGCCGACAACGGGAGTGTCACCGCCACGCTGCTTGTGACCAATCCTGCCCGTCGGTAGCGTCCGGCCCGCAACATCGGAGAAACCGCATGAGCCAGACCACCCCCGTCGTCGCCGTCTTCGTCACCAAGCCCGGCGCCGAGGAAAAGGTCGAGGCGATGTTCCGCGCGGTGGTGCCCACCACGCTCGCGGAAGAAGGCTGCATCACCTACCAGCTGCACCGCGACAGCGAGAACCCGCGCCGCTTCGTGTTCACCGAGGAATGGGCCAGCCGAGAGCTGCTCGACCGTCACCTCGCCGCCCCCCACATCGCCACACTCTTCGCCGCGCTGCCCGAGCACCTCGAGAGCTCCGAGGTTTCGGTGCTGACCCGCCTCGCCTGAGGCGGCACCCCAACTCAGGCCCGTCACCCCGCGCATCTGCCATCGTGCAAGGGTGGCGCGCCGGTCGCCGTCCGGTCCTGCGGGCACGCACGCTCCTCCGGTCCGGAGCGCGACGCCGCGTCCCGCCCGGCGGCGGCATCCGCGGCGCTGCGCGCCAGCCCCGCAGCCGCCGCCCTGGCCAAGCTTTCCCGTGGCCAGCAGGAAACCCCGCCCGCCCGCGGACCCTTTCATTGCCGTCCAGCCCGCGCACGCCCGCCGGTGCCCCTGCCGGCGGCCGACCGTGCCCCGCGCCGCGATCTCCAGGAACCCAACGGAGGCCCTGCCCCATGTCCGACCGCGCCCCGGCGTCCGAGACGCCCCAGATGCGTGACATCCCGATCGGTATCGACGCCACCGGGCACCGCACGGAAACGGATTCCATGGGCGAGATCGCCGTCGCCCGCGACCGCTACTGGGGGGCGCAGACGCAGCGCAGCCTCAAGCACTTCTCGATCGGCCACGACCGCATGCCGATCGAGGTGTCGCGCGCCTTCGGCCTGGTGAAGAAGGCCACCACGCTGGTGCACGAGCGCGAGGGCCGCATCCCGCGCTGGAAGACGGCCGCGATGCTGCGCGCCGCCGACGAGGTGATCGAGGGCAAGCTCGACGAGCACTTCCCGCTCTACGTCTGGCAGACCGGCTCCGGCACGCAGAGCAACATGAACATCAACGAGGTGATCTCGAACCGCGCCATTCAGCTGCTGGGCGGCGAGATCGGCTCCAAGAAGCCGGTGCATCCCAACGACGACGTCAACATGGGGATGTCGAGCAACGACAGCTTCCCCACCGCCATGCACGTCGCCACGGTGAAGATGCTCGACGAGCGCCTGTTTCCCGAACTCGACGCGCTGGCCTCCACCATCGAGCGCAAGGCCGCCGAATGGAGCGACGTGGTGAAGATCGGCCGCACCCATCTCGAGGACGCGGTGCCGCTGACGGTGGGGCAGGAATGGTCCGGCTACGCCCACCAGATCCGCGATGCCGTGCGCTCCCTGCAGCAGGCGCGCGAAGGGCTGCTGGAGCTCGCGATCGGCGGCACGGCGGTGGGCACCGGCATCACCGCGCCGCCGGGCTTTTCCGTGGCGGTGGCGGACGAGATCGCGCGCCTCACCGGTCAGCCCTATCGCACCGCGCCCAACAAGTTCGCGGCGCAGGGCTCGCTGGATGCGATGGTGCGGGTGAGCGCGGCGCTGCGCAACGTGGCCGTGGCGGTGATGAAGATCGCCAACGACATGCGCTGGCTGGCCTCGGGCCCGCGCTGCGGCATCGGTGAGCTGACCCTGCCGGAAAACGAGCCCGGTTCCTCGATCATGCCGGGCAAGGTCAACCCGACGCAGTGCGAGGCGATCATCATGATCGCCATCCAGATCATCGGCGAGGACAACGCCGTGGCCTTCGCGGGCAGCCAGGGCAACTTCGAGCTCAACGCCATGCGGCCGATCATCATCAACAACGTGCTGCACGGCATCCGCATCCTGGCCGACGGCTGCGAGAAGTTCCGCACCTTCTCGGTGGAAGGCACGGAGCTGAACCGCCGGCGCATCGCCGAGCAGGTGGAACAGTCGGTGATGCTGGTCACGGCGCTCAGCCCCGTGGTCGGCTACGACAAGGCCGCCGCCATCGCGCACGACGCCATGGAGCACGACCTGACGCTGCGCGAGGCGGCGCTCAAGACCGGCGCCATCACGGAGGAGGAGTTCGACCGCGTGGTGGACGCGCGCAAGATGGTGGGCGAGGGCCTCGCCGGCGCCTGACCCCGATCCCCGCGCGGCGGCTCACCCCGCCGCGCGGACGTGCGCGCCTTCCGGCGCTCCTACCAGCCGAGCAGCAGGAACAGCACCGCGCCGCCGCCGATCAGCAGCAGCGGGTTGACCTTGGTGAACAGCAGCAGCGCCGTGCAGCCCGCCGCCACGCCCCAGGCCAGCGCCCCGCCCTCGGCCGCGTCCAGCAGCGTCGAGGATGCCGCCAGGATCATGCCGGCCGCGACGGGGGCCAGCCCGTCCTCCACCGCGCGCTGCCAGGCCGCGCCGCGATACCGCGCCCACAGCCGCGCCAGCCCGTACACCAAGATCGAGGAGGGCGCGAAGATCGCCACCGAGGCCACGATCGCCCCCAGGAAGCCGGCGACGTGGTAGCCCACCAGCGACACCAGCAGCGATCCCGGTCCCGGCGTCATGCGCGACAGCCCGTACAGGTCCAGGAACTGCGCGTCCGTCATCCAGCCGTAGACCGACACGGACTGCCGGTGGATGTCCGACACCACGCTCTGCCCGCCGCCGACCGTCAGGAAGGACAGCGGCACGAAGACGATCAGCAGCCGCAGCAACAGGCCCGCTTCCATGATGCCCCTCAGCCCTTCCGGCGCTGTTGCCACGCCGCCCAGCCGATGCTGAGCGGCGCCATGCCGCCCACCACCGCCAGCAGCGGCAGGCGCAGGAAAAAGATCGCCACGAACACCGCCGCCATGATCGCCACCGGCACCGTGCCCTGCCGCACCACGCGCCAGCCCGCCCGCAGCCCCATCTGCAGCGACAGCCCGATCGCCGCCGCGGCGATGCCCGCCAGCACGACATGCGCGGCGTGATAGGCCGACAGCCGCGCGAACACCGCCGCCACCGCGATCGCCACGAACATGGCCGGCGCCACGATGCCGAGCACGCCCGCCAGTGCCCCGGCACCGCCGCGCAGGCGATAGCCGATCCAGATCGACAGGTTCACCACGTTCACGCCGGGAAAGGCCTGCGCCAGTGCCAGGCCGCTGAGGAACTCCCCTTCGCTGATCCAGCGGCGCGTCTGCACGAACTCGCGCAGCATCCAGCCGCTCAGCCCCCCGCCGAAGCTGGTGAGCCCGATGCGCGAGAAGGCCGCGAAGATCGCCCAAAGGCCGGGCGCGAGTTCGAGGGAGGGGTTGGCCCCGCCCGCCACCCCGGCACCCCCTGCCGGCAGTGCCGCAGCGCCGGACGAGCCGCTTCGCACGGTCGGTTCCGTCACGCCCCCCTCCTTTTTTCCTCCTGCACAACCTCCCGCCGCCGGGAGACGAGCGCAAGCCGCGGCGGAGCGCGTGAGACATGCGCGGGCCGGTGCCATATGGCCCCCCCATCCGGCGCACCGCCCTGGGCGGGGCGGTCGCGAGCCCGGTCTCGGGACCGCCTCCGGCGGCATGACCTCGCCCAAGGGGTGCCCGCCCCGGGGAAGCAGCCTCCACGCGAGGTCTTGGCTGCGTCCCGGTCCCCGGATGGTTGCCGGTCTTGCGATCCTTCGATGGTTATCGAATTTAGGCTCGAACCTTTGCTGGAGCCTTCATGGCCGGTCTTTTCACGCCCTACACTCTCAAGGGCACCACGCTTCGCAACCGCATCGCCGTGTCGCCGATGTGCCAGTACATGGCGCAGGACGGGCTGATCAACGAATGGCACCGCGCGCACTACGCCGGCCTCGCGCGGGGCGGCGCTGGCCTGGTGGTGGTCGAGGCCACCGCCGTGTCGCCGGAAGGGCGCATCACCTGGGCCGATCTCGGCCTGTGGAACGACGCCCAGGCCGAGGCGCTGCGCCCGGTGGTGGCCGACATCCGCGCCGCCGGTGCCGTGCCCGGCATCCAGATCGGCCATGCCGGCCGCAAGGCCTCGGCCAACCGCCCCTGGGAAGGCGACGACCACATCCCCGAGGGCCAGCCCAACAGTTGGCGCACCATCGCCCCCTCGCCGCTGGCCTTCGGCCCGGGGCTCGAGCGCGTGCCGCAGGAGATGACGACCGACGACATCGCCCGCGTCCAGGGCGACACCGTGGCCGCCGTGATCCGCGCGCGCGACCTGGGCTTCGAGTGGCTCGAGCTGCACATGGCGCACGGCTACCTGGCGCAGAACTTCTTCTCGCCCATCTCCAACCACCGCACCGACGCCTACGGCGGCAGCGCCGAGAACCGCGCCCGCTACCTGTTCGAGACCCTGAAGGCGGTGCGGGCCGTGTGGCCCGAGGACCGGCCGCTCACGGTGCGCCTGAGCGTGGTGGAATTCGACGGCAACGACGCCATGCTGGGCGAGGCAATCACGCTGCTCCGCCGCATGAAAGCCGAAGGGCTCGACTTCGTGGACGTGTCGATCGGCTTCAACACGCCCGAAGCGAAGATCCCCTGGGGTCCGAACTTCCTGGCCGACACCGCCGCGCAGGTGCGCCGCGAAACGGGCCTGCCCGGCGCCACCAGCTGGTACATCTCCGACGCGCGTGAGGCCGATGCGCTGGTGCGCGACGGCAAGATCGACCTGGTGATGCTGGGCCGGCCGCTGCTGTCGGATCCGCACTGGCCATACCACGCAGCCAAGACGCTGGAAGTCGAGAACCCCGCCTGGGCGACGCTGCCGCCGCCCTATGCGCACTGGCTCGCCCGCTACCGCTGAGGGCGCCGCTTCGACGCTGGCTGCCGTTGCTGCGGGGAAGGGGAGAAGGAATTCTCCCCCTCCCCGGACCCCTCCCCCTCATCTTTTTCCGGGACGCTGCCGCGGGAGCGTGGTGAACGTCGTGCGCTCCGGCTCATCGAGCCGGAGCGAGCGACACGTCAGCGAGCACTGACAGGAAGCTTTGGTTCTTTTGGGAAGCGCTGGCGGCAGCCGTTCCGTGACCAACCTTCAACGTCCCCGCGGTAGCGTCCCAAAGAAAGATGAGTGGGGGTCCGGGGGAGAGAATTCCTTGTCTCCCCCGGGACAGCGCCACGCCGGACCAGCCGCACGATCACCCCACGGCGTTGCCCATCTCGAAGTTCCCCGGCCCGAAGCTGTCGGGCAGCAGGTCGCCCAGCGTACGCTCCAGCAGCACGGCGCCACCCGCATCCACCATCCGCACCCGCGTCGCGGCCGCACCGAACTCGCGCAGCTTCTGCCGGCAGCCGCCGCAGGGCGTGCAAGGTGCCACGGCATCAGCGGCCACCACCACCTCGGCAATGTGCCGCCCGCCCGCCATCACCATGGCGGCAATCGCCCCGGCCTCGGCGCAGGTGCCTTCGGGAAAGGCGGCGTTCTCGACGTTGCAGCCGGCGAAGACCGCGCCCTCCTCGGTGCGCAGCGCGGCGCCGACTAGGAAGCGGGAGTACGGCGCGTAGGCCCTGACGCGAGCCGCCAGCGCCGCCTCGACCACCGTGTCCAGCCCGTCCGCCGCCACGTCCTGTTCCGCCGCGCCCTGTCCTGCCACGCCCTGCTCTGCCACGCCCGGGCCCGCCGCGGCCGGCGCGTCGGCACCGGTCTCCGCACCGCCCACAACCGGGCCGGTCGCCGCCTGATCCAGCTTGGCCATCCTCAGCGTTCCTTCACGTAGGGGGTGCCGCTCGCCTTGGGCGGGATCGATCGTCCCACGAAGCCCGCCAGCAGCACCACCGTCAGCAGATAGGGCAGCGCCTGCACCAGCTGCACCGGGAACTCGCCGATGCCGGGCAGCACCACGCCCTGCATCCGGATCGCGACCGCGTCGAGCACGCCGAACAGCAGGCAGGTGAACAGCGTAGGCCAAGGTCGCCACTTACCCAGGATCATCGCCGCCAGCGCGATGAAGCCGCGCCCCGCCACCATGTCGCGCACGAAGCCCGCCCCCTGCGCGGTAGAGATCGCGGCCCCCGCCACCCCGCACAGCACCGCCGCGATCGCCACGCCGGCGTAGCGCAGCCGCACCACCGAGATGCCGGCGGTGTCCACCGCGGCCGGGTTTTCGCCCGCCGCGCGCAGCCGCAGCCCGAAGCGCGTGCGGTACAGCACCCAGGCCGACACCGGCACGGCGAGAAAGGCGATGTAGACCGGCAGCGTCTGCCCGCCGATCACCGTGCCCCAGAGCCTGCCGATCACCGGCCCCAGGAATGGCACCTCGTGCAGCGCCTCCGCCCCGGGAAAGGGGATCGCCAGGAAGCGCCCGGCGGGCGGGAGCGGCGGCGTTTGCCCGCCCTGCTGAAACCAGGACAGCGCCAGCACCGCCGTCAGCCCCGAGGCCAGGATGTTGACCGCCATGCCCGACACCACCTGGTTGCCGCGCAGCGTGATGGCGCTGAAGCCGTGGATCAGGCCGAACACGAGGCTCGACAGCACCGCCGCCAGCAGGCCCGCGTAAACATTGCCGGTCACCGCCGCCGTCGCCGCCGCCGCGAAGGCGCCCAGCAGGATCTTGCCTTCCAGCCCCACGTCCACTATGCCCGAGCGTTCCGAGAACAGCCCGGCCAGCGCCGCCAGGATCAGCGGTGCCGAGGTCCGCAGCGTCGCCGCGACCACCGAGAAGACCACGTCCTCCATCAGCCGGCCTTCGGGAGCGCTGCGGCCCGCGTCGCCAGCAGCCGCCCCACCGCCGGGCGCAGCAGGTTGCCCAGCGCCCCGGTGAACAGGATCACCAGGCCCTGGATCAGGATCACCAGCTCCGTCGGCACCGCCGGCATGTCGAAGGCGAGCTCCGCCCCGCCCTGCGCCAGCGCGCCGAACAGCAGCGCCGCCAGGATCACGCCCGCCGGATGGTTGCGCCCCATCAGCGCCACCGCGATGCCGGTGAAGCCGTAGCCGCCGGTAAACCCGATCAGCAGCTTGTGCTGCACGCCCAGCAACTCGTTCACCGCGACGCCCGAGGCCAGCGCGCCGGACAGTGCCATCACCAGCACCGTGCGCCGGCGCGCGTCGATCCCGGCATAACTCGCCACGTCGGCGGAAAGCCCCACCACCCGCAAGCCGTAGCCCCAGGGCGTGCGCCAGATCAGCAGCCACACCGCCACCGCAGCCAGCAGTGCCACCGGCAGCGCCAGGTTCACCGGGGTGGAGCCGGGAAAGCCCAGCCACCCCAGCGACGGCAGCACCGCGTTGGCGCCGAAGTCGCGCGTCTCGGGCGCCATGGAGCCCGGCGCGATCAGGACGTTGACGATCAGGTAGACCATCAGCGCCGCGGCCAGGAAGTTGAACATGATGGTGGTGATCACGATGTGGCTGCCGCGATAAGCCTGCAGCCAGCCCGGCACCGCACCCCAGACGCCGCCGAACCCCGCGCCCACCAAGATCGCCAGCGGCACCAGCACGCCCGCAGGTAGCCCGCCCAGCGTGAGGCAGACCAGCGCCACGCCCAGCCCCGACACGTAGGCCTGCCCCTCGGCGCCGATGTTGAACAACCCACACTGAAAGGCCACCGCCACCGACAGTCCGGCGAACAGCATGTCGGTCGCGTAGTAGAGCGTGTAGCCCACCGCGTCCGCCGAGCCGAGGCTGCCCACCGCCAGCGCCCGCAGCGCCGCCACGGGGGACTCGCCAACGCCCAGGATCACGATCGAGGTCACCAGCAGCGCCAGCAGGAGGTTGAGCAGCGGCAGGAGAATCAGGTCGGCCCAGCGCGGCAGTTCCACGCCGCTCACGCGCCAAGCATCCCGGGCACCGCGAGAGCAGGGCTGGCGCCCGCACCCGCGACGCCGCGCAGCCCGCCGGCCACGCCGCAGCGCCGGTTCCTCGCCGCACCCATGACCGAACCGTTCAACCCCGAACCTTTCGGCGCCGCTCCAGACACCCTCGCCTCACGCAACGCCACGCCCGCCGTCATCCTGCCCCCGCCATCGCGTTCCCCGCCACCGCACCCGGGGGCACGCCCGCTTCCGCGCCCGCCATCAGCAGCCCCAGCCGGCGCTCGTCCGCTTCCGCCACCGGCAGCTCCCCCGTCACGGTGCCGTCGAACATCACCAGGATGCGGTCGCTCAGCCGGGTGATCTCGTCCAGCTCCACCGAGACCACCAGCACCGCCACGCCCGCGGCGCGCGCCGCCAGCAGCCGCGCGTGGATCGTGTCGATGCCGCCGATATCCACGCCGCGCGTCGGCTGCCCGACGATCAGCACCTCCGGCGCCCGCTCGACCTCGCGCCCCACGATCAGCTTCTGCTGGTTGCCGCCCGAGAAGAGCGAGGATCGCAGCGTCGGGATCGGCGGCCGCACGTCGTGCTCGCGCATCAGCCGCGCCGCCTCCGCCTCGATCCGGCGGCCGTCGAGCAACCCGCCCCGGCGATAGCGCGGGTCGTCCTGGTAGCCCAGGATCGCGCTGTCCATCGCCGGGAAACCGCGCACGAGGCCGGAGCGCAGCCGGTCCTCCGGCACGTGCGCCAGGCGCTGCGCCCGCAGCGAGGCCGGGTCGTGCCGCCCGCCGGGAAACACCGTCTCGCCACGCAAGCTGATCCGCCCGCCACTCGGCGCGCGCATCCCGGCGAGCGCTTCCAGCAACTCGCTCTGCCCGTTGCCGGCCACCCCCGCGACCCCCAGGATCTCGCCGCCGCGCAGGGCGAAGCTGACGCCCTTGACCCGCTCCACGCCGGTATTGTCGCGCACGCGCAGGTCCTCGACCTCCAGCAGCACGGGTCCCAGCGCCACGGCGGGCTTGGTGTTCTCGCGGCGCAGACGCCGCCCGATCATCAGCTCGCCCAGCTCCTCGGGCGAGGTCTCGCGCGTGACCCGGTGCGCCACCATCTCGCCCGCCCGCATCACCGAAACCCGGTCGGTGATCGCCATGATCTCGCGCAGCTTGTGGGTGATCAGCAGCACGGTCCGCCCCTGCGCCCGCAGCGCCCGCAGCACGCGGAACAGATCGTCCGCTTCCTGCGGCGTCAGCACGCCGGTCGGCTCATCCAGGATCAGCACCTCGGCGCCGCGATACAGCGCCTTGAGGATCTCGACCCGCTGCTGCGCGCCCACCGGCAGCTCGCCCACCACGGCATCCGGGTCGACCGCCATGCCGTATTCCGCCGCCAGCCGCCGCAGCTCCGCCCGGGCCTTGGCCGCGCCACGCCGCAGCAGCGCGCCGCCCTCGGCGCCCAGCATCACGTTTTCCAGCACCGTGAAGCGGTCCACCAGCATGAAGTGCTGGTGCACCATCTCGATGCCCTGCCGGATCGCGTCCGCCGAGGAGGCGATGCGCACCACCTTTCCGTCGCGCAGGATCTCGCCGCTGTCGGCCGTGTAGAAGCCGTTGAGGATCGACATCAGCGTGGACTTGCCGGCGCCGTTCTCGCCCACGATGCCGTGGATCTCGCCGCGGCGGACAACGAGGTCCACCGCGTGGTTGGCCTGCACCGTGCCGAAGCGCTTGCTGATCGCCCGCAGCTCGATCGCGGGCGGGGCAGCACTCAGTTCGGGCACGAATTGTCCGTCATGTAGTCGTGGATGGTGACCTTGCCCGCGATGATGTCGGCGCGCGCCTGGTCGATGCGCTGGCGCATCTCGGCCGTCACGATCTTCTCGTTGTTCGCGTCGAAGGCCAGCGCCACGCCGTCATCCTCCAGCCCCAGGACATGCGTGCCCGCGGTCCACTTGCCGTCGCGCGCCGCCTCGAAGGCGGTGCGGGTCGCCACGTCCACGCGCTTGACCATGCTGGTCAGGACGTGGCCCGGGTGCAGCGCGTTCTGGTTGCTGTCCACGCCGATGCCGTACTTGCCCGCATCCGCCGCCGCCTGCAGCACGCCGATCCCCGTGGCACCCGCGGCCTGGAACACCACGTCCGCCCCGCGCTCGATCTGCGAGCGCGTGAGCTCCGCCCCCCGCACCGGATCGTTCCAGGCGGTGGGCGTGGAGCCGGTCATGTTCTGCAGCACCTCGATCCGCGGGTTGGCCGCGCGCGCGCCCTGCACGTAGCCGCAGGCGAACTTGCGGATCAGCGGCACGTCCATGCCGCCCACGAAGCCGACCTTGCCCGTGGCCGAGCGCAGCGCCGCCAGCATCCCCGCCAGGTAGGAACCCTGTTCCTCGCGGAACAGCACCGACTGCACGTTGGGCGCGTCCACCACCGCGTCGATGATCACGAAGTGGATCTGCGGGAACTCCGCCGCCACCGCCTTGACCGCGCTGGTCTGGTTGAAGCCCACCGCCACGATCGGGTTCTGGCCGCGCCGGGCGAAGTTGCGCAGCGCCTGCTCGCGCTGGGTGTCGTTCTGCGGCTCGAACTCCCGTACCTCGGTGCCGCTCGCCTTCTGGAAGGCCATGGCGCCGTCGTGGACGCCCTCGTTGAAGGACTTGTCGAACTTGCCGCCCATGTCGAAGACGATGGCGGGCTTGATCTCCTCCGCCGCGAGCGGGGCCGCGACACCGGCCAGGAGCGCGACCGCGGTGGCGCCCAGCAGCATCGTGCGTCGGGACAGCTGGAGCAGGTTCTTCATCGAGGAGTTTCCCGGGATTGTTGTGAGGAACCGGTCAGCCGACCGAGAGCCGGTAGCGCGCGAAGCCGCCCGGCGCGTCGCCCAGCGGGTCCGCCTTCAGCCCCGCCGGCAGCGCGACCTTGGCCGCGGCCGGCGAGGACACGTAGGACACGACCGTGCTGGCCGGCCAGGGCACCAGCGACCAGTTGCCATCCGCCTTGGGGTCCACCGTCTTTTCCTCGACGATGTAGCGCACGATCACGTCGCGGTTCAGGTCGGGCGCGTCGAGCACGATGGTCTTGCCGTCGGCGCCGGGGAAGTTGCCGCCGCCGCCCGCGCGGTAGTTGTTGGTGGCCACCAGGAACTGCGCGGCCTCGTCGATCGGCTTGCCGTCGTAGGTGAGGTCCACGATGCGGTGGCTGTCGGGCGCGACGAGCTTGCCGTCGCCGTCGTAGCGGGACGGCTTCGTCACGTCGATGCGGTAGCGCACGCCGTCGATGATATCGAAGTTGTAGGACGGGAACTTCCCGTCGATCAGATCCTGCTCGGCGGTGGAGCTCGGGTCGATGCGGTTGAAGATGCCGGCCGAACGCTCCAGCCATTCGCGCACCTGCGCGCCGGTGACCTTCACCACGCGAACGGTGTTCGGGTACAGGTAGATATCCGCCATGTCCTTGATGGCGAGCGGCCCGGGCTTCACGTCGGTGTAGTAGTCCGGCCCTGAACGGCCGCCGCACTTGAACGGCGCCGCGGCCGAAAGCAGCGGCAGCCCGCCCAGGCCGGACGCCTCGGCGATGCTCTTGATGTACCAGCTCTGCGCGTTGCTCACGATCTGCACCGAGGGATCGTCGGCCACCAGCGCCCAGTAGCTGTTGATCGGCGCCGAGGTCTCGCCCACCGGCTGCCGCACGTAAGCGAGCGTTGCCTCGTGCTCGGGCTTCGCGGCGTCGAGCACCACCGGCGCCGCGGCCACCTTGGGGATGATCTTGCGGTCGGCGGTGCGCTCGTAGATCGGCCGCGCCTCCACCTTGAAGTCCGCGACCTTCCAGGCGCCGTCACGCCCTTCGAGGCGCAGGTCGATCACGCCCAGGTGGCTGCCCCAGAAGCCCGCCATCACCGCCGGCACGCCGTGCAGCGTGCCGCGCTCGGCATCGGCGCCGGCAATATTGCTGAAGTCCTTGCCCGGAAAGACCAGGTGCTGATGGCCGGTGAAGATCGCGTCGATGCCAGGCACCTCGGCCAGGTAGAGCGCCGCGTTCTCCGCCCCCGCCACCGCCGGGCCACCCGCGATGCCGGAATGGCACAGCGCGATCAGCACGTCGCAGTTCCGGCGCAGCTCGGGGATGTGGCGCTTCGCCGCCTCCACGATGTCGATCGTCGAGGCCTTGCCTTCGAGGTTGGCCTTGTCCCACTGCATGATCTGCGGCGGCACGAAGCCGATCACGCCGATCCGCAGCTCGTGCCGCACGCCGGCCTCGTCCACCAGCTCCCGCTGGAACACCCGCGTCGGCGCCACCAGCGGCTCGCCATCGGCCTTGAACAGGTTGGCGCAAACGGAAGGGAAGTTCTGCCCGCCCAGCGAGGTGCCGAGATAGTCGAGGCCGTAGTTGAATTCGTGGTTGCCCAGCGTGCCGCAGACGTAATCGAGCTTGTTCATCGCGGCGATGATCGGGTGGACGTCGCCCTGCTTCAGCCCGTGCTTGTAGGCCATGTAGTCGCCCATCGGGCTGCCCTGGATCACGTCGCCGTTGTCGAACAACAGGCTGTTGGGCACCTCGGCGCGCGCCGCCTCGATCAGCGTCGCGGTCTTGGCCAGGCCCACCGTGTCGTCGTCCCGGTCGCGGTAATAGTCGTAGGGGTACACGTTGACGTGCAGATCGGTGGTTTCCAGCAGCCGCAGCCGGATCGTGGCCGCTCCTGGGGCGGGCCTCGCCGCCGAACCCCCGCGCGTCTGCGCCAGTGCCGCCCCGCCCAGCGCTGGCAACGACAGCACCGAGGCCGTCCCGGCGAGCAGCAGCGAACGGCGGGAAAGGGGGGAGCGTGTCATGGGCACCTGCGGGTGAAAACGGCCTTAACCGCATTCTCCCCTCGTGCCGCCGGGCGATCAATCCCCGTTAGGGCCGCCGCCGGTGCGCCGGGGCGCGGGGCGGGCACAGCCATCGGCCGTCACCGCCCAGACCCAGCCCGCCGCTTCACCCGCCCACAGGCCGCAACCCGCGTCACCACCCGGCCGCGTGGCGCGGCGGCCAGGGCAGCCGGCGGCAACCGCGCCTCACCGCCGGCGCCCGCATCTGGGGCCGGCCGAAGACCTCAGAAGAAGCGGACCAGCCCCTGCGCCAGCCGTTCCTCGGCGTGGTCGAGGTCGGCCGGCCGCGACAGGTGGAACCAGGCCCCGTCATGCACCAGCCCCCACAGCCGCCCCGCCTCGATGGCCCGGTCATAGAGCCGGTTCAGCGAGAAGGCCCCGTTCGCATCGCCTTCCGGCGGGTCGCGGAACAGGCGCGGGTGCAGGATCTGCACGCCGGCAAAGGTATAGGGCACCACCTCGAACTCCTTCGGGCGGCGCAGCCGGCCCAGCGGGTCCATGGCGAAGTCGCCGATCCCGACCTCGGCCTCGGCCGTGGCGGAGCGTGCCAGCAGCAGCAGCCCGTCCATCTCGCCCGCCTCGAAGCGCTCTGCCAGGCGGCGCAGCGCCGGGCGCGGCCCGTTCAGCCAGTAGCTGTCGCCGTTCACCACCGCGAAGGGCCAGGGCCCCTCGGTGAAGAGCGCCCCTTCCGCCGGGACGCCCTCCGCCGCCAGCGCCCGGGCCTGGCTCTCCGCTGCCAGCGCCTGCAGCCGCGGCAGGGCGCCGAGCACGCCGCCGCCAGTGCCGCGCAGCACCGGCTCCACGATCACCTCGCAGCGCGGCGTCTCGCGCGCCACGCAGGCCGCCTCGACCTGCTCCGCCAGGTGATGCGCGTTCACCACCACGCGCTCCACTCCGGCCTCCTCCAGCCGGTCCAGGATATGCGTGAGCAACGGCTGCCCCGCCAGCCGCAGGAGCGGCTTGGGCACCGATTCGCTTAAGGGCCGCATCCGGGTTCCCTGCCCCGCGGCCAGCACCATCGCGGTGCGCAGGTCGATCACGCGGCGAAGCCCTCCAACGGCGGAAACATGCCGGCCGCCAATGGCACAGCCGCGGGCCGGAAGGAAGCGAGGCAGCGCCCTCCCCGCCCCCGAAAACAGCGCCCCGGCCGCTTCATTCCGGTCCGTAGCACCCCGGCGGCGGCATGGCCCGGCAACCGGGCGTCCGGCGGGGGCCCGCGGCCCTCACCCCACCACGCCGTCGAGCCGCCCGGCCCAGCCTTCCAGCAGCGCCACGCGAGCCTCCTCGTCGCCCGGCGACTCTGCCGGGGATAGCCGCAGCCGCAGCGCCGCCGCCGGCGCCATCGGGCCCAGGCGCTCGGGCCATTCCACGATCACCACGCCCTCGCGCGCCTCGTCCCAGCCCAGCTCCTCCACCTCGTCGGGCGAGCCCAGGCGGTACAGGTCGAAATGATGCGCCGCCGGAAAGGGCGCACCCGCCGGCATCTCGTAGCCCTGCACCAGCGTGAAGGTCGGCGACGGCACCTCGAGCGCCGGGTCCGCGGCGGCGGCGCGCAGGAAAGCGCGGGCGAAGGCCGACTTGCCGGCACCCAGCGGCCCGCTCAGCAGGATCGCGTCGCCCGCGCGCGCCAGGGCGGCCAGCCGCGCCGCCAGCCGCTCCGTCGCCGCGAGGTCCGGCAGCGCGATCCGCAGGGGGGAAGTCATGGGGCGCGAGGATGCCCCGCCCGCCCCGCCCCCCGCAAGCAGCCCCTGCCCCCTGGCCTGCCCGCCCCCGCCTCGCCCTCCGGCCCGCCTCAGGCCGCCAGGTCGGAATCCGCGCTCAGGCTGCGCGTGATGCCCGCCACGTCCATCGAGGCCGCCTGCATGTTGGACGAGATCTCGGTGGTGGCCGAACCCTGCTCCTCGATCGCGCCCGCCGCCTCGGTGACGAAGCGCAGCAGCGATTCCACGGAGGTGCCGATGGCGCCGAGCGACCCGGCCACGTCGGCCGACACGGTCTGCATGGACTGGATCTCGCGCGCCACCTGCTGCGTCGCCGCCGTGGTCTGGCTGGCCAGCTGCTTGACCTCGTTCGCCACCACCGCGAAGCCCTTGCCCGCCTCGCCGGCGCGCGCGGATTCGATCGTCGCGTTCAGCGACAGGAGGTTGATCTGCGAGGCGATCTCGCCGATCAGCGTCACCACCCGGTTCATGGCGCCCGCGGCCTCCACCAGGCGCCGCGTGGCATTGTCGGCCTCGCCCGCCTGCCGGGTGATGTCCTCCACCACCAGGCGCGACTGGCGCATGGTCTCGGTGATCTGCGAGGCCGAGGCGCTCATCTGCTCCACGGCCGCCGCCACGGACTGCACGTTGTTCAGCGTCTGGTCGGCGAAGCTGATGGCCTGGGCGCGGGCTTCCATGCGGGCGGTGATGTCGCTCGCGTACTTCACGACCTTCCAGGGCCTGCCGTTGAGGTCGAGGATCGGGTTGTAGGTGGCGGTGATCCACACCGCGCGGCCGCTCTTGGCTATGCGCTTGTACACCGCCGAATGGAACTCGCCCCGGCGGAGCTTGGCCCAGAACTCCCCGTACTCCTCCGAGGCGGCGTAGCCCGGCTCCACGAACATGCTGTGCTTCTTGCCCCGCACCTCGTCGGGCGCGTAGCCCAGCGTGCGGAGGAAGTTGGCGTTGGCCTCCAGGATGGTGCCGTCCATGGTGAAGTGGATCACCGCCTGGGACTTGTTGATGGCCTCGATCTGGCCGGAGAAATCGGCATTGCGCAGCTTGGCTTCCGTGACGTCGGTGGCGAACTTCACGACCTCCACGGGCTTGCCGTCCAGCCCCATCACCGGCGTGAAGGTGGCCGAGATCCAGACGTCGCGCCCGTCCTTGCCGACCCGCTTGTATTCCGCCGCCTGGTACTCGCCCCGGTGCAGCCTGGCCCAGAAATCGGCGTAGTCCCGGCTGGCGGCGTATTCGGGCGTGACGCAGATCTTGTGGTTCTGGCCGATGATCTCGTCGCGCTCGTAGCCCATCATCTGCAGGAACAGCTCGTTGACGTCGGTGATGGTGCCGTCCATGCGGAAATGCATCACCGCCTGGGACCGGCGGATGGAGGCGACCTGCGCCTTGTCCGCGATGGCGCGCAGCTTGGCCCCGGTTACGTCGGTGGCGAACTCGGTGACGCCCACGGGCTTGCCGCCGATCCCGAACACCGGGTTGTAGGAGGCCTGGATCCAGACCTCCCGCCCGCCCTTGGCCAGGCGCCGGAACTCGGAAACTTTGCAGGCGCCCTGGCGCAACTCGTCCCAGAAGGCGCGGTAGGAGGTGCTCGCGGCCTCGTCGCGGTCGAGGAACATGCTGTGCTGCTTTCCACGCACTTCCTCGATCGCGTAGCCCATGGTTTGCAGGAAGTTCTCGTTGGCGTCCTTGATGGTGCCGTCGAGCGCGAATTCGACGATGCATTGCGACCGGCCTGCCGTGGCTATGCGTGCCCGGTTCCAGCCGCCGGTGAGATTCCTGAAGGGCATCCGTGTGTCCGTTCCCGGAAAAAGCAGGTTCACGGCATCCTCGCACCCGAACCCCAAGGAAAGATGAATCGTTGAAATGCCAAATCCTTTCGGAGGCGCGATCGCCCCCGCATCGGAGGCGCCCGCGGCACGGCGGCCGCAGTGATGCGGCGCGCAGGCCGGGAGGCGGCGCTACCAGCCGCCCGCCCGTCCGGGCGGGCAAACCTCCTGGACCCAAAGGATCCGGACCAGACCGGGACCGGCATATTCGGGGCCACGGATCGGGGTTCGCCGATCCAGGGCCGGGCCTCCCGGGCGCGACGTTGCCGCCCGGACGCGCCGGCCGCATCATGGCCCGCACCGTCGCCCGATCACGACGTTCCGGGAACCAAGCCTTGCCGCAGTACAACAACGTCCTGATCACCGGCGCCTCGCGCGGGATCGGGGAAGCCCTGGCCCTGCTCTGCGCGGCGCCGGGCGTCACCCTGCACCTGTCCGGCCGCGACAGTTCGCGCCTCGAATCCGTGGCGGCGCAGGCGCGGGCCCGCGGCGCCGCGGTGGACACCCGCATCCTCGACGTGCGCGACCGCGACGGCATGGCACGCTGGATCCACGGCGCGGGCCCGCTGGACCTGGTGGTCGCCAATGCCGGCATCGCGGCGGGCACCGGCGGCGGGATCGAGCCCGCCGCGCAGGCGCAGGAGATCTTCAGCACCAACCTCGACGGCGCGCTGAACACCGCGCAGCCCGCGATCGAGGCGATGCTGACCCAGGCGCCGGGCCCCGACGGCGTACGGGGGCGGATCGCCGTGCTGGCCTCGATGGCGGTGTACATGGCCATGCCGGGCGGCCCGGCCTACGCGGCCTCCAAGACGGCGCTGGACACCTGGGTCCAGGCCACGGGCATCAACACCCGGCGGCAGGGCGTGATCATCACGAGCTTCTGCCCGGGCTACGTCCGCACCGCGATGACGGCCGACAACACCTACCACATGCCGGGGCTGATGAGCGCGGAGCACGCCGCCGCCACCATCCTGCGCCACCTGCCGCGCGGGCGGCCGCGGGTGACCTTTCCGCGCTGGATGGCACTCGGCGCCCAGGTGGTGAACATCCTGCCGGCGGACCGGGTTGACCGCCTCCTGCGCGCCTTGCCCGGACGCACCGCCCAGGCCTACGTCCTGGGGCCGGGGCGGTAGCGACCCGGCGGTCCCGGCAGCCGGCGTTCCTGGCGTTCCGCCGCCGGGGAGCGCCCCTGCCAGGATCGTGAAACCGGGCGCGGGACCGGCCCGCGCCCCGTGATCGGCGGCCTTCAGGCCACCGTCAGCTGCACGTCCACGTTGTTGCGCGTCGCGTTGGAATAGGGGCAGATCTGGTGCGCCTCGTTCACCAGCGCCTCGGCCTTGTCGTGCTCCACGCCCGGCAGCGTGACCCGCAGCGCCGCGGTGATGCCGAAGCCCCCCTCGGAACGCGGGCCGATGCCCACCGTCGCCTGGACCGTGGCGTCGGCCGGGACGCGCACGCCCACCTTGCCGCTGATTGCCTTCATGGCGCCCAGGAAGCAGGCGGCGTAGCCGGCCGCGAAGAGCTGCTCGGGGTTGTTGCCCTCGCCGCCCGCGCCGCCCAGCTCCTTGGGGGTGGCCAGCTTCACGTCGAGCGAGCCGTCGGCGGTGGTGGAGCGGCCGTCGCGGCCCCCGGTGGCGGTGGCGGAGGTGGTGTACTTCACGTCAACAGGCATCGTCGTTCGTCCCGATCATGGCCGCCGGGTGGGGACCCCCCGCCGGCGGCGCGTTGCACGCACTCACTCAGTCCGCCCGCACGAGGTTCTCGCGCAGGCGCAGCAGCCCATCCCGCAGCGCCACCAGTTCGGGCTGCGGCAGGTCCATGGCGCAGGCCACCCGCGGCGGGATGGCCCTGGCCTTTTCACGCAGCGCCAGGCCCTGCGCCGTCAGCGCGACGCGCACCTGGCGCTCATCCGCCGGATCGCGGGTCCGGCTCAGCAGCCCCGCCGCCTCCATGCGCTTGAGCAGCGGCGTCAGCGTGCCGGTGTCGAGAAGCAGCCTCTGGCCGATCTCCTTCACCAGCAGCCCGTCGCGCTCCCACAGCACCAGCATCACCAGGTACTGCGGGTAGGTGAGGTCCAGCGGTTCCAGCAACGGCGCGTAGGCGCGGTTGAGCGCGTGCGACGCCGAGTACAGGGCGAAGCAGGTCTGCTCATCCAGCCGCAACAGGTCCCGTTCGGTATCCGCCATGACCCTTCCCTCCTGCGCCTTATGTATTGCCCAATATGATTGTGCGCAACATATTTTTCGCGAGGTGTGGTCGATTTATTTCCACCATCACGCGAACGCGCGTTGTTCCGCGGGCTGCCATACCCCATCTAGGTTTCCATCAAGTCCCTTGGTTCGGCCTGCTCTCCGAGCTCGTGATCGAGCGCCGAGCCCGGTGTTGAAGTCCGCCCAAAGGTTTGATCCCTCCAGGCACGTTCGCCTGTCGGGTCATCTGCCAAGGATCGGAATCACACCATGGCAATCGGCACTGTTAAGTGGTTCAACGCCACCAAGGGTTACGGCTTCATCGAGCCCGAGGACGGCAGCAAGGACGTGTTCGTGCACGTCTCCGATGTCCAGCGCTCCGGCATCGGCGATCTGCGTGAAGGCGACAAGATCGAGTTCGAGCCGCAGCGCGGTCAGCAGGGCAAGATTTCTGCCGGCAACCTGAAGCGCGCCTGAGCGCTCCTACCGCACCCCAGGGGTCACATTGGCAGCATCGAGCCTGCCGTGCCGGCACCTCGGGTGACGTACCGGACGCATGAGACGAGGTTTCGGGCGCGCGTGACATTGTCGCCGTGCCCGCCCTTTTCCCGGTCGGGGCTGTTCCGGACATCGCGCCGGACGCCGCTCATGCATTGTTCATCATCATCACCCTAGATTTCGACGCCGGACGGCTCCAGGAACTGGAGGCCGCGGTATCAGGAAAAAAGCAAGAAATGTTCGTTACTTCGACCAAGGCGGCGCCGGTTCGCGCCCCGCATCACAACACCCGTCCAGACCGTCTTCCGTCCCAGGCAAAGGGCCAGCGCTTCGCCGCCACGCCCCGCCACCAGCCGGAAGCCTCCACCCTGACGCCCGCGGAAATCCGCCGGATCGTTCAGGACATCCTGGGCTAACCAGCCTACTCCGCACCGCCGCGCTTCCCGCCCCAGGGGCCGCGGCTCTTCCGGACATCGCCGACCGGCGCCGCCCCAGGCTCCGCCCCCTCCTCGGGCGCGCGCCATTCCGCGCGATGGGTGTGCTGGCCGCTGGCGCGCCGACACCGCGTTTCACGGGGAACCACCCGTGGCCCGGCACCGGGTGGTATGCACCGGTTGTGATGCCCTGAGTGTTATGCCCCGGGTGTTAGGCACGGGGCGGCGCCCCGGGCAGCCTGCCACCCTATCAGCAGCCTCCGCTTCGCTGTATCAACCGCCGCCCGGCCGGTCTTCCCTTCGGGAAGCAACCGAACCGGAGCGATGGGAGATCCCGCATGACCGCACGCATCGACACCGACGTGGCCGTGATCGGCGCCGGGCCGGCCGGCCTCTTCGCCGTGTTCGAGTGCGGCATGCTGAAGATGCGCTGCACGGTGATCGACACGCTGGAAGCCATCGGCGGCCAGTGCACCGCGCTGTATCCCGAAAAGCCGATCTTCGACATTCCGGCCCACCCGCGCATCCCGGCCGGCGAGCTGATCGCCCAACTCCAGGAGCAGGCGCGCCCCTTCACGCCGACCTACCTGCTCGGCCGCCGGGTCGAGACGCTGACACAGTCGCCCGACGGCAGCTTCACGCTGGGCACCAGCACGGGTGACACCGTGACCGCCAAGGCCGTGATCCTGGCCGCCGGCGCCGGCGCCTTCGGCCCGAACCGCCCGCCGCTGGAAAACCTCGAGGCCTTCGAGCGCACCGGCGGCGTCCGCTACCTGGTCTCCAGGCGCGAGGACTTCCGCGGCAAGCACGTGGTGATCGCCGGCGGCGGCGACAGCGCGGTGGACTGGGCGCTCTCGCTCAAGCAGGTCGCGGCCAAGGTCACCGTGGTGCACCGCCGCCCGAAGTTCCGCGCGGCGCCCGAGACCGTGGCGCAGATGGAGGCCGCCGCGGCGCGCGGCGAGATCGAGCTCGCGATCCCCTACCAGCTGCACGGCCTCAAGGGCGAGGACGGCCATCTGACCCATGTCTCGCTGGCCACCCTCAAGGGCGAGGTGCGCGAGGTGCAGGCCGACCACCTGCTGGCCTTCTTCGGCCTTTCCATGGAGCTCGGCCCCATCGCGGAATGGGGCCTGGGCCTCGACCGGTCGCACGTCACGGTGAACCCCGCCACGGGCGAAACCTCGATCCCCGGCATCCACGCGATCGGCGACGTCGCGACCTATCCCGGCAAGCTCAAGCTGATCCTCCAGGGCTTCAGCGAGGCCGCCGTGGCGGCGCACAGCATCCACCCGCGCGTCTTCCCGGGCGAGGCGCTGCACTTCGAGTATTCCACCAGCAAGGGCATCGCCGCGGAATAACGGCCGCGCCATTCCCGGCCGCCGGGGAAAGCCTGTAGGCTCCGCCGCGCAACGGAGGACCAGCGGATGCCCGAGAACACGCCCTGGACCGGTGGCGCCTGTCACTGCGGCACGGTCCGCTTCCGGGCGCGGCTGACCGATGGGCTGCGCACGGCGCGGCGCTGCACCTGCTCCTACTGCCGGATGCGCGGGGCCGTGGTGGTTTCAGCCGCGATGGAGGACCTGGAGGTGCTGGCCGGCGAGGACCGGCTGACGCTGTACCGCTTCAACACCGGCACGGCGCGGCACTGGTTCTGCTCGGTCTGCGGCATCTACACGCACCACCAGCGGCGTTCGAACCCCCGCCAGTTCGGCATCAACGCGGCCTGCCTCGAGGGCGTCAGCCCCTTCGACTTCGCGGACGTCGTGGTGAATGACGGCATCAACCACCCGGCCGACACGCCGGGCGGCTCGGGCATCGCCGGGCACCTGCGCTTCATCCCGGCGGACTGACCTGCGGGGGCGCCGGGGGAGGGCCGCGGGGTTCGGCCGGCGGCGAAGTAAGATAGTAAGATAGTAAGATAGTAAGGAGAACGCCGCATGGCCGAGCCGTCCGACAGCACCGGCGCCCCCGTCACCGAGGGCCGCCTGGTGATCGGCACCAAGCGCTATTCCTCCTGGAGCCTGCGCGGCTGGCTGGCCGTCCACCTCGCCGGCCTGAAGGTCGAGGAAGTGCTGATCCCGCTGGCGGCCAGCACGGGCGGCGGCACTGAGGCGATCAAAGCCGCCACCCCGGCCGGCCTCGTGCCCTATCTCGAGCATCGCGGCGTCCGCGCCTGGGAAAGCCTGTCGATCCTGGAATACTGCGCCGAGATCACGCCCGCCCTCTGGCCATCCGACCGGGCGGCACGCGCCCATGCCCGCTCCGTCGCGGCGGAGATGCACGCGGGCTTCCGAGCGCTGCGCATCGCCATGCCGATGAACCTCGGCCGCGACGATTTCGCCGGGCGCGGCCGCACGCCCGAGAGCCTCGCCGACATCGCCCGGATCGAGGCAATCTGGGACGAGTGCCTGCGCGCCCATGGCGGCCCCTTCCTGTTCGGCGAAGGCTTCGGCGCGGCGGATGCGATGTTCGCCCCCGTGGTCGCCCGCTTCCTGACCTACAAGCCGGACCTGTCGGAGCGCAGCACCGCCTATGCCCTGGCGGTGCGGATGCACCCGCTGATGGAGCGATGGTATGCCGAGGCCGGGGCCGAGCCCCGGGAATGGCTGCTGGACCGCTACGAGACCCTGGCCTGATCCCCTCGCGCGCCGTGAGCCTTCGCCTGCCACTCGGTCCGCCGCATCGCCGGCGGCACAGGACGGTGTCGGGCCCCGTCCGTTGCGCCGCCGCTCCTGTCACAGGCCGGGACGCAGCTCGATGCGCGGTCCGGTGCGCTATCCGGGGCAGAGCCCAGGGCATGGCCCAGGACACGGCGGCGTCGCGCGGATGAGCCGCGCCGCCGCCGCGATCGGGCAGTCGTTGCGCACCTACTACGCCCCGGGGCGGGCCGCGCTGCTGGACCGCCACCTCGCCCGCTTCGTGGGGCCGGGGTCGCTCGCCTTCGACCTGGGCGCCCATGTGGGCGATCGCTGCGCGAGCTTCCGGCGGCTGGGCGCCCGCGCCGTGGCGGTGGAGCCGCAGCCGCGCCTGGCCCGCCTGCTCCGCCTGCTGTTCCGCCACGACCCGGACGTGGCGGTGGTGGAAGCGCTGGTGGGTGCCACCGAGGGCGAGGCCGTGCTGCGCCTCAACACCGCCAACCCCACCGTGGCCACGGCGTCGGAGCGTTTCGTGGCCGCCGCCACCGGCGCGCCGGGCTGGGAGGGGCAGCACTGGGACGCCACCCTGCCCCGCCCCGTCACCACGCTCGACGCGCTGATCGCCGCGCACGGGGTGCCAAGTTTCATCAAGCTCGATGTGGAAGGCTTCGAGGCCGAGGCGCTGCGCGGCCTCCATCACCCCGTGGCGGCGCTGAGCGTCGAGTTCACCACGATCCAGCGCGACGTCGCCGCCGAATGCCTCGCCCGACTCGCGGGGCTGGGACCCTACCGCTTCAACGCCTGCCTGGGCGAAAACACCGCCTTCCGCTTCGCCGAGGCGCAGGACGCCGCCGCCATGGCCCGCTGGATCGCCGCCCTGCCGCACGAGGCCAACAGCGGCGACCTTTACGCCAGCCTGGAGCCGGGGCAGGTCCGCCCCTGATGCAGCTTTCCGCCTTTCTCCAGCACCTCGGCTTCGCCGGGCTGCTCGCCCTCTTCTCGGCCGCCCTGGTGCGGCTGATGATCGCCCGCCCCATCCTGGACCGGCCCAATGCCCGCTCCGCCCACTCGGTGCCCACGCCGCGCGGCGGGGGCGTGGGCGTGGTGGCGGCGTTTATCCTGGGCATGCTGGTGCTCTACGGCAGCGCCCAGTACGCCCGCATCGCCGAGATGCAGTTCGTCGGCGTGATCCTGGCCGCGGTCGCCATCGCCGCGGTGTCGCTGGTGGACGACGTGGTGAACCTGCGCTTCTCGGTGAAGCTCCTGGCGCAAGGCGTGGCGGCGCTGGTGGCGGTGGCGAGCGGGCTGGTGGTGCAGCGCCTGGCCCTGCCCTGGACCGGCGTGGTGCAGTTCGGGCTGCTGGGGCCGGTGCTGACCGTGTTCTGGATCCTGGCCTGCACCAACGCGGTCAACTTCATGGACGGGCTGGACGGGCTGGTGGGCGGCGCGGTGCTGGTGGCCTGCCTGGCGCTGTGCCTCGTGGCGGCGCTGTCGGGGGGCTGGTTCGTGTATGCCGCGGCGCTGTTCCTGGCGGCGGGCCTCCTGGGCTTCCTGCCCTTCAACGTGTCGCCCGCGCGCATCTTCCTGGGCGACGTGGGGTCGCAGTTCCTGGGCTTCATCCTGGCCGTGCTGGCGGTGGCCTCGGCGCGGTTCGACAGCACGCAGGGCTCGTTCCTGATCGTGCCGCTGCTGCTCTTCGCGCTGCTGTTCGACAGCGGCTTCACCCTGCTGCGCCGCGCCGCCCTGCGCGAGCAGCTGAGCAAGGCGCACCGCACGCACCTGTATCAGATGGCCCAGCGCAGCGGCATGCCGACCCGGGTGGTGGCGGCCACCCACTGGGGCTTCGCCATCTTTCACGGCGTGCTGGCGATCCTGTTCCTGCAGATGTCGCCCTGGTTCAAGCCGCTGATCGTGCTGCCGGCGCTCGCGGTACAGCTCCTCTGGCTGGCGGTCGTGGCGTGGCGGGTGCGGCGCGCGGGGCTCAGCTGGCGGGCGGGGTGATCACCTCGATCACCGCCGGCGCGTCGCCGCCCACCCATTGCTGTGACCGCCAGATCGAGCCGGTCTCGGGCTCGGCCCAGTAAAGGTTGGTGAAGGAGGCGCCGCCGCCGCAGCGCTCCTCGATCAGGAGCGCGTCGGGCTGGCGGACGCCGCGCAGCCGGCATTCCACCGGCACGCCGAAGCGCATGTGGTCCGGGGATCGGTCGCTGCGCATCAGGTCCACCGAGCGGTGCATCACCGCCGGCTGATCCGCCAGCGCGGTGGGGTCGTCCAGCGGATCGGGCCCGTCGATGCGCGTCGCCGCCAGCCAGGTGCGCGTCCCGGCGGTGGCCACCACCCGCGCCCCGTCGGTCTGCACCACCAGCCCGTTTGGCGAGCGCCACATCCGCTGCTCGCCGTTGCTCTGGATCAGCGTGGCGATCGTTCGCCGCCCGTTGATGGTGACCGACAGGGCGGGTTCCGGCGGCAGCGCCTCGGCGCCCTCGGGCGGCAGCCGGCTCGGCGGCGGGGCGAGGCCGGCGCGCAGGAGGTCGCCGGTCGGCGTGTTGCCGCAGGCGGCGAGCAGGAGCAGCAGGGGCAGGACACGCATCGCGTGCAGCATAGGGGCCTCATCCCCCGCGCGGGAGGGGCCATTTGATTTGACAAGCCCGCCCGCCCGGCGGAGGGAACGTCCCGCCATGATCCCACGCCTCGCCGAGATCCCTGCCCCGGATGCCCTGACCCTGCGCTTCCTGGAAGCGCTCGGGGACTCGGGCTTCACCGGCGATCTGTCGGACGACGACGGCGCCCGCACCGTCTTCGCCACTGACAACTCGGTGTACCAGCTCACCCCCCAGGCGGTGATCTTTCCGCGCGACGTGGCCGACATCGCGCGGGTGATGCGCCTGCTGGCCGAGGAGCGCTTCCGCGCCGTGAAGCTGGCGCCCCGCGGCGGCGGCACCGGCACCAACGGGCAGTCGCTGACCGACGGCATCGTGTTCGACCTGTCGCGGCACATGAACCGCATCCTCGAGATCAACATCGCCGAGGGCTGGGCCCGGGTCGAGGCCGGGGTGGTCAAGGACCAGCTCAACGCCGCGCTGCTGCCGCACGGGATGTTCTTCGCGCCCGAGCTCTCGACCTCCAACCGCGCGACGGTCGGCGGGATGATCTCCACCGACGCTTCCGGCCAGGGCTCCTGCCTGTACGGCAAGACGCGCAACCACGTGCTGGGCCTGCGGGTGGTGCTGGTGGACGGCACGGTCTGGGACACCGCGCCCCTGGAAAGCGAGGCGCTGCGCGAGGCGGCGCGCGACGGCGGCCGGGTCGGCACGATCCTGCGGCTGCTCGACACCATCGGGCGGGAGCACGCGGCCGAGATCGAGGCGCAGTTTCCCAAGCTCAACCGCTGCCTGACCGGCTACGACCTGGCGCACCTGCGCGACAAGAACGGGCGGCTCGATCCCAACGCGGTGCTCTGCGGCTCCGAGGGCACGCTGGGCGTGCTGGCGGAAGCGCGGCTGAACATCCTGCCGATCCCCAAGCACGTGGCGCTGGTGAACCTGCGCTACAGCAGCTTCGACGCCGCGCTGCGCGACGCCAACGCGCTGATCGGCTTCGGCGCCGCCTCGATCGAGACGGTGGACAGCAAGGTGCTGGGCCTGGCGCAGCGCGACATCGTGTGGGACGGCGTGCGCGAGTACCTGCCCGACGACAACGGCGCGCCGGCGCGCGGCATCAACCTGATCGAGTTCGTGGGCGACAGCGCCGAGGCGGTGGAGGCCGCGGTCGCGCGCCTCACCGGCACGCTGGACGCGGCGGGCTTCGCCGGCCACCGCACCGGCTACACCGTGGCCTGGGGCGAGGCGCCGGTGACGCGCATCTGGAACATGCGCAAGCGCGCGGTGGGCCTGCTCGGCAACATGCCGGGCGACAAGCGGCCGATCCCCTTCGTGGAGGACACCGCCGTGCCGCCCGAGAACCTGGCGGACTACATCGCCGAGTTCCGCGCGCTGCTGGACGAGCGCGGCCTCGACTACGGCATGTTCGGCCACGTCGACGCGGGCGTGCTGCATGTCCGCCCCTCGATCGACATGAAGGACCCGAAGCAGGAGCTGCTGATCCGCGAGGTCACCGACGCGGTGGCGGCGCTGACGCACAAGTACGGCGGCTTGCTCTGGGGCGAACACGGCAAGGGCATCCGCTCGGAATTCTCGCCGCGCTTCTTCGGGTCGCTGTATCCGCTGCTGCAGGCGGTGAAGGCCGGCTTCGACCCGCACAACCAGCTCAACCCCGGCAAGATCGCGGCGCCCGACGGCGCGGCGCTGCTGCGGGTGGACGGCGTGCCGACGCGAGGCCAGCGCGACCGTACCGTGCCGGAACCGGTGCGCGCTGCCTATGACGAGGCGATGCACTGCAACGGCAACGGCGCCTGCTTCAACTGGGACCCGGACGACGCGATGTGCCCGTCCTGGAAGGCGACGCGGGAACGGCGGCACTCGCCCAAGGGCCGCGCCATGCTGGTCAAGGAATGGCTGCGCCGCCTGGCCGTGGCCGGCACCGACACGCTGGCCGAACGCGGCCGCCCGCGCCTGCGCGACCTGCCGGCGCGCATCGGCAACACCTTGCGGCTCCGTCGTGGCGAGGGCGACTTCAACCACGCGGTGAAGGAGGCGATGGACGGCTGCCTCGCCTGCAAATCCTGCGTCGGCGGCTGCCCGATCAAGGTCAACGTGCCGAGCTTCCGCTCGAAGTTCCTGGAACTGTACCACACCCGCTACCTGCGGCCCGCCAAGGATCACCTCGTGGCGCAGGTGGAGCGGATGGCGCCGGCGCTGGCGCGGATGCCGGGGCTCTACAACGCCCTGGTCGGCAGCGGGCTCGGCACGGCAGCGATGCGCTGGGTCGGGCTGGTGGACTCGCCCAAGCTGTCGGGCATCGACCTCGGCGCCGAGCTGCGTCGCCGCGGGCTGCACTTCGCCTCGCCCGCGGCGCTGCGGGCGCTGAGTGATGAGGAACGCGCGCGCAGCGTGGTGATCGTGCAGGACGCCTTTACCGGCTTCTACGAGACCGGGCTGGTGCTCGACGTGCTGGACCTTCTCCTCGCGCTGGGCTTCCGCCCCGCCGTGGCGCCCTTCCGCGCCAACGGCAAGGCGCAGCACGTCCACGGCTTCCTTGCCGACTTTGCCGAGACCGCGCGCAGCAATGCCACGATGCTGCGGGAACTGGGTGCCACCGGCGTGCCGCTGGTGGGCATCGACCCCTCGATGACGCTGACCTACCGCGCCGAGTACGTCGA
This sequence comes from Roseomonas elaeocarpi, assembly GCF_042433915.1. Taxonomy (NCBI): domain Bacteria; kingdom Pseudomonadati; phylum Pseudomonadota; class Alphaproteobacteria; order Acetobacterales; family Roseomonadaceae; genus Roseomonas; species Roseomonas elaeocarpi. The sequence goes on along the minus strand of NZ_JBHLUN010000006.1, from coordinate 81,719 downwards.
GGCGCTGGGGCGCGAGGCGGTGCCGGAGGTCCTGCTGCTGCAGGAATGGCTGGCGAAGCAGGCTCCGGCCGCCACGGCGCAGGCCGCCGGCACCTACCGCCTGCTGCCGCACTGCACGGAGCGCACCAACGCCCTGGCCTCGCTGCGCGACTGGCAGTCAATCTACGCGCGCCACGGGTTGAAGCTGGAGATCCTGGCCGCCGGGTGCTGCGGCATGGCCGGTACCTACGGGCACGAGGCCGAGCACCGCGACACCTCGGCCGCCATCTACGCGCTGAGCTGGGAACGGCACGTCGCCTCGCCGGATGGGCTGGTGGCCACGGGGTATTCCTGCCGCTCGCAGGTCAAGCGCTTCGGCGCGGTGTCGCTGCCGCACCCGGCCACCGCGCTGCTGCAGGCGCTGCGGGTGGGCGTTCCGGCGGTTGCTCCGGAGCAGCGCGAGGCGGCGTGATGCTTGGTGGGGCTCTGTCCCGGGGGGAGAAGGTGTTCTCCCCCTCCCCGGCCCCCTCGCCCCTCTTCTTTTTTGGGACGCTGCCGCGGGAACGTGGCGGACGCCGTGCGCTCCGGCTCGATGAGCCGGAGCGAGGGACGCGTCAGCCAGTGCTGAACAGCAATCTGGTTCGTTTCAGCAGCGCCAATGGCCACCGTTCCGCGACCGACCTCCACCCGCCGCGCGGCAGCGCTCTCAGAAGAAGATGAGAGGGGGTCCGGGGGAGAGAATTCCTTCTCTCCCCCGGAGCTTCGCCAGAGCCGGCGCCCCCCTTCCACCCATGGTCTCCCATCCCGGAACAGCGGCCCGAACAGCACGATCCAGGCCTTGGAACCGGAGAAGAAAAGCGCGGGTCGCGCGGGATGACTCGGAAACCCCGATTGACGGCATCTCTAGATGGGTTTTAGCGTCACCGCATGCCCGCCACGAAGAAGGGGCGCGAGGACGCCGCCAGCCTGCCCCACACCACCCGCCTCGTCGCCGGCGCCGTGCTGCCGCGCGGTCTGATCCAGGCCACCGTGAATGCCATGGGCCTGGCGATCGTGTCCGGCCGCTGGGCGCCTGGCGCGTCCCTGCCCTTCGAGGAGGCGCTCGCCAGCGAGTTCGGCGTCGGCCGCAACGCCCTGCGCGAGGCAGTGAAGGTGCTGGCCGGCAAGGGGCTGGTGCGGACCGCGCGGCGCTACGGCTCGCGCGTGTGCGAACGGTCGGAATGGAACCTGTTCGACCCGGACATCCTGACCTGGCACCTGTCGGACCCGGCCAGCTACGCCCGCTTCCTGCGGGAGTTGTCGGCGCTGCGCGCGATGATCGAGCCCGGCGCGGCGGCGCTGGCGGCGGTCAACGCCACGGCGGAGGAACGCGCGGCGCTGGTGGCGCAGGCCCGGGCTCTGCTGGATGCGACGCCGGAGGCTTCGGTGGCGATCGACGTGGGGTTCCACCTCATGGTTCTGGAGGCCACGCACAACAGCCTCGTGGCCGGGTTCCGCCACCCGCTGAAGATCCTGCTGGAAGCGCTGTTCCGCATCAGCCTCGACTCCGTGGGCGGCGAGCACCGCTACGACCCCAATCCCGCGATCCACATCGCGCTGGCCGCCGCCATCGCCGGCGGCCGGGCCGAGGAGGCGCGGCACATCGCCATCGCGATCACCGCGCGCGGCGAGCACGGTGCTACGGCGGTGGAGCGCGACAGCTCCTTCTGGGTCGCCCCCGCCGGGCCGCCGGCAGGGTCCTGAATCCGCGCGGTACGCCGCAACAAGAACGAACCGGAGGAAGAACGCCCGTGAAGATCACCAACATCAAGACCTTCATTCCCTGGGTCGGCAGCCGCAACCAGATGCTGGTGAAGGTCGAGACCGACGAGGGCGTCTATGGCTGGGGCGAGTCCGGCCTGTCGGGACGCGAGCAGGCCGTGGCGGGCGCCATGGCGCATTACCGCGAGTTCCTGCTCGGCCGCGACCCGATGCGCGCGGGCGCGCTGTGGCAGGAGATGTACCGCTCGCAGTATTTCGAGGGCGGTCGCGTGCTGACCGCGGCGATCGGCGCCATCGACATCGCGCTGCACGACATCAAGGGCAAGGCGCTGGGCGTGCCGGTGTATCAGCTGCTGGGCGGCAAGCACCGCGACCGCGTGCCGGCCTTCGCCACCACGGCCGCCGAGCCGGGGCCCGAGATGATCGAGCAGGCGCAGACGCTGATGGCAGCAGGCTGGAACAGCATCCGTTTCGTGCCGGCGGGCCAGCACAGCCGCGACCGTTTCGAGCCGCGCGCCTCGATCGCCGCCACCGTGCCCTGGATGATCAAGGCGCGCGAGGCGCTGGGCGGCGAGGCGGTGCTGGGCATCGACTACCACCACCGCCTCAGCGTGGCGGAAGCGGCGTCCTTCTGCCAGCGGATGCCCTCGGGCACGCTCGACTACATCGAGGAGCCGATCCGCGACGAGACGCCGGAAGCCTACGAGGCGCTGCGCCGCCTCACCGACGTGCCCTTCGCGATCGGCGAGGAGTTTTCCTCGAAGTGGCAGTTCCTGCCCTTCATCGAGCGCGACATCCACCAGTTCAACCGCCTCGACATCTGCAACGTCGGCGGCTTCACCGAGGCGATGAAGGTCGCAGGCTGGAGCGAGGCGCACTACGTCGACCTGATGCCGCACAACCCGCTGGGCCCCGTCTGCACCGCCGCCAGCGTCCACCTGGCGGCGGCGGTGACCAATTTTTCCTGGCTCGAGTGCCGGCATTCCCCGGTGGAGCGGCTGGGCTTCGACAACAGCGAGATTTTCCCCGTGCAGGTCGTGCTCGACGGCGCGACCTACGTCGTGCCCGACGTGCCGGGCCTGGGCGTCGAGGTCGACGAGGAACGGCTGATGCGCGAGCCCTTCCGCTTCTCGGAGCCGCCGCACCTGCGCCGCGAGGACGGGTCTTTTACCAACTGGTGACATGCAACCGGCCCCGGCGCGGGGCCTAACGGGGGAAAGGCCGCGACGACACCGCAGGGTGCGGATCGCGGCCGGAGGGGAAACGATGTCAGCTTCGGATATTCCGGCCGGTTCAGGCCGGCTGGACAGCAGCACGGCGACGCGGTCGCGCTACCTGATCGTGGCGCTGCTGTTCATCACCGGCGTGGTGAACTACCTCGACCGCACCAATCTTTCGATCACGGCACCCTCGCTGTCGCAGGAGCTGGGCGTCGACACCGCCACCATGGGCTGGTTGTTCTCGGCCTTCGGCTGGACCTACGTCGCGCTGCAGATCCCCGGCGGATGGCTGGCCGACAAGGTGCACCCGAAGCTGCTCTACCCGCTGGTGATCCTGTTCTGGTCGCTGGCGACGCTGTGCCTGGGCTTCGTGGGCGGCCTCGCCAGCCTGGTGGTGCTGCGCCTGGCGGTCGGCGCCTTCGAAGCGCCCTCCTACATCATGAACAACCGCATCGTGACGACCTGGTTCCCGGAGCGGGAGCGGGCGAGCACGGTGGGCATCTACACCTCGGCGCAGTACGTGGGCCTGGGCTTCCTGACGCCGGCGCTGATCTGGTGCGAGGTCACCTATGGCTGGCGCTCGGTGTTCCTGGTGACCGGCGTGCTGGGCCTGATCCTGGCGGTGATCTGGGTGGCGATGTACCGCGATCCGGCGCGCTTCCGCGGCACCAACGCGGCGGAGGTCGAGCTGATCCGCGCCGGCGGCGGCATCCCGGACCTCAGCACGCGCATCGAGGCGCGCGCGGCGACCAAAGCGAAGTTCTCGTGGCGCGACCTCGGCATCGTGCTGTCGCGACGCAAGCTGTGGGGCATGTATATCGGCCAGTTCTGCATGCTGGCCTCGGCCAACTTCTTCCTGACGTGGTTCCCGACCTACCTCGTGCAGTTCCGGCACATGGACTTCATCAAGGTCGGCTTCTACGCCTCGCTGCCCTTCCTGGCGGCCTTCTTCGGCGTGCTGTTCTCAGGCTTCCTGTCGGACTTCCTGCTGCGCCGGGGCGCCACGCTGGCGGTGGCGCGCAAGGTGCCGGTGATCGCGGGCGTGGCGCTGTCCACCATCATCATCGGCGCGCAGTACGTGGACACGCCCGGCATGGTGATCCTGTTCCTGACGGTGGCCTTCTTCGGCACCGGCATGGCCTCGATCACCTGGTCGCTGGTGTCCACCCTGGCGCCGGAGCGGCTGATCGGCCTGACGGGCGGCGTGTTCAACCTGTTCGGCGGGTTGTCGGGCATCGTGATCCCGATCGTGATCGGCTACCTCGTGCAGGGCGGCTCCTTCACGCCGGCCTTCCTGATGTGCTCCGGCCTCGCGGTGGTGGCGGTGTTCTGCTACGTCGTGCTGGTGGGCCGCGTCGAGCGCGTGCCGGACTGACACTGCCGGCGGGCGGAGGTCGCGGCCTCCATCCGCGCTGCGCGAGCCGGCCCGTGCCGCGGCATGCGCCGGCCCGCAAGGATCGGGCGGGGCGACGAACGGAGCGCCCCTGAGCAACAAGGGGAAACGCCGTGAAGATCACCAAGCTCACCACCTTTATCGTGCCGCCGCGCTGGTGCTTCGTGAAGATCGAGACCGACGAGGGCATCACCGGCTGGGGTGAGCCGGTGGTGGAAGGCCGCGCGCACACGGTGGCGGCGGCAGTGGATGAGTTGTCGGATTACCTCATCGGCAAGGACCCGGGCCTGATCGAGGACCACTGGACCATCATGTACCGCGCCGGCTTCTATCGCGGCGGCGCCATCCACATGAGTGCCATCGCCGGCATCGACCAGGCGCTGTGGGACATCAAGGGTAAGGCGCTGGGCGTGCCGGTGCACGCGCTGCTGGGCGGGCAGCTGCGCGACAAGATCCGCGTGTATTCCTGGATCGGCGGCGACCGGCCGGGCGACACCGCGCGCATGGCGCGCGAATGCGCCGACCGCGGCTTCACGGCGGTGAAGATGAACGGCACCGAGGAGATGCAGTTCATCGACACCCACGACAAGGTGGACGACGTGATCGCCCGCGTGCAGGCGATCCGCACCGAGATGGGGCCGAACTTCGGCATCGGCGTCGACTTCCACGGCCGCGTGCATCGCCCCATGGCCAAGGTCCTGGCCAAGGAGTTGGAGCCGTTCAAGCTGATGTTCATCGAGGAGCCGGTGCTGAGCGAGCACGTCGAGGCGCTGAAGGAGATCGCCAACCACTGCGCCACGCCGATCGCGCTGGGCGAGCGGCTGTTCTCGCGCTGGGACTTCAAGAACGTCTTGCACGCGGGCTACGTGGACATCATCCAGCCCGACCCGTCGCATTCCGGCGGCATCACCGAAACGCGCAAGATCGCCGCGATGGCCGAGGCCTACGACGTGGCGCTGGCGCTGCATTGCCCGCTGGGGCCGATCGCGCTGGCGGCGAACCTGCAGCTCGACGCCGTGTGCTACAACGCCTTTATCCAGGAACAGTCGCTGGGCATCCACTACAACCAGGGTAGCGACCTGCTCGATTACCTCGTCGATCCCAAAGTGTTCGACTACAAGGACGGCCACGTCGCGATCCCGCAGGCGCCGGGCCTGGGCATCGAGATCAACGAGGAATTCGTGCGCAAGATGGCCGAGACGGGGCATCGCTGGCGCAACCCCGTCTGGCGCCACAAGGACGGCTCCTTCGCCGAGTGGTGAGGCGCAGCGGCGCGTGGGCGGTCGCGCTTCGATCCTGCGTGTGGGAACCGGAGGGGGCGCTGCCCGCTCCGGACCTCACCCGCCAGGAGGACGATCCCCCCTGGACCCTCGCGGGACCGCCGTGGAAAGCACGGTTATTTCCGATCCCGTCGTGACCTTCCCGCGCGATCCGTCACCTCGGGTCCAGGACCCGAGGCGCGAACCGGACCAGCCGGAGCCAATTCCCAGAAGAAGATGATGGTGGGAGGTCCGGAGGGAGGAAGAATTCCTTCTTCCTTCCTCCGGCCACGGAGCGGCAGCAGAGGCGCCGCGGTGCGTCGCGCGTGCTTCAGGCCGCCAGGTTCTGCGCCGGCGCCACCAGCCGCTGACCCGTGCTCTGATCGAACAGGTGGGCGAGCGAGAGGTCCCAGCTGACCGGCAGGACCTGTCCCGGGGCGGCGCCGATACGCTCACGGAACACGCCCACCACGCGCTGGTCGCCCAGGTGGCCGAAGACCTGGGTTTCGGAACCGGTGGGCTCCACCACCTCCACCACCAGGGGCAGCCCGCCCTCGCGCAGCATCAGGTGCTCCGGCCGGATGCCGTAGGTCACCGCGGTGCCGGGCACCGCCGCGGCGAGGGAGGGCTGCGGCAGGAGAACGCCGTCGGCGGTGCGGATGCCCTCGGCCGTGGCGGTGCCCTGGAGGAAGTTCATCGAGGGCGAGCCGATGAAGCCCGCCACGAACAGGTTGGCCGGGCGGTCATAGAGTTCCAGCGGCGCACCCACCTGCTCCACCCGGCCGTCATGCATCACCACGATGCGGTCGGCCATGGTCATGGCCTCGATCTGATCGTGCGTGACGTAGATCGTGGTGGTGCCCAGGCGCTGGTGCAGCGCCTTGATCTCGGTGCGCATCTGCACGCGCAGCTTGGCGTCGAGGTTGGAAAGCGGCTCGTCGAACAGGAACACCGCGGGGTCGCGCACGATGGCGCGGCCCATCGCCACGCGCTGCCGCTGCCCGCCCGACAGGTGCCGCGGCAGGCGGTCGAGCAGCTTGGTCAGACCCAGGATCTCGGCGGCCGGGGTGACCTTGCGCCGGATCTCGTCCTGCGGCGCCTTCCGCAGCTTCAGTGCGAAGGCCATGTTCTCGGCCACCGTCATGTGCGGGTAGAGCGCGTAGTTCTGGAACACCATGGCGATGTCGCGCTCCTTGGGCGGAACGTCGTTCACCACGCGCGGCCCGATGCGGATCTCGCCGCCGGAGATGTCTTCCAGCCCCGCGATCATGCGCAGCAGCGTGGACTTGCCACAGCCCGAGGGGCCGACCAGGATCACGAAGGCGCCGTCGGGAATATCGACCGAGATGCCGTGCAGCACCGACACCGGTCCGTAGGACTTGCGCACGTCGCTGATGGTGACGGAAGCCATGGCGTTTCCCCTGTTTCGTCGGTGGTGTTTCGTCGGTGGCTCGTGCGCGGCCACGCGTTTGCTCAACCCTGTGCCGCCCCGTGCCGGGCGGCGCGAAGCATCATTCAGTCGCCGGCGATGACGCCCTTGCGCAGCAGGAAGCAGCCGTAGGGCCGGGCGTCGCCCACCTGCACCACGGCGAAGCTGCGGCGGGCGGCCTCGTAGAAGCGGAAGCGCTCCAGCCCCGCCATCGCGATGCCGGAGATGGCATGATCGAGCGCCGCCTGGACCTCACGCTGGACCTCGGGGATCTGGGCCGGGTTGCCCACGACCTCCATGCGCCGCACCGGGTCAGGCTCGAAATCGTCGATCGGCAGGACCGAGAGGATGGCCGCCGCGGCACGGCCCATGCGCAGGCCCGGCAGGCGGACGAGGCGGCCGCTCACGGTGCTGCGGGCGATGGTCTCGGCCGGGTGGTTCGCGTCCACCAGCGCCAGGTCGTCGCCGTGCCCCATGGCGGCCAGTACCCAGAGCAGGTCGGGCGACAGGACGGGGTCGAGGTTCTTCAGCATCGAGGGCGTCCTCCTTCGGGGGCGCGGCCGCGCCGGGTGAGGTAGGTGCGACTGGCGGTGCCGCCCAGCAGCGCCGCGCGCTCGGCTTCGCCCCAATCCTCGGTGAGTTGGAGCGTCACCTCGCACCAGCGGTCGTAGCTGGCGGCATTGGTCACCACCGGCCAGTCGCTGCCCCAGAGCAGCCGGTCCGCCCCGAAGTGCTCGCGCAGGTGCTCGACGTAGCGGCGCAGGTCGTCGGGCCGCCAGTCGGCCGCGGCTTCCGTCACCAGCCCGGAGATCTTGCAGCGGGTGTTGGGGTAGCGCGCGAGGCGGGCGATGTCGTCGGCCCAGGGCTGCCAGGCGCGGTCGCGGATCTCCGGCTTCGCCCCGTGGTCGATCACCACGCTCAGCGCGGGGTGCGCCGCCACGACCTGCTCCAGCCGCCGCAGGTGCCGCGGCAACACCAGCGCGTCGAAGACCAGCCCGAGTTCCGTCACCGCGCGGAAGGCGGCGTCGAGTTCCGGCCGCAGGAGCCAGTCATCCTCGGCGATGTCCTGCACCATGGGGCGCAGGCCGACCAGCAGCGTGTCCCCTGCCAGGGCGGCGATGCGGTCCGCGGCCCGGGGGTCGGTGAACTCGGTCCAGCCCACGACACCCAGCACGCGGGGCTCCTCCGCCGCGATACCCAGCAGGAACGCCGTTTCCGCCTCGGTGGGCGCGGCCTGCACCAGGATCGTGCCGCCGATGCCGTTGCGGTCGAGCAGCGGCCGGAGGTCTTCGGGTCCGAAGTCGCGGAACAGCGCCGGTTTGTCAGCGGTCAGCCAGCCGTAGTCGCCGCGCCCGATCCGCCAGAAGTGCTGGTGCGCGTCGATGCGGGGCGTCATGCGCGCGCTCATGCCGGAACAGGCGCGTCGGGCCGCAGCAGCCCGGCCTCGCGCAGGTCGGACCACAGCGCGGCGGGCGCCGGCCGGTCCAGGGCTTCGAGGTTGCGCCGCACCTCGTCGGGCGTGGTGGCGCCGAGCACCACGGAGGACACGGCCGGATGCGCCAGCGCGAACTGCAGCGCCGCGTGGGGCAGCGGCACGCCATGGGCACGGCAGACCGCCTCGATCCGGCCCACCTGGGCCAGCACCGGCGGCGGCGCGTCGCGGTAGTTGTACTTGGCGCCGGGCACCGGGCCGGTGGCCAGGATACCGGAGTTGAACACGCCGCCCAGCAGCACGCCGATCTGCTTTTCCTGCGCCAGCGGCAGGAACTCGTCGAGGGCCGGCTGTTCCAGCAGCGAGTAGCGGCCGGCCAGCAGCATGGCGTCGAAGTCGCCCGTGCGGGCGAAGCGCGTGCAGATCCCGGCATCGTTGACGCCGATGCCGATGGCGCGGATCACGCCTTGCTCGCGCATCCGGTGCAGCACCGGGTAGGCGCCCTCCATCGCCTCCTGGAAGCGCTGTTCCACCGCAGCACCATGGGTCCAGTGGTCAACGTCGTGGATCAGCAGCAGGTCGATGCGGTCGGTGCCCAGGCGCAGCAGCGACTGTTCCACGCTGCGGCGCGTGCCCTCGGCGGAATAGTCCACCACCGCCGCGTGCGGCTGCCCGCCGTGGTAGCCCGAGCCGTCACCGCGCCCGGCACCCACGTCGATCCAGCGGCCGACCTTGGTGGACAGCACCACCGCGTCGCGCCCGACGCGGCGCAGCGCGGTGCCGCAGCGATGCTCCGACAGCCCGTGCCCGTAGAGCGGCGAGGTGTCCACGAGGTTGACGCCGAGCGTCACGGCCTCCGTCAGTGCGGCGATGGCCAGGACATCGTCGAGCGTGCCGTAAAGGTCGCCCAGCGGCGCGGCGCCGAAGCCGATCAGCGAGACGGGGATGCCGGTGCGGCCCAACGGCCGCCGCGGCAGCGCGGTGAGGATGTCAGCCACCCTTCACCGCGCCCGCGGTCAGCCCCGCCACGATCTGCCGCTGCGCCACCACAGTCAGGATCAGCACCGGCAGCGTCACCACCAGCGCCGCGGCGGCGAGAGGACCCCAGCTCACCTGCTCGAAGCTCAGCATGTTGTAGACCGCGACCGGCAGGGTGCGGGTTTCGCGCCCCGCCAGCACGATGCCGAAGACGAAGTTGTTCCAGGAAAAGATCACGGCCAGGATGAAGGCCACCACGATGCCGGGCCTGGCGATCGGCAGCGCCACCTGGCGGAAGATCTCCCACCGGTTGGCGCCGTCGATCATGGCGGCCTCCTCCAGCTCCATCGGCGTGGTCTCGAAGTAGCCGATCATGATCCAGATCACGATCGGCACCGTCACCACGAGGTGGATGACGATCTGCGGCACCAGCGAGCCCAGCAGGCCCAGCCACTGAAACAGGAGGAACATCGGGATCAGGAAGGACAGGCCCGGCGTCATGCGGGCGATCATGATCACGATGGCGGCCTTGTGCGCCCCCATGCGCGCGATGCCGTAGCCGGCGGGCACGCCCACCACCAGCGCCAGCACCGTGGCGGTGCCGGTGACGACGATGCTGTTCCAGAAGTAGAGCAGGAAGTTGTTGCTCTCGAAGACACCGACGTAGTTGCGCCAGGCGAAGCGGTCGGGGATCAGGATCGGCGGGTAGGCGCCGTTGTCGATCTCGAACTTCACCGAGAGCGACAGCATCCAGATGAAGAACAGCAGCGCCGGCGAGACCACCAGCAGCCCGCACAGGAACAGGCCGAACTTCCGGAGCATGTGGCGCGCGCTCATACCGCCCCTCCCGTCACGCGGGCGGCCCGCTTCCGCAGGTGCAGCAGCAGCAGCGACAGCAGGATGATGAACACGAAGAACACCACAGCGATCGCCGAGCCGTAGCCCACCTGGTAGTAGCTGAAGGCCACCTGGTAGAGGTACAGGTTGATGGTTTCCGACGCCGTTCCCGGGCCGCCCTGGGTGATGGCGTAGATGATGTCGAAGCTTTTGAAGGCATCGATGGTGCGGATGATCACCGCCACCATCAGGAAGGGACCGAGCAGCGGCAGCGTCAGGTAGCGGAAGCGCTGCCAGGCATTGGCGCCGTCGATCTGCGCGCTCTCGTAGGGTTCCTGCGGCAGCGAGGCCAGCCCGCCCAGCACGATCAGCATCACCAGCGGCGTCCACTGCCAGGTTTCCACCAGCACCAGCGACGGGATCACGGTGGCCGGGTGGAAGACCCATTCCTGCGGCGGGATGCCCACCAGATCGAGCAGGTAGTTCAGCACGCCCAGCTGCGGGTGGAACATCATGGTCCAGACCAGCGCCACCGCCACCGGCGTCGCCATCATCGGCATCACGAAGATGCCGCGCAGCAGGCCCCGCAGGGGAACCTCGCGATGGAAGAACAGCGCGGCGGCGGTGCCCAGCACGATCGGCGCCACCACCGACAGCACCGTGTAGGTCAGCGTATGCCACAGCGAATCAAGGAAGCGGCCGTCGTGCAGCAGGCGCGCGAAGTTCGCCAGCCCCACGAACTCATGGGCCTCGCCCACGCGCCACTCGTTGGTGCTCATCCACAGGGTGAAGGCCCAGGGGAACAGGATCACGGCGCAGACGGTGATCAGCGCCGGCAGCACGAAGACCCAGTAGCTCCGCCGCGCCGGGCCCGTGCGGCTGGGACCGGTGCGACGGGTTTCCGCCGCGGCCGACGCGCGCGCCGTGCCGGCGGCGGCAGCGGCCTCGACGCCGGACGGGGCGGCGACGCTCATGCGCGCTCGCTCCGCTCCAGCACCGGGGCGAACTCCTCGGTGGCGCGCTTCAGCTCGGCGGCCGGGTCGGCACCCGAGATCATGTTGGTGAGCGCCACGCCGAAGGTGTCGCGGAACTCGGTCACCGGGATGATCACCGGCAGGGCCAGGCGGCTGATCGGTGCCGACTGCGCCACAGCGTCCACCCATTCGCCCGGCATCTTCACGCCCTGGCGCACCGCGGGGTCACGCAGCACGGAGTTGCGGAACGGCACGCCCGAGCCCGACTGCAGCAGCCGCGCGCCCATTTCCCGCGACGTGGCCCACTGGAGGTAAAGGTAGGCCGCTTCCTTCTTGGCACTGGCGGCGGCGATGCCCAGCCCGTCGCCGGTGGTGGCGGCGGCACGGGTTTTGGGACCCTTGGGCATCACGCCGTAGCCGACCTTGCCCACCACGCGCGACTTTTCCGGGTCCTCCAGCGGCGGCGCGAAGCCCACGCCGTCGAACCACATGCCCACGCGCCCCTGCAGGAAGGCGGACTGGCATTCCGCCCAGTTGAAGCCCGACACGCCGGGCGGCGCGGACTTGGTCATCAGCCGTTGGTAGAGCTTGGCGGCCTCGATCGCCTCGGGCGTGTCGGTGTTGAGCTTGCCGTTGGACACAGAATCCACGTCGTAGCCCAGGAGGAGGCTGGTCCAGACGGGGGTGTTGGCGTTGCGCAGGCCCCGCGCCACGAAGCCGCTGGTGCGGCTGCGCGCATCCGTCAGCGCCTCGGCCGCGGCGACCATCTCCTCGAAGCTCTGGGGGTAGTTCAGCTTGCGCTGCGCGAAGAGCTCCTTGTTCCAGTAGATGATCCAGTAATCCACCGAGAAGGGCAGCGTGCCGACCGTGGCGTCGCTGCGCGCGAAGGTCAGCCCGGCTTCCGCGAAGTCCGACAGGGTGTCGGGCGGCGTCAGCGCGGTGTCGGCCAGGAAGCCCGACAGGTCCGCCAGCCAGCGCCCCTTCTCGAACTGGCGCTTCTGAACGTGGTAGCTGATGTGGACGACGTCGAAGCTGGGCTTGCCGGAAGACAGCTCGATCGTGGTCTTCTGGCGCTGCTGCTGCTCGGGCGTCTGCTCGGAATTCACCTTGATACCGGTGAGGTCCTCGAATTCCTTCTGGTAGCGCTGCAGCGTTTCACCGCGCGGGCTGCGGATCAGGTTGACCTCGAGCGTGGTGCCGGCCTGCTTGCGCCAGTTCACGTTGGCCATGCCAGCGGGAGGGGTCACAGCGCCCTGTGCCAGGGCGCTGCCGGATCGTGCCGAAAGTCCCGTCAGCGCGGCGCCCGCCGCGATGCCGGCACCCAGGATATGCCGGCGCGTCGGCACATGGAGCTTCGCCATACCGTTTCCCTCCCCTTCCCGTCCTGGCCCTTCGCGGGCCGGACCGTCGCGGCGGTTGTTCCGCCTGCACTCTTTCTGAAACCTGGCCGCAGCCCCCGGCACTCTGTCCGGACAGGCAGCGGCGCGGCCTCGTTCGATTCACATACCGTCCATTTGCCACGGTTGGCAACACGGTTCCAGCTGGGTAACATGTTACCCACAACAGAGCGCCACGCATGCTGCGTAAGGTGCGGGATCGGGAGATGTGCGCCGTGACCGAGAACGACGGGAAGTTCGGCCTGAGCTGTGCCCTGGCAACGCCCTTCGCGGAGGATGGCTCGCCCGACCTCGCGCGGCTGGTGGCGCAGGCGCGCTGGTGCCTGGACCAGGGCTGCCGCAGCGTCACCGCCTTCGGCACCACGGGCGAAGGTCCCTCGATCGGGCTGTCGGCGCGGCGCGCGGTGGTGTCGGCGCTGCGGGAGGCCGGGATCGGCGGGCCGCAGCTGGTGATGGGCGTGGTGGCCTCGGCCGTCGAGGACGCGCTCGACCAGGCGCGCCAAGCCTACGAGGCGGAGTGCCGCGCGATCCTGCTGGCGCCGCCCTTCTACTTCAAGGACCCCAGCGAGGAAGGACTGTTCCGCTGGTTCAGCGGCTTCTTCGACGCGCTGGGCCCGTTGGCGCGCGACGTGATCCTGTACCACATCCCTTCCGTCACGGCGGTGCCGCTGCCGGTGTCGCTGATCACCCGCCTGCGCGCTGCCTATCCGGGGGTGATCCTGGGGGTGAAGGACTCCTCGGGCGACTGGAACTACGCGCAGGCCCTGCTGGCGGAGCACCGCGACCTCGTGATCCTGATCGGCGACGAGCGGCAGTTGGCGCAGGCGGTGGGCATCGGCGCGCAGGGCGCAATCTCGGGCATGGCCAACATCTATCCCGACCGGCTGCTGCGCATGATCGAGCAGGCGCGGCCCGACCCCGCCCTGTCGCGCGCGGTGGATGAGCTGCTGCGCTATCCCGTGACGCCCGGGGTGAAGGCGCTGGTGGCCGAGCGCACGGGCGACCCTGAATGGGCCCGCACCCGCGCGCCGCTGCTGCCGCTGTCGGCGGAGCAGGCCGCGGCGCTGACCGGCGCCTTCCGGGAGCTGCTGTCCCGAAAGGAGGAATAATGGTCGCGATCGTCGAGCAGGCTTTGTCGGATCGCGAACCGAACAACCTGCGCTCGCGCGCCTATGACAGCTTCACCCGCCACCTTCTGGCGCGCGACCTGCGCGCCGGGCAGTTCATCTCGCAGCGCGAACTGGTGGAGCTGACGCAGCTGCCGCTGGGCGCGATCCGCGAGCTGATCCCGCGCCTGGAGGCGGAAGGGCTGGTGCGGACCGTACCCAACCGCGGCATGCAGATCCCCCACGTCGATGTCGGGCTGATCCGCGAAGCCTTCCAGCTCCGCCTGTTCCTGGAGCGCGAGGCGGTGGCGAGCTTCACCCTCCACGCCTCCGACGAGGCGATCGCGACGCTGCAGCGCGAGCACGACGCCATCATCGCGCGCTGCGAAGCGGCCGCGGCTTCCGCCGCCGGCATCACCGAGGAAGAGGTGGCGCTGGCGCAGGATGTGGACTGGAGCCTGCACAGCACGATCATCGAGGCGCTGGACAACTCCATCATCACCGACATCTACCGCGTGAACGCCATCAAGATCCGCCTCATCAAGCAGGAGCAGACCCGGCTGAACACGCGCGTGCTCTTGCCCACCATGCGTGAGCACCTGGCGGTGATCGCCGCCATCCGCTCCCGCGACCCCGCCCGCGCGGCGGAGGCCATGGGGGCGCATGTCAGCAGCGCCCGCGACCGCGCGCTGGAGATGCGCTGAGCGCTGGCGGGCGCGTCGGGGGGGAAGGCGTTCCGGCGCGGCGGGCCGCCGGCGTGCCCGGCCGCCCTACATGTCCACCCTACATGTCCACGGGGCGGATCACCGTGCGGATGGTGAAGCTGGACTGGATTCGTGACACGCCGGGCAGGCGCGACAGCACGTCGCGGTGCAGCCGCTCGTAGCCGGCCGCGTCCTCCACCACGATCCGCAGCAGGTAGTCGCTGTCGCCCGTCATCAGGTAGCACTCGCGGATCTCGGCGCAGCGCCGGGCGGCCTGCTCGAAGCGGCTGAGGCACTCGTCGGTCTGCCGTTCCAGCGTGATCCGCACGATCACCACCACCTGATGGTTGCCGCCGCGTTCTTCCAGCACGGCGGTGTAGCCGCGGATCGTACCGCCGGCCTCCAGCGCCCGCACCCGCCGCAGGCAGGCGGACGGCGACAGGCCGATCGCGGCGGCGAGGTCGGCATTGCTGATGCGCCCGTTCTCGCGCAGCAGGCGCAGGATCCGTTCGTCGGTGCCGTCGAGGCGGTTCAAGGCAGGAAATTCCGCAGGATGCACGTTTCTGCCGCATCCCACGCGTGGTTTCGCAGGATCTGCCGCAAATCGGCCGCACATTCCGTCGGATCGGCGGCAAACTCAACACCCTGACCCCGCCACGAGTCCGAGCTTGCCCGACGCCCCCGCCCGCCTCCTCCGACCTGCCGGCAGCGACGCGGCGGAAGCGCCAGCCGAGGACGCCGCCGCAGCGATGCTTTCGGCCGGGGCGCTGTTGACGCTGGACCTCGACGCCGTGCGCGCGAACTACCGCCTGCTGCGGCAGCGCGCCGGGGCCGCCACCTGCGGCGCGGTGCTCAAGGCCGATGCCTACGGGCTGGGGGCCGCCGCGGTGGCGCCGGCGCTGAGGCGCGAAGGGTGCGACACCTTCTTCGTGGCGCACCTGGCGGAGGGCACCGCGCTGCGCGGCATCCTGGGCCCCGGGGTCACGATCATCGTGATGCACGGGCTGTTTCCCGGCACCGAGGCGGAAGCGCTGCGGCACGACCTCGTGCCGGTGGTCAACAGCACGGAGCAGCTGCGCGACTGGGCGGCGTTCGCGCGGGCGCAGGGGCGGCCGCTGCCGGCCTGGCTGCAGATCGACACCGGCATGGCGCGCTTCGGCTTCTCCGAGGGGGAGCTGGAGGCCGCGATCGCTGAGGCGCGCGACCTCGGCAGCCTCGCGCTGCGCTGCGTGATGAGCCACCTGGCTTGTGCCGACACGCCCGCGCACCCGGCCAATGCCCGGCAGCTGGCGGAATTCCACCGGCTGCGGCGAAAGCTGCCGCCGCTGCCCACCAGCCTCGCGGCCTCGTCGGGGATCTTTCTCGGGCCCGACTGGCACGGCGACACGGTGCGGCCCGGTGTGGCGCTCTACGGCGTGGCGCCGACTGAGGGGCAGCCTAACCCGCTGCGCCCGGTGCTGCGCCTCGACGCCAAGGTGGTGCAGCTGCGTGAGGTCGCGGCCGGAACGCCGGTGGGCTACGGCCACACCGCCGTGACCGCGCGCCCCTCCAGGCTGGCGACCGTGGCGGTGGGCTACGCCGACGGCTTCCTGCGCTCCGCGTCGGGTCGCGGCGTGGTCCGCTTCCGCGGGCTCGACCTACCGATCCTGGGGCGGGTCTCCATGGACAGCCTGGTGGTGGACGCCACCGTCCTGCCCCCGGGCGCGATGCGGGCAGGCGACACGGTGGCGCTGATCGGGGAGGGCAACGACCTCGACCGCGTGGGGCGCGCCGCCGGCACCATCGGCTACGAAATCCTGACCAGCCTGGGTCACCGTTACCACCGCCGCACCCTGGGCGGCTGAAAAGCGAGATACGATGAAGGTCCTGATCCTGGGCAGCGGCGTGGTGGGCACCACCTCGGCCTATTACCTCGCCAAGGCCGGCCACGAGGTGACCGTGGTGGACCGGCAGCCGGCGGCGGCGATGGAAACCTCCTTCGCCAATGCCGGGCAGCTTTCCTACGGCTATTCCTCGCCCTGGGCCGGGCCGGGCATCCCGCTCAAGGCCTTGAAGTGGCTGATGATGCGCTACCGTCCCTTCGTGATCTGGCCGCGGCCCGACGCGCGGCTCGGCTGGTGGCTGGCGCAGATGCTGGCCAACTGCAACGAGGACGCCTACCGCCTGAACAAGGGTCGCATGGTGCGCATCGCGGAATACGCGCGCGAACAGCTGATCGCGCTGCGCGCCGAGACCGGCATCGCCTATGACGACCGGCAGCGCGGCACGGTGCAGCTGTTCCGCACCCAGGCGCAACTCGACCACGTGGGCGACGACACCGCCGTGCTGGGGCAGTACGAGGTGCCGTTCGAGGTGCTGGACGTGGCCGGCTGCGTGGCGCGCGAGCCGGCGCTGGCGGCCGTGTCAGGCAAGTTCGTGGGCGGGCTCTACCTGCCCGAGGACGAGACCGGCGACGTGCACCAGTTCACGCAGCGCCTGGCCAAGCTGTGCGAGGGCCTGGGCGTCACCTTCCGCTACGGCACCACGATCCGGCGCCTGACGGTGGAGGGCGGGCAGGTTTCGGGCGTCGAGACCGATGCCGGGCTTCTCACCGCCGACCGCTACGTGGTGGCGCTGGGCAGTTATTCCCCGGCGCTGCTGCGGCCCCTGGGGATGAACCTGCCGGTGTATCCGGTGAAGGGCTATTCCATCACCGTGCCGGTCACCGACGAGGCGGCGGCGCCGGTCTCCACCGTGATGGACGAGACCTACAAGGTCGCCATCACGCGGCTGGGCGACCGCATCCGCGTCGGCGGCACGGCCGAGCTCGCGGGCTTCAGCAGCACGCTGCGCGCGCCGCGGCAGCGGACGCTGGAATTCTCGGTAGGCGACCTGTTTCCGCGCGGCGGCGACCTCACCAAGGCCAAGTTCTGGACGGGGCTGCGGCCGATGACGCCCGACGGCACACCGATCGTGGGGGCGACGCCGCTGCCCAACCTGTTCACCAACACCGGCCACGGCACGCTGGGCTGGACCATGGCCTGCGGCTCCGGCCGGGTGCTGGCGGACCTGGTGAGCGGCCGGGCACCCGAGATCCCCAGCGGCGACTTCGCGCTGTCGCGCTACAGCCGGGACGGCGTCGTGGGGCGGCAGGCACAGGCGGCCTGACGTTCCCCCACGGCCCCGGCCACCCGCACCGTGGCGGGCCGGGGCCGGCCGTCTCGCCCCGATGGCGGCAGGCCCGTCGGCGCTGTCCGGCCCCCTGTCGCCGCCCCTGGGCTGCCTTCGCGAGCAGCGCCGCTTCGCCCTTCCGATCCGTCAATAAATCTGTGATAGGCCCCGACGCGCGACCCGGCCGCCGGATGATTCGGGAAGCGGTGACGGGCGTTCGGGTCGATGCACGGGCTGGAAGGATGCCATGAAGCTTTCCCTGCGATGGCAAGCCGCCCTGATGGTCCTGCTCACCCTGGGCTTCTGCGGTCTGTCGGGCCTGATGCTGTGGGAGATGCGGCGCGAGGCCTGGAACAACAACATCCGCAGTTCGCACAACCTGCTTGCCGCCATCAGCCAGGACGTCAACCGTAACCTCGAGATCTACAGCCTGTCGCTGCAGGCGGTGGCGGACGGGCTGGACCGCGCCGACGTCCGGGCCGCGAGCCCCGAGATCCAGGACCTCATCCTGTACGACCGCGCCGCCACGGCCCAGTACCTCGACAGTATCCTGGTGCTGGACGAGAGCGGCAAGGTCATCCTCGACTCCAAGTCCCGTCCGCCCCGGTCGGTGCAGGCCGCGGACCGCGACTACTTCACGGTTCACCGCGACCGCGCCGATGCGGGCCTCTACGTCAGCCTCCCGTTCCGCTCCAGCCTCAGTGGCAACGAGATCATCGGCGTTTCGCTTCGCCGCGACCACCCGGACGGGTCCTTCGCCGGAATCGTGCTGGGCACCATCCGGCTGGCCTACTTCCAAGAACTGTTCAGCCGCCTCAAGCTCGGCCCCGGCGACGCGGTCAACATGTTCCGCACCGACGGAACGCTGCTGGTGCGCGTGCCGTCGGGTCCGGATCAGGTCGGACGCAACATCGCCGGCGCCGAAACCTTTCGCCGCTTCACCGCGGCGACGTCGGGCGAGTTCGTGGCGAAGTCCGCCATCGACGGCGTCGAGCGCGCCTACGTCTTCGAGCATGTCGGCCAGCTGCCGCTGATCGTGGACGTGGCGCTCTCGGTGCGCGGCATCTATGCCGGCTGGCAGAACAAGGCGGTCGTGCTGGCCGCGGTGCTGCTGCTGCTTTGCGCCGCCGCGGTCGGGCTGAGCATGCTGCTGACGCAGGAGCTGCGCCGGCGCCAGGCGGCCGAACTCGCGGCGCGGCGCAGCGGCGAGCAGTATCGCCTGCTGGCCGACAACGCCACCGACCTGATCATGCGCTTCGATGCCGGGCGTGTGCCGCGCTACGTCTCGCCCGGCAGCCGCACCCTGGGCCTCAGCCCGGAGGAGCTGCGGGAGGTCTGGAGCAGCGACCTCGTGCATCCCGAGGACCGCGAGAGCGCCGAGGCGCCCTGGCACGCGGCGCAGGAGGAGGGGCGCAGCGAGGCGACCTATCGCCTGCGCCACCGCGACGGCCACTACGTCTGGATGGAAGCGCGCTACAGCCGGCTTCCGGGCGACAGCGGCTTCACCGTGGTGGCGCGCGACGTGGGCAAGCGGAAGGCGGTGGAGATCGCGCTGCAGGAGGCCAACGAGGAGCTCGCGCGGCTGGCCTCCACCGACGCGCTGACCGGGCTGTTCAACCGCCGTGCCTTCGACGACATGCTGCGCCGGGAATGGCGCCGCGCCATCCGCGAGGGCGGTTCCGTCGCGCTGCTGATGATCGATGCGGACCACTTCAAGGCCTATAACGACCATTACGGCCACCAGGGCGGCGACGCGGTGCTCTCGGCGATCGCGAACAGCATCGCGCAGTCGGTGCGTCGGCCCGGCGACACCGCCGCGCGCTACGGCGGCGAGGAATTCGCGGTGATCCTGTCCAACACCGACACCGCGGGCGCGCGGGACGTGGCGGAGCGCATCCGCCAGGTGGTGGAAGGCCTCGCCCTGCCGCACGCCATGCACCCGGCCAGGGTGGTGACCGTCAGCATCGGCGTGTCCTCGGCCAGGCCGCAGCGCGGGCAGGAGCCCGCTCCCCTGCTCGCGGCGGCGGATGCGGCCCTCTACGATGCCAAGGCGGCCGGGCGCGACACGGTGCGGCAGCGCGGCGTCGAGGCGGCGCTCGACCTGGACCGGCACCGGGAAGGCTGAGGCCCGGGAAGGCGGAGGCTGGAAGCCCGGATCAGGGCGGGCGGAGGCCAGGGAGGCGCAAGCCGGAAGGCCGAGCCCGGCCGCCGGCGCGGCGGCTGCAATGCCCCAGGCCCCCTTGCCCAGCCCCCCGGCGAGCGCGCTTCATGTGCCCGCGATGTGCGCGGGGCGCTGGCCATGGACGCTCCGGCACCCCATGTGCCGCGCCGCACCACCACGGAGGCCTTCATGTATCCCGACGTTCAGCTCTTCATCGACGGCCAGTGGCGGCCCGGGACCGGTGGCAAGACCATCGAGGTCATCAACCCCGCCACCGAGGAGCGCATCGGCACCGTGGCGCACGCCACCACCGCCGACCTGGATGAGGCGCTGGCCGCCGCCGATCGCGGCTTCAAGGTCTGGCGCGCCACCTCGGCCTTCGAGCGCTACAAGCTGATCCGCAAAGCGGCCGACATCCTGCGGAGCCGCGCCGATAGCATCGCCGAGATGATGACCCAGGAACAGGGCAAGCCCCTGGCCGAGGCCAAGATGGAGGTGATGGGCGCCGCCGACACCGCCGACTGGCTGGCCGAGGAAGGCCGCCGCACCTACGGCCGCGTCGTTCCCGCCCGCGCCGAGGGCGTGTACCAGCTGGTGATCAAGGAGCCGGTGGGCCCCGTCGCCGCCTTCACGCCCTGGAACTTCCCGATCAACCAGATCGTGCGCAAGCTTTGCTCGGCGCTGGCCACCGGCTGCTCCATCATCGTCAAGGCGCCCGAGGAAACCCCGGCCTCGCCGGCCGAGCTGATCCGCGCCTTCAACGATGCAGGCATCCCCAAGGGCGTGATCGGGCTGGTCTACGGCGTTCCGGCCGAGATCTCGGAATACCTCATCCCGCACCCGGTGATCCGCAAGGTGACCTTCACCGGCTCGACGCCCGTGGGCAAGATGCTGGCGGCGCTGGCGGGTCAGCACATGAAGCGCGCCACCATGGAGCTGGGCGGCCATGCCCCGGCCTTCGTGTTCGACGACGCCGACGTGGCGCTGGCGAGCAAGACCCTGGCGGCCTCGAAGTTCCGCAATGCCGGCCAGGTCTGCGTGTCGCCCACGCGCTTCCTGGTGCAGGAAAAGGTCTTCGACAGCTTCGTCGACCAGTTCACCGAGCACGCGAAGGCGGTGAAGGTCGGCAACGGGTTGGAGTCCGGCGTCACCATGGGCCCGCTGGCCAATGACCGCCGCATCCCCGCCATGGAAGCGCTGATCAACGACGCCCGCGGCAAGGGCGCCGAGGTCCGCACCGGCGGCAACCGCATCGGCAACAAGGGCTACTTCTTCGAGCCCACGGTGCTGACCGGCGCCACCCGCGAGATGCGGATCATGAACGAGGAGCCCTTCGGCCCCGTGGCGGTGATGGTGCCCTTCCGCGACTTCGACGAAGCCATCGAGGAAGCGAACCGCCTGCCCTTCGGCCTCGCTTCCTACGCCTTTACCCGTTCCGCCAAGACGGCGCAGGCGCTGGGCGACAAGACCGAGGCGGGCATGATGACCATCAACCACCTGGGTCTGGCGCTGCCGGAAGTGCCCTTCGGCGGCATCAAGGACAGCGGCTACGGCTCCGAGGGCGGCATCGAGGCGCTCGAGAGCTACCTCAACACCAAGTTCGTGTCGCAGGCCGGCCTGTGACACGCCCGGCGCCGGGCCCGGTGCCCGGCGCCAACCCGGAGCATCCGCCGGAGGGCGGGTCCTCCGCCGACCGGGGCGGGCATAGCCCGCTTGCGGCGAATCGCTCCGGTGCGACGTTCCCGATCTTTTCCCAAGGCACGGCGGCATCGGGCAGCGTTGCGCCGTCGCGGCGCCCGGCCCTGTCCGCGCTGCGCCTGCTGCCGCCCTTCCTCCGTCCCTATCGCTGGCAGGCCATCGGCGCCCTCGTGGCCATGCTGGTGGCGGCGCTGAGCGTGCTGGGGCTGGGCCAAGGCGTCCGCTACCTGATCGACCACGGCTTCGCCGGCGGCGCGGGGCGGCTGGACACGGCGGCGCTGGCCATGTTCGCGGTGGTGACGGTGCTGGCGCTCGCCACCTTTGCCCGCTTCACGCTGGTCTCCACCCTGGGGGAGCGCGTGGCGGCCGACCTGCGCCGTGCCGTCTTCAGCCACGTCCTGACGCTGAGCCCGGCCTGGTTCGAGGCGATGCGCACCGGCGACATCCTGACGCGCCTGACCGCCGACACCGCCGTGCTGCAATCGCTCGCCGGCTCGGCCATCTCGACGTGGCTGCGCAACGCCTTCCTGCTGCTCGGCGCCTTCGCCATGCTGGTCGCCACCAGCCCCAGGCTGGCCGCGCTGGTGGTGGCGGTGGTGCCGGTGGTGGTGGTGCCGGTCGTGATGTTCTCCAGGCGGGAGCGCCGGCTGTCGCGGCTGGCGCAGGACCGTGTGGCCGATCTCGGCGCCTATGCCGAGGAAACCATCAACGCGCTCCGCACCGTGCAGGCCTTCACGCATGAGCCGATCGACCGCGCCGGCTTCGCCGCGGCCGCCGGGCGTTCGGTGGCGGCCGCCACGGCCCGCATCCGCACGCGCGGCGCGCAGCTGCTGGTGGTGATCCTCCTGGGCTTCGGCGCCATCACGCTGAGCCTCTGGGTGGGCGGCCGCGACGTGCTGGCCGGCCGCATGACGGGGGGCGAGCTTTCGGCCTTCGTGTTCTACGCGGTGGTGGTGGCCAATGCCGGCGCAAGCCTGAGCGAGCTCTGGGGCGAGGTGCAGCGCGCGGCAGGCGCCGCCGACCGGATCGGCGAGCTGCTGCGCGAGCGGCCGGCCATCACCGCGCCGCCGCAGCCCGACACCCTGCCGGAGCCGCCGCTCGGCCGGGTGGAGTTCCGCGACGTGGTGTTCCGCTACCCCGCCCGGCCGGACCATCCGGCCCTGCGCGGCGTGTCGCTGCGGGTGGAGCCCGGGGAAACCGTGGCGGTGGTCGGCCCTTCGGGCGCCGGCAAGTCCACGCTCTTCTCGCTGCTGCTGCGCTTCTACGAGCCGCAGTCCGGCCGCATCCTGGTGGACGGCGTCGCGGTGGACCGGCTCGATCCGGCCGCGCTGCGGCGCCGGGTCGGACTGGTGTCGCAGGACCCGGTGGTGTTCGGCGCCGATGCCTGGACCAACCTGCGCTACGGCCGGCCCGAGGCGAGCGACTCCGAGGTGCTGCGCGCCGTGGAGGCTGCCTCGGCCGGCTTCCTTCACGAGTTGCCGCAGGGCCTGGGCACCTTCCTGGGCGAGAAGGGCGTGCGCCTTTCGGGCGGGCAGCGGCAGCGCCTGGCGATCGCGCGCGCCATGCTGCGCGACGCACCGATCCTGCTGCTCGACGAGGCCACCAGCGCACTCGACGCCGAGAGCGAGCGCGCGGTGCAGGACGCGCTGGAGCGCTTGTCGCAGGGCCGCACGACACTGGTGGTGGCGCACCGGCTGGCCACGGTGCGCCGTGCCGACCGTATCCTGGTGCTGGAGGACGGCGTCATCGTCGCCTCCGGCAGGCATGACGAACTGGCATCCCAGCCCGGCCTCTATGCGCGTCTGGCAGAGCTGCAATTCGGCCGCTCTCGTTAAGGGCGGTTTGATGTGAAAACAGGAAGATGAGGCGATCAGTCTGACGGCTTCGTGAATTGTTCGGGAAATCCGAACAGACTGTTTGGCTGGAAGTGGATTTTTGCACTGCGGCACGGGGTTATCTGCCGCCTCAACAGACGGACCGCAATGATCCGCCGGTCACACGGAAGAAAAACAATGTCTCGCCTTCGTACAATTGCCCTCTCCACCCTTCTCGCCACTGGCCTGATGGCCGCCTCCCCCCTCGGCGCCTTCGCGGCCGACCTGCAGGGCAGCGTGAGCCGCTTCACCCCGGGCTCCACGCCCACCGACAACAGCAACGCGACGGGCAGCATCGCCCGCGGGGGCCCGGTCTACAGCCTCGGCACCAGCCACTCCGCCGCCGGCTCCACGCCGCGCGACAACAGCAACGCGACGGGCAGCATCGCGCGCGGTGGTCCGGTCTATGCCATGCAGACCAGCCGCTTCACGGTGGGTTCCACCCCTCTGGACCCCACCGACGCCGGCAGCAGCGCAGGCATGTAAGCCGCGCCGCGCCGCGGCAAGGGGCCGCACCGCTCCTTGCCGGGGAAACCCGGTTTCGGGCCCCCTTCGCGACGCGGAGGGGGCCCGAAGTGTTTTCGGGGGCCGGAGCGCCTGCCCGCCTCTCCTCAGAGTGAACGGGAACCTGCGGCGGCAGCCGCGTTTGCATGGGCATCGGCGCGACACCGACGCCACCACCCCGCATCGCCCCAGCCCGGGGAAGCGCGGCAGGAGAAAACATGCCTGATCCCTTGCGCTTCCTTGTTGCGGAAAGCGAGTTGCCGGAGGACCGCGAAAAGCGCCGCCGCAGCGCCGGCCAGAGTTCCGGCGAAAGCTACGTCGAAACCCTGTGCTCCCTGGTGCCCGATGCCACCTGCGACCAGGTGAAGCCGGCCGAAGAAGACAGCCCGCGCCAGGACGCCGCCGGCATCGCGCGCTACGACGCCGTGTTCCTGTGCGGCTCGCCGTTGCACGTCTACGAACGCACGCCGGAGGTCGAGCGGCAGCTGGACTTCATGCGGGAAGTGTTTCGCTCCGGCACCCCGGCCTTCGGCTCCTGCGCCGGGCTGCAGGTGGCCACCGTGGCGGCGGGCGGCACGGTGCGCAGCAACGCGCACGGCCATGAGGCGGGCTTCGCGCGGCGCATCGCCCCCACCGAGGCCGGCCGCACCCACCCCCTCCTCGCGGGCCGCCCCGCGGCCTACGACGCGCCGGCGATCCATGGCGACGAGGTGGAACAACTGCCCGAAGGCGCCACCCTGCTCGCCGGCAACGCGGTGACCGCGATCCAGGCGGCGGAGATCCGCTTCGATGGCGGCGTGTTCTGGGGCGTGCAGTACCATCCGGAACTGTCGCTGCGCGAGATCGCGCAGGCCCTGCGGCGGCAGGCCGAGACACTGATGGAGGACGGTCTGGCCCGCACCCCCGACGACGTGGAGGCCCAGGCCCGGCTGATCGAGGCCCTGCACCGGGAGCCGGAGCGCCGCGACCTGGCCTGGAGGCTCGGCCTGGACCGACAGGTGACCGAGGCGCGGACGCGCCAAACGGAGCTGCGCAACTTCATCGACCGGCTGGTCCGCCCCACACGGCGGGAGCGTCGCGGCAGCGGCGCCTGAGGCGGCCTCACCGAAGGGTGAACGTCCCACAACCGTCATCGCGGCGTCATCGCGCCTTCAAACAAAGCCCGTAACTGCCGCCCCGCAAAACGGCTGGACGGCTCCGATGCTGAAGCTTGAAGGCGTGACGATGAACTACGGGCGCAGGGCGGCCGTGGACGACGTTTCGCTTGACCTGCGACCGGGTTCCTTCGTCGGCGTGATCGGCCGTTCCGGCGCCGGGAAGTCGACGCTGCTGCGCATGATCAACGGCCTGGCCCAGCCGACCGGCGGCCGCATCCTGTGGCAGGGGCAGCAGGTGTCGGGCCTGCGCGGCGCCGCGCGCCGGCGCTGGCACGCGCGCTGCGCCATGGTGTTCCAGCAGTTCAACCTGGCCGGTCGCCTCGACGTGCTGACCAACACGCTCACCGGGCGGCTGAACCACGTGCCGCTGCACCGTTCGCTGCTCGGCCTCTGGTCGCGCGAGGACCGGGCCATGGCCTTCGCGGCGCTGGAGCGTTTCGACATCGCCGATCTCGCGGCCCAGCGCGCGGGCCAGCTTTCGGGCGGACAGCAGCAGCGCGTGGCCATCGCCCGCGCCCTGATGCAGGAGCCCGAGATCATCCTGGCCGACGAGCCGATCGCCTCGCTCGATCCGCGCAACACCGCGGTCGTCATGGACACGCTGGCCCGCATCAACCGCGACGACGGCATCACCGTGGTCTGCAACCTTCACTCGCTCGAGATCGCGCGCCGCTACTGCGACCGCCTCGTGGGTCTTTCGGCCGGACGCGTCGTGTTCGACGGTCCTGCGCGCGACCTCGGTGAGGACGCGGCACGCGCGCTCTACGGCATCGAGGCCGAGGCGGCAGCCGCGACGCCGCCGCAGGAGCAGCCGCAAGAGGCCCGGGCGAAGTCGCCCAGCTACGCGCAGGTCTAGCGCTTCCGCACCTGCTCGACACCAGCACATCCCAGCACAAGGCATTCCCATGCTGAACCGTCGCTTCCTGCTCCAGACCAGCGCCCTGCTGGCCGTGCCGGCCATCGCCCGCGCGCAGACGGGCACCCAGACCAACAGCTGGGCCGCCCAGTATCCCGAGCTGGTCTTCGCCATCATCCCGTCCGAGAACGCTTCGGGCGTGATGGATCGCTGGGCGCCCTTCACCTCCTACATGTCGCGCAAGCTTGGCACCAAGGTCACGCTGCGGGTCGCCAACGACTACGCCGCGGTGATCGAGGGCCAGCGCTCCGGCAACATCCACATCGCCTCCTACGGCCCCTCCTCCTTCGCGCGCGCGTTGATGACGGGTGCCAAGATCGAGGCCTTCGCCATCGAGACCAATCTCGACGGCACCAAGGGCTACTACTCCGTCTTCTACGTGAAGAAGGACTCGCCCTATCAGAAGGTCGAGGACCTGAAGGGCAAGAACCTCGGCCTGGTGGATCCGAACTCCACCTCGGGCAACAACGTGCCGCGCTTCGCCCTGAACAAGATGAACATCAAGCCGGAAGAGTTCTTCAACCGCGTCGTCTACACCGGCAGCCACGAGAACGCGATCATCGCGCTCAACCAGGGCACCGTGGACATGGCCGCGAACTGGTGGAACGACGAGCAGGAGTCGAACCTCCTGCGCATGGCGCGCAAGAACATGGTCAAGGCTGACGACTTCCGCATCATCTTCAAGTCCGACCAGATCGTGAACTCGCCGATGGCCTACCTGACGGACCTGCCGGCCGACCTGCGCAGCGCGATCCGCACCGCCGTGCTGGCGATGCCGACCGAGGACAAGCAGGGCTTCGACCACCTCTACGACGGCAAGTCCGGCCCCTGGCAGCCGGTGGACAACGCCGCCTACAAGCCGATCATCGAACTGAACAGCTTCGTCGACAGCCTGCGTCGCCGCGGCTGACACGCTTCGCGCCGCCGCGAGCAACAGCGGCGGCGCGTCGCCGGCCACGCCCTTCGCGGCGGGCCGGACACAGAACAAGGCCGACACCATGACCAGCACCACCCTGGACCGCCGCGGCGGGCCGGCCGACGCGCTGCTGCACGACTACCGCTCCGTGCTGCGCCGGCGTAACCGCACGCTCCTGCTCGGGCTGCTCGTGGTCGTCGCGCTGACGCTGCTGTCGGGCTGGGTGGCGCAGGTCGCGCCGACACGGCTCGCGCAGCATATCGGCACCTTCTTCGGCTACTTCGACCGCATCACGCAGCTGGAGAACGCGGCCCCCGGCACCCGCGTCTGGACCGATCCGGCGAACTGGTTCTGGGGCCTGCGGAAATGGAGCCTGCTGCTCGCCGACACGCTGCTGATGGCCTATGTCGGCACGCTGCTCGGCGCCGCGGGGGCCTTCGTGTTGAGCTTCGTGGCGGCGCGCAACCTCGTGTCACAGGGCTGGCTGCGTGGGGCGGCGAAGCGCCTGCTCGAATTCTGCCGCACCGTGCCCGACATCGTGTTCGCGCTGATCTTCGTGATCGCCTTCGGCCTGGGCCCGCTTCCGGGCGTTCTGGCGCTGGCGATCCACTCGCTGGGCTCGCTGGGCAAGCTGTTCACCGAGGTGGCGGAAAACATCGACATGCGCCCGGTGGAAGGCGCCCGCGCGGCGGGCGCGCCCTGGGCGGCTGCGGTGCGCTTCGGCGCAGTGCCGCAGGTTCTGCCGAACTTCGCCAGCTACACGCTGCTGCGCTTCGAGATCAATCTCCGCCAGGCCTCGGTGCTGGGCTTCGTGGGCGCCGGCGGCATCGGCCAGGACCTGCTCGAGGCCATCCGCAAGTTCTACTACAACGACGTGTCGGCGATCCTGCTGATGATCATCGTCGCCGTGATGCTGCTCGACATGCTGACCGAGAAGGTGCGCCACCGCCTGATCGGCACGGAGGCCCGGCGATGAACCTGCGCGCCACCGCCCTCGCCGAGTGCGAGAGCATCGCCGCCCGCCACCCGGCGGCCTTTCGCGCCCTGCCCGCCGGGCGGCGCGACGCCCTGATCATCACCACGCTGATGCTGGCGCTGCTGGCGCTGGGCATCTGGCGCCTGGGGATCGAGCCCTGGCGCCTGCTGTCGGGCTTCGGGCAGCTGCTGCACTTCCTGACACTGATGCTGCCGCCGGACCCGGGGTCCTGGACGGCCTTTTCCAGCATGCTGCGGCTGCTGGCGGAAACCGTGGCGATCGCCTTTCTCGGCACGCTGGTGAGCGCGGTGCTGGCCCTGCCGCTGGCGCTGCTGGCGGCGCGCAACACCACCGTGAACCGGCTGGTGCAGTTCCTGTCGCGCCGGGCGCTGGACGGCATCCGCGGCGTGGACGCGCTGATCTGGGCGCTGATCTGGATCAGCGTCGTGGGGCTCGGCCCCTTTGCCGGGGTGCTGGCGATCGCCACCTCGGACCTGGGCACTTTCGGCAAGATCTTCTCGGAAGCCATCGAGGCCGATGACGGCCGCGCCGAGGAAGGCCTGCGCGCCGCCGGCGGCAACCCGCTGCACCGCATCCGCTACGGCGTGCTGCCGCAGGTGGCGCCCGTGCTGGCCGGACAGATCCTCTACAACTTCGAGTCCAACACGCGCTCCTCCGCGATCATCGGCATCGTGGGGGCGGGCGGCATCGGGCTGATGCTGTCGGAGATGATCCGCACGCTGGAATGGCAGAGCGTGTCCGCCATCGTGCTGCTGATCCTGGTCACCGTGGGGATCATCGACGCCGTGTCGTCCCGCCTGCGCGCCGCCATGGCGGACGGGGCGCGGCACCGCTGAGCCGGTGGCGCCGCCGCGCCACCGAAACCGGTCGTCAGGTGCACCAGGGCTGCGCCTCGCCCGACACCGCCTCGCCCCGCGCGGCGGCCTCGGCGATCAGCAGCGCCAGGTAGGCGTCCTGCAGGCCCTCCGCGGCGTCGTAGGGACCGGCGCCGCCGCCGGCGTAGTCCGCCATGGCCCGCAGCATCGTGGCGCCCGCGATCTCGTCGTCGCTGAGCGTCACGCCCGGAAAGGGGTTGCGGAACAGCCAGCGCTCGCCCGCCAGCACGCCGCGATGGGAATAAGGCTCCGGATTGGTGTCCTGCCCCGCATCCATCCGTCGCAGCCGCAGCTGCACCGGCGTCGCGAAGTCGGTGATCCAGCGCGCCTCCACCCCGTCCAGTTCCCCCCGATCGCCGCGCACCAGCACGCGGGGCCCGCGGATCCAGGACCGGTACTGCTCGTTCGCGAAGTCGTGGATGCCCAGCCGGTCGCCGAAGTCGAGCTGCGCGATCACCTGCGTGGACTGGGTCACCCGGTACTCGCGCGGTGGCCCCTGCCGGTCGGGTCCCGCCACCAGGGGTGCGGCGAAGCGGCGGGCGGTGACGCGCGGCATCCGGAAGCCGGTGTCGAGGAAAGCGCGCAACAGGCTCATGCCGTGGTAGTCGTGCGCCAGCGACACCTGCGCGTGCTGCACCTCGCCCAGCAGGCCGGAGCGCGCCAGCGCCAGCCGCGCGGCGTTCATCGGCTGCAGCCGGTACTGCTCCGCCACCTGCAGCCGGGCGCCCCCGCGCACCAGGGCCCAGACCTCGTGCAGCCCCGCGAGGTCCTCGGCGGGCGGCGTTTCGGTCAGCACCGGCAGCCCGGCTGCCGCGACCTCGTGCAGCACCGGCAGCGCCTGGCCGCGCGACACGCAGACCACCACGAAGTCGGGCCGCCCGGCCGCCAGCAGGTCGGCGAGGTTGGGATGCACCGGGACGTTCCAGCGGTCCCGCAGCGCCTCGGCACGGTCGGGGTCGCGCACCACCACCCCGCTGGCCCGCAGCTCCCCCGGCAGGGCGCGCGCGAGGCGCAGGAAATACTGGGCCCGGAAGCCGCCGCCCACGACGGCGAAGCGCGCGGCGCTCACGCGGCCGGACCGCACGACGCGGAAACGCCCGTCGCCTTCCGGCATCGCCCCGTTCCGCGCTGCCCTGCCCGGCAACGCGCCGCCTGGTGCCACCAGGGGCACCCCCTTGGGCGTCCCCTTGGGCGCCGCCCTGCCCGACGCTGTTCCACCCAACGCTGTTCCACTCGGCGCCGTTCCCGCCGCGGCTGTTCTGGCTCCTGTCGCGTCATGGCCGCACGTCCTCCCCGCCGCCCGTGCTGCCCCTCTGGCGGGGGCTCAGCCGCGGCCGGCGGAGCATGCGCCGCGCGGGCCGCGTGGTCGAGGCGCCTCTGCCCGCTCCCCTGCCCGCCCCTCTACCCGCTGGGCCCCCTAGACCGAGAGCGTGACCCGATCAGCGGCGAAGCAGGACCGCGTGGCCTGGATGACCGCGCCCTCGGCATCGGTGTTGACGCTCTCGATCACCAGCACGGCGCGCCCGGGCGCCAGTGCCAGCTGCGCGGCCTCGGCCGGCTCGGCGATGCGCGCGCTGATCTGCGTGCTCCGGCGCAGGTAGTCCGTGACGCCGTGCGCCGCGTAGGCCCGGGTCAGGGAGCCCGTTTCGGCGTAGAGCCGGTCGAAGCCCGCGAAGCGCGGCAGCGGCAGGTAAGTGACCCCGGCCGAGATCGGCACCCCGTCGGCCTCGTGACGGGAATGCAGCGCCAGCACCGGCGTGCCGGGCGCCAGTTCCAGCGCCTCGGCCACCCAGGGCTCGGCGAGCACCGTATGGGCTTCCAGCAAGCGGCCCCAGGCTTCGCGCCCGGCGGCCGTGGCGATCTCGGAGAAGCGCGTCCGCGGCCCGATCGGGTAGCGCAGGGGTGCGGCCTCCACGAAGGTGCCGCTGCCCTGGGCGGAGCGCACCAGCCCGCGTTCCGTCAGGGCCGCCAGGGCGCGGCGCACGGTGTGGCGGTTCACGGCGAAGCGGGTGGCGAGCTGCGCCTCGGTGGCCAGCTTCGCGCCGGGCCTGAGAGCGCCGGTGGCGATCTCGGCTTCCAGCGCGTCGGCGATCTGTCGCCAGGCGATCAGGCCCTGGCCTCGTTGCAGCACGGCGTTCATGCGGCCCGCATCATCGAAATGTCACTTCCTAAATTTGTCTAGTTGTCTATACTACAATCATACCAGCAAGGGGCGCGAGGCCGCATGAGCAGCGGAACACGAGAAGCCGAGCCGGCGCCAGAGGACCGGCAGTCCGTGATGGCGCTTTGTGCCGAGGCGCTGGCCGAGGAGCTGCACGACGCCTTGCGGGCGGTGGGTTACCGCGGTCCCGTGCGCGACCTGCGGCGGCCCGAAACCGGGCTGGTGATGGTGCGCGGCCGGGCCGGCGGTGACGGGCGGCGCTTCAACCTGGGCGAGGCCACGGTGACCCGCGCCGCGGTGACGCTGGAGGAGGTCGGCACCGGCTTCGCCTACCATCTCGGCCGCGACGCCGCGCGGGCCCGGCTGGCCGCCACGCTCGACGCGCTGTGGCAGTCGCCGCAGCACCAGGCCGCCGTGGTGTCAGCCCTGGCCCCGGTGCGGCGCCGCCTGAGCGAGGAGCGCGCCCGTGCCGCCCGGCAGGCCGCCGCCACGCGGGTGGATTTCTTCACCATGGTACGGGGAGAGGACGCGTGAGCACCACCAGCACGCTGACCCAGGGCTTCACCGACCCGGTGCGCGACGCGCAAGCCGTGTTCCGCGCCGTGATGGAGGCCACCGCCCGCCCCGGCACGATCCAGGCGCTGCGGGGCGTGGCCGAGGCGCCGGCCCCGCTGACGCCGGAACTCGCGGCCGTGGCGCTGGCGCTGGCGGACCACGAGGCGCCGGTCTGGCTCGACCCCACCCTGGCGGAAGCGCCCGCGGTGGCGGCCTTCCTGCGCTTCCACACGGGCGCCCCGATCACCGCCGACCCGGCCGCCGCCAGCTTCGCGCTGCTGGCGGCCCCGGCCAGCTGCCCGCCGCACACTCTCTTCGCGCAAGGCACGCCGGATTATCCGGACCGCTCGGCCACGCTGGTGCTGGCGGTGGACCGGCTGGAAGCGGGCAGCGGCTGGCGGCTGGAAGGCCCCGGGATCGACGGGCAAGCCCGCCTCGTCGCCGCGCCCCTGCCGGGCGACATGCTCGGGCGCCTTGCGCGCAACCGGGCGCTGTTTCCGCGCGGGCTGGACCACCTCCTCGTAGCCACGGGCCGCGTGGCGGCGATCCCCCGCTCCACCGTCGTGACGGAGGGTTGATCGCATGTACGTGGCCGTGAAAGGCGGCGAGGCCGCCATCGAGAACGCCCACCGCGCCCTGGCCGATGCCAGGCGCGGCGATCGCGCGGTGCCCGAGATCGGGGTGGAGCAGGTCGAGGAACAGCTTCGCCTGGGCGTGGACCGCGTGATGACCGAGGGCTCGCTCTACGACCCGGGCCTCGCGGCGCTGGCGCTGAAGCAGGCGCGGGGCGACCTGATCGAGGCGGTGTTCCTGGTGCGGGCCTGCCGCACCACCCTGCCCCGCTTCGGCGCCTCCGAGGCGATCGACACCGAGCGGATGGCGGTGAAGCGCCGCGTGTCGGCCACCTACAAGGACCTGCCGGGCGGGCAGGTGCTGGGGCCGACCTTCGACTACACGCACCGCCTGCTGGACTTCACCCTGGCTGCCGGGCTGGAGCCGCCGGCTGCCGCCGAAGCGCCGGCCGACATCAACGAGCCGATGCCGCGCGTCACCTCGCTCCTGGGCGACGAAGGGCTGATCGAGCCGAGCGACCCGGATACCGATGCCCCCGTGCCCGACCTGACGCGCGAGCCGGTGGGCTTTCCCGCCAGCCGCGACCTGCGCCTGCAGGCGCTGGCGCGCGGCGACGAGGGCTTCGTGCTGGCGATGGGCTATTCCACCCAGCGCGGCTTCGGCCGCACCCACCCCTTCGTGGGCGAGATCCGCGTGGGCGAGGTGGAGGTCGAGTTCGTGCCGGAGGAGCTGGGCTTCGCCGTGCCGCTGGGCCGCATCACCGTCACCGAGTGCCAAATGGTGAACCAGTTCAAGGGTTCCGCCGAAGCACCGCCGCAGTTCACCCGCGGCTACGGGCTGAGCTTCGGCCAAGGCGAGCGCAAGGCCATGGCCATGGCGCTGGTGGACCGCGCCCTGCGTGCCAAGGAACTGGGCGAGGAAGCGCGCGGTCCGGCGCAGGACGAGGAGTTTGTGCTGTCGCACTGCGACAACCTCCAGGCCACGGGCTTCGTGGAGCACCTGAAGCTGCCGCACTACGTCGACTTCCAGGCTGAGCTGGAACTGGTGCGGCGCCTGCGCGCCGAGCACGCGGCGCAACGCCCGACACCCGACGCACACAGGGAGGCCGCGGAATGAGCGCCGCGCAGAACACCGCCGAGACCGGCGCCATGGGCGTGGCGGGCTACAACTTCGCCTACCTGGATGAGGGCACGAAGCGGATGATCCGCCGCGCCATCCTCAAGGCCATCGCCATCCCGGGCTACCAGGTGCCCTTCGCTTCGCGCGAGATGCCGATGCCCTATGGCTGGGGCACCGGCGGCGTGCAGGTGACGGCGGCGATCCTGGGGCCGGAGGACCGGCTGAAGGTGATCGACCAGGGTTCCGACGACACCACCAACGCGGTGTCGATCCGCAAGTTCTTCCAGCACACCGCCGGCGTCACCACCACCACGCGCACGGCGGACGCGACCATCATCCAGACGCGCCACCGCATCCCCGAGGCGCCGCTCCAGGCCGGGCAGGTGCTGGTGTACCAGGTGCCGATCCCGGAACCCTTGCGCTTCCTAGAGCCGCGCGAGACCGAGACGCGGCGCCTCCATGCCCTGGCGGAATACGGGCTGATGCACGTCAAGCTCTACGAGGACATCGCGCGGCACGGGCACATCGCCACGACCTACGCCTACCCGGTCGAGGTCGCGGGGCGCTACGTGATGGACCCTTCGCCCACGCCGAAGTTCGACAACCCGAAGATGGACCATTCGCCGGCGCTGCAGCTCTTCGGCGCGGGGCGCGAGCGGCGCATCTACGCCGTGCCGCCCTTCACCACGGTGCGCAGCCTCGACTTCGAGGACCATCCTTTCGCGGTGCAGCGTTTCGCGCAGCCCTGCGCGCTCTGCGGGGACCGGCACAGCTACCTCGACGAGGTGGTGCTGGACGATCGCGGGGGCCGGATGTTCGTATGCTCCGACACCGACCACTGCGAAACGCGCCGCGCGGAAGGGCATCGCGGCACACTCGGCGTCGAAGCACCCTACGCCCGCACGGGAGATGCCGCATGAGCGCGCTGCTTCGCGTCGAGGGGCTGAGCAAGCATTACGGCCGCCGCCTCGGCTGCGCCGATGTCAGCTTCGACCTGGAGGCCGGCGAGGTGCTGGCGGTGGTGGGCGAGTCCGGTTCCGGCAAGTCCACGCTGCTGAGCCTGCTGGCCGCCGAGCTTCAGCCCGATCGCGGGCAGGTGCTGTTCCGCGATGCCAATGGTGAGGAACGCGACCTTTTCGCCCTGGGCGAGGCCGAGCGGCGCCTGCTGCTGCGCACCGAGTGGGGCTTTATCCGCCAGGACGCGACGCAAGGGTTGCGCATGTCGGTCTCGGCCGGCGGCAACGTGGGCGAGCGGCTGATGGCCACCGGCGCCCGGCACTACGGCAAGATCCGCAGCACCGCGATCGACTGGCTGGGGCGGGTCGAGATCGACGCCGACCGCACCGACGACACGCCGCGCGCCTTTTCGGGCGGTATGCGGCAGCGGCTGCAGATCGCGCGCAACCTCGTCACCCACCCGCGACTGGTGCTGATGGATGAGCCGACCTCGGGCCTCGACGTGTCGGTGCAGGCGCGCCTGCTCGACCTCGTGCGCGGGCTGGTGGCCGAGCTCGGCCTCGCGGTGGTGATCGTGACGCACGACCTCGCGGTGGCACGCCTCCTGTCGCACCGGATGATCGTGATGAAGGAAGGGCGCGTGGTGGAAACCGGCCTGACCGACCAGGTGCTCGACGATCCGGCCGAGCCCTACACGCAACTCCTGGTCTCCTCGGTGCTCGCGGCATGAACCAAGATCCTCTCGTCACGCTGGACGGCGTGCGCAAAAGCTTCACCCTGCACCTGCGCGGCGGCACGGTTCTGCCGGTGGTGCGGGACGTGTCCTTCGCGGTGCTGCCCGGTGAATGCGTCGTGCTGGGCGGACCTTCGGGTGCGGGCAAATCCTCGATCCTGCGGATGATCCACGGCAACTATCGCTGCGACGGCGGTGCCATCCGCCTGCGCGACGGCGAGAACACGGTGGACGTCGCCACCGCCGATCCGCGCCGTATCCTGCGGCTGCGCCGCGACGTGATGAGTTACGTGTCGCAGTTCCTGCGCGTCATCCCGCGCGTCGGTGCGCTGGAGGTCGTGGCGGCGGCCGGGCGCGATGGCGGCCTCGACGCCGCCACCGCCACCGCGCGGGCCGAGGGACTGCTGGCGGAGCTCAACCTGCCCGACCGGCTGTGGCACCTGCCACCCGCCACCTTTTCAGGGGGCGAGCAGCAGCGCGTGAACATCGCGCGCGGCCTGATCGCCGACCGGCCCGTGCTGCTGCTGGATGAGCCCACCGCTTCGCTCGACGCGCGCAACCGCGCCGTGGTGGTGGACATGATCGCCCGCAAGCGCGCCGCCGGCACCGCCGTGATCGGCATCTTTCACGACGAGGACGTGCGCGAGGCCGTGGCCAGCCGCGTCGTCGACATTTCCCGCTTCGCTGCCCAGGCGGCCTGAGAACAGCATGCCCGACACACCCCACATCCTCCGCAATGCCCGCATCGTGCTGCCCGATGCGGTGATCCACGGCTGGCTCCGCATCGAGGACGGCGTGATCGCCGGTTTCAGCGAGGGCGACGCGCCCGCCGGCAACAGCCTCGACCTGCGCGGCGACCTGCTGATCCCGGGATTGGTGGAGCTGCACACCGACCACCTCGAAAGCCACTACGCGCCGCGGCCCAAGGTGCGCTGGCACCCGCTGGGCGCCGTGCTGGCCTACGACGCGCAGATCGCGGCGTCCGGCATCACCACCGTGTTCGACAGCCTGCGCGCCGGCACCGACATCGACGGCGGCGGGTTGGGCAGCGAGCTGCTGGCGCTGACGGAAGCGATCGACGAGGCGCGCCGGGGCGACCTGCTGCGCGCCGAGCACCGCACGCACCTGCGCTGCGAGATCCCCTCGCCCGACGTGGTGGAGGTGGTGCAGGACTACGCCGCCCGCTTCCCCGTGGACCTGATCTCGCTGATGGACCACACGCCGGGCCAGCGGCAGTTCCGCGACGTGGAGAAGTACTTCACCTACGCCCGCCGCTCCGGCAAGTCGCTGGAAGAGATCAAGGCGCTCACCGAACTTCGCATGACCACCGGCGCGGAGCGTGCCGAGCGGAACCGCCCGCAGCTGGTGGAGATCGTGCGCCGCCGCTCGATCCCGCTTGCCAGCCACGACGACACCACGGCGGGCGACGTGGAGCAGTCCGCTGCCGAAGGCGCCACGGTGGCGGAGTTCCCCACCACCGTCGAGGCCGCCGCCCGCAGCCGCGCCGGCGGCATCACGGTGATGATGGGCGCGCCCAACCTGATCCGCGGCGGCTCGCATTCCGGCAACGTCGCGGCCGAGGAGCTGGCGCGCGAAGGGCTGCTCGACATCCTGAGCTCCGACTACGTGCCGGCGAGCCTGCTGATGGCGGCCTTCCAGCTGCCGGCGCGGGTGCCGGGCATCAGCCTGCCGCAGGCGGTGGCCACCGTGACCGCCAACCCCGCCGCCGCCACCCGCCTGCACGACCGCGGCCGCATCGCCGCGGGCCTGCGCGCCGACCTCGCGCGGGTGCAGCTCGGCGGCACGGCAGAGATGCCGGTGCCGGTGGTGCGGCAGGTGTGGCGCGAGGGGCGGCGCATTGTCTGACGACGCTTCGTCCGCCGCGCCGATAAACGCCGCACCCTCCATCCCCGGCGCGCGGCACGGCGCCGCAACGGGCGGCTTCGTGCTGGTGGTCGGTCCGTCCGGGGCCGGCAAGGACACGGTGATCGCCGGAGCGCGCGCCGCGCTGGCGGGCGACGACCGCTTCGTCTTCGCCCGGCGCGTGGTGACCCGCCCGTCCTCCGCCTGGGAGGACCATGACAGCCTGTCGCCCGAGGCCTTCGGCGAGGCGCGAGCCGCTGGCCGCTTCGCGCTGGACTGGGACGCGCACGGGCTTTCCTACGCGCTTCCCGCGCAGACCCTGCTGGACGCGCGGGCGGGGCGGATCGTGGTGGCCAACGTGTCGCGCCAGGTGGTGCCCGGGGCCCGGTCGCGGCTGCCCGGCGTTTCGGTGGTGGAGGTCACGGCCGCGCCCGAAACGCTGGCCCGCCGCCTGGCCGGACGGGCCCGCGCGGAGGACGGCGACCTGCGCGTGCGCCTGCACCGATCCGCCACCCTGGCGCCGGTCGCGGCGGAACTGGTGATCCACAACGACGGCCGGCCGGAGGACGCGGTGGCGCTGCTGCTCGAACACCTGCGCGGGCGGCGCTAGGACGCCCCCGGGCGCGGGCCCATGTTGCGGCGCCGGACCGGTCGCCGCCGCCGCTGTCGCGCCCCGGCCGGCCGGTGTAGTAAGGCCGCCTTCCGTGTCCGGGACCCCGCCGCACATGACATCCGCCTCGTCGCGCCGTCACGCATCGCTGCTCCTCGCCCTGCTGCTCGCGGCGCCGCTGCTGGCCGCGCCGCCGGCCGCCGCGCAGGCGCCCGACACGGTGCGGATCGAGCAGCTGACCTGGACCGAGGTGCGCGACGCCACGCGCGCCGGGCGCACCACCGTGATCATCCCCGTCGGCGGCACCGAGCAGAGCGGCCCCTTTATCGCGGTGGGCAAGCACAATGCCCGCGCGGCGGTGCTGAGCGAGCGCATCGCGCGGCAGCTGGGCAATGCGCTGGTGGCGCCGGTGATCGCCTACGTGCCCGAGGGCAACACCAGCCCGCCCTCCTCGCACATGCGCTTTCCGGGCACGATCAGCATTCCCGCCGACGCCTTCGAGCGCATGGTGGAAGGGGCGGCCGAAAGCTTCGCCGCGCACGGCTTCACCGACGTGGTGCTGATCGGCGACCATGGCGGCTACCAGTCCAACCTGCGCCACGTCGCGGAAACGCTGAACCGGCGCTGGAACAACGGCCGCGCCCGGGCGCACTACATCAGCCAGTATTACGGCGCGATCGAAACGAGCTTCGCCCCGGCGCTGAAGGCGCGCGGCCTCGGCGCGGATATCGGCACCCATGCCGACCTGATGGACACGGCGCTGACGCTGGCCACCGCGCCCGACCTCGTCCGCAGCCGGGAGCTTCAGTCGGCCCCCAAGCCCGGCACGGCGGATGGCGTGTACGGCGGCGATCCCCGCCCTGCCACGGCCGAGCTCGGTCGCCTGGGCACCGAGGCCATCGTGGCACAAACGGTGGCGGCGATCCGCCAGGCCACCGCGAAGCGCCCCTGACGCCCCCGGGGGAGCATTCCCGAGGGCACGCCCGCGACCTGCGCCCGGGCGCACCCCCGCCCCCAGCCTTTCCTGGAACCGTCATCCCACCCGACGGCCCTGGACCCACCCTCATCGCTCGCTTACAGGAACGATCTGCATGATCCGACCGTCCGCATCCCTTTCGCCGCGTTTCCGCCACCCGTGGGGAAGCCTGGCCGCCGCGCTGCTGGGCACGGCCCTCATGCTGCCGGGGCTGGCCCTGGCGCAGGCCCCCGCGGCTCAGCCCCCGGCCGCCCAGGCTCCTGCGGCCCAGGCTCCGGCGCAGTCCCCTGCCCAGGCGCCCGCCGCCCCCTCGACCGGGGCCGAGCCCGCGCGGGTGGACACCGTGCCCGGCATGCCGCCGGTCACCGACCCGCGCAACATCTACAGCGACGTCACCGGGCCGGCGCTCGACCCGCGCGTGCGCTCCGACCTGTCGCGCGTTTACGTGCCCAACCTGCGCTCCAACGACGTCTACGTGATCGATCCGGAGACCATGAAGGTCGTGGACCGCTTCCCCGTCGGGCGCTCGCCGCAGCACGTCGTGCCATCCTGGGACCTGCGCACCCTCTGGGTCACCAACAATGCCGAGGGCAAGCCGGACGGCAGCCTGACGCCGATCGACGCCGCCACCGGCAAGCCGGGTGAGCCGGTGACGGTGGACGACCCGTACAACATGTACTTCACCCCCGACGGCAAGGCCGCGATCGTGGTGGCCGAGGCGCGGAAGCGGTTGGATTTCCGCGACCCGCACTCGATGGAGTTGCAGTCCTCGCTCGACACGCCCAACTGCCGCGGCATCAACCACGCCGACTTCTCAGCCGATGGGCGCTACGCCATCTTCACCTGCGAGTTCGGCGGGCAGCTGGTGAAGGTCGACCCGATCAACCGCACCGTGATCGGCTACCTCAAGCTGTCGCGCGGCGGCATGCCGCAGGACATCCGCGTCGGGCCGGACGGGCGCACCTTCTACGTGGCCGACATGATGGCCGACGGCATCTTCGTGATCGACGGCGACACGTTCAAGGAAACCGCTTTCATCCAGACCGGCATCGGCACCCACGGCCTGTATCCCAGCCGCGACGGCACCAAGCTCTACGTCGCCAACCGCGGCTCGCACTCGGTGCACGGCAAGCGCGGCGGTCCGGGCGGCGTGTCGGTGGTGGATTTCGCGACCGGCAAGGTGGTGGCCAACTGGCCGATCCCCGGCGGCGGCAGCCCCGACATGGGCAATGTCAGCGCCGACGGGAAGCTGCTGTGGCTGTCGGGCCGCTACGACGACGTGGTCTACGCCTTCAACACCACCGACGGATCGGTGCGGAAGATCCGCGTGGGCGCCGAGCCGCACGGGCTGACGGTCTGGCCGCTGCCCGGCCGCTACTCGCTGGGCCACACGGGTATCCTGCGCTGATCGGCGGGCGGGGCTGCGCCGCGGCGTAGCCCCACGGGGCCTGTGCGGCCCCGCGGTGGGCAACCCCGCGCCGGGGTGGCTCGGCGCTGGGTGGCCCCGCGCTGGGTGGCTCAGCGCTGGGTGGCGAAGACCAGCTCCTGCGCTTCCAGCAGCCGCAGCCGGTCCTCCGCCTGACCGACCCTGGCCAATCCCACGGAGCGCAGCGCCACCGGGGTTTCGCCCTCCAGCTCCAGTTCCAGCACCTCGCCGCCGGCCGGAAGTTCCAGCGCCGCCTCGGCGCCTTCGGGCGGCACCCGCAGCGTCACCGTGTCTTCCGCGCCGTCGCGCCAGGCGGTGAGCCGAAGGTCCGCGGCTCCGGCCACCGGGGTGATTTCCAGCACGACGCGCAGCGCCTCGTCCGGGGCCCGCAGGCCCAGCGTCGCGGTGCCGCTGAACAGCCGGCCCAACGGCGTGGCGGCACCCCAGCCCTCGCCGCGCGGCAGGGTGCCGGCAAGGCCCGCTTCCAGCGAAGGCCGGCGTCCGGGCGGCGGCGACAGGCGCACCCGCAGGCCCGGCGGCAGTTCCGGCATCGCCGCCGCGCCGGCCTCGCGCAGCAGCGAACGGGCGGCCTCCAGCATCGATGCCGCAACCGCGCCCCAGGGGCGGCAGCCGCCTTTGGCCTTGATCGCCGCCGCGGCGGGCGCGGGATCGGCGATCAGCGACAGCGCCTTGGCCACGAAATCCGGCTCTGAGTTGGGCGCGAAGAACACCGCCCCGCCGGCACCGCTTTCCAGCAGCGCCGAGTGCGCCGCCGCCAACACCGGCCGGCCCAGCGCCAGCGCCTCGCTCACCGGCAGGCCCCAGCCCTCGGCATGGCTGGCGCACACGGCGAAGCGGCAGTTCTCGGTCAGCGCACGCAGCGTGGCGTCGTCCACGTCATGGAGGATCATCACCCGCGCCTTGAGCTCGGGCGAAGCGTCGAGCAGCGCCATCGCGCCCTCCGCCCGCCAGCCCGGCCTGCCGACGCAGACCAGCACCGGGCAGGCGGGGCCCAGCTGCCGCAGGATGTTCAGCCAAGCCTGGAAGATCAGCGCGTGGTTCTTGCGCCCCTCGATCGTGCCGACGCACAGCACGTAGGACCGCTCGCGCAGCGCCGCCGGCACCTCGCCCGGAAGTTCCGGCGCGGCGGGAATGCCGTTCAGCGGCACCACGGCCACGGGCGGCAGCGGCAGTTCGGGCAGGTAGCGCCCGGCGAAGCGGCGCAGATCCGCGGCCGTCGCCTCGGAGTTGCACAGGATCGCGTCGGCCAGGATCGGCAGGGCCGAGAACCAGCGCGCGTATTGTTCCACCGTGGACGCGTTGCACCATTCGGGCACCGCCAGCGGCATGGCGTCGTGCAGCAGCGGCACGTGGCGCACCCCGGCGGCGCGCGCCGCGAGCAGCCGCGCAGAATACTGCGGCAGCACCCAGGCCGTGCCGGGGCAAAGGATCAGCGCGCCGGGCGCCAGCACGAGGTCCGGCGCGCGCGCCAGCCAGTCGCGCAGCAGCACCGCCGCTTCCTGCCAGATCTCCTCCGAAGCATCACTGCCGCTCGCCGACAGCCGGCGCAGCCGCTCCAGCAACGGCTTGGGCCATTCCCGCCAGCCGCCGCCCACGCCCTCCGCGCCAGCGGGCAGC
The DNA here is from genome assembly GCF_042433915.1 of Roseomonas elaeocarpi. Taxonomy (NCBI): domain Bacteria; kingdom Pseudomonadati; phylum Pseudomonadota; class Alphaproteobacteria; order Acetobacterales; family Roseomonadaceae; genus Roseomonas; species Roseomonas elaeocarpi. The sequence continues at coordinate 40,391 of NZ_JBHLUN010000006.1, read as the reverse complement.
ATGGCGCAGAACACCACCGATTCGTCGGCCAGGAGGCCTGCCGCAACCTCGTACTGCACGCGCTGAATGCCCGAGGGTGCGCGCCGGTCGCCCAGGATCCACACCGCCAGGTCCGACAGGTCGAGCGCCACGCCGGTGACGCGGCGTACGGCCGGCGTGCTGCGGTGTGCCAGCGCGTGCCATTCCACCCAGGTGTCGGCCGCGGCCGGCTCGATCGCGCTGGCGCGGGCGTAGCGCGCCAGCGCCTCCGCCTCGCGGCCCAGGAGCTTCAGCGCGTGGCCCATCTGCAGGTGGATGTCGGCCTCGGTGTCGTCCAGCGCCTCGGCCTCGGCGTAGAGGGCCAGGGCCGCGGCGGGGTCGCCGGCTTCCTTGACCATGTGCCCGCGCTGCACGATGACGCCCCGGTCATCCGGGCGCAGCGCGAGGTATTCGCCGTAGAGCGCCGCGGCCGCGCTCCACTGGCGCGTGTCGCGGGCGGCATTGGCCTGGCTGAGGAGTTCGGCGGCGTCGGGCATGGGCGATGCGCACCATGCCCGCTGCGCCGCGTCAAGACGAAGGCTGGCCAGCCAAGGCGCTTTGCAGCCCACAAACGTTCCGGCGCCGCGCCGCGATCCCGTGCCCCGCGCTTCGCACCGGGCCGCTGGCTACCGGGGGTTGCGCCGAGCTCCTCCCGGCATCGCGCGTGGCGCCGCCGGTGCAGCGGAGGTCTGGCGGGGTACGGCGGGCGGATTTCTCCCGGCTGCGCGATATGCCGGGCCGCCGATCCGCTCTAGCCTTGGACCATGGCGCCCAGAATCACGATCGACGGATACAATCTCGGCCTGGAGCAGGGGACGGGCGTGGCGACCTACGCGCGCAACCTGTCCTTCCGGCTCGGCGCCATGGGCGCGGAGGTGGACGTGCTCTACGGCACCCGCGCCAGCCCGGCCAAGGACCCGCTGATCCGCGAGATCGCCTTCTTCGACGGCCGCGTCGGCGCGCCCAGCAAGCCCGGCCGCATGATCCGCACCTTCCGCCGGCTGGTGCTGCCGATGATCGGCAACAAGGCGGAGCCCGTGCCGATGACGGGTCGCGTCATCACCCGCACCTTCGACGCCCGCCTGCCGCACTACGACCGACTGTGGAACATCGAGGAGCTGTTCAGCCTTTCGGCCAACCACTTCAAGTGGCACTACGAGCGGCTGAAGGTGCGCCTGCCCGAGCGTCCCGACATCATGCACTGGACCTACCCGGTGCCGGTGGTCGCGCGGGGCACGCGCAACATCTACACGCTGCACGACCTGGTGCCGCTGCGCCTGCCCTACACCACGCTGGACCACAAGCGACGCTACCTGCGGCTCAACCGGCTGCTGGTGCGCGAGGCCGATCATATCGTGACGGTCAGCGAGGCTTCGCGGCAGGACATCATCAACCTGCTGGGCTGCCCGCCGGAGAAGGTCACCAACACCTACCAGTCGGTGGAGCTGCCGGCGAAGCTGGCGCGCAAGCCCGAGCCCGAGGCCCGCGACGACGTGATGGGCTCCTTCGGGCTGGAATGGAAAGGCTACTACCTGTTCTTCGGCGCCATCGAGCCCAAGAAGAACGTGGGCCGCATGATCGAGGCCTACCTCGCCTCGGGCACCGAGCTGCCGCTGGTGATCGTGGGCAAGCAGGCCTGGAAGAGCCAGGAGGAGCTGCGCCTCCTTTACGAGGACCACCAACGCTGGATGCTGCCGCAGGGTGGCGGCGAGCCCCAGACGCTGATGCAGCGCAAGCTGCGCGACCGCATCGTGCTGCTGGACTACGCCCCCTTCCGCCTGCTGCTCAGCCTGATCCGCGGCGCCCGGGCGGCGCTGTTCCCCTCGCTCTACGAGGGCTTCGGCCTGCCGGCGCTGGAGGCGATGAGCCTGGGCACGCCGGTGCTGACCTCCAACACCTCCTCGCTGCCCGAGGTCGTGGGCGACGCGGCGGTGACGGTGGACCCCTACGACGTGCGCGCCATCACCGAGGGCATCCGCGCGCTGGATGGGCAGCCGGAACTGCGCGAGCACCTGGCCATGGTGGGGCCGCAGCGCGCGGCCCTGTTCTCGGCCGAACACTACGAGCGCCGCCTCACCGATCTCTACGCCCGCCTCGGCGTCCGGCTCGACGGCGCCCCTGCCCGGGCGGGGGCAGCGGCCGCACCGGCCGCGGCGTCGCGGACCCTGGCATCCGGCAGGGCCGCATGACCGCCGGCCCCGCCCGGACGCAGGCGGACCACCGGCCCGCCATCCAGGAGGAATTCCACCCCGACGGGCTGCCCATGCCGCAGCGCTTCTGGGCAGCCCTCGCGGTGGCGGTGTCGGTGATGATGGCGGTGCTGGACGGGGCCATCGCCAACGTCGCCCTGCCCACCCTGTCGCAGGAGCTGCAGGTCGCGCCCTCGACCTCGATCTGGGTGGTCAACGCCTATCAGCTGGCGATCACCGTCACGCTGCTGCCGCTGGCGGCGCTGAGCGAGATCGTGGGCTATCGCCGGGTCTACGTGGTGGGGGTGGCGGTGTTCGTGCTGGGCTCGGCCGCCTGCGCGCTGTCGGGCTCGATGACGGCGCTGACGCTGTCGCGCGTGGTGCAGGGCCTGGGCGCCTCGGGCATCATGTCCACCAACGCGGCGCTGATCCGCTTCACCTATCCCCGCGCCATGCTGGGCCGCGGCATCGGCGTCAACGCGCTGGTGGTGGCGACCTCCTCGGCGCTGGGCCCCACGATCGCGGGCGGCATCCTGCTGGTGGCGAGCTGGCCCTGGCTCTTCGCGGTGAACGTGCCGATCGGGCTGGCGGCGCTGTTCCTGGGCTGGCGCAGCCTGCCCCTCAGCCCGCTCGCGAAGCGCCGCTTCGACTGGGTCAGCGCCCTGCTCTGCGCCGCGACCTTCGGCACGCTGATCACCGGGCTCGACAGCATCAGCTACGGCGGCTCGCTCACGGAAACCGTGGCGCAGTTCGCCGTGACCCTGCTGGCCGGCGGGTGGCTGCTGTCGCGGCAGGTCTCGGCCTCGGCGCCGCTGCTGCCGGTGGACCTGATGCGGATCCCCATCTTCGCCCTGTCGGTGGGAACCTCGGTCTGCTCCTTCCTGGCGCAGATGCTGGCCTATGCCTCGCTGCCCTTCCTGCTGCAGAACGGTGTCGGGCTGTCGGCGGTTCAGACGGGGCTGATGATGACGCCCTGGCCGCTGGCCACCGCCGTGGTGGCGCCGATCTCCGGCCGGCTGGCGGACCGCTACAGTCCCGGGCTGCTCGGGGGCGCGGGGCTGGCGCTGTTCGCGCTGGGGCTGCTGTCCCTGGCCTTCCTGCCGTCGGCGCCCGCGGCCTGGGACATCGGCTGGCGGATGGCCCTGGCCGGCGCCGGCTTCGGCCTGTTCCAGAGCCCCAACAACCGCGCCATGCTGGGCTCCGCCCCGCGGGAGCGTTCGGGCGGCGCCGGCGGGATGCTGGCCACAGCGCGCCTGCTCGGCCAAACGGTCGGCGCGGCGCTGGTGGCGCTGGTGCTGGCCCGCTTCGGCGCCGTGGGCCCGACCACGGCGCTGCTGCTGGGCGCCGGTGCCGCCGCCCTGGCGGCCGTGGTCAGCATGCTGCGGCTGCTGCCCTCCACCGCCCACCGCTGAAGGGTCGGGGCTGAAGGGTCCAGGACTGAAGGACCGGGGAACCTCCCCCGGTCCGGGCCGGATGCTCAGCGCCCCGGGTCGGCGCTGATGGCCTGCACCGGCTCGAACCCTTCGAACTGCGGCGGCCCGAGGTAGAGCGGCTTGGTGCCGCCGGCGCTGCGGTGCGCGGCGCGAAAGGCGTCCGAGCGCGTCCAGTTCTCGAAATCCCCCCGGCTCGCCCAGACTGTATGCGAGGCATACAGCACGTGGTCCTCCGCCGCCGGGCCGCGCAGCAGGTGGAACTCCACGAAGCCCGGCACCTCGCGCAGGCGGGAGTCGCGGGAACGCCAGACCTCCTCGAACTCGGCCTCCGAGCCAGGAAGAACCTTGAAGCGGTTCATGGCGATGAACATGCGGCGTTATCCCTCGGCTGCGATCCGTCGCCCAAGCTGAGGGGCAGGCGAGGCGCTGCCAAGCAGGCCGCAGCAGTTGCTCACGAAGATGTCGGCCCTCCAGACGTTCCGATTAACGGAACATCAACCATAAGCTGTGTTCATCATTGCAACCGCAACGTCGCCACGGCGTCATGAAATCGCTGATGCGGACGTTTTCAAAGAACAGGCACGACCAGGGAACAGCGATGGCAACCAAGGATTGGACCGGTACACCGCCCGAGGAATGGCGCGCGGTGGAAGCGTGGCACTGGATCAAGCTCAACCCGCACGTGCACCACGCCGGTTCCAAGCCGGTTCCCCTGCTCTGGCAGCCCGAGGACGGCGTCTGGACCAACGAGGGATTGTGGGACCAGGAACGCATCGAGGTTTCCGCCCAGGACATCCAGGGCCGTTACCTGGAGCCGCTCCGCTAAGAGCTTAGCGTAGGTTGCCGGCGGTCCTGACCGGCCGGCAGATGGCAGCGGACATGAAGAAGGCGCCGGCGGATCCCTCCGCCGGCGCCTTTTCCCGTCGCCCCGCCTGGTGCGCGGCCCGGATTACTCCAGGCGCTCACCATGGAGCACGATGTCGAGGCCTTCGCGCTCTTCCTCGGTGGTGACGCGCAGGCCGATCACCACGTCGATCACCTTCAGGATGATCCAGGTCGCGACCGCGGTGTAGATAAAGGTCGCCGCCACCGCGTAGAACTGGATCAGCAGTTGCGCCGCCGAGCCCGAGGTACCGTCCGGCAGCGCCGTGGTGGCCGAGAGCGGGCCGTAGGCGAAGACACCGGTCAGCAGGGCGCCCACGATGCCGCACAGCCCGTGCACGCCGAAGGCGTCGAGGCTGTCGTCGTAGCCACACCAGTGCTTCAGCGCGGTCGCGCCCCAGAAGCCGGTCAGGCCCGCCACCACGCCGATGATCAGGCCCGGCATCGGCAGCACGAAGCCCGAGGCCGGGGTGATGGCCACGAGGCCCGCCACCGCGCCCGAGATCGCGCCCAGCACCGACGGCTTGCCCTTGATGGCCCACTCGGCGAAGACCCAGGCCAGCGCCGCCGCGGCGGCCGCCACCTGCGTCACCAGCATGGCCATGCCCGCGCGCCCGCCGGCGCCCCCGGCCGAACCCGCGTTGAAGCCGAACCAGCCCACCCAGAGCAGCGAGGCGCCGATCACGGCCAGCCCGAGGTTGAAGGGCGACATGTTGTCGTGGCCCAGGCCCACGCGCTTGCCCAGCACCACCGCGCCGACCAGGCCCGCGACGCCGGCGTTGATGTGCACCACCGTGCCGCCGGCGAAATCCAGCGCGCCCAGCGCGAAGATCCAGCCATTGGGATGCCACACCCAGTGCGCGATCGGCGAATACACGATCAGCGACCAGAGGATCGTGAACACCACCAGCGCCGAGAACTTCATGCGGTCGGCCCAGGCGCCGGTGACCAGCGCCGGGGTGATGATCGCGAAGGTCATCTGGAACATCAGGAACACGGTTTCGGGGATGGTGAAGGCCACCGCCGCGTCGCCCGAGCCCAGCGTGAAGGGGCTGTTCCAGTTCTCGGCCACGTTGCTGAGCAGGAACTTCGACAGGTCGCCCACGTAGGCATTGCCCTCGCCGAAGGCCAGCGAGTAGCCCGCCACCATCCACACGATCGTCACGATCGCCGTGATGGCGAAGGACTGCATCATGGTCGCCAGCACGTTCTTCTTGCGCACCATGCCGGCGTAGAACAGCGCCAGGCCCGGCACCGTCATCATCAGCACCAGCGCGGTGCTGGTCAGCATCCAGGCCGTGTCGCCCGTGTCGGGCGTGGCGGGCGCCGCCGTCGGTGCCGGCGTGGCGTCCACCGCGCCGGGCGTCCCCTGCGCCAGCGCCGGCAGGGCCAGCATCAGCATCGGCAGCGCCGCGCAGCCAAGTGCTGCGGCGCGTCGCAGACGCGCCTTGGTCAACTCACTCATCTGTCCCCTCAAGGCCCCCTTCAGATCGCCGCGTCGTCGGTTTCACCGGTGCGGATGCGCATGGCGCGCTCAACATCCATCACGAAGATCTTGCCATCCCCGATCTTGCCGGTCCGGGCCGTGTTGGCGATCGCCTCGACGACCGCGTCCACTAGGTCGGCCGGCACCGCAACCTCGATCTTGAGCTTCGGCAGGAAGCTGACGTGGTACTCCGCGCCGCGATAGATCTCGGTCTGGCCTTTCTGCCGCCCGAAACCCTTGACCTCCGTCACCGTCAGCCCCTGCACTCCCAGCGGCGTCAGTGCCTCGCGCACCTCGTCCAGCTTGAAGGGCTTGATAATCGCCATGACCAGCTTCATGCGCCGCGGCCCCCTGTTCCTCCGCCGGGGCGGCAATGCGAAGCCCATGCCACGCCCGCGTGCATGGCCTGCGGCCTCTTCCACGTAACGGATTGTTCTCACCCCCTGCCCAAATCCTGTGCATTGCGGCAGGATAGGCGGCATGAGCAAGCGCATCGAGGTAGAGGTCTGCGTCGTCGGCGCGGGCCCGGTGGGGGCCACGCTGGCGGCGACGCTGGCGGCGGCGGGGATCGAGACGGCGGTGGTGGACACGGCGCCCCTGCCGCCAATGGAGATGCCGGAATTCGACGGCCGCGCCTACGCCATCGCCGCGACGTCGCGCAACCTGCTGGTGGCGGCGGGCGTGTGGGACCGGCTGCCGGACTTCCCTTGCCCGATCCGCGAGATCCGCGTCAGCGACGGCCGCCCGGGTGAGCCGCCCTCGCCGCTGCACCTCCACTTCTCGGCCGATGAGCTGGGCGAGGAAGCCTTCGGCTGGATGGTGGAAGCCCGCTCGCTGCGCGTGGCGCTGAACGCCGCGCTGCCGAGCCTGCCGCACCTGCAGGTCTTTGCCCCGGCCCGCCCGGCGGTGGAGCGCGCGCCTGAGGGCGCCACCGTGACGCTGGAGGACGGCACGGCCATCGCCGCGCGGCTGGTGGTGGGCGCGGAAGGCCGCCGCTCCCCGCTGCGCGAGGCGGCCGGCATCGGCACCACGCGGTTCGACTACGGCCAGACCGGCATGGTGATGGCGGTGGCCCATGCGCGGCCGCACCGGGGCGTGGCGCTGGAACACTTCCTGCCCAACGGTCCCTTCGCGCAGCTGCCGCTGGCCGGCACGGCGCAGCATCCCCATGCCTCGGCCATCGTGTGGTCCGACCGCACCGCGCTGGCGCAGCGCTTCCTCGCCATGGACGACGCGGCCCTGTCGCGGGAGGTCGCGCGTCGCCTGGGCCCGCAGCTGGGCGCGGTGCAGGTGATCGGCCGCCGCTGGTCCTATCCCCTCAGCGCCCTGCAGGCGCAGCGCTTCACCGACACCCGCCTCGCCCTGGTGGGCGACGCGGCGCACGGCATCCACCCCATCGCCGGCCAGGGGCTGAACCTCGGCTTCCGCGACGTGGCGGCGCTGGCGCAGTGCGTGATCGAGGCCTGCCACGCCGGCACCGACCCCGGTGGCCCGGAGGCACTGGCCCGGTATCAGGCGGCCAGGCGCCCCGACGCGCTGCTGATGCTGGGCGCCACCCACGCGCTGGAGCGCCTCTTCGGCAATGACCTGCCCCCCGTGCGCATCGCCCGGCGGCTGGGCATCGCGGCGGTGCACCGGGTTCCGTCGCTCAAGCGCTTCTTCGCCCGCCGCGCGATGGGCTTCGGCGGCGGCGCCCTGTCCGGGCTGCTGGAAGGACGCGGACTGCTTCCCGCCGGGTAAGTGGCGACTCCCCGTTGAGCGAAGAAGTCTGTATTCATACATAAGACTTCTTCGGGGAGAGAACCATGCAGTCCAGCATTGGCGGCCACCAGGAACGCAGCGGGGTTCGCTGGCGGATCTTCGCGATCATCGGCCTCCTCACGGTGATCAACCTCGCCGACCGGACGACGCTCTCGGTGGGCATGCCGACCCTGGCGCGCGAGCTCGACCTCTCGCCCACCATGCAGGGGCTGATCCTCAGCTCCTTCTTCTGGACCTACGCGCTGCTCCAGGTGCCCGGCGGCTACCTGATCGACCGGCTGGGGCCGAGCCGCGTGATCACCGCCTCCACCCTGCTGTGGGGCGTGTTCCAGACCGCGGCCGCCTTCGCCACCGGCGGGCTGTCGCTGCTGCTCACCCGGCTGGGGCTGGGCGCGGCCGAGGCGCCGCTGTTTCCGGCGGGCGGCAAGCTGAACGCGCTGTGGCTCTCAGGACGCGAGCGCGGGCGTGGGGCGGTGCTGATGGACAGCGGCTCCTACCTCGGCGCGGGCCTGGGCGGCGGCGCCATCGCCTGGCTGATCTTCACCTTTGATTCCTGGCGCATCGCCTTCGCCGTCGCCGGGCTGGTGACCATCGGTGCCGGCCTGCTGGCCTGGTGGTACCTCCATGACGACCCGGCGCGTCACCCTTCGGTCAGCGCCGCCGAGCTCGAGCATATCCGCGCGCCCGTTCCCGGGATCGCCAGCGCGGTGCCGCCCGGCACGCCGATCGACCCGCGCGCGGTGGCGCCGGTGATGGCCGGCCGCTTCGGCTGGGCCATGATGAACTTCGGCCTGATCACCTGGGGACCGAGCTACCTGGCCCAGGCCCGCGGCTTCGACCTGAAGCAGATGGGCGGCGCCATGGTGGTGATCTTCCTGTGCGGCTTCCTGGGCTCGCTCGCGGCGGGCTTCGGCGCCGACGCGCTGCAGCGGCGCGGGCTGTCGCGTACCGTGGTGCTGAAGTCGATGCTGGGCCTTTCGGGCCTGGGCGTGCTCTCGGCTTTCCTGCTGCTGCCGACCATCGCCGATCCGGTGGCCGCGGTGGCGCTGCTGTCGTGCACCACCTTCCTGCTCTGCTTCGGCAGCCTGTACTGGAGCTTCCCCGCCCTGCTGGCGCCGGCCGATCGCATCGGCGTGGTGGGCGGGTTGATGAACATGGCGGGCAGCGTCGGCGGCATCGCGGTGCCGATCGTGGTGGGCGCCATCATTCAGGCCACCGGCAGCTACACCACCGCACTGCACTTCTTCGCGGGCTGCGCCGCGCTCTACGTGGCCGGCACGCTGCTGGTGCCCCTGGCGCGCGGCGACGTGCAGGCCCGGGCCGCCCGCGCGGTGCGGGCATGAGCGCCGCCTCCGGCAGCGGCAGCGGAACCCCGCCGCTCTACGACGGCCCCGTGGTGGATGCCCACCACCACGTCTGGGACCCGCGCAACAACCGCTACCCCTGGCTACGGCCCGAGGTGTCGATCCCGTTCCGCTACGGCGACTACAGCTCGATCAAGCGCCCCTACCTGCCCGACGACTACCGCCGCGACGCCGCCGAACAGAACATCCGCGCCACGGTCTACATGGAAGCGGAATGGGACCCGGAGGACCCGATCGGCGAAACCCGCTTCGTCACCGCGCTGGCCGAGGAGCACGGGCTGCCCGACGCCATGGTGGCACAGGCCTGGCTGCACCACCCGGACGTCGCGGCCGTGCTGGCGGCGCAGGCCCGCTTCCCGCTGGTGCGCAGCGTCCGCCACAAGCCGGGCGGCGCTTCCTCGCCCGATGCCGCCGCGGCAGGCGAGCGCACGCTGATGTCGGATGATCGCTGGCAACAGGGCTACGCGCTGCTGGAAGCGCACGGGCTGCACTTCGACCTGCAAACGCCGTGGTGGAACCTCCACGAGGCCGAACATCTGGCGCGCGACTTCCCCCGCACGCGCATCATCCTCAACCACACCGGCCTGCCGGCGGACCGCTCCGAGCCCGCGCTGCGTGCCTGGCACCGGGCGATGAGCGCGCTCGCCGAACACGCCAACGTCGCGGTGAAGATGTCCGGCCTCGGCCGCCCCGACCATCCCTGGACGCCCGAGGACAACCGCTGGATCGTGCGCGAAACCGTGGCGATGTTCGGGCCCCAGCGCGCCATGTTCGCCAGCAACTTCCCGGTGGACGGGCTTTGCGCCACGCTGCCCACCATCTTCAACGGCTTCCGCGCGATCGTGGAGGACCTGCCGGCGGAGGATCAGCACCAGCTCTTCCACCGCACGGCCGAGGCGATCTACCGGCTCGACCCGGTCTAGGGGTGTTCGCGAACAGCCCGGCTCATCGCGGGCACTCCCGCGCGGCAAGCGCCAGCCCGCCGGTTCCGCGGCGCCCGGCCGGAAAGCCCAGGCGGTCTTCGCGAGGCATCCGGAAAGGCCGGCATTTTGCCCACCCTGTTCCCGTTCACGCGCTGAGAAGCGTGCTCGATGCCGATTGCGTGGTGCTGGCGGACATGTAGTTCTGCAGCGCCTTCTGCACCAGCGCGGCCAGGGCGTCGGACATGCTGCCGCCATCGGTCGAGGAAGACAGCAGGCTCGACGCGCTGGTGTCGTCATCCTCGCTTGCCGCGGTTCCGTCCGGCGCTCCACCAGGAGGCGGTCCACCAGGGGGGGGTCCACCGGGCGGAGGGCCGCCGGCCCCGCGCGGCCCGCCCGCGCCCTGCGTGCCACCGGCAGCCTGGAACTCGCTGGCGCTCAGGCTGCCGTCGCCATCCGTGTCGAGGCTGGCGAACAGGTCGTCCGACGCGCTGCTGCTGCCGGAGGTTGTTGAGGCTTCCTGCCCGGACAGGAGGGCGGACATGGAATCCGAGGAAAAGCCCCCTTGCGGCGGTGGTCCCGGCGGCCGTCCTCCGGAGCGTCCTGCCTCGAGTTCCGCCGAGGTGACGCTGCCATCGTCGTCGGTGTCGAGCGAGGCAAAAACTTCCGCGGCGCGGTTCGTGGCGGTCGTGCTCCCGGCAGAGCTTGCCGGGGAGGTGTCGGATGTACCGGGGGCCATGGACTCGAATTCATCCAGGCTGAGGTCGCCGCTGCTGTCCTGATCAGCGCGGGAGAACATCTTCTCCCGCATCTGTTTCATCTGCTCCAGCGCCTGCGCGCTGGAGGAGGATGAAACCTGCATGGTGTTATCCTTCATGGAAGACGACGTGCCGGACCGTGCCCGGCGCGGCCCCGCACGGGCGGGGCAGGATCACCCACGCGAAAACCGGGCCATGCCCGAGTTCCGCGAAAACCGGGCCCCGTCCTGGTCCAGCCGGCCGAGACGCCGCCTCGCCCGAAGCCCGGACCGGATCTGTCCCCTACACCCGGCGGGAAGAATGCACGGGCGGCAACCGCGCGCCGACCGGCCCGTCGTCAACGCACTTCAGGAGGTCTCAGCGACGCCGGCAGGTCGACGTTGTAGTACTTCTTGTAGATCTCGTTGAGCTTGCCGTTCTGCAGGTTCGCCAGGATCCACTCGTTGAGCTTTGCGACGAGCCGGGCCTCGCCTTTGCGCACGCCGATCGCGATGTCGAAATTGTCCAGCACGAACTTTGGCGCGAAGTTCAGCGCCGGGTTCTTCTGCGCCACGGTGTTCACCAGCGCCACGGAGGAGGCCATCAGCAGCGCCTGCCCGCTGGCCGCCGCCGTCACCAGCGTCGCGTCATCGTCGTAGCGGCTCACGGTGAAGCCGTTGGCGGAGGCGAGGCCGGACAGCTTCGTGTCCTGTGTGGTGCCGCGGGTCACGGCAACCGTCATGCCCTTCAGCGCCTCGAGGCTGTTCACGGTGGTGCTGCCAGGACCGGCCACCACGGACTGCAGGATCGTGTAGGCGCGGCTGAAATCGATGGTCCTGGCCCGCTCCGGCGTGACCGACAGGGTCGAGATGATGATGTCGGCCTTGCCGGTCAGGATATTGGGGATCCGGGTCGCGCCGATCGTGGGGATAAGCTCGTATTGCAGCCCCCAGTCCTTGGCCAGGAGCTGTCCGGTTTCCACGTCGGAGCCGCTGGGGCGCATCTGCGCGTCCAGCAGCCCGGCGGGCGGGATCGCCACGTCGGTCGAGATCCTGATCCTGCCGCTCTTGGTGATGTCGTCGAGCTGATCCGCCCTGGCGGGTGACGAAATCCCCAGGCCGACCAGGCCGGCCGAGACCGTCAGGCCGCCCAAGAGGGTTCGCCTCGTGACCAATGCCGTCATGCTTGTTTCCTCCGTTTGTTTTCTTGGGCGTCGTGAACTCTGCCTGGCACGGCCGACGCGGAACCGTGGTTGCGGCGGCTCAGCCGCTGCGCTGGTTGGTCATGCGGTCGTAGACCTTGAACAGCGCCTGGTTGCCGTTGCTGCCTTCGCCGTGCGCCTTGGCGTCCAGGTACTGCGCCGACACCAGCGCGAGGCCCGGCAGCGGCACCGCCAGCGACGTCGCCAGCTCCCCCACCAGGCGCAGGTCCTTGAGCTGCAGGTCGATGCGGAAGCCGGCGTCGGTGTCGCCCGCGATCATGGCGGGGCCCAGGCGGTCGAGCATCCAGCTCGCGGCCGAGCCGCCGAGCAGCACCTCGCGCATCTGCTCGAGGTTCACGCCCGAGGCGCGCGCGAGGGCCAGCGCCTCGCACACGGACTGGATGTTGATGCCGACCATGAGCTGGTTGCACAGCTTCACCGTCTGCCCCGCGCCGCTGTCGCCGACGTGGTTGATGGTGGTGCCCATCGCGGCCAGCACCGGCCTGGCGCGCGCGAAGGCGCCGGCCTCGCCGCCCGCCATGATCGTCAGCGTGCCGCTCTTGGCGCCCTGCGGCCCGCCGGAGACGGGCGCGTCGATCAGGTCGATCCCCTCCGCCGCCAGCGTCGCGCTTAAGCTGCGCACGGCCTGCGGCGAGATCGTGCTCATGTCGACGATCAGCCTGCCCGCCGGCGGGTTGGCGCGCAGCCCACCTTCGCCCAGGATCACGCCCTCCACGTCCGGCGTGTCCGGCAGCATGGTGACCACCACCGCCGCCCCGCTGGCGGCCTCGGCGATGCTGCGCGCCGCGCGGGCGCCCGAGGCCACGGCCTCCTCGACGGCGGCCGGCACCACGTCGAAGGCCTGAATGGTGTGTCCGGCCTTCACGAGGTTGCGCACCATCTCCCGGCCCATGGTGCCCAGGCCGATGAAGCCGACGACCACGCCGCTCATGCTTCGGATTCCATGGCGTGCAGCTTCTCCACCCGCCGCACGAAATCCTCGCTGCGGTCGAACTCGGCCGCCATGAAGGTCGCCACCAGGTCGCGGGCGAGCCAGGGGCCGACGATCTGCGCGCCGATGCACATGACGTTGACGTCGTCGTGCTCCACGGCCTGATGCGCGGAATGCACGTCGTGGCACACGGCGGCGCGGATGCCGCGGATCTTGTTGGCGGCGATGGCGGCGCCGACACCGGTGCCGCAGACCATCAGGCCGCGCGACCCGCCCTGGCGCACCGCGCCGCACACGGCCTTGGCGACGTCGGGGAAATCCACCGGCGCCGGGTCGTGGCTGCCCATGTCCTGCACCTCGTGTCCGAGGCTGCGCAGGTGTTCCGCCAGCTCCACCTTCAGGTGGTAGCCGGCATGATCGCTGCCGATGATGATGTTCATGCTTTCGCGTCCTGTTGGCTGTGTTGGCCGGAGCGGCCGCGACGGCGGTAGTCGTCGCCGATCGCGAAGTGTTCGCGCAGCACCTCGTCGGCGCGGCGTGGATCGCCGGCGGCGAGGGCGTCGAAGATCAGGCGGTGGTGGCTGATCAGGTAGGCCCGGCCGTCCTCGACCTCCGTCATGGTTTCCCGGCGGTGCCGGTGGGAGCGGAGGAGCAGCGGCGTGATCGCGGCGTAGAGCGTGCCCAGCGTGTCCGACGCCGCCGCGTCGACGATGGCCTGGTGGAAGCGGTGATCGGCCAGCCCGCCCGCATCCGGGTCGGCGATGGTGGCGACGACGTCCTCCAGGGCGGCGCGGAGCCGGTCGAAATCGGCCAGGGTCGCGCGGGCGCAGGCCAGGCGGATGGCCTGGCACTCGATGGCGATGCGGGCCTGCATCACGTCCTCGACCAGCGCGCCGTGCTGCGAGGCGGCAAAGGCGAAGAAGTCGCCCAGGATGGAAGCGTCGGGCCGGCGCACCACGGTGCCGGCACCCTGCCGGATCTCCACCACGCCCAGCATCGCCAGCGCCCGCAGCGCTTCCCGCAGGGTGGGGCGGCTGACGCCCACCCGCAGGCAGAGCTCCCGCTCACCCAGCAGCCGCTCGCCCGGGCTGATGGCGCCGCTGAGCAGCTGTTCGCGCAGGAACAGGAAGACCTTGTCGAACCCGCCCTGCTCGGAGGCCTCAGGCCTCGTGATCGCCATTGCTGCCCTATTGGTCTGTTCGTGGTCTGACCAGTAAGGATCGTAACGGTGCCGTGTCAAGCCTACCCTGCCCCGGGGCTAACCTCGGGTGACCCGGGCCCCGACAAGGATTGGCGCCGGGCCGCCCCCGGCCCGCTGTCAGGCGCCGGCGCTCGACAGCGGCGCTGCCACATCCTCCAGCGAACGGCGCTCGGCCGCGAAGCCCAGCCGCCATTCCGTCGCGGCGGCGATCAGCATCAGCAAGGCGCCCAGCATGTAGCCCCACATGATGTTCTCGCGCGCCCCGCCCTCGATCAGTGCGCCGAACAGCGCCGGCCCCGCGACGCCGCCGATGCCGGTGCCGATGGCGTAGAACACCGCGATGCCCATGGCGCGCATCTCCAGCGGGAAGCTTTCGCCCACCGTCAGGTAGGCGGCCGAGGCCGCGGCGGAGGCGAAGAAGAAGATCACCGTCCAGGCCGCCGTCTGCCCCACCGCCGACATCCACCCTTGCGCGAAGGCGTAGCCGGTGGCGGCCATCAGCAGGCCCGCCAGCGCGTAGGTCGCGGTGATCATCACCCGCCGCCCGATGCTGTCGAAGAGATGCCCCAGCACGAGCGGCCCCAGCAGGTTGCCCAGCGCGAAGGGCAGCATGAACCAGCCGATATCGCCCGATGGAATGCCGTAGAAGCGCGTCAGCACCAGCGCGTAGGTGAAGAAGATCGCGTTGTAGCAGAAGGCCTGGCAGGCCATCAGCACCAGCGCCAGCACGGAGCGCCGCGGGTAGGTGCGGAACATGGTGGTGGCCGCCTCGCGGATCGTGGTGTGGCCTCGCCGGTTCAACCGGATCGGCCGCCCCTCGACCGGCGGCAGCGGCCCGCGGTCGGCCTCCACCCGCGCCTCGATGTCGCGGACGATGCGCTCGGCCTCCTCGGGCCGACCGTGCGTCATCAGCCAGCGCGGGCTTTCCGGGATCCATTGCCGCAGCAGCAGCACGATCGCCGAGAGAGCGCCGCCGATGCAGAAGGCCATGCGCCAGCCGAGCTCCGGGTCGATCACCGCCGGGTCGAGCAGCACCACAGCCCCCAGCGCGCCGAAGGCCGCCCCCGCCCAGAAGGTGCCGTTCACCGAAAGGTCGGTGACGCCCCGCCGGCGCGCCGGGATCAGCTCCTGGATGGTGGAGTTCACCGCCGCGTACTCGCCGCCGATGCCGGCGCCGGTGAGGAAGCGGAACAGGGCGAAGCTCCAGAAATCCCAGCTCAGCCCGGTGGCGATGGTCGCCACCAGGTAAACCAGCAGGGTCACGGTAAACAGCTTCTTGCGCCCCAGGCTGTCGGTCAGCCGGCCGAAGAACAGCGCCCCGAACACGGCGCCCAGCAGGTAGGCCGAGGCGGTCAGCCCCACCTGGGTTTCCGTCAGCCGCAGCCGCGGGCTGTCGTGGATGGCGCCCGCCAGCGAGCCCACCAGCGTCACCTCCAGCCCGTCGAGGATCCAAGTGATGCCGAGCGCCACCACCACCAGCCAGTGGAAGCGCGACCAGGGCAGGCGGTCGAGCCGCGCCGGGACGTCGGTCTCGAAGGCGGTCCCGCCCGTTGCGATGTCAGGCCGTGTTCCGGCCGCGTTCGGCTCCCTCAACTCCCAGCTCCTCCCGGCCCGTCGCCTCGCGGGTCATTGTCATGAACCGTTACCCGGGATGGAAGGCATGAGGCCCGCAAAGGTTCCCCTCGCCCACGCGGGCGGCTAGAGCCGAAGGAACCGCCCCCCTCTTTCGACGCAGGTTGTTCGCGTGATCACGTCCCCCTTCTGGCTGCCTGCGACCCTGGGTGCCGCCGCCTTCCAGTCCTGGCGCACGGCCCTGCAGCAGCGGCTGCGCGGCTCCATGTCGGTCAACGCGGCGGGGCTGGTGCGCTACCTTTACGGCGCCCCCACCGCCGCCGTGCTGCTTGCCATCCTGTTGCTGGTGGAAGGCCGCGGCGTGCCGCTGCCGGAGGAGCTGGGCTGGTTCTTCGTCTGGGCGCTGCTCGGCGGCATCACGCAGATCCTGGGCACCAACCTGCTGATCCTGTCCTTCGGCTACCGCAACTTCGTGGTCGGCACCGCCTACAGCAAGACCGATGCCATGCAGGGCTCGGTCCTGGGGCTGCTGTTCCTGGGCGAGGCGCTGCGCCCGCTGGCCTGGGCCGGCGTGGCGGTCAGCCTGGTCGGCGTGCTGGTGCTGTCGCTGACCGGCAAGTCCACCGGCCTCGGCGGGTTGCTGCGGGCGATCGGGCAACCGGCGGCGCTGTGCGGCCTGGGCGCCGGGCTGGGCTTTGCCGCCACCGGCATGTTCACCAAGCTCACCGCCGCGACCCTGCCCGCCGACACCGACGCGCTGCGCCGCGCCCTGACGACGCTGGTGGCGATGAACCTCCTCCAGTCGGTCATGCAGGGCGCCTGGATGCTGTGGCGGGAGCCCGCGCAGCTGCGCGCCGTGTTCACCGGCTGGCGCGTGGCGCTGCCGGTGGGCGTGCTCTCGGCCATGGGGTCGGCCTGCTGGTTCACCGGCTTCGTGCTGGCGCCGCTGGGACTGGTGCGGGCGGTGGGGCAGGTCGAGATCCTGCTCACCATGACGCTGGGCCGCTTCTACCTGCGCGAAAGCTTCACGGCGGCCGAGGTCGGGGGAGCCGTGACCGTGGTGGCGGGCGTGCTGCTGGTGCTGCTCGGCGCCTGAGCCCAGAACCAGGCACCGGAGGCAGGGGTCCCGCCCCGACACGAGGAGGACCGTGCACGTGGGCGGGGCGACGCCGGTTCCACCCCGCCAGAACCCACGCGGCGGGTGACGTTCAGCCCCGGCCCGCTGCGCCGACCCAGAAGCCCGGATCGGTGATCCGCCCGAAAAGCCGGGCCGGAAGCCCGACCCGAGCGTCCGAACTGGCGATCCAGACCGGAAGCCAGACGCGGCGGCGCGAACCGGCCGCGCCGCCGCGCCGCCCCCTCAGCCCGCGGCGGGCTCGGGCTCGTCGGGCAGGAAGTTGGCGAAGCGGCGGGAATCCTCCTCGCTCAGCGACATGCCGAGCCAGCCGAGGCCCGGGTGCAGCAGCCCGAGCTGCAGCCTCTCGTTCTCGCCGCGCGCCAGCAGCCAGCGCATGCCCGGATGCGTGCGCGCCGGCGTGCCGCCGCTGGCGCTGACACCCTCATGCGGCGGCAACATGGTGGCGCGCAGGTCGATCAGGTGCTGCAGCAGCGAGTCCAGCTGCTGCGTCGACAGCCGCAGGCTCCAGCTGCCCGTCTGCCCTTCCGGCGCTTCGGACGGCGTCAGCTCGATGCCCGCGCGGTCTTCCGTGACCGAAACCTTCAACCCAGACATTCCGTCTCCTTTACAACCCGTGAGCGTGCTTCGTGCCGTTCCGGCCGCAGGCTGAACGGGCCGGACCTTCCTGCGCTGCACCGCCCCAGGGATTTTCCACAGGGTCCATCCCCCACGGCGCCGAGGGAGGCAAATCCTGCCGTACCCGGCAGGATGCGCCGGCCCGTCAGAACAGTTCCTCGCACCCCGCTGCCACGAACCGTGCCTCGGCCGCCCGCATCAGCGCGAGATAGTTGTCCAGTTCGGCCGGGGCGAACAGACCTCCGCCGCCCCGCCCCTCGCCGCCCAGGTCCGCCAAGCGGAGTGGCGGATGCTCCCGCCGCAGCTGCTCCACCACGCCGCGCTGCCGCAGCCGCTCGTTGTCCAGACCGTAGCAGCGCTGTGCCAGCACGCCGTCCGCGAGGGCTTCCGCGGCACCCGCCGGGGCGGCCGCCAGCGCCGCGAGGAGGCCGGCCAGCGGCAGAAGAAGGAAGCGCGCCATCGCGTGCAAACTCCGGGTGCGGAAAACCGGAACAGGACCGCGCCCCGTTCCGGAAGGCACGCCACGCTGCCTCGCGCGGCGCCCTCGGACGCTCCGGTCGCAAGCCCTGTGCCAGCCCGTATCTCCGTCGGGGGCGGTCAAAACTGCCGCCCCGGCCCGATCCCCCGCCTGCCGCCGCACCCGACGAGGGGGATATCGGGGTCGGCCACGGGTGCATCGCGGGACCGGAAGGTCCATATGCCGCCCCGAACCTGCCGTGCCTTCCGGCCAACCGGACCTTATCTGCCCGTGCCCGACGACCTTCCGCTCCGTAGCCTGCCGCCCCACGACCCTTCAGCCGGCACGTCCCGCCGTCTCCCAGGCGACATGCCCCACGGCCTCGCGGCCGACACGCCCCGCGGCCTCGCGGCCGACACGCCCCGCGGCCTCGCGGCCGACACGTCCCGCGGCCTCGCGGCCGACGAACCCCTTGCCCTCTACGTGCACTGGCCCTTCTGCGCCTCGAAGTGCCCTTACTGCGACTTCAACAGCCACGTCCGCGACCGCGTGGACGCCGCGCGCTTCGGCCGGGCCCTGCGCACGGAGCTGGCGGCAGAAGCGGCCAGGGCCAATTCGGGCGCCAATTCGGGGGCCAACGCGGGCACGGGCGGGCGCCGCCGTCTCGCCTCGGTGTTCTTCGGCGGCGGCACGCCCTCGCTGATGCCGCCCGAGGTGGTGGCGGGCCTCATCGCCGATACCAGGGCGCTGTTCGAGGCCGACCCCGACATCGAGATCACGCTGGAAGCCAACCCCACCTCGGTGGAGGCCGCGAAGCTGCGTGCCTTCCGCGAGGCCGGGGTGAACCGCCTGTCGCTGGGCGTGCAGTCGCTCGACGACGCGGCGCTGCGCTTCCTGGGGCGCCACCACTCGGCCGCCGAGGCGCGGGCGGCGCTGGAACACGCCCGCGCCACCTTTCCGCGCCTGAGCTTCGACCTGATCTACGCCCGGCCCGAACAGGACGAGGCCTCCTGGCGGGCCGAGCTGCGCCAGGCGCTGTCGCTGGCCGCCGACCACCTGTCGCTCTACCAGCTCACGATCGAGCCGGGCACGCGCTTCGCCACCGAGCACGCCCGCGGCGCCTTCCGCCTGCCCGACGAGGAACCGGCCGCCCGCATGTACCTGGCCACCGCCGAGGAAGCGGCGCGCCACGGCCTCCTGCCCTACGAGGTGTCGAACTACGCGGTGCCCGGCGCCGAAAGCCGGCACAACCTCGCCTACTGGCGCTACGGCGACTACCTCGGCATCGGCGCCGGGGCGCATCAGCGGCTGACGGTGGCGGGGCAGTTGCTGGCCGCCCGCCGGCACCGCGCCCCGGAAGCCTGGCTCGACCTCGTGGAACAACAGAACCATGCCCGGACCAGTGAGGAAGCGCTGGAGCCGCGGGAGCGGGCGCGCGAAGCCCTGCTGATGGGCCTGCGCCTGCGCGAAGGCGTCGATCCCGCGCGGCTCAGCCAACGCGCCGCGATGCCCTTCAGCGAGATGGTGGAAGCGCCGATCCTGGAGGCCTGCCTGGAAGAGGACTACCTGCGCTGGATGCCGGACGGGCGTCTGGTCGCCACCGACGAGGGCCGCCTGCGCCTCGACGCCCTGCTGCCTGCCCTGCTGCGCTGAGGACCGCCCGGGCGGCGAACGGCCCCCACGCCCGCCGCGACCCTCCCCGCGAAATTTTGCGCCCCCGCCGGGAATAGATCGGCGCCGGCCGGCGTCACACCTTCACGACCGCTTCCCCGCGCGCATCGTCGGGGCAAGCCCGGAGAGTGAGGTGGCGCATGGCCGCGATCGACGACGAGGAACTCCGCGCCCTGCTGCCGCAGCTTCGGCGCTTCGCGCTGCACCTGACGCGCGAGCCGGCGGCGGCGGACGACCTCGTCCAGGCCGGGCTGGAACGCGCCCTGTCGCGCTGGTCGAGCCGGCGCGGCGAAGGCACCCTCCGCGCCTGGCTCTTCACCATCCTGTACCGGCAGTTCCTGAACGAGCAGCGGCGCTCCCGCCGTTTCGCGCGGCTGCTCGCCTTCTTCACCGGCGCGGAAAAGGACGATCCGGAACAGGACACCGTGTCGCCGGAACACGTGGCGCTGGCGCGCTCCGGCCTGGAAGCGCTCGATCGGCTTCCAGTGGAGCAGCGCGCCCTGCTGCTGCTGGTGAGCGTCGAGGGCCTGAGCTACCGCGAGGCCGCCGAGGCGCTCGGCGTTCCGATCGGCACCGTGATGTCCCGCCTGTCGCGTGCCCGCACCGCCCTGCACCGCGCCGTCGAGGGTGAAACCGCCAACCCCGCGCTGCCCACCTCCGCGCTAAAGGTCGTGTCATGACCAGCTCCATGATCCCCGACGAAGCCCGGCTGCACCGCTACGTCGACGGCCAGCTCGACCCGGTCGAGCGGCAGGAGGTCGAGAGCTTTCTCGCCCGCTCCCCGGATTGGGCCGCCAGGGTCGCGGGCTGGAAGCGCGACGCCGAGAGCCTTCGCTGCGGCGCGCCCCGGCTGCCGCACAACCCCGCCCTGGAGCCTGCTGCGATACGCCGCCGGCTGCGCGCACGCGGGCGGCAGCGCCTGGCGGTGGCGGCGATGCTGCTGCTCACCGCCGGCCTCGGCGGCACCGCGGGCTGGACGATGCGCGACCGCTCCTTCGCCGCCGCCAACCCGCCCATGGCCGACGCGGTGCAGGCCTACCGCGTCTTCGCGGCCTCACGCTCCAACGCCGTGGAGGTGAGCACCACCGCGGGTGACGGGATGCAGTCCTGGCTCGCCAGCAATCTCGGCCGCGGCGGGGTGGCGCTGCCCGACCTGTCGGGCTTCGGCCTGCGCCTCGTGGGCGGGCGGCTGCTGGCGACCGAGGACGGGCCGGCGGCGATGGTGCTCTTCGAGGACGGGCAGGCCCGGCGCGTCGCCTATTACGTGCGCCCCGGTGCGCCCTTCGACACCGATGCCATGGCGGAGCGCCGCGACGGCGGGCTGCTGGCCCGCTATTGGTCGCATGGCGGCCGCCGCTACGCCGTGGTCGCGCCGGCCGACGACGCGCAGGCGGCGGAGATCGCCCGCATCCTGCGCGCCACGAGCTGACGCGCGGTGCCTTCGATTTTTCTCCGCACCCGCCCGGAATAAACGCGCCGCGCCAGGCCTCTCACATCGGTTCCGCAAGCAGCGGCACCTGATCGGAGGATGGATGCGCAGCACACGAGAACCCCGGCGCCGGACGGGCCTGTTGCCGGGCGCCGCACTTCTCGGCGGCCTGCTTCTCGGCGCCGGTACCGTGCGGGCGGCCGATCCGCCCGCGCCGGCGGAAGCGGCCTTCCTGCACGAAAACGCTGAGGCCATGGACCGCATGATGGCCGGCATGGAGGTGCCGCCGAGCGGCAGCGTCGACCGCGACTTCGTGGCGATGATGACCGCGCACCACCAGGGCGCCATCGACATGGCGCAGGCGCAGCTGCGCCACGGCGGCAACGAGCAGCTCCGTCGCATCGCGCAGGAAATCATCGTCGAGCAGCAGCAGGAAATTGCGGCGATGCAGCTGGCGCTCGGCCAGTCGCCGCCGCCCTCCGCCCCGGCGCCCGATCAGCGGGCCGACCTCGCGACGCACCACCACGACCATCCCTGAACTCGAACCACACCGGAACGCAGTCCCGACATGACCCGTACGCTTCGCCTCGCCGCCCTGCTCGCTTCCGTGGCGCTGCCCGCCTTCGCAGGCCAGGCCCCCGCCGGCTCGGACGCGCCCGACATTCCCGTCAGCCACCATGACCGCGTCTACGCGGCCGAGCAGTTCTCCAACACGCTCTCGGTGATCGATCCTGCCGACAACCGCCTGCTCGGCGTGCTGCGCCTGGGCGATCCCGCACCGGGCAACCTCAGCCCGCTCTACCGCGGTCAGCTCCTGGTGCACGGCATGGGCTTCTCGCCCGACCACCGCACCCTGGCGGTGGTGTCGATCGGCTCCAACTCCGTCAGCTTCATCGACACCGCCACCAACGCGGTGAAGCACGTCACCTATGTCGGCCGTTCCCCGCACGAGGCCTTCTTCACGCCCGACGGCAAGGAAATCTGGGTCACGGTGCGCGGCGAGAACTACGTCTCGGTGATCGACGCCAGCACCTTCGAGGAGAAGACCCGCATCACCGTGCCGGCGGGCCCCGGCATGACGATCTTCTCGCCCGACGGGCAGTACGGTTACGTGTGTTCCTCCTTCAACCCGGAAACCGTGGTGATCAGCACCGCCGACCACGGGATCGTCGGCCGCGTGAAGCAGGACAGCCCCTTCTGCCCCAACATCGCCGCCAATCCCGACGGCAGCCAGGTCTGGCTGACGCTGAAGGATACCGGCCGCGTGATGGTGTTCAACGCGAAGCCGCCCTTCAACGTCCTGCATTCGATGGAAACGGGGCCGATCACCAACCACGTCAACATCGTCCGCAACGCCCATGGCAGCTTCGCCTACATCACCGTGGGCGGCCGCAACGAGGTGCAGGTCTACCGCACCGACGACTTCTCGCGCGTCGCGACGATCCCGGTCGGCGCGCTGCCGCACGGGCTGTGGCCCTCGGGCGACGGCACGCGCGTCTATGTCGGGCTGGAGAACGCCGATGCCATGGTGGCGATCGACACGCTCACCAACACGGTTATCGGCAGCGTGCCGATCGGGCAGGCGCCGCAGGCCGTCGCCTACGTGCCCGACGCGGTGCCGGACGGCGACGGCATGCAGGACCTGCAGCCGCTGGGCGTCGCGGGGCAGGCAGCGCATCTGAGCCTCGCGTCCACGGGCAGTTCCACGGGCAGCCCCATGGGCAGCCCCATGGGCAGCCCCATGGGCAGCCACGTCGCGGCCAAGAACAGCACCCCGGCCCCGACCAGCGTGACGCTGTTCGACCAGGGGCTGATCCAGGTGCTGCAGGCGTCCGTCACCGGGCTCGAACCCAAGAAGCCCTACGTGCTGGCGATCGCCAGCAAGGCGGATGGCAGCGGCACGCTGGAGCCGCTGTCGAGCTTCACCACCAACCCGGCGGGCTCGGCCATCGTGAACGCGCTGGGCCCGATCCGCCAGGTCGTGCAGGGCCAGGCCCATGAGGAGCGCCGCTACCTCGTGGTGGCGCCGGGCACGGGCGCGGAACACGGCGCGCCCGTGCAGGTGCAGGCCCACTGAGCCGCCGCGCCGCCGCGTCACCCGGCGCGGCGGCGCTTCTTCCGATCAGGCGGCCCGCATCCGCCGCGCCAGGTTCTCGCCGATCATCACGCAGGTGAAGTGCAGGTTGGCGCGGCAGTCCGTCGGCATGATCGAGGCATCCGCCACGCGCAAGCCCTCGACACCGCGCACCCGCAGGTCCGGGTCCACCACGCCGCGCGGGTCCTCGTGCGCGGTCATGCGGCAGGTGCCGGCGGCGTGCTGGATGTCGCCCGCCTGTTCCAGCATGATCCGGTCGAGTTCCGCATCCGGCAGCGCCGCGGCCGCCTCCATGCTCAGCCCGGTATCGCCGAAGGTGATGCGCTCGCAGATGTCGCGGATCGCGGGCTCCGCCACCAGCCGCGCCAGCCGCCGCACGCCGTCGCGCATCCGCTCCCGGTCGCGCGGATCATCGAGCATGTTTTCCTCCACCACCGGGTTCGCGTCCGGATCGGCGGAGGTGAGTTCGAGGAACCCGCGCGAAAAAGCGTCGTAGACCGACACGCCGATCGCGCCCTCTGCGCCCGGCTCCGGCCCGACCGAGCCGCGATGGTTGTAGGCGATCATGATCATGTCGCGCTCGCCGCCGCCGGCGAGATGGCTGCTGTAGGTCAGGCAGCAGTTGGTGTGCCGCGCATCCGCCCCCTGCGCCCGGTGCTCGGGCTTCAGCGCCAGCGTGGCGCGCAGGATCGGGTGGTCCATCAGGTGCCGTCCGACATGCGGCTGGTCCACCAGCACAGGGATGCCCAGCCGTTCCAGCTGCGCCGCCGGGCCGATGCCAGAGCGCATGAGGATCGCCGGGCTGTGGATCGCGCCCGAACACAGCACGACCTCGCGCGCAGAAATCTCGGTCCAGCCCTCGCCCTCGAAGCGCACGCGGACGCCCGTGGCGCGGGTGCCGTCGAACAGCACGCGGTCCACCGTGGCGCCGCCGCGGATCACGAGGTTCGGGCGGTCACGCGCGGGTTCCAAGTAGCCGTCGTTGGTGGTGACGCGCAAACCGTCGCGCAGGTTGATCGGGTTGGTGGAAATCCCCTCGCCGTCCGGCGCGTTCAGGTCCGCCTTCCAGCGATAGCCCTGTTCCAGCGCCGCGTCGCGCATCGCCCGGTCCACCGCGCCCCAGCGCTCGGGCGGCATGCGGAACACCGGCAGCGGCCCGCCCTGCCGGATACCGGGCGCGGTACCGGTTTCCGCATCGTCCTCAATCTTGTCGAACAACGGCAGCACATCGGCCGCCGACCAGCCCTCGCAGCCCGCCTCGGCCCAGCTGTCGAAGGCGGCCGGCACGCCGCGGATGGCGATCTGCGCGTTCACGGTGGAGGAGCCGCCCAGCGCCCGGCCGCGCCAGTAGAACTTCGGCTCCTGCGCCTTGGTCCGGCGCGTCATCAGCCCGGGCCACTGCCATTCGGCCTGGTGCTTCGGGTCGTGCATGAAGGGAATGATGTTGGCCGAGCGCAGCGCGTGCGGGGCATCCGCGGCGCGCCAGTCGCGCCCGGCCTCCAGCAGCAGCACGCGGCGGTTCGCGTCCTCGCTCAGCCGCGCGGCCAGCGGGGCGCCGGCGGAACCGGCCCCCACCACGATCACGTCGAACATGCGGCTCAATCCTTCTCGATGTTCCAGAACAAGGGGATCGCCGAGGCGATCACGCCGTGCAGCGAGGCGCGGTAGGCGGCCGGCTGCGCGAACTGCCCGAAGGGGATCCCCAGGCCCTGCTCGTAAACGATGCTCTGTATCTGCCCGGCCACCTCGCGCTGCGCGTCGCGCGTGGGCGCGCGGGCGAAGCGGTCGAACAGTGGCACCAGACGCTGGTCGCACATGAAGCCCGCCGTGTTGGCCTGGGTGCAGTTGAAGTTGATCACCGAATTGGTCAGCGGCGAGCTCAGGTCGAGGCCCAGCGCGTGGACGCCGTACACGCTCCACCCCGTGCGGCTGGTGCGACGCTGCAGCAGCGTCGCCCAGTCCATCACCTGCGCGTCGACGTTGAAGCCCGCGCGCTTCAACCGGTCCGCCAGGATCTGCGAGGCCACGCGCGGCGCTTCCAGGTCGTTGGCTATCATCACCACCACCGGCGTGCCGTCGTAATGCGCCGCCTGCAGCGCCGCCTTCGCCTTCTCGATGGAAGGGTCGTGCAGCAGCTCCGTGCCGACATGCGTCTCGTACGGGGAGCCGCAGATGAAGAAGGCGTCGCAGTTCTGCCCGTACCGCTTATCGAGCCCGAGGCCCGCTAGCACCTCCCGCTGGTCCACCAGCTGCAGCAGCACGCGCCGGATCGCCGGATCGTCGAAGGGCTTGGCCGCGGTGTTGATGCGGTAATGGCCGGTGAACATGTGCGGCCCGGTGAAGTCGATGATCTTCAGGTTGCTGTCCGCGCCCAGCACCGGCAGCAGGTCGAAGGGCGCGTACTGCATGTAGTCGATCTCACCCTGCTGCAGGGCCGAGGCCGCGGTGGCGCCATCGGGCACCACCCGGATGTCGAGGGCATCCACCTTCGCGGCGTGGCTACCGGCCAGGAAATCCGGCGGCTCGCTCCGTGCCACGTAGTCCGGGTTGCGCCGCAGCAGCATGTGGTCGCCGGGCCGGTGATCCGCCTTGCTGTAGATGAAGGGGCCGGAGCCCACGATCTCCGTCAGCTGCGTGGTGCCGGGTGTGGCGGCCAGGCGCGCCGGCATGATGAAGGGCGCCGGGCTCGAGGTCGTGCCCAGCGTGTCCAGCACCAGCCCGTAGGGTTCCTTCAGCACCAGCCGGAAACCGCGTTCGCCCGTGGGTTCCAGCGAGGCCGCGACCGCCATCAGCCGCCCGCCCAGTGCCGAGCGCGTGGCCCAGCGGCGCAGCGAGGCCACCACGTCCGCCCCCGTCACCGGCGCGCCGTCGTGGAAGCGCAGGCCCTCGCGCAGCGTGAAGTCCCAGGTGAGGCGGTCGTCCGAAACCTTCCAGTCGCCCACCATCTGCGGCCGGAACTCGCCCTTGCTGTCGGGCGCGAACAGCGTGTCGAACACCGCGTAGCCGAAGGTGCGCGTGATGTAGGCACCGGTGAAGTACGGGTCGAGCGTGACGACCTCGGCTTCCAGCACCGCCGTCAGGGTCTTGGCGCGCGCCTCACCCGAGGGCAGCAGCGAGGGCGCCACGAGGGCCGCCGCCGCCAGAAGGGTCCATCGCCACCGTCGCGTTGCCATACCGTCACCCACCGTCCAGAAACGGTGGAGCAGCTTGCAAGAGCGGTGCCAGCGACGGCAGGCCCTCCAGGACGGCCGATCAGAACGAGGCACCGGGACACCCCGCCCCGGACGCTGCGGGCCGCGATGCGCAGGACGCGCCGCGCGGAGGCCGTGCCCGGCCGCCCGCCGGGCGCCGCCCGGACAGGCTCTCAGGCGGCCTCGGGTTCCGCCACCGCCACCTGCGCCTGCCGGAAGGCGGCGCGTGCGTCCGCCAGCCCGCCGTGGATGTCGTCCGCCGCCAGCGTCAGCGCCTCGGGCGACAAGGCCTGCCGCAGGTGGTGGTCGTTCCATTCCGCCGGCCGGCCGCGCTTGTTCAGCCCGTGCACCAGGGCGCGCGCGACGCGCAGCACCGTGGCGCGCTCCGCCGCCTCGGTCGCCGCGGCGTCGAGCGCCGGATCGGGCTCGGTGCCTTCCAGCAGCAGCGAGGCCAGCAGCGGAATCGCCCCGTAGCGCATGTTGACGTGCAGCTGGTGGCTCTCGGGATAGTAGCAGGCGGCGCGGTGCGCGAGGCCCGCATCCGCCACCGCCGCCTCGTCGCGCAGCAGGAACAAGGCGGGGGCGTTTTCCAGCACGATCGGACGGGCCGGCGCGGGCGGTTTCGGCGCACCGGGCGGCGCGGGCTCGGCCGGCGCCGCGGCGGTGTTGGCGGGCACCGGCGGCGGGGCGTCGGCGGTGCGCGGGCGCGGCGGGCGGCGGCGCACCACGCCCAGCGTCTGGATCAGCTCCTCCATCTCGCTCTGCACCTCGGCCGCCAGCGCGGCCCCCGGCGAGCCGCCGGCCAGGATCTCCCGCAGCCAGTCCGGCTGGTGCTGCGCCACCTGGGGCGCGAAATCGATGAGGCGCAGCTGCGCCTGCGCGCCTTCGCGGTAGCGCAGGAACTCGCGGTAGCCCTCGGCCTGCGCCGGATAGCCGGCCGGCAGTTCCACCAGCACGGAGATGTGGCGCGCCGAGACGGGGATGCCGAAGGAGGGCGCCTCACGCCGCCACTGCGCCCCGCGCGAGGGGCCGTACATCTCGTCGCGGAACACCACCGCGGCCAGGCCCTCGGCGTTCTCCGGACCCGTGACCTGGCTGCGGTTGCGGCCGGCACGGTCCGGGTCGGCGGGGTCGTAGCCGTAGTGGATCACGAGCCCCTCGGGCGTGGAAACGGCCTCGTAGCGCCCGCCCTCGAAGGATGGCAGCGCCCGCAGCCGCTCCTCCAGAGGGCGGAAGCGGTGCTCGGCTCCCGTGGGGGGCAGCGGCGGCACGCCGGGGCGCAGCACCACCTCCGCGCCCTCGGGAAAGCGGAAGTAGCGTCCGCCGATCGTGTCGAGCAGCCAGGAGGGTGCCGAGCGCGGCCGCCCGGCATAAGGATCACCCGCGGTGTCCTGCGCCGGGTCCTGGCCCAGCAGCACCACCTCGGTCCAGTCCGCGCCGGTGTCGCGCCCCTCGGCGCGCGCGGCCTCCGTGACCTCCAGGATCTCGGTGGGCGTGCCGTCGGGCCCGGGCTGCAGCACGCGGCCGTAGGTGCCGCCGCGCTTGCCCAGCATCACCTCGTGCACCACCCCGTCGCGGCAGGAGCGGTAGCGCATCCCGTGCTGGTTGGAGGGCAGCGAGGCGACCTTGGCGCCCATGCCGAAATTGGCGTCGAGGCCGGTCTGCTTGTTGATCGAGGCGGCGATGTCGCACATGCGGTAGAGCTGTTCCGCATCCAGGCCGCGCCCGCCGTTCCACAGCGTCAGCTTGCGCGCACCCTCCAGCGGCAGCACCGAGAACTCCACCCGCCGCGCACCCGCCGCGACGCCCGCCGAGGCTTCCAGGGCGTTCTGCAGCAGTTCCCGGATCATCATGGTCCTGGGGCAGCGCTCGATGGTGGCGGCCACCAGGAAGTCCTCGTCGCCCACGCGCAGTCGCGTCACGGTGCTCATGCAGTTACGTCCTTCTGCTGCGGCGCAGCATAGCAGTCCTCGCGCAGCGGCTTGGCAAGGAAAAGTAACCGGCCGGCCGGCGGAGGATTCCGGCCCTTCTCCCTGGCGCCCGGCCCCAATTCGTGCGATGGCGCATCGATCATGCTACGGATCGTTCTGCGCCCGGTCGCCGCGGTGGCCCTTATCCTGCTGGCCGGACAGCTGCTGCTGACGGGCGTGGTGAGGAGTCCCGTGGCGGGCGACACGCTGGCCTACGGCGTGCTCTTCGCCGTCGAGGACGCGGCGCTGCTGGACCAGATCCAGCGCATGGGCCCGCACCGCGAGTAGCGCCGGGGCGGTTCATCCCGCCCTCGCCGGAGACCCCGCAGCATCCCCACGGCGGGCGGATCGTTCCATCCGCCCCCACGACCTCCATGCCGTTACGCTTTCCCAGGCAACCCGTCGCAAAGGGCGGCCACGGGAACGCGGCGCGGCTCAGTGCCGGTTGCGCGTGAGGGCCGCGGCGCAGAGGAGGTCGAGCACGGTGATCCCCACCACCGCGCCCACCGCCAGCCCGACGTTGCGCCTCTCGCGTCGGCCGAAGGTCGAGGCGCGGCCCAGGATCGCGAGGTCCATGACGTCGCCGCCCACCCGCGCCCAGAGCGGCCCCGCCGCGGCGGGGCAGTACAGGATGGCGGCGCCGGTCGCGACCTCCCGGGCGCCCAGGCCGCGCATCAGCCCGCCGCGGCGCGGAAGGCCCAACTGCCGCGCCAGGCTGGAGCCGAACAACAGCTGCGTCGTGCCCAGCGCGATGCTGAACCACCCCAGAAAACGTGCCAGCCCAACAGCTCGCATCGGTCGACCTCCCGTTCCGTCGTGAACTCCGACAACGGGTGCAACGCCCGGAAACCGGCACGGTTCGCGCGGCGCCGCGTCCGGCGCGGGCCCGACGGCGCACGGCCGGCCGGGATGTCGCCCGCGGTTGAGCGCCGGCCCATCCGGCATCGGCGGGCAGCATCGGACGGGCAGCACCGGGCGCAGCGCCCCCGGGAGGAAGCGCCGGGTGAGGCAGAGCCCATAGACAGCGCCCAGAGACAGCGCCGTAGGGCAGCGTCAGCAGGGCCGGGTCGGCCGGGCGCCGTTCAGCCCGGGGCGGCCTCAGGCGGCGAAGCCGGGCTCCTCGCGCGCCAGGATGCGCTTGGCGCTTTCCAGGTGCAGCCGCGCGCTCTCGGCCCGGCCGGAGGCTTCCTGCGCCGCAACCAGGCGGGCGATCTCCTCCGGCACGATCTTGAGCGGCCGGCCGGAGCCCATCGCCAGCAGCTGCGCCTGCGCCGCGCGCTCGAGGTAGTAAAGATCGTCCCAGGCCTCGGCCACGTTATCGCCCAGCACCATGACGCCGTGGTTGCGCAGGAACAC
Organism: Roseomonas elaeocarpi; assembly: GCF_042433915.1. Classification (NCBI taxonomy): domain Bacteria; kingdom Pseudomonadati; phylum Pseudomonadota; class Alphaproteobacteria; order Acetobacterales; family Roseomonadaceae; genus Roseomonas; species Roseomonas elaeocarpi. The sequence goes on along the minus strand of NZ_JBHLUN010000006.1, from coordinate 10,753 downwards.
GATGTCGGCCTCGCCCAGGGTCGCGGCGATCCGGTCGCCCTCGCGCGCGTCGAGGGCGAGGCCGTTGTAGTTCTCGTCCACCGCGACGCGGCCGAAGAAGCGCAGCGCCGTTTGCCCGGACCAGAGCAGCGGCGGCCCGTCCGTCATCGCCAGCGCCGTGGCATAGGGCATGTGGGTGTGAAAGGCGGCGCGGGCGCGCGGCACGGCGTGGTGCAGCCGGGCGTGGATGTGAAAGGCGGTGGCCTCGGGCTGGCCGTCGCCTTCCAGGACGTTGCCACCGAAGTCGCACAACAGCAGCGAGGAGGCGGTGACCTCGGCAAAGGCCATGCCGTAGGGGTTCACCAGGAACAGGTCCGGCCGCCCCGGCACCACGGCGGAAAAGTGGTTGCAGATCCCCTCCTGCAGCCCGTTGCGCGCGGCCATGCGGAAGCAGGCGGCGAGGTCGATGCGCAGCTGCCGCAGCACCGCGGCCTCGGGCGGGTCGTTGCGGCGCGGGGCCGTCGCGTGGGTGGCGGTGGGGGAGATCGGATGGGCCAAGGCGCGCTCCTGCACAGGCGGGTGCCGGAAACACTGCCCGCCGGCGGCCGGCTTGCCAACGCGCGGCGTGGCGGGAGCGCCGGAGCCCGGTGGGACAGCGGGGCACGGGGCACGGGGCACGGGGCACGGGGGCGTCCCGCCAGGAACCCGCGCTTATCAAGGCGGACCCGTCATGCCATATCCGGCACCGCTGGCACGTCTCGTCTGCCACCCCGGCAGGAGACCAGGCCGCCATGACCGAACAGGACAACAAGCCGATCTGGACCGAGGAAGAGCGGCTGGCCGCGCTGCACCGGACCGGGCTCCTGGACACCCCGCCCGAAGAGGTCTTCGACGACCTCGTTCGGCTGGCGGCCGACCTCGCCGGCGTTCCCATGGCGGCCGTGCACCTGGTGGCCGAAACGCGCCAGTGGGGCAAGGCGGAGATCGGCCTCGGCCTGCGTGAGCTGCCGCGCGACATCGCCTTCTGCCCGGTGGCCATGCAGGACCCGGACGGGCTGGAAGTGCCCGACGCCGCCCTCGACCCGCGCTTCGCGGACAACCCGCTCGTCACCGGCGCGCCCGGCATCCGCTTCTACGCCGGCATGCCGATCCTGGCCGAGGGGCTGCCGGTGGGCGCACTGTGCGTCATCGATACCCAGCCCCGCGAGACCGGCCTGACCGAGCGGCAGCGCTTCGCCCTCAAGGCCCTGGCCACGCAGGTGAGCCGAGAAATCGCGCTGCGGCGGGCCCTGGCCGAACGGGACCGCAGCGACGCGCTCCAGCGGCAGACCCTGGACAGCGCGACGGACTTCGCCATCGTCAGCAGCGACCTCGCGGGGCGCGTCACCGGCTGGAACACCGGGGCCATCAACATCCTCGGCTGGAGCGAGGCGGAGATGCTCGGCCAGACCACGGAGCGCATCTTCACCGCCGAGGACCGCGCCGCGGGCGTGCCGGAGCAGGAGATCCTCAAGACCCTGCGCGACGGCCGGGCCAGCGACGAGCGCTGGCACCGGCGCCGGGACGGCGCCCAATTCTGGGCCAGCGGCGAGATGATGCTGCTGCGCGACAAGCAGGGCCAGCACGTCGGCTTCCTCAAGGTGCTGCGCGACCGCACCGAGCAGCACCTGGCGGGCGAGGCGCTGGAGGTGCTCAACGAACGCCTCCGCCAGGCGCAGCGGGCGACGCGCGACGCGATCTGGGACTGGGACCTGCGCACCGGCACCGTGCTGTGGAACGAGGCGCTGGAGGCGTCCTACGGCTGGCCCGCGGCGCAGGTGGAGCCGACGGAGAGCTGGTGGGTCGCGCGCCTCCATCCCGACGACCGGGCGCGCATCCAGCGCAGCATCCACGCCGTGATCAACGGCGAGGAGATGGACTGGACCGGGGAATACCGCTTCGAGCGGGCCGACGGCAGCTACGCCGAGGTGCTGGACCGCGGCGCGGTGATCCGCGACCGCGAAGGGCAGCCGCTGCGCATGCTCGGCGCCATGTTCGACCAGACCGAGCGCCGGCAGGCCGACACGGCGCTGCGCGAAAGCGAGGCGCGCTTCCGCACCCTGTTCAACTCGATGGACGAGGGGTTCTGCGTCATCGAGTTCATCGACGGACCGCACGGCCCTTTGAGCGACTACGTCCATATCGAGGCCAATCCCGGCTACGAGCGGCACACCGGCATCCCCGACGTCGTCGGCCGGACGCTGCGCGACATCGCGCCCGACGAGGCGGAAGGCTGGCTCGAGCTCTACGGCGGCGTGCTGCGCAGCGGCCAGCCGATCCGCTTCGAGCGCGAGTTCGTCGCGGTGGGACGCCACATCGAGGTTTCGGCCGTGCGCGTCGAACCGCCGGGCCGCAAGCAGGTGTCGGTGCTGTTTCGCGACGTCACGGCGCGCAGGCGGGCGGAAACCGCGCTGCGCGAGAGCGAGGCGCTGGCCTGGGAAAACATCCAGCGCGTGCAGCTGGCGCTCGCCGCCGGCGCGATCGTGGGCACCTGGTTCTGGGACCTGCCCACCGACCGCTTCACGGTGGACGAGGCCTTCGCGCAAACCTTCGGGCTCGATCCCGCGCTCGGGCGCAGCGGCCTCAGCCTCGCGCAGGTGGTCGCCACCGTCCATCCCGACGACAAGCCGGCGCTGTCCGCCGCGATGGGCGAGGCGATCGCCCGCGGCGGCGCCTATGCCCACCAGTACCGCGTGCGGCGCGCCGACGGGACCTATGGCTGGATCGAGGCGAACGGCCGCGTCGACCACGCACCCGACGGCACGCCGCTGAGCTTTCCGGGCGTGCTGATCGACGTGGAGGAACGGCGCGCGGTGGAAGCCGAGCGCGACCGGGTCGCGGCCGAGCTGCGCGCCCTGAACGAGACGCTGGAACAGCGCATCGCCGAACGCACGGCCGAGCTGCTGCGCGCCGAGGACGCGCTGCGGCAGTCCCAGAAGATGGAGGCCGTGGGCCAGCTCACCGGCGGCATCGCGCACGACTTCAACAACCTGCTGACGGGCATCATCGGGGCGCTGGACCTGCTGGGCACGCGGGTGACGCAGGGCCGCCTCCAGGACGTGGACCGCTACGTCAACGCGGCGCAGGGCGCGGCCAGGCGGGCGGCCGCCCTGACGCACCGGCTGCTCGCCTTCTCGCGCCGGCAGACGCTCGACCCCAAGCCCACCGACGTGAACCGGCTGGCGGCGGGCATGGAGGACATGGTGCGCCGCACGGTGGGGCCCGCCATCGCCATGGAGGTCGCCGGCGCGGAAGCGCTGTGGCCGATCCTGGTGGATCCGTCGCAGCTGGAAAACGCGCTGCTCAACCTGTGCATCAACGCGCGCGACGCCATGCCCGAGGGTGGGCGGCTGCGGATCGAGACCGCCAATCGCTGGCTGGACGAGCGCAGCGCGCGGGAGATGGACCTTCCGGCCGGGCAGTACGTGTCGCTCTGCGTGTCCGACACCGGCACCGGCATGACGCCCGACGTGATCGCCAAGGCCTTCGATCCCTTCTTCACCACCAAGCCGCTGGGCCAGGGCACGGGATTGGGCCTGAGCATGATCTACGGCTTCGCGCGGCAGTCGGGCGGGCAGGTCCGCATCCTTTCCGAGGTGGGGCTGGGCAGCAGCGTGTCGCTCTACCTGCCGCGGCACCTGGGCGAGGCCGACATGGCCGAGGCCGTGCCGGAACCGGCCGAGGCGCGGCGCGCCGGCCGGGGCGAAACCGTGCTGGTGGTGGACGACGAGCCCACCGTGCGGATGCTGGTGATCGAGGTGCTGGAGGAACTGGGCTACGCCGCGATCGAGGCGGGCGACGGCGCCGCCGGTCTCAAGGTGCTGGAATCCGACGTCCGGATCGACCTGCTGGTGACCGATGTCGGCCTGCCGGGCGGCATGAACGGGCGGCAGATGGCGGATGCGGCGCGGGTCAGGCGCCCCGGGCTGAAGATCCTGTTCATCACCGGCTACGCCGAGAACGCGGTGGTCGGGAACGGCCACCTGGAGCCGGGCATGCACGTGATGACCAAGCCCTTCGCCATGGAAGCGCTCGCCAACCGCATCCGGGAGCTGATCGCGGCGGACTGACCGGCTCCCCCGGCCTGGGCGGGGATGTCGTACCGATCCGGCACGCGGTTCAGCGTAACCACGGGCTTCCTGGTCGGTGTCGCTCCTGGTCAGGTCGATCCCGGAGGCATTCCCAAGGCGGTCGGCACCTTCCGCTGACCACCGGAGCGGACCGGCAACACCTTTGACGCCCCCGGCGTTAGGGCTTCGCTGGTGCGCGACAGCGGACATGCCCCGGAAAGCCGGAGCTGGGATCTTCCGGAGCTCCTGCGGGGACGAAGCGAAGGAGCGGGACGTCATGGCACAGGGTCAGGGCAACAAGGACGGCTGACCCGAAGGTGGCCGGAAATGGCGGATTTCCGCCATTTCTTGCGCGCTGAATTGCGCCCGTACCCGGCTTTATACCCGGAAAATCAGATGCTTGGCGGTGGGCATCCTCTGCGTTCCCATGATGCAGCGAGGCGCCCGGCCACGCTATAAGGGTGCGTCAGCGGCTCTGCCTCGGCATCCGCCTCAAGTCCCCGAAAGGAGCGGCGGACTGATCACCCGCTCAAATTGCCCGCCCGCTAGCGGCAGCCGCCCGGTACTTACCCTACCGGGCGGTTTTGCGTTCAGGGCTTCTTTCCTGTTACCAACGCGACTGTCACAAGTACGATCGTGCTGCCGCCCAGTATCGAAGCGACAGCGTCATGGCCGTACAGCGCGAGGGCGACCGACGCGCCAAGAGTGGCGAAAGCATATCCCGCACCGAGAAGGCGGCCGATCAGCTGCTCGTTGAACTGGTAACGGGGCGCCTCAAGGATGGCCCTTCGCTCCGCCGCAGCATTCTCCTCAGCCATGCGCATGATCCGCTCAGGGAAGTCGGCCTGAACCTGCCCGTAGCCCGCCAGCTCCGTGTAGTGCGGGATCGGCCCCTCGTGGAGCTCAGTGGTGTGAAGGGTGATGTGGGGCTGGGGCAGCCCGGCGGACGGCGCCTGCGTGCTGACCCGTGGTGGTGGCGCGTACTCGCCTGGCGCGGCTTCAACCGCGGCGCGGGTCGCTTTGCCGCTGCGCGACCTCTTCATGGGCGCGCCCCAGAGCGAGCCGCAGAGAGCCGCCGACGCGTGACCAAGCCGCCTCGCTGATCGCGCCGGGTGCGGGCACCGGGTAGGCTCCAGCCGGACCACCGAAGGCCATCAGCGTACCCGCCATAGAGAGGATATGCACAGCCCGATCTCTCAGGCGCGGAAGCGTCCGATTTTCGCTGGGTTTGCGCATGTGCGAATTGATGGTGCGGTTGCCCTTGGCGGTCAAGGCAAAGCATGGCGAAAGGGGATCGCGTCCCCGTCATGCCTCCGGCGGCTCCGTCGCCGCGTTGAACCGCTTCACCGCCTCATCGACCATCTCAGCGTCCCAGCGCATCAGTTGGTCCACCATCGCTTCCGGGCCGCTCGCAACCAGTCCTCGGATCACCGTGTCCGCGCCGGCCATCCAGGCCATCCGCAGCCAGGTCAGGTTGTTCTCATCCAGATCGTGGCCGGCGTAAGTGGTCGCGGCGTAGGCCTGCCACTGCTCTTCCAGGGTCGGTTCGGTTGTCACTAAGGCCTCGGGCGGGTGGCGCTCTGGTCAGCATGCCACCCACTCCGCCGGTCAGGAAGCCAGCCGCACCGCGTCCTGTGCGGCCGTCCACTTCGCTCCTAAGCCTTCGGGTGCGGCTTCCCCGGGCGCCAGTTGCGCTGGTAGTACGCCCAGCCCTGGTCCCGGTCGGTCGGCAGCGCGCTGGCTGGCCCTTATCAAATCGGCGTAGACGTCCAAGGAGAATTACGCGCAACGTGGAATAGCGCCAAGTCGCAGCGGGGACACAGTGGAAGCAAGGTCCAGCCCGCTGGTGCTGAAGCTGGCGCATGGTGCCGTGCTCACGCCCGAAGACCGCAGCATACTAGAAGACTTGGCTCGTGAAACCCGCCCGGTCGGCGCACGCCGGGAGCTGGTCGCGGAGGGTGAGCGCCCCGACTACGTCCACTTGGTGGTGGAGGGCTTCGCCTGCCGCTACAAGATGTTGCCCGATGGGGGGCGGCAGATCATGGCGCTGTTGCTGCCCGGCGACTTCTGCGATCTGCATGTGGCGATCCTGCACAAGATGGACCACAGCGTCGGCACTCTCACCAAGTGCAGGGTTGCCCGGCTCAGTCGGGCCACGATTACGAACCTGGTCTCTGTCAGCCCGACCGTCACGCGTGCCCTGTGGTGGGCCACGCTGGTGGATGAGGCGGTGCTGCGTGCGTGGATCGTAAGCATGGGCCGACGGCCGGCCGACAAGCATCTCGCGCACCTGCTTTGCGAACTGCTGCTGCGCCTGCAAGCGGTGGAACTAGCCACCACCGATAGCTGCGACCTCCCGCTGACGCAGCAGGATCTGGCTGACATCCTCGGGCTCACCCCGGTGCATGTGAACCGCATGCTGCAGCAGCTACGGGCCGAGGGGCTGGTAACGATGGTCAACAGGCGCCTGATCATTCGCGACTTCCAGCGACTGCGCGACTTCGCCGGGTTCAATCCCAAGTACCTCCATATGGAGCCGAACTAGGGAGCGAGAGGCTGCGAGTGCGTTGAGGGATACCGGCCTACTCTGTCTTCCAGGTCTCGAAGCGCGGTCCCAGAGCCTGCCATGCAACCTAACCTGTGAGGGCGCACCGGTCGGGCAGATCTGCCATGAGAGTGCATGCCACTTTATTATTTCGATACTATCGCAGGTTCAGGCCTAATCCGAGACGCCATCGGCATGGACTACCCTGACGATGGTACCGCCCGGCGCGAAGCCATCGCTGCCCTGCCGAACATAGCCGCGGACGAGTTGCCCGACGGGGATCTCCGCATCTTCAGCGTCATCGTGAGGAACGATAAGGAACGGGCGATCTTCATCGCCGACCTGACCCTCACCGGCAGATGGCTCCGGTAGATCTACCCGGTCACCTTCACCGCCTCCTGCACCACCGGTCACTTCGCCTCCCAGGTCTCCGGGTGCAGCTTTCCCGGGTGCCAGCAACGCAGGATCAGGCCCAGTCCTGGCCCTTAGAGGCGGAATGGCGGGCTCATGTAACTGCATCCATCCCGCACTTTGTGCGATTGACGGAACATTCCCGCGAGCACAACCTGCGGTGATCCAACTATTACTCTGGACGAGCATGGCTGGGCTAGAACTCTGGACGACACGTGACCTTCTTCCAGGGGGCGTGACGCTGATATTGTTCAATGAAGGCGGTCGGGTTCTGGCCGAGATCATCGGGCCAGATGGCTATGAGGACGCGGTCAGGGTAATGCCGGAGGCAATCCTGCAGGCGCTCAAGCGCACCATCGACCGGGACGACATTGCGATCCTCGACGACGAAGGATTGTGGCAGGAGAAGTGGGGAACGCTGCGCGGTAGCAGGCAGACGCCTGAGCCGAGATCACCGAGGTCGCGCCAGCCAATCTAGTGTCAGCCCCAGCCTAGTTTCCACGACGCCAAGTGAAGTCGCCGGCGCGCACAACCTCGCCTCGCGTTTCGGCGGCTGCGAGCGCACGCAGCAACACGCTCTTACGCAATCCTGTCTGCTCGGCGAGTTCAGACAAGCTGAGTGGCAGATCATGCCCCTGAAACTGGATCAGGAGCAGAATACGCACGTGCTCGGCTTCTACCCTCGCGGAGTAGTGCCCCCTTGAGTTTTCTTCATCTCTCACGGCGAGGGCCTTACATCCTGAACGGGCGGTCTAGGACGTTACTGCACTCAGTTACGCTGCACTGCACACAGAAATCAGCACACACGAGGGTGAGTACCGTACGACCGTGTCTGTGGCACCACGCCTAAACGTTAACAACGCGGTTCGCGATCCAGCCGTACACAAAGTCCTCTTGGCTCACGTCGCCCTCCGCCAGACCGATGTAGAACTCGCACTGCAAGCCGATTAGCGCTTCCAGCAGCACCCTCCGACCCTGCGCGCCGCGGCGCTGGATGAATGAGTTCATCGCCGCCCGTGTCATGGCGCCGCACACGCCGTCGACCTTCAGGTCGGCCCAGAGGCTGCCCCGCCCATTCATGACGTTGAGGATGCGCTGCAGGAACTGCCCTGCCCTGCCCGTCCCCATATTGATGCCGATCTCCAGCATCTTCTCGCCCACGCCCGGATCGATGGCGTCGATCTGGTCGAACATCGGCTGGCGCCAGTAGTAGAGGCCGTAGATGTCGAGGGCTGTGGCGCGCGGCATGGTGGCCATCGGGCCAGTGTAGCCCGCCGCCCGGGCGCGAGCGGCGGTGATGCCCCAGATGGTCTCTCCGCCGCGATCGGCCGGGTTGTTGCTGTAGCCGCCCTCCTTGGCGACCTGCGGCTCGATCAGAGCCAGGAAACGCGCGTCCATGGCTCAGGCCCCCGCACCGATGGCGGAGACCGGGATGCCGGCTGGCTTCAGCAGTCCCGTCAACTTCGACAGCGCCGCCGCGGCGGCCGCGAGATCCGGCACCGTGCCACCGGAGGCCGCGGCAGCCTGCGCCGCAGCAGCCACCTGCGCCGGCAGCACCTCGGCCGCCTTGCCCAGGATGATCTGCTCAACGCCCGAGGCGTTGCCGCCAATCTTCGCCAGCGTCTCCTTGACGTTGGCCGCCATGGTGGCGACCAGTGCATCCTTGGCCGCCTGGATCGCCGCCGAGGCAGCGGGATCGGACATGATAACGGTGGCGAGCTGTGCGCCGGCACGGCCGCCGATCTCCGCCAGGCGCTGCAGGGCTGTGGCCTTGGCCGTTTCGTCGTTTGCGGTGGCCTTGGTCCAGGCCCATTTGATCAGGGCCACGGCCGCGGCCGGAATGGAGAGAGCAAGCGAGGTGACGAGCGCCACCAGCGCTGGCTGAAGCACTGGCAGCGCCAGCGCCCAGAGCGTGGACATGAGGTCTCCTTCACCGCGGCAGAGCGCGGCGTTCGGTTCCAGGGATGAGGGTTTGCCGGGGAGCCGCCCGGCGGCGGTTCGAAGCGACCGATCAAACGCGGTCTTAACCTTGGTTGTTCACACGCATTCGTGAGCAATGTAGAAAGGCGCTATGAGCCAACCATCGAGGGGAGACGCAAGCAGCTTGGAGTTGCTGCTCCGATGCGCGAACGAAACCTTTGTTCTGGAGCATGCAGCGGCGATGGCCACCAAGCGCATTCCGCTGCGAGGCGGTGACGAGTACGACGCGCTGACGAAGGCAAAGCGCGTTCACATCTGGCGTGCTGGGGACCGGGCGAAGATCAAGCGCCGGTACTGGAAACGCTTCCGGCGGCAGCCCCTCGGAGACTGACCTGCGGCGGGTTATTCGACCGGAGGCAGGAACGGCTCTTCCATTCCAGGCTACCCGCCGGCGACCACACACCTTCTGGTTGTGCGGAGGCGAGAAACCTGCCTACGCTGGATCAGTCGCGGCGGCAGGCAGGCTCACTCTGCGCAGGGGGAGATGGTCGCCGGTCGGAAGGGCAGCAACTTGTCCGACGTTCAGCCTCGCTGCCTGAGCCCGCGACCACTCACCTCACGTTAACTTATGTAACATCTCAACCGTCAGTTGATGGTGCTTCAGAGCGGCTGGTGATCGCATCCCCCCTCTCTGGAGGGTTGTGCATGCAAGGTTGGCAGTCGCTTGATGAGGCACCATTCGAAACCAAGGTGTGGATCCTCGACCGCAAACTCGGTGTTACGATCGGCATCCGAACCTCGGACGTCAGTGCGCCATGGGTCTTCGCTAATCCTAATTGCGGCCAAGCCGAGCCGATGGGCTGGACGCCGCTCAATGCAGAACGGGAACCGGAGAACATCACTCGGCTGGTGGCGGGATCGGCTCCTCCATAGCCGACAGAGTGTTAGGCAGCCGGCTACTCGCCGGCCCCGGCCTTCCGCGGCTCGACGTCACGCAGCGGTGGCACCGGCGGCGGCGGCACCGGGTCGGCGCTTTCGTCCAGCGCCTGGCGCAGCCTTTCCTGGGTCACAGCACCAGCCAGGAAGCCCTTCACCATGGCACGCAGGGCGATCAGCGCGCTGACCACGTTGAGGTGTGCGTGCCGCCGCTCGTGCGCCAGCGTCTCCATGCCGCGCGCCAGGTCCCAGCCGAGGTCGCGGTCCTCCTCGCACTCGTCCAGGCGCTTCTCGGCTTCCCGGGCACGGGTGGCGGCGCGGTCCCCTTCGGTCCTCAGGTTCTCCACCAGGCGCTGCCGCTCGGCGTTGAGTGCCTGATCATCGGCACGGTCGTCGCCGCGATTGTCGGAGCGGCCCTTCATGCGCCGGTCCCAGACACCGAACAGCAGGCCGCCGAGGCCAACGACACCACCGCCAGCCAGCCCCTGCAGGGCCAGCGTCACCAGGCGTTCCCAGTCCATGTCACCAGTCGCGGGCATGCCGCGCCACCACGAAGAAGTTGGGAACAGCCCAGCCGCAGGCGAGCCCGAGGAGGGGCGCCCACGGGTAGATCGGGAACACCATGCGCACGATGAAGCCAATCCAGAGCAGCTGGCCGAAGGCCGAGGCGGCGCGCAGGAAGCGGATGTTCAGGATCAGCCCCGCCAGCTGCACGATGCCGCCGGCGGCGCTGACGGCCAGCCACCACCAGCCCGGCAGCAGGTCGGTCAGCAGGTCGAGGCTGCGGATCTCCTCCGGCGTCTTCCCGCCCATCAGGATGAAGAAGCAGTAGAGCAGCACCGCCACGGCCGAG